>CALATP010000023.1 GCA_937891845.1 uncultured Porphyromonadaceae bacterium | reverse complement strand
GCCACTTAAATCGCCTCGACAACAAAAGTTGCCGAGGCGAAGTTTTTTATATACACACCCACACCAAACCCCATACACCACTCCAACAGCCATCCATCCCTCGCAATAAACGCACCACACAAATCAACACACCACACCCCGCACAAGCACCAACTACACTCCCTACCGTACAAGTAAACCGGCAAACAGCCAGGACATCACTACCACGCACAGCATCCATCCGGTGGGAATCACATTTTAAATATCTTAGTTATGTCACCTTAATTTGATAAATTTTAATTAACTTTACAATGAATTTGAGAATCTATTAACTAAAACACAAATACAAATATGAAAAAACTATTGTTCATTTTATTTGCCATAATAATATCAGGACAAGAATTCGCATTTGCTCAAGAAATTGAAGCAGATTCTTTACAGACAACATTGAGTGAAAAAGAAATTCTTACTCTTGTAGCATCAAATACAAGAAGTGAAGAAAATTATAAATTATATCCAACAGAAAATATGTGGAACTTTATTAAGTTGGATACAAGGACTGGTAGATTATGGCAAGTGCAATATAGTACACAAGGATTTGAATACAGATTTCAAAGTGTATTAAGTGATTTAGACCTGTCATATGATGAAAATACTAAGCCAAATAGATTTGAATTATATCCTACAAAAAATACCCATAATTTCATCCTTTTAGATAAGGTCGATGGTAGAGTTTGGCAAGTCCAGTGGAGTTTCGAAGAAGAAGAACGTATGGTCCTTCGTATATATTAATGTGTAAAGGGCATTGGAATAGTGGATTAAAAAATGCTAACATATAATTGCCATGCTACTCTCAACAATGACATATAAGGAAATGTATGACCATCTTGGAGATGACCTCAAAAAGGTCAAAATAAGAGAGGAATATTTTCTATCGAAAGCAATAAATGAATTCAAAAAAGAAAGGCGATTTCCTGCGTGCAAATGGTATGAATATACTGTGCCAGAATAATTTATTCCCCAATTTGTTATTTATGTGTAAATAAAAAACGCTCATAAGATTACCCTTATGAGCGTTTTAATATTATTGTATAAAGTTTTTTACTCTTCTTCGTTGCGTGTGTACCCAAAGTAGTACTTCTGATAGCGGCTTGGGCTGCATCCTTTCAGAGCTTTGAACTGATGGAAAAAGTTTGATATGTTGTTATATCCGCAAGCGTATGCTATCTCATTGATGTTCATTTCGTCCTCCATAAGTAACTTGCAAGCGTTTCCTATGCGCACTTCAATGAGAAAGTCCATAAAGGTTTTTCCTGTTCTTTGTTTGAAGTATCTACAGAATGAGCCTTTGGCGAAGTGAATTATATCGGCAACTTCTTGTACCGAAATGTCTCGGTGATAGTTTTCGAGTACGAAAGTATAAATCTTATTCATTCTCGAGGAGTCTGTTTCGCGCGAGTGAGTTAATGTGTATCCTTGACTGGCAACAAAGTCATACTCTTGAGACGTGGCGACATTGAGAAGTATTTGCAACAAGCGCATCATACTGTGAGCAGGATCGTCATTCACAAGGTTAAACATCTCTTGCTCCATCATTTTGAGTGTTTCGCCCTTTATATATAAACCTCGTTCGGCACTCTTGAGCATATTGCGAATGGAAGTCATCTCAGGCAGCTCAAAAAAAGCGCCAAAAACCGTTGGCGAGAAGTGAACAACAATAGCTTCTACTTCTTTTTCTCCCGGTCTGTTTCCGTATGACATTGTGTGAGGAAGATTTGCACCCAGGATGAGCATTTGGCAAGAGCCTTCAATGGGTATTTCGTGGTCGCCTATCATCATTCCTCCCTGACCTCCACGCACAAGAAATAGTTCAATTTCGTTGTGCTGATGCCACATACTGTATACAGGAGCACCTGTATCCTTGCGTACCAAAAAAGAACGTTCGGGGTGGAATGAGAAACTTCTTAACGCAGGTTTCATATATTGAAATGTATTACTTTGTATGATTTTTCGGAGCAAAGTAAAGAAAAAAATTTTAATTTGCAAATCTTTCTGTGAAGATAGTACATAAAATTTGCCCGTTTTTTTGAACAGTGATGTTAGTATTGGCTTAACTTTGCAAATAGACAACTTGTATAAATTGTTGTTGCTATATTACCTTAAATACTATCCTTCAAATAACGCTATATGAAAAACAAAATCATTACTTTCGGTGAAATTATGTTGCGCTTGGCAACCCCCGATTATTTGCGATTTAATCAAGCTAACTCTTTCAACGCAACCTTTGGAGGAGGAGAGGCCAATGTGGCTGTATCGTTGGCCAACTATGGAATGGAGTGTGAATTTGTTACAAGATTGCCTCATAATGATATAGCACGCTCGTGTGTAATGGACTTGCGTAAATATGGTGTTGGTGTTGATCGTATTATTTACGGTGGAGATCGCGTGGGTATTTATTTCCTTGAAACAGGAGCTGTTGCGCGTCCTAGCAAGGTAATTTATGACCGAGCTCACTCTTCAATAGCAGAAATACAACCCGGGATGATAGATTGGAAAGAGGTATTTAAAGATGCCAAATGGTTTCACTGGACCGGTATTACCCCTGCTATATCGGAAGGAGCTGCGCTGGTGTGTCTGGAAGCCATTAGAGTAGCTAACGAAATGGGTGTAACTGTTTCGTGTGACTTGAATTATCGTAAAAACCTGTGGAAGTATGGTAAAAAAGCCTCTGAAGTAATGCCCGATTTAGTTGCAGGTTGTGATATTGTATTGGGTAATGAAGAAGATGCCGAGAAGGTGTTTGGTATAAAGCCCGAAGGTTTTGATGTAACACAAACTGCCGGAGAGGTAAACTCTGCCGAGTTTGAGAGTGTTTGTACACAGCTTATGACTCGTTTTCCTCGCATTAAAAAGGTTATTATCACTTTGCGAGGTTCTATCAATGCCAATCATAATACTTGGGGCGGAGTTCTCTATTCGGATGGCTCTCTCAAAATTTCACGTCGTTATGATATTTCTCACATTGTCGATCGTGTAGGAGGCGGAGACTCTTTTATGGGAGGTCTTATATATGGATTAAATACCTATATGGAAGATGACCAAAAAGCATTGGATTTTGCTGTGGCAGCCTCTTGCCTCAAGCACACAATATATGGAGACTTTAACCAAGTGACCGTTGAAGAGGTTGAAAAACTAATGGGGGGTGATGGTTCGGGACGAGTGTCTCGATGACCCCCGGTAATTATAAAAATCAACATTATTATGGCTCGATTTAATATTATTCACAGCATCACAGTAATGGGAAATACCGGTATGGTACCTGTATTCTATCATAGTGATGCCGAAGTTGCCAAGAAGGTACTGAAGGCTTGTTATGACGGAGGTGTTCGTGCTTTTGAGTTTACCAATCGAGGCGATTTTGCACAAGAAGTGTTTGCCGAGTTGGTTAAATATGCCGCTAACGAATGCCCCGAAATGATTGTTGGTATTGGTTCAATTGTAGATCCTGCAACTGCAGCTCTTTACCTACAATTGGGAGCCAACTTTGTGGTAGGACCTTGTTTTAATCCCGAAATATGTAAAGTGTGCAACCGCCGTCTTGTGCCTTATATCCCCGGTTGCGGGTCGGTAAGTGAAATAAACGATGCGCAAGAAAAGGGGTGCGTTGTGTGTAAGGTATTCCCTGCCGGAAATGTCGGAGGCCCTTCTTTTGTAAAGAATATCAAGGCTCCGATGCCCTGGTCAATGTTGATGGTGACGGGTGGTGTTGAGCCTACAACCGAAAGTCTTACCGCCTGGATTAAAGCCGGTGTTACTTGTGTGGGTATGGGTTCAAAACTTTTCCCTAAAGAAGTTATTGCTGCCGGAGAGTGGGATGAAATAACTTCTTTGTGTCGTGAGTGTCTCGACACAATACAACAACTGAAACAATAATTCTTATAGTGATAGTAAATAACTTAAACGAAAAACTTGGAATATGAAAATAAACTACGAAGTGCGTTATGCCGCACACCCAGCCGATGCAAAACAATATGATACTGCACGTTTGCGAAAGGATTTTCTTATAGAAAATCTTATGGTGGCCGACGAGATAAATATGGTTTATACTATGTACGATCGATTGGTTGTAGGTGGAGCAGTTCCTGTAAACGAAAAGTTGGAGTTGACTCCTATCGACCCCTTGAAAGCACCATTTTTCCTGCATCGTCGCGAATTGGGTATTTTCAATGTTGGTGGTGATGGTACAGTAGAGATAGATGGTGTGGTATACGAATTGGGATATAAGGAAGTGCTATACTTAGGTAAAGGTGATCGAAATCCTATTTTTGCCAGTAAAGATCCTGCCCATCCGGCTCATTTCTATTTCAACTCTGCTCCTGCTCATACTACATATCCCGATAAAAAAATCACAAAAGCCGAGGCCAATGTGTTTACATTAGGAAGCTTGGAGACTTCAAATCACCGTACTATCAACCAGATGATAGTAGGACGTGTGTTGCCTACTTGCCAATTACAGATGGGTATGACCGAATTGAAACCCGGTAGTGTGTGGAATACAATGCCGGCGCATACTCACGACCGCCGTATGGAGGCATATTTCTATTTTGAAGTTCCTGAAGGAAATGCTGTATGTCACTTTATGGGAGAAATGCAGGAAACGCGCCATATATGGATGAAAAACGAAGATGCAGTTATCTCTCCTGTATGGAGTATTCACTCGGCTTGTGCAACAAGCAACTACACTTTTATATGGGGTATGGCAGGTGAAAATCTCGACTATGGTGATATGGATACTGCTGCACCTACCGAAATGAGATAATAGGAGGACAAAATTATGTTGGAAGGAATGAAACTTTTTGACCTCACCGGTAGCGTTGCCCTTGTAACCGGTGCAACCCACGGGTTGGGAATGGCTATGGCTACTGCATTGGGTAAGGCCGGTGCCACAGTTACTATTTGTGGCCGTTCGCAAGAAAGAATAGATGCTGCCATTCAAGAATATGCCTCGATGGGATTGTCGGTGAAAGGCTATGTATGTAATGTCAATCACGAAGAAGAGGCTATCCGGCTTGTTGACACAATTCGCAAGGAGGTAGGTATTATTGATATTTTGGTAAACAATGCGGGTATCATCAAGCGTATCCCTTCACAAAATATGAGTGTGAGCGAGTTTGAGGAGGTGATAACAACGGATCTTACATCCCCCTTTATTATGTCAAAAGCCGTATTTGAGGGAATGTGTGAGCGAGGTGGAGGAAAGATTATCAACGTATGCTCTATGATGAGTGAGGTGGCTCGTGATACTGTTACAGCCTATGCTGCCGCGAAGGGCGGATTGAAAATGCTTACCAAAAATATGGCAACAGAATGGGCTAGATTTAATATACAAGTTAATGGTATAGGCCCGGGATATTTTGCTACTTCGCAAACAGCTCCTATACGTGTCGATGGTCATCCATTCAATGAGTTTATTATCAAGCGTACTCCGGCCGGCCGTTGGGGTAATCCCGAGGATTTAGGCGGTACCATTATTTTCTTGGCATCTTCGGCATCCGATTTTGTTACAGGTCAGGTCGTATATGTCGATGGTGGTATTCTTGCCTGCTTGGGAAAGGCCTCGAATGAAGAGTAGTCACAGGTTTCCGGACAGCGAAGTTATGGCCAATGTGCCCCAATACTTTATTAAGCTGTATAGCTTTACATAACAAAAATGGCTGCATTCGCAGCCATTTTTGTTTCTCTGTATGATTGTATTTCTTATTCTACAACAATATCATATCGCAATACGTTATATTGTATCATATATGCTTTCCCATTGGCGCGTTGTGGTGGTGTGGTGTAGTAGTAATAAAGTTTTTCTTTGTCAAAACTTTTTATTTTCAATTCTTGAGTTGCACCGGGAGCAATATCACATTCAACCAGTTCGTCACGTTCAGTTATTTTATTCCCATTGGCATCGATATAAACAATACGCAATAATACGCGTGATATGCGATAGCAACAAGTTTCATTGCGTAATATAAAAGACTCTTTGGCATCACGCAACTTCTTGCTATATCCGTGCATCGACACGGCCATTGATGTAAAGGGAATCTCCGGAGTGAGTATAGAGTCAACTATCTGCGGAGATGATAATGTAGGTTGTATCGGGGCGTCGGAGGTTGCAGCCGAATGTATTCTTGACATAGCACTGCGTTGTCTTTCATAACGATGGCTCTGCGCATATACAATGCACGGGAGGATAGTAATGAAAATGACAATAGGGAGACGCATATTAACAATATATTTTTTTAATATTTGTTGTGACCAACCACTTTGTCTTCGCTCTTACGTTTCTTTTCACGTAGAGGTTGAGTAGAGTATCCGACAACAACATCAAGCAGGATGCGCTTGCGAGCCGGAATGTTGAGTAGTGAACGGAGTTTCTTCTCATCAAACCAACCCAATATGCACGATCCCAAACCTTCGTCGGCAGCAGCTAGGGTGATGTGTGCCGCTACAATGCCAATATCGATGTACGGGAAGTGCTTATCTTTGACCACACCTCCTATGCCCGATGTGAAGTTGGGATTTTCTTCGACGATAACGATATGGACAGGAGCCTGTTTGGTAAAGTGGTTCATACCCAATACTTTGGAAGATGTTGTGTCGGCAACCTTGTTTTTCAATTCCGGCTCATCTACAACAATCATTCTGTATGGTTGCGCATTGCAAGCCGATGGCGCAAGTTGAGCAGCCTCAAGAATGCGAGCTATCTTTTCCGGTTCGATAGGCCGATTTGCATCGAAAGCACGGTCACTTTGACGTTGACGTGCCAAATCCAAAAAACTATTCATACCATCTTCTTTTTATTCGGCAAAATGCATCATCCGTGACAAGTATTTGCCGATAATATCAAACTCTATATTTACAACGGTTCCGACCTCAATCTGGCAGAAATTGGTATTGTCGTGAGTGTAAGGAATGATTGCTACTTGGAAAGTATTGTCGGTGGGATTGCATACAGTGAGACTCACTCCGTTGACAGTTACCGAGCCTTTATCTACTGTAAAGTATCCGCGACGAGCCATTTCACGGTCAAGTTCGTATTCAAAGGTATAATACCAACTACCATCGGCTTCACGTACTTCTTTACACACCGCTGTTTGGTCTACGTGACCTTGTACGATGTGACCGTCAAGACGACCATTCATTACCATACTGCGCTCCAAGTTAACTTTATCGCCAACCTTCAATAGTCCCAGATTGGAACGTTCCAAAGTCTCTTTTATGGCTGTTACCGTATAGGTGTCATTATCAATACTTACCACAGTGAGACACACACCATTGTGCGACACGCTTTGATCTATTTTCAACTCGTTGACAAACGAGCAACTGAGTGTCAGATGTAAATTGCCTTGTTCGGCACGTAATGCTACAACATTAGCAGCTTCTTCAACTATTCCTGAAAACATAATTATTTCTTTTTTGTAGGTTGTAAAGATAGTGATTTTTTAGAAATTCATTACCTTTACAACACAAAAGTGCTAAATATTTATCATCTTCATCACACTATCGCTGTCGGCATCAAACACTATGGCGGCATTGTAGGTTATAACAACAAGAAACGAAAGCTATGACTTCTCAGCAAATTGCAGATATGCAGCATAATATATATGAGTCATTATTACACCGCCACTTGCAAGAGGCTTTTGCTCGATTACGAACCCTTGCCAACAACTTGCAAGAGTGGAATACTAACCAACAACTGAATGAATTGGAAACATCTTACCGATATATGATACAATATATGCTGGATGGTGTAGAAGATCCGGGGCGTACTCAGGTATATAATCATTTACTTACCCAAACCTATACATTGACCGATACTATCTGTGAGAAGATGCAGACAGTCAATGCAATGACCAAGTACTATGGACTTAAGCGTTTTCTTGCCAAAGAAGATCGTTCCTTGCCCAAGGTCTTGTGGGCTTTGGATAATAGTGTAAATGAACTTTCATTATGCGAGCTTATTCCGGAAAATAATGCAGTCAATAATAAACGTAAAGAGGTGGAGCGGCTAGCCGACGAGATGTTTAACCTTATATGGACTAATTATCCCGCCGAGCCTCAAGATTATGCTGCCTTGCGCGAGATATTTCAGCCTCATCATTTGCCCGAGTCGGTGGTTGCTCTTATGACATCGGCTCTTTCTCTCAATCTTATACATTGTTTTGATGATGAGAAGTTAGACATTCTTATCGATGCCTACACGCATCACGATAGTAGTGAAGTGCAGATAAGGGCTCTGTGTGGTATAATTATCACAACGTTGCGTTATCACTCTAGGTTGCATCTGTACGATAAGATACGTAGCCGTATAAGTCTATTGCTCGATGATTCGCGATTTACAACCGACACTCGTAATATACTTTTCCAATTTATACGTACACGCGATACGGAAAAGATAGCGCGTAAGATGACCGAGGAGTTATTGCCCAAAATGATGAAAATCAGCCCTGACTTATATAAAAAAATCAAAGAAGATGATGCCCTCAGTGAGATTGATGCGCTGGAGGGAAATCCCGAGTGGCAGGAATTGCTCGATACAACCGGTATATCGGAAAATTTGATGGAGTTGAACGACTTGCAACGACAAGGTGCTGATGTGTTTATGAGTACATTCTCACATCTCAAAGGATTTCCGTTCTTTAGCAATATATCCAATTGGTTCTTGCCTTTTATGACCAATCATACAGCCATTAGTGAGATATGGGGCGATAAAGAGTGGGGGGCCAATTTCTCTGCAATGTTGCGTTCATCAGGTTTTCTTTGTAATAGTGATAAATATTCATTTTGTTTGTCGCTCTCGCAGGTTCCCGATTCACAACGCAAGATGATGGCCTCGCAGTTCGGTTCCGAAAATAGGGCTATGCAAGAAGAAGCCCAAGCCGAGCTGTATCGTCAAAGCAAGGAGCGAGAAAATATATCTAACAGATATATTCAAGATTTATATCGTTTTCATAAATTGTATCCGCGTCGCAACGAGTTCTATGATATTTTTTCTATGCCCATAGAGCATCTGATGCAGATAGATGAGTTTTCTACTGTAACCAATGATGAGAAATTATTGAAAATACTGAGCGAATACTTTTTTAAGAATCAGTATTACAAGGATGCAATATATATCTATTCGATATTAGCGCGCGACAACTATACCGATAGTCAGCTTTACCAAAAGTGTGGATATTGCCACCAATCGTTAGGTAACTATGAGGAGGCTCTTGAATGCTACCTCAAAGCCGACTTGATAAAGCCCGAAAATATGTGGATATTGCAGCATATTGCGATATGTTACCGCAATATGAAGAAAAATGAGATTGCACTTGATTACTTTATGCGTGCTTGTGAGCTTGCCCCCGACAATATTTCTATAAACCTCAATATAGGGCACTGTTATTTGGAGCAAAAGCAGTATGATAAAGCTCTACAATATTATTTCAAGGTAGATTTTCTTGATACCAAAGGAACCAAAGCGCGTAGGCCTATTGCGTGGTGTTCTTTCTTGGCTGGTAAGACCGAGCAAGCCTATAATTACTACGAGAAAATATTGTCCGATAAGCCCAATGCTCTTGATTTCCTCAATGCCGGTCATACACAATTGGCTATGAAGAATATAAAGAAGGCGATAGAGTTATATATAGATAGTATAAGGTCAGATAATAACGATACAGGTAGATTTACCAATAATTTTAACCAAGATATTCAGGATCTTATACGCACAGGTGTCAATCCCGAAGATATTCCCATTATATATGATCAGGTTATATATCAATGGAATGAGGCCGGTGAATCATAATGAGTAAATGGTAATAAAGTAAAGGGCCGACAGCATCTTAATGATGAGTCAGCCCTTTGGTTTCCTATTGATGGTATTCTCTTATGCTAATATAGCGTCGGCCAATGCTTCAAGAGCCGGGATGTCGGCTTGTTTCATACGAGAACGAATAGTCACCATTGGTTCAACAATTTCTATATCCTTCATTTCCGAAAGCATCTCGCGCATAACACGACCGGCACAAGGCGCCCACGAACCATTCTCAATGATACCTACGCGACGACGTTGGTATGTTTTGATTTGTAAGTGGTGTAGGAAGTCGTGCATTGCAGGGAATACACCGGCATCGTATGAAGCTGCTGCAACGATAAGTTTACCCATACGGAAAGCATCTTCGATGGCTTCGGCCATATCATCACGACAAAGGTCGGTTACGGTTACTTTGGGAGCGCCTTTGGCACGCAATATCTCGGCCATACGGTGAGCTGCTACTGCTGTTCCTCCGTGAATAGAAGCATAAGCTACAAGAACACCATCGGTTTCTACATCATACTTGCTCCACGTGTCGTACAATCCGATGTAATAGCCAAGGTTCTCTTTCAAGATGGGGCCGTGCAAGGGGCAGATGCAAGCGATGTCGAGTGTGGCAGCCTTTTTGAGTAGGGCTTGTACAGGGCCTCCGTATTTACCGCAGATGTTGAAGTAGTAGCGACGTGCTTCGCAAGCCCAATCTTCGTCGTGACACAAAGCACCGAATTTGCCAAATCCGTCGGCTGCAAAGAGTACCTTGTCGGCTTGGTCGTAAGTAACCATTACCTCAGGCCAGTGTACCATAGGAGCCATAAAGAATTGCAAAGTGTGTGTGCCTAGTTCGAGTGTATCACCTTCTTTTACAGCGATAGTATTGTTGCTAAAGTCGGTGTCCTCAAAGAATTGAGGAAGCATACCCACTGCGCGAGTAGATGCTACAATCTTGATGTCGGGATAGCGTGCTATTGTCTCGGCAATACTACCGGCGTGGTCGGGTTCCATATGTTGTACGATGAGGTATTGGGGCGTGCGTCCATCCAATGCCTTATCAAGGTTTTCCAGCCACTCTTGGTGTTTGCGATAATCTACGGTATCCATAATGGCTATCTTCTCATCAAGAATAAGATATGAGTTGTATGATATACCGTTGGGTACTACATATTGGCTCTCAAAGAGGTCAATATCGGTATCATCAACACCGATATATTTGATTTTGTCTGTTATCTTTATTTCCATTTTTGTAAGAATTAAGTCTATATGCAAATATCGCACCAAAAAATCAAATATGCAATTTTCGGGGCTTAATTTATACAAAGAGAGTGCGCTTATTGGGGCGCACTCTCTTTTAGCATTATTTCTTATGTAGATTATCTAACGTGTACTTTAGTTACATTGTTGTTGTATACAACCATATACACGCCGGGTGCTACGTTTTCTTTACCTACTTCATAGCCTTGTACATTATATACTTTGGCCGAAGCGGGGGCGATGATGTTGCGATTTACAACACGTATAACTACGTCTTGTTCGATACCTTCAACACCGAGATCGGCAATGCTGTATGTGAAAGTAAGTTCGGCATTTACCTTGCCCGATTCGAAAGCACCAGTCCAAGCTGAAGAAGAAGCTACAACATCGCCAAAAGTAGCAGCGGGGATTACCAAACGATACTCACCGATGGCGTTCACTCTCTCGGCCAATGTGACATTCCAAGTTGTGTAGTCGTAACCTTCGATATCGATAGTAGCCTCGGTGCGAGTGTTGCTCTTTGTTTCAATCATATAAGCTGTTCCGGTAACTCCGATTGTTGATTCGAGAGCATACACATCGCGGTCGAATGTGAGCGTGAATACCTCAAGACCCACTTGAGTGTCTATCTCACCGGCAGCAGGTGTAACAGTAGGAGCCGGTAGGTCGTATGTGAGAGGTAGTTGCAGTACGAATGTATAGCTCAATGCGGGGTTGTATGTGCCATCAGCTGCAATAATCAAACCTTCGGGTATATCAAGGAAGTACATTCCGTTTTCAAGGTTTTCGGGCATTGTGAAAGTTATAGACGTTGCATTGTGAGAGATGGTAGTAGTTGCAACTTCTCCAACAGAACCGAAACGAGAGTTGAGTGTGGCTTGAACATCAGCTCTTGTCTCTGCAATAGCAGAGGGGAAGTATAGAACTACCTCATTGAGGGCTGCAACGCTGTTATCCAACTCGGCATCATACACGTCGGGAGTAACCGAGGTAGGTGTAAATGTAGCCTTATTTACCACAGTAGCCTCTACCGATGCGGTGTAGTTCGACTCCGAGCCATTGTACAATGACATAACTGTAAATGTATATTTACCTGAAGGTATGCCCTCGATTGTTACTTCGGTACCATCAAATACGTTGGTATAAGTAACGTTGTTGATAAATACGCGGTAACCGGTTGGAACCATATATGGGTTGCTAGGAGCCTTCCATTTGAGTGTGTTGTCTTTGAAAGTAACATTAGTAGGTATCTTGGCGGCACCATATTCCTTCGATGCATAGTATCTTACAGCATCTGTGAGGGTCTTGTTATCGCCATCTACTTGGTATGTAAATATTGATTCTATAAGACCTGTATCTGTGTTGCGATTGTGTTCTTCAATTTCGGTTTTAACAAAAGAACCATTCTCGTAGCGATAAGTGACTTTTGATGTAAGCGTCTTTGATTCTACGCTACCCCAAGAGTTCAATTTTATGATATAGTTATATTCAACAAGACCCTTTATGGTAGTTTTATCAACATCGTAGATAGTGTCTACCGAGAGAGATTGGTCGCTCGAAGTGTAGTGAGTAACATATTTAGTCAATGTTTGTACACCATTATCGATGCTGTATGTTGAAGTGTTTGCAACTATGGTTTTGTACGAAGAATTGAGATAGCAGAATACTTTTACTATCTCTGTGGCTACGTATTGTCCCAATGTTTCGTCATACACTTTAGTGGTTTCGCTGTCGTACCATTCATAGCTATCACCATCTCGACCGGCTTCTTTGATGATATATTTATCCCATTGCATAGTCTCGGCATTCCATTTATCAATGTAGTCGACTGCTTCGACAGTGGTGTAACGGAATGAGGGCTCGAAATTGGCGTCATATTCAACGTTTGATACCAACAACTCGTTGCCGTAGCTCGAAGTGTAGTAGTAGTGATTGCTGTTGAGGATGGTACCAATGCCGTCGGTATGCTCCGAACGTTCGTTGAGCCATTTGGTTATGATTTGATGGTTTGTGTCACGAAGGTCTATTTGGAATGTATATGCTTCTGATTCGCCCTCGGTATATACTGCGTAGAGGTCGATAGTACACAAGTTGTTCTCATTGTTTCGGGTATCGGGCCATAAGTTGAACGAAATCTTGTTCGCATCGGCGTCGGCAGTGCCGGAAGTGCCACCGTTACCACCGGTAAGTTTGAAGCGATAACCGGTCAGTGTGATACCGCTAGGCACTGTAGGAGGTGTGAAAGAGAATGTAACTGCCCATTGTGATGAGTATGATTGATTGATAACCTCAGCGTTGCTAGGCGCGGGGAGTTTTACATCAATAACGTGTGTAAGTTCAGATGAAACGGTCGATGCGATAGTGTCGTACACTGCCATCACACGATAGGTGTGTGTACCTTTGGTTTGTTTTTCGATTTCGAAACGTTCGGTTGTGAAGAGTGAATCTATCAACACATTGTCGGCAATCACACGATATCCCGAAAGTCCTGTTGTGTTGGTAGGCTTTTCGAGACTCATAATAATTGATGTAATATTGCCCGGTGTGAAAGTGATATTGTTGGGGATATAATCAGCACCGTAACGACTGCTATAAGTATAATCGTCGTGCTCGTGTATTTCATATTGTTCTGTTGTAGAACTCCATCGATGATATTCCTCACGTATTTTCTTGTCGGTGTTACCTTCGTAGAATGAGATGTAACGATCTTTCTCATTCCATCCTATAATTTCGAATGTGCCGGTTTCTATTATCGCGGTTTGTGTGGTAGAAGTGTAGAGGCGATCTGATTCGTCGTATGTGTGTACGATACGAGTTGCATCGCGTATCATACCTAATGAGCTATTTGATGTAGAAATAGTATAGTCGTTTTCCTCTATGAGCTGATTCTTGTCGTTGTAAGTATATACATAGTTGTTGTTCATTTTGCCACTGGAGTTATATCTTTCGCGTGACATAATACGACCGTTATCATATATATATACGTATGAATACGAAACATTGCCGGCTGATCCGTATACGGTTTCGCTTGTGAGCAGGTTGTCAGTGTATTCGTATGTGCAGGTTTCAACAATGCCACCTGTATAGTCGTATTTTTCACGTTTCTCAGCTTCTCCGTTGGCATTGTATGTGTAGACATAGCGGTTTGTACCTTCTATTTGTTCAATAAGTTGGTTTTGCTCGTTGTATTTGTATGAAACGTAGCTTGTCGATTGGGCTGCATTATAGATGCGTGTGCGTTTTAGCACAATGTTGCCGTTGATGTCGTAGAAGTAGTGGGTAATGTTCTGATCGTCTAAACGAGTTTCCCATTGAGTCATTGTATCGTCAAGAGGGAACATTGTGTGGCGAATTTTCTTTACGTGAGAAAGTTGCTCTGTTCCTGTTTGGGCAAATGCTGTCGATGCAAACAAACAAATGAGTAACGTAAGTAGGCTTTTTTTCATTGTGTTGAGGGTTAGGGATTATTAAATGAACAACTGACCCAACAATCTTTTATGGTGTTGGGTCAGTTGTATAGAATTAACTATTTTACTATTACTTTGAAAGTGCGGTTGTCAACTCTTACGAGATATATACCCGCATTTTCCATTTCAACGCTAGTTGTATTTTCGATTTGTTTTACCAAGCGTCCGTCGAGGCTGAATATTTCGGCTGTCTCGTACGAGCCATTCAAGTATATATGGCCGTTGGCTGCCCAAACGTTGCAGTTGTCGTTGGTAATGTTGTCAACCCCTGCACCGTATTCGGTATTTTTCCAATCTGTATTATATACCTCGCAGTTGTTTACGTTCTGACTGTCGTATTTGGCAACAAAGGCTATAATGCTCATATTCTCGGGCAACCACTTGTCGTTGAGTTTATACGTGTATGTAACGTCATACTTCTTGTCGGTGAAAGTAAGTTCATCGCCCCAAGTACTAGTCATTGTAGCTCGGATAGCGTGGTTATGAACGTAGTTATTACCACCTCCGTTTTGGTAGTTGACCATACCACTCTCGGTGAGGAATATGTTGATGTATGGTGCTACTTCAAAGTCTATTACAGTTTCGCCATATACTCTCACTGTAAGTTCGCGAGTCTCTTCATTATAGCTGTCTTCGATGTTAACTGTAATGAATGCCGGTTGGTCAAAGCAATAGTTGATAAGGTCTTCTACTTCGTCTTGTGTGCCTACCATAAATACCGGACCGGGTGCAGCTCCTATTTCTGAGCCAACGTATCCTTGAGCACCTTGTTCACCGAGATTGCGACGGTCTATCATCATAGCAGGAGCGTATGTGCTACCGTTATAAAAGTTGAGGTAGTTGCGCGATGCCGTGATGGTGTAGTTGTCTTGACCGTATCCTGCGTGGTGTATTACAAGGGCAATATCATCACGACCTTCGGTAATCTCTTTCATCATTGTGTGGGCACGTGGACAGTTACCGCATTGAGTTGTCGAGAACTCTTCGATGAGAACCTTGCGAGCTACAAGGTTTGACATACTGTTTATTGTTTTAGCATAGGTATTGTTGGCGGGATTTTCGTCGCTATGACCCTCAATGCTCGAAATCTCAAGTTTTACTTCGTATTCGCCATCCTCAGCAATAACGATATTGTCGATGCTGAATTTGGCAGTTGATGTTCTGGCTACAGTAGTATTGATGGTGCATACAACAGGCTCGGCATCTCCTATTTGATAGGTAATATCGAATGTATTGATGTCGAGTGCGGCAAGATTTTCAACAGTACCCACAATAGAGAAAGGCTCGCCTGTGCGAACATACTCTTTGATAGTTACACCATCAAATGCCAAATCGTATTTAGGCAGATTATCGCCTGTAAGAATGACTTTGATACAGTTGTTGCCAAATCCGTACTCGGCTAAGTGTTCCCACACCCATTTTTCAGAAGCTGTGTCGTACATAGCGCAAAGGTCACCTTGAGGAACAGCATTTTCGGCATCAACACCTACGGGATAGCTCTTTGAACTGCTTATTGTGAGTTCATATCCGATGTAGAATGCTTTTCCGTCCAATGTGTAGGGAGTGGTAAGTTCTATTTCGTTCCATTCGTTAGCCTTAAAGGTAGCATCTTGAGAATATGCCAACTCGGTATCATCCAATGAGTTCATAATGATAACTTTGGAGTCAAATCCGGCATCGTTTCCAAGACCGGCCAATAACTTGGTTATTTTAGTACCTTGATATTTGGTGGCTATTTCGGCAGGAATTTCAATAACGGCGCGAACAGTACCGGCTGCACCCCAACCGATAGTTTTTTCCAACTCACCGCAATAACCAAATTCCATTGATAATTCTTCGGTTGTCGATGTTTGCAGTGCTGTGGCTTGCGCTGGTATCATTTGTATTTGACGTGCGCTGATGGCTGAAACCATCGCTGTCAAAAGCAGTGTGAAAAATATCTTTTTCATTGTTATGTGAATGTTTATAATTTTTAGAGTTGGTTTTTATAAACTTTACCTGTTTCCATAGTTCCATTCATCTCGGCAGTAACTACATAAATGCCCTTAGAAAGGTCTGTCACGTCGAGTGATTGTGTGTTGCCATTGTGCGACATAACAACTTTTCCACACATATCGTAGATGGTGATATTATTGGCTTCGCTACCAAAGCGCAATTCGTTGCCGGCCATTACGATATCTTTGTTTCTAGGGGTGTCGAGTGTTTGTTTGATGCTACTCATAAAGCCGGGTAGTTTCACGCAGAATACCTCTTTGTTATCCAACTCGCCGTCGGGAGTCACCGAGCGATATACGCCTACGAGTACTGTCATATCGGGAGCTATTGTGCTGCACTCTACATATTCGGTGTTGGAGGGGAGATATGACCAAAGGTCGAAATCGTATTCATTTTTAAGCCAGTCTGATAATTCGAAAGCTTCGTTGCTGTCGGCAGGACGGAGGTAGAAGTTATAACCGTCGCTCGAAATCATATCGCCATCGTTCGATACACCGTAAGTATACCAAGCCTCGCCACCATTGAGATTTTCAAATTTGATAAGTTCGCCTGTCTCAAGGTTGTAAAGTACGGGGTAACTGTGAACACTGGTCTTTTCGATAGAAAGGTATCCGGGCTCCCATCCATATGTGGTTTCTGTAGCCATAGGAGCCAACCATTTGCCGTTTGTACTCATAACAACGGGAACTGAAGTTACTTCAAAACCTGTTTTCCATTCAGTCCAGAAGTTGTATTGCCACTCGGCAAAAACCATTTGGTAGTCTTCTACTTGATATATGTACTCGGGATCACCGGGAGGAACTGTAATGTAGTCGTACATATTGGGTTCTTGAGCCATCCATTTGTTGTAGATTTCATTTCCGTTGAATGTGAGGTCAAAGAAAGGAATGTCGTAAGTCCATTCACTACCATTGTAATGGTATACGATGGGTTGATAGTAGCGACCCTTCTTTTCTACCCATACACCCACTACAGTATTGCCATCGGCCGAGATTGTACGAGTTGAAATAAATTGAGTCTTGGTGCCAAAGAAGTCTGTCTCGGGGTTGGGAAGTTCTTCGTACACATAAGAGCCATCGGCTTGACGACGCCATACACAAGGGAATACGGTGTAGGGCTTGTCTGTGTCGATAGAACCCATAATGAAACCAACAATGACACTTCCGTCGGGAGTGATTTCGTTGGCATATCCTTCGGTAATAGCATTATAAGGGTAAGGAAGTCTGTTCCAAGTTTGAGTTTCTTCATCGAATACGGCAGGAAGTAGATCGTGGTCTTTACCTACTATTGTACCATCGTCGGCTACGTCTGAGAAACACATATCATCGTAACCATCTTCGGTGGGAACCACCATCAGTCGTTCTTCTTGGATGTCGAAACGATAGGCTTCGGTGTATTGACGAGTACCTACGATGTAGCGACCGTTACCCGATATACCCATTGTAAACCACGGTGTTCCGGTAAATATTACTTCGCATTCTTGTTGTGCAAATGCCGATACTGCCAGCATTAGAGCTAAGCCTAAAAATGTAATTTTTTTTCTCATAAATCAAGGTCTGAATTTGGTTATTGTTTATTTGTATATTTATGCAAAATTGAATTGCTTTTGTATTTTGTTTGCGAATTTATTTAATGTATAGCAAATAGTGATATTTTAGTTTGTTAAAATAAGTGAAATTAATAATTGTGATGCGTCGCTATAAAGTTTGCTCGTTACCAATTTGTTTGCACTCTATGGCGGTATTGACTTTTAATCCGAGGTTGTTGGCTTTTTGTTAGTGTTTAGGTGGCTTGTTTGCTGGCAAAATGAAATTGTAATCTATTCGTTTGGAGTTTTTAGATAATACTAATTGTTTATTTTTAAACATTTAAGATTTTAATATTCTATTTTTCTGCTCGATTTTTCTTGTGATATGGTATGACAGCGACTTGTCGAGTGATAATTTATAATGATATTTGATTTTGTGGTCGGTAGATTTGCGATAAATACATCTGAATGCGCGAGATTTTTACACTTAGGAGTACAATTTATGTGTTTTATTAGGTTTATTTTATGCAATTTTGACGGGTGGAATACTAATATTTTTGCATAAAAGTTGCAACTTTTTCAGTGTCTGAGAGCGGGGTGATGCAGGGTGCTTGGTGTGATGTCGTGTTGCAATATACAGGTTCTAGCAATTGCGTTGCAGTTGGGTTTAAACCCAACGAGGGTGCGTATAATTCTTTACGCACCCTCGTTGATGGTATGATTGATGTTTTGAACGTCAATCGGTCTGTTTTGTCGATTTATTCAACTTTGGTATTCCCTTTGATTATGCCACGTGATGAGCTACGTAGAAATGAGAGTATGTAGTCGCGATGTGGTGATGAGGCAATGTTATTCTCGATGTAATTGATTGCCTCGGTCATATTCATTTCAGAACTGAAAATGTGGCGGTATATTTCCTGAATTTCGGTAATCTGTTCATTGGTAAATCCACGACGACGAAGGCCTACGATATTGAGCCCTGCAAATGATACGGGTGTGCGTGCTGCCATTACATAAGGAGGAACATCTTTGTTAACGGGTGTTCCGCCTTGTATCATCACGTATGAACCAATATGGGTAAATTGATGTACCAAAGTTCCTCCTCCCAGTACGGCGAAGTCATCGACGACAACTTCTCCGGCCAACTGTGTGGAATTGGATATGATAATGTTGTTTCCTAGCTCGCAGTCGTGAGCTACGTGGCTGTATGCCATTATGAGACAGTTATTACCTACAATGGTGCGACCTTTGGCTGCTGTTCCGCGATGTACGGTAACACATTCGCGCAGGGTGGTGTTGTCGCCTATCTCGGCGGTCGTGTATTCGCCTTTAAATTTGAGGTCTTGCGGAATAGCTGCAACTGTTACGCCCGGAAAAATTTCGCAATTTCGTCCGATACGTGCGCCGGGATAAAGGGTTACGTTGGGATGAATACGTGTACCGTCACCTATCACTACGTCATCATAGATAGTGACAAATGGGCCAATCTCAACGTTTTCCCCTATCTTGGCATTGGGATGAATGTAAGATAGAGAGTTCATTATACTTGTTATTTGTTTTTAATTATTTGTGCCATAAATTCGGCTTCGGTGACAATCTTCTCTCCTACAAATGCATAACCTTTCATATATGCGCAACCACGACGCATCTCGGTCATCATTGAGAGGTGGAAAACAAGAGTGTCTCCGGGAACGACTTTCTGGCGGAATTTTACATTGTCTATTTTCATAAAATATGTAGAGTAGCGTTCGGGTTCTTCTACCGAGTTGAGAACCAACAAACCTCCGGTTTGAGCCATAGCCTCTACGATGAGAACACCGGGCATTACAGGCTCTTGAGGGAAGTGGCCTTGGAAGAATGGCTCATTGCCCGAAACATTTTTGATACCTACAATGTGTTTTTCTCCTATCTCTATCACCTTGTCTACGAGCAAGAAGGGATAGCGGTGGGGGAGTAGTGAACGTATCTTGTTGGTATCCATCAAGGGTACTTTATTGGGGTCGTAGATAGGAGCTTGCAGGTCTTGACGGCTTATCTCTTTGCGTAGGATACGGGCAAACTTGTTGTTGATGGTGTGACCGGGACGAGTGGCAATGATGCGACCACGTATGGGGCGACCTACAAGGGCTATATCTCCCAATATGTCGAGCAATTTGTGACGGGCAGGCTCATTTTCGTATACAAGCGGTTTGTTGTTGATGTAGCCTAATTCGTTGGCATTCTTATGTTCTACGCCCAATGTGTCGGCTAGGCTATCCAATTCGCTTTGTGTCATTTCTTTGTCATAAATAACGATGGCGTTATCTAAATCACCGCCCTTGATAAGACCGTTTTTCATTAGCGGTTCTATCTCGCGGACAAAGACAAATGTGCGACTGGCGGCAATTTGCTCCTTGAAGTTGGTGATATGGTCGAGAGCTGCATATTGGTTGGTAAGTATGGGTGAGTTGTATGCAATCATTGTGTTGATGCTGAACTCGTCATCGGGCAATACAATAATAGAACTGCCGGTTTCTTCGTCTACTACTTCGATTTTTGACTTGATGATGAAGTAGTCTTTCTCGGCTTTTTGTTCTTCTGTGCCGACCTCCTCTATGGCATTGGCAAATGCTATGGCACTACCATCGAGAATGGGAAGCTCGGGGGCATTGACTTGGATGAGGCAGTTGTCAATGTCGGCACAATAGAGTGCAGCCAATGCGTGTTCAACGGTGCTGACTCTTACTTCTCCGCGACCCAATACAGTGCCACGGCTTGTCTCTATTACGTTTTCGGCAACAGCGTCGATGATGGGTTGATCGGGCAGGTCGAGACGTTGAATGCGATAGCCTGTATTTTCTGCTGCAGGCATAAATGTTGCTGTTATCTCAACTCCGGTATGTAGTCCTTTTCCGCTAACGGAAAAACTCTCTTTCAATGTTTTTTGTTTCATTGTTCTTTTGTTTTATAAGATAAGACGAACGTGTGGTTGTTCTCAATTATTCGTTCGCCGTTTTATGGTTGTTTTTTAATATTTCAATCTCTTTCTGAAGTTGCTTGATGGTGTTGTTCATCTCGGCAAGTCGCTTGATGTGTACGGTTTGTCGAGCGAAATCAATCTTCGGAACAGCCGGATAGCCCATTACCTCCATACCGTCTTTCACGTCATTGGGGATACCGCTTTGTGCTCCAATGGTCACCTTGTTGCCTACACGACGGTGACCGGCTATACCTACTTGACCTCCAAACATACATTGTGCGCCAATCTTGGTTGAGCCTGCAATGCCCACTTGTGCAGCCATTACGGTGTTTTCGCCCACCTCGACATTGTGAGCCAGCTGTACAAGATTGTCGAGTTTTACGCCCTTTCTTATCACAGTTGCGCCCATTGTAGCGCGGTCGATGGTTGTATTGGCTCCTATCTCTACATTGTCTTCCAATATAACGATGCCTATTTGTGGTATTTTCTTGTAAGTACCATCGGCTTGTGGTGCAAAACCAAATCCATCGGAACCAATTACAGCCCCTGCGTGGATGATACAGTTGTTGCCAATGCGGCAACCGTGATATATTTTGACACCCGGATAGAGTGTGACATTATCACCGATTGTTACATCATCTCCGATATAAACTTGTGGATATATCTTGGCATTGTTACCCACTGTTGCCCTCTCGCCTATATAGGAGAAAGCTCCGATATACACATTCTCCGATGCAATGTGTGCCGAAGTAGCTATGTGAACCGGCTCTTCAATTCCACTCTTGGCCGATGTGGCTTGATTGACAAGCTCTAGCAGACGAGTCAAACAAGTGTATGGATCATCTACCTTGATGAGGGTGGGGGTAATAGGGCGCTCAGGCTCAAAATCGCGACGCACCAGTGCTATGCTTGATTGTGTGGTATATATATATTGTGTATAAAGAGGATTGGAGAGAAAGGTGAGTGTGCCCGGTACTCCCTCTTCAATCTTGGCTATGTTGCCAACAGTGACAAGTGCATCACCAACAATCTCTCCGCCCAAAAATGAGGCTATCTGTTGTGCTGTAAATTGCATATATAACACTATTATATTTATAATATAGACCGCAAAGTTCGTAAATATTTTTTATATATCTTGCCTAATAAGTGTAAAAACAACAAAAAAGCCCCTCTGTCGTGTTGTAGTGCGGTAGTTAAAAAAATATAATGAAAAATAGTTGCGAATATTTGTCTGAAAACTATAAAAAGGTTAACTTTGTCGGCTGTACTGCGTTTGGAAAACTAATTTTGGCGCTCTCGGGCGTTGAATAAAAATAATATTCTATGAAGTTATTACAAACAAAATTAGCGAAATACGATGCGCCACAAGTGGCAAAAGCCAAGGGCGTGTACCCTTACTTTCGCGAAATAACTAGCGACCAAGATACGGTGGTCAAGATAAATGGTAAAAAAGTGCTAATGTTCGGTTCTAATAGCTATTTAGGCTTGACAAATCACCCCAAAATCAAGGAAGCTGCTATTAAGGCAACAAAAAAATATGGTACAGGTTGTGCCGGTTCGCGTTTCTTGAACGGTACACTTGATCTCCATACACAACTCGAGCAACGTCTCGCAAAATTTGTAGGTAAAGAGGAAGTTCTCATCTATTCTACCGGTTTTCAAGTAAACCTTGGTGTAGTATCAGCTTTGACTGGGCGTGAGGATTATATCATTACCGATGAATCGGATCACGCTTCTATCGTTGATGGTTTCCGTCTCTCTTTTTCTAAGCGCCTTAAATATCGTCACAACGATATGTTTGAATTGGAGCAACGCCTCAAAATGTGTGAGCCCGATAAAGTGAAACTCGTTGTTACCGATGGTGTGTTCTCGATGGAGGGAGATGTTGCCAATCTGCCCAAAATGGTAGAGTTGTGTAAGCAATACAATGCGGCTTTGATGGTCGACGAAGCACACGGTTTCGGTGTGTTCGGTCGCAATGGTCGAGGCGTTTGCAACCACTTTGGTGTCACAGATGATGTTGACCTTATTATGGGTACATTCAGTAAGTCATTTGCTTCGTTGGGTGGTTTCATTGCAACTGACTCGGTGACAGCCAATTTCTTGCGTCATACATCTCGTTCGTATATTTTCTCGGCAAGTATCACACCCGCATCGACAGCTGCTGCCGGTGCTGCATTGGATATTATGGAGAGTGAGCCCGAGAGATTTGATCGTCTGTGGGATGTTACCAATTATGCATTGGAAGGATTCCGCAATATGGGATGTGAAATAGGTAATACTTGCACTCCTATTATTCCCTTGTATGTGCGTGACAATGACAAGACTTTCTTAGTGACCCGTATGTTGCTCGATGAGGGTATTTTTGTCAACCCCGTTGTAGCTCCTGCAGTTCCTCCTCACGATACTCTCATTCGCATCTCGTTTATGGCTACACATACTCGTGAGCAAGTGGATGTATTGTTGGATAAAGTGGAGAAATGTTTCCGTCAACTCAACATTATTCCCTAAATAATTTTACATCAAAAATAACAAGAGGATGCAATGAAAAATTTGCATCCTCTTGTTATGTAAAAGATATCTAAATATTATGCAATTGAAAGATATAAAGCGTCTATATCGCCTCTATATGAATGGTGTTGTTGCACAAAGTATGCGCCAAAAGGGCGCCTCTTATAGGGTGAATTTCGGACTTACATTGCCTTTATTGCAACGAATAGCCGGGCAAGTGACTCCGTCGATAGAGATAGCCGAAGAATTGTGGCACGATACCGGAGTGAGAGAATCGATGCTGTTGGCTCCAATGCTATATCCGGTAGAAGAATGTACTCTTGATGTCGCGCGACGTTGGATTGTTGAGATGCCCAATGTAGAAGTAGCCGACTTTTGTTGTAAGTATCTCTTCTCTAAATTGCCCGATGCGCCAAAGTTGGCTATCGAGGCAGTTGTGCACACACGTGATGTAGAGGTCTATGTGGGATACAGGCTGGGTTACTCGTTGTTGACCGATGATGCCGATGCTTGTTGGGTGTGTGAGATGACAGACAGGGCTATTTTGTTGGCGAGTCAAAACACATTGCCGGCTATTGCGGCGCAGCGATTTATATCGGAGGCTCTTATGCTACCGACGGTAGGTGCGTTGGTTGTCGAGCGATTGCGTTGTGCCGAGGGTATTGATGAAGCGTGGCGCAATAATCTTATAGAACTGTACGAGCCGTAAAATATGTGTGTCACTCCAAAATAAAGTGATAAATAGATGGTGTAAGAAAAAAACATCCAATATAGTGGTGATACTATTGCACAAATGATAAAAATAATATAACTTTGTAGAGACAAAGATTATGTATTCGAGTGAAGAAAAATATCGCGAACTAGCTGTGCAACAAAAACTTGCGCAGTTTTTGGAAAACAGAAAGATGCGTAAGACATCCGAGCGGTTTGCAATTTTGGATAAGATATATTCTTCATCGGCACATATTGATGTTGTAGCGTTGCATACTTCGATGCTGGAGGATGGTTTCAGAGTGAGCAGAGCTACCGTATATAATACGCTTAATCTTTTTATCGAAGCCGGTCTTGTACGCCGTATAACATTGGGCGATGGAGTGGCTCGATATGAGCGCATAACACCAACCAACAATCATCATCACCTCATCTGCACTCGTTGCGGTAAGGTCAAGGAGATGAAAGCGGTGGAGGTAGTAGGAGAGTTACTCTCTCGCAAACCTCGAAGTTTTGAGCCTACATATTATACGCTGTATATTTATGGCTTGTGTTCGCGTTGTGCCAAGATAGAGAAAAACGGAAGTAAAAAATAAAATAACTCAAAATATAAACAACAAAATCGATATGAAGGTAGATATCCTTTTAGGTTTACAGTGGGGTGACGAAGGAAAAGGAAAGGTAGTAGATGTGCTTACACCCCGATATGATGTTGTAGCTCGCTTTCAAGGAGGACCCAATGCCGGCCATACTCTAGAGTTTGAGGGTAATAAATATGTATTGCGTTCTATACCCTCGGGTATATTTCAAGGCGGTAAAGTCAATGTAATAGGTAATGGTGTCGTGCTAGACCCCGTATTGTTTCGCGATGAAGCCGAGCAACTTGCAGCCAGCGGACACGACCTCACTCAACGCCTCTATATCTCGAAAAAGGCTCACCTTATCTTGCCTACTCACCGTATATTGGATGCTGCCTACGAGGCTGCCAAAGGTTCGGGAAAGATAGGCACTACCGGTAAGGGTATAGGCCCTACATACACCGATAAGATAAGCCGTAACGGTGTGCGTGTAGGAGATATATTTATGGATTTTGAGAACAAATATAACACGCTGAAAGCTCGCCACGAGGCTATTCTTGCATCGCTCAATTATGAGTACGACATTACCGAGTTGGAGGCTCGTTGGATGGAGGCGATAGAGTATCTCAAGCGCTTTACCATTATCGATAGCGAACACTTTGTGAATAACTTATTGCGTGAAGGCAAAAGTGTACTTGCCGAGGGTGCGCAAGGTACTATGTTGGATGTAGACTTCGGATCTTATCCTTTTGTTACATCATCCAATACCGTATGTGCGGGTGCCTGCACAGGTCTAGGAGTAGCTCCCAATCGTATTGGAGAAGTGTATGGTATATTTAAGGCCTATTGTACCCGTGTGGGCAGTGGTCCATTCCCCACAGAGTTGTTTGATGCCGATGGCGAAAAAATGTGCGACCTCGGTCACGAATATGGTGCAGTAACAGGTCGTCGTCGTCGTTGCGGATGGATAGACCTTGTAGCATTGAGATATGCCGTGATGATAGATGGTGTGACCAAGCTCATTATGATGAAGAGTGATGTTCTGGATACCTTTGAAACTATCAAAGCCTGCGTAGCTTATCGTGTCAATGGAGAGGAAACCCGAGAGTTGCCTTATTCTATTGAAGAGGGTATAGAGCCAGTTTATGTAGAAATACCCGGATGGAAACAAGATATGACAGCTGTCAAGAGCGAAGATGAGTTCCCCCAAGCATTTAAGGATTATATCGCCTTTATAGAAAGAGAATTGGGTGTACCCATTGCTATCGTATCGGTAGGACCTGACAGAGAACAAACTATAGAACGAAAATAAATCAACCTTAATAACAATACTTTTTTTAAAACACTAATTATGGCAAAAGTTAAACCTTTCAAGGGGTTACGTCCCCCGAAACAATTGATTGAAGTAGTTGCTTCACGTCCTTATGACGTACTCAGTTCAGAAGAAGCTCGTATCGAGGCCGAAGGCAATGAGAAGTCGCTTTATCACATCATTAAGCCCGAGATTGATTTTGCTCCCGGTACAGACGAGCACGCTCCTGAGGTTTATGAAAAAGCAGTTGAAAACTTCCACGCCTTCCAAGAAAAAGGTTGGCTTGTACAAGATGAGAAAGAAAACTACTACGTATATGCTCAAACAATGAATGGCCGTACACAATATGGTCTTGTTGTAGCCGCTAACGTAGAAGATTATTTGAGCGGTGTAATCAAAAAACACGAGCTCACTCGTCGTGACAAAGAGGAAGACCGTATGAAACACGTTCGCAACAGCAACGCCAATATCGAACCTGTATTCTTCTCTTATCCCGATAATGAAGAACTCGATGGTATCGTAGCCCGCGTGTGCAAAGAGAAAGCTGCCGAGTATGACTTTGTGGCTCCCGATGGTTTTGGTCACCACTTCTGGGTAATCGACAACGAGGCCGATATCAAACGTATCACTGAGTTGTTTGCTGCTATTCCCTATCTCTACATCGCCGATGGTCACCACCGTACAGCAGCTGCTGCTCTTGTAGGTGCCGAGAAAGCCAAAAACAACCCCAATCACCGTGGTGATGAGGAGTATAACTACTTCTTGGCTGTGTGCTTCCCCGCTTCACACCTCAAGATTATCGATTACAACCGTGTTGTGAAAGATCTCAATGGTCTCACTTCGGAGGAGTTCCTTGCCAAGGTTGCCGAACACTTTATCGTAGAGAAGAAAGGTGCCGATATTTATACACCTGCAGCTCTCCACAACTTTGCACTCTACCTCGATGGTGAATGGTATTCGCTCACAGCTCGCGAAGGAACATACGATGATAATGATCCTATTGGAGTTCTTGATGTTACCATCTCATCAGACTACATCTTGCGCGACATCCTCGGTATCACCGACTTGCGTAGTGACAAACGTATCGACTTCGTAGGTGGTATTCGTGGCCTTGGTGAGTTGAAAGACCGCGTAGATAGTGGCGAAATGCGTGTAGCTCTTGCTCTATATCCTGTATCTATGCAACAACTTATCGATATAGCCGACACCGGCAATATTATGCCTCCTAAGACAACTTGGTTTGAGCCTAAATTGCGCTCGGGTCTTGTTATCCACAAGCTAGACTAATTGACTGATATCATCAATTATTATAGATAATTTATGGCAGACCCACCACCGTATAGGGTGGTGAGTCTGCTAATTTTTAGCATAATGCAACTTTTTTGACAAAATATGCATCTATATAATAGGTGCCATTGAAATAATGCACTCGAATAAAGATCAAGAATTGATAAAAGCCTGTATAGGCAACAGTCGTAAGGCGCAGAAAGCCTTGTACGATCGCTTTGCATCACAAATGTATGTGGTGGCATTGCGATATGTAGGTGATACTGTTGTTGCACAGGATGTTTTACAAGATGCCTTTGTTAAGGTGTTTTCTTCTCTTGATACATATACGGGTGTGGGCTCTTTGGAGGGGTGGGTACGTCGTATTGTTATCAACACGGCTCTCGAAAATTTGCGTAGTAACGATGTATTGTCTGAGAGTGTAGAGTTGGATGATGTGCTTACTGTTCCCGATGCTAATATTTCGGTTATTGAAAAAATTTCGGGAGATGAATTGATGTCTGTGATTGCATCATTACCGGTGGGATTTCGAACAGTCTTCAATATGTATGCTATCGAGGGGTATACTCATAAAGAGATAGCACACCAATTAGGAATAACTGAGAGTACATCTCGCTCGCAGTATAACAGAGCGAGAATATTAATACAGCAAAAACTAGAAAAACTATTGGATATATGGCCGACGAGAGATTGAAAGAGTTTTTGAATAAGAAATTAGAAGGATATTCTCGTCCTGTTCCGCAGTCGGTATGGGAGAGGATAGAGAGCCGTCTGCCCAAGATAATCGCTTGGTATCGTCGTCCTTTGTATGTAGCGGCTGTAGCTGTGTTGGCCATTGCGGCTGTAACTTTTTCTGTTCGATTAATAAATTATGCCCCTAAATCGATAACCCCCGAAGATATTGCCATTGTTGACAGTGTATGTGATGTTGAACAGATTGATATGATTGAAACACACCCTGTTGCTGTTGATAATGTACTATCGGATGATACTGTATTGAAAGAAAAATCGGTTGTCGTAAAACATCGATATTGCAGTTCTACACGGCCTAATGACAAGACCGAACGTGTTATGCGAAGTGTTGATGATACTGCGATAGATGAAGATATAAGTGTTGTTATTAATGAATACGAAATGCCTGTTCTTGACAGTGAGGAACAAGTTTATGCTTGTGGCGAATGTGAAGAAAGTGTTGTAGAAGAATCGGATTGTGTTTCGTCGGAGATGCCGACAGATAGCGTCATACAAGAGGTTGATTGTTATTATGAGCAAAATTACTATGATAATGTAATAATCAAACCCTGTAAAGATAACTCGACTCTGGCATTCGTATTAGAGTCATATTCTATGCCCACAGCGAGCAGTGTTACCACTTTCCCCTTGCGTTGCGGTGGTGAAGCAGAGTTGGTATTCAATCACAAGTTGCCATTCAATGTCAAAGCGTTGGTCGAAAAATCGTTTGATCGTTGGTCGCTTGGAACAGGTATATCATATACTTATATGAGTTCTGACTATGAGATGTCATACAATTGGCGTGTGGGTCGTCAAGAACTGCATTACTTGGGCGTTCCGATTTATTTGAAATATTCTTTTGCCGAGGTGAAAAGATTTTCTTTCTATGCTTCGGTAGGAGGGCAAATAGATATAAATGTATCGGCACGTCATCAGGAAAGTCCCGAAAGTCATCTGTATGACTGCCTCGGTAGTAAGACTTTCCGTGATAAGCATCCACAGTTTTCGGCTCTCGTAGGTGTAGGTGCTGCATTCAATATTGTTCCACACCTCGATGCGTATGTTGAACCTTCGCTAGGTTATTATTTCAATAACGAATCTTTTGTGCATACAATATGGCGCGATCGCCCTCTCAACGTGGGAGTATCTCTAGGTTTGCGCTCGAAGTTTTAGTCATTTGTTAAATTGTGTAAAATCTTTTGATTGGATGCAACATTTAGTCTCTGTAATGCATCTTATAAATGAAGATTCTAAAAATAAAGTTTCTTTATGGTATACTAGAGATTAAAAGAATATTTCAGTAACAACGAAAAAACCTTTTATTATTGATGTTTCTAATATTCAAAAAGAGTGGCGTTCGTGAGAATACCACCCTTTTTTTATCTCCCTAAATGTGTCTTTGCGGTCTAGAAAAGAATAGAGGTTGTAACACCAATAGTTGCTGTATGTAGCAAATAGTTGTGGCGTCCTGTGCGTGTAAGATTATATTTGTAGGAGGGCGTGTGTGTTGCTGTAATGCTGTGACCTCCGTAATCACAGAAGATGTTGGCTCCAAAATGGCGTTTGGCTGCTACCGATAGCGAGAGCCCTAGCTCGTAGTATAAGCCACATTTGTCAGCAACCATTGTTTCGGGTATGAGGGATTTGTGTGCCATAAAATTACAGCCTATTAATGCTTTTATATTGGCACGAAATCTAGAGTTATATCCCAGAGGAAGAGAACCGTATGCCCCGGCTGCCAATGTTGCAGCATCTAAGGAGAAACTATCGTCGGTGTGATTGCTGAGTTGCGTGCGCATTGTTGCAACTCCGGCCGTTCCTCCTATACCCAAGTATGGATTGATATACCACGCTCCTTCAACTCCCATACGACTGCCGGTTGATGCTGTGAGATGAATACCGTCTCCCATATCGAGTGATGATAAGGGTAATGACAGTCCCATTGTCAGTCCTACGTTGGATGGTGTGACAGGTAGTGTAAAGTCGGGATGTGCTATATAATTGAGTTTATTATCTTTATATATAAGCTCTGTAAAGAAGTATCCCAACTCGGTCGATAATATACCAATGCCCGCTCCGGCCAGTACATCCGATACCCAATGCCTATCATTGAGAATGCGAGTTAGACCCACTGTTGTTGCAACAGTATATCCTCCGATGCTTATCCAAGGACTCAATTTACCGTACTCTTTGTGTAGTATGTGAGCCGATGCAAAGGCAATGGCTGTATGTCCCGAAGGAAATGAGTCGTGGGTAGAGCCATCGGGGCGAAGAGTTTCGACCGAATATTTGATAGCATAGGTCGATGCAGCTGTAATGGTTGCCGAGAATAATCCCGAGACAATAAACCGTTCCCACGTGCTACGGCTCTCTACGCCGCACAGTTTCATAATGACTGTGGCTGCAATAGGAGAGAATAACAAGTAGTCGTCGTACGAGTGCTGAAAGTAGGGTGTGTATGTGTCCCGCAGTTCTTTAAACCTATCCGATGGGTAGCCTTGTGTGGCAATGCCGGCTATTACCAGTGGCACTCCTATATAGGTCATCTGGAAGTATTTGTTTTCAAAGATGCGTTGTCCGAGTGGTTGTATATTGATGGTGGGAGTGTCACCGAGTTGCTTGATAATGTCGGGCATTATATAGCCGGTGTCGGGTATTACGTGTGCAATATTTGTGGTGTCGGATATAATGTTTGTGGTGTCAATTATATTGTTGCTCTCTTGGGCATATAGATGAGTAGATAGACATCCCAATATGAGTAATAATAATGTCGCTATATGATTTTTCATAGTTTGGCGTTGTTAGATATGCAAAGATATAAATTTGACGTTATAAAGTCAAACTTGTTGTAACAATAAGTAAAATTGGTGTTTCATTAGGTATAATATGATTTTTGCATATTGACACACAATGCCGTACTAAGTATTTTTGCGTCATTGAATAAAACAAGAAAATATTATTAATCAATTAAATTACTATGAAAAAAATTCGTTATAGTGTTACACTATTACTGTTGATGATTGTAATGTCGGTGCAAGGACAGATTTTTGTGCTAGACCCATTGGTGAAAGACTCTGTTGAGGTTACTCCCCTGAATGCCGAGCCCGGAGAGAATGCCGAAGATGTGTCTATAATGATGCCAAAGGGAATGGAAATTACGGCTGTTGATAGTATAGCAGATAGAGGTGATTATATATTTGAGTACGAAGGTACACGTTATTTGGTAGCAGGTGAAGATTTGAAATTTAGCTCAAAGAATGGAGATGATGTTGTAAATCCTTTTAGCGACAAACATAACCGCCAACATAGCGCAATTGGTCATTTCTACTTCTCGTACACACCTTCAATATTGGTTTTGCTGCTAGTTGTGGTAAGCCTATTGTTGTGTATGATTAGTAAGCCCTTTCCCAAGTTGGAGCAAGTTTTGCTGTTGCTTGTTCCCGGATTGCTCATTTTGGCCTCGTTAATAGAGATTATAGGTGTATTGAAGATGGGTAGTGATGTAATATGGTGGTGCGATAGCAAATATTTTGGTTTCTGGACAATTGTATTTCGTGCCATACCTTTCGCTATTTTTGTTTTAGGTCATTTGGCGAGTATCTATGCTTACAGTTATATGTTGGATGATGTTATGGCTGCCAAACGTGGTGAGGTAATTGAAGAGAATGATGATCGAGTTATTGGAATTTCTCTCAAGCCTGCTGCGTGGGGTTTGGGCTTGTGTCTGCCCATCCTTATAGTTGTGGCTTTAATAACAAATTTTGCAGGTATAAAGGGTATTGTGGGAGAAACTCTTATGCTACTTGCCTTCTTTGGTACTTTGATAGGCGGTCTTGTGTGGTCATATCGCAAAAATGCCCAAACTTATGGTGCTGCATTAGCATTACCCGTTACTATCTTCTCTGTCGTATATATTATTGGTATGCTCATAACTGCAGTCTTGTTCGTAATGGTTGTAGTACGCATTATCATTCAGATATTAGTGGCCTTGGCTTCGGTATTTGCTATAATATTTGTATTGGGTAGTGTAGGTAGCTTGCCTTCTGTTGCATTCGGAGGTGGTAGTTCCGGTTATAGAGGTAAAGATGGTGTTACCTATTCTCACAAAGTTGATGCCGATAATACATATAAAAACTGACATTAGAAACATTGAGTAAAAGAGCTCGCGCTCCTACAACCCTGCGAGGGTATGAGGAGCGCGATTTCTTTTATAATATAATATCTGATATTACAAGTTGTTGCGGTCGAGTTGTGACAGTTTGCTGTAATATTGATATTCGAGCAGGAGTCTGTTCTCCTCTGCTTCGTTCAGCAATGCAATATCGGCCATATACTCAAGCAGTGATATTTGTCCGCTTTGCAAAGCCTTCATAAGTAATTGGCGATTGTTTTGCTTCGATAGCAAGTTGTAGTCGACAAGTGCTTTGCTCAAAGCCAATGCTTCATCATATAGTTGTGTCGCTTCAGCGGTGATTTGAGTATTGGTGTTGTCGGCTTGCCAGTTGATTGCCATTGCACGTGCCTTTGCGGTTTTTACCTCATTGTTGGTCTTGAATAAGGGGAGAGAAATACCAACAGCAAGACCATAGAACATATCTCCCACTTCGTATGCTTGTTTATATCCAAGTTCAAAGCGAGGTATCCAACCTTGTTTCGATACAGCACTATACGACTCGGCCAATTGTTGTTGATTGCGGAGTATTTGCATCGAGGCATCGGCTTGTTGCCATTGAGCCACTACATCATCGAGCGATGCGGGCATTGCGATGTCGGGGTATTGCATTAGTTGTTCCATTGCTACCGGAAGAGCTATACCTCCATTGCACGCAATGAGTGCAGTATGAGCTGTCGCGCGTTCGCTTATGAGCATTCTCAATCGGTTCGATTGGCTCAGACGGTCTATCTCAACTTTGTTTACCTCCAATTGGTTGGCATCACCGGCAACCAATCGACGCTGATATAGCGTTACCAGGGTGTCGGCTATGGCAACACGTTCGCTTACCAGTTCAATCTGTTTGTTTAAGTAGACTATCTTAATGCACAATTCTCTAGCCTCAAGCAGTGCCTGTTGTCGGGCATAATCGACTTGCGATGTGCCTAACATATTCTGTGCATTGATGAGGTTGCGACGTTGGCTGTATAGAGTAGGGAAGTCAAAGCCTTGCATAATGGTAAAACCATATTTGTTACCACCCGGCACTTGCTTCTCTGCCCAAAGATACTCAAACTCGAAAGTGGGATTTTCCAAGCAATTCTCGGCCGATAATTCGGTTTGAGCAGCAATAGTCTCTTGTTGCACAACTTTGATGCTGCTGTTGTTAGACGCTACACTGCTCAAGATGCTCTCGATGGGTGTTTGTGCATTAACAGCTGTTGTGGCTATGGCTAAGCCTATAAGGATGAAGTATCTTTTCATTGGTTACTTTTTTTGCGGTTCATTAATAGGTAAATAACAGGTATAACGAATGCATTGAGTAGAGTAGAACTGAGCAAACCTCCCAAGATGACTTGTGCCATAGGACTCTGTATCTCGTTACCGGGAGCGCTGCCGTTTACTGCCAATGGTATGAGTGCCAATGCCGATGTGAGTGCTGTCATAAGAATGGGGTTCAAACGGTCTATCGAACCCGCTTTGACTGCTTCTTGTACCGGCATACCACCTTCGCATAGTGAGTTGTAACGCGATATGAGCAACATACCGTTACGTGTAGCGATACCAAATAGCGATATAAAACCAATGGTAGCAGGAATACTCATCTCGCCCGAGGTAAAGCGGAGTATGAAGATACCTCCGATAAGTGCCAAAGGTAAGTTAAGTAAGATGATGGCCGATTGTCCTGCACTCTTGAATTGTTGCACGAGCAATAAGAAGATGATGAGGATAGATGCCATTGAGGCTATAACCAATATTTTGGAAGCCTCTTCTTCACTTTCAAACTGTCCGCCATACTCTATGTAGTAGCTTTCGGGGAGCTGGATGTTCTCGTCAACCAATTGACGTATGTCATCAACCACGCTGCGAAGGTCGCGGTCGGCAACGTTGGCCGAAATGACTATCTTACGTTTTACATTCTCGCGATTGATAGTGTTAGGACCCATAGTTGAGCGTACTTCTGCAACTTGCGATAGAGGAACTTTACCTTCGGGAGTGTCTATCATCAGGTCTTTCAACTTGGATGCGGTGTCGCGATTTTCATCTTGCACGCGAACAGTAAGGTCAAATGTGCGACTCTCATCATATATTTGAGAAACCACTTCACCGGCCATTGCTACGTTGATAAACTCGACAAACTCGGGCATTGTGATACCATATCGAGCCAACAAGTCGCGACGGGGAACAATATGGAGTTGAGGACGTTCTATTTGTTGTTCGATGTTCAAGTCGGCAACACCTTCTACACCTGCGGCAAGACTTTTGATTTGACTACCGATGCTATACATACGGTTGAGGTCTTCACCAAACAGCTTGATGGCAATCTGTGATTTTGTACCCGACAACATTGCATCGATACGGTGCGAGATGGGTTGACCAATCTCAAAGTTCAAGCCCGATATGGTACTCAACTTTTCACGAATATCGGCCTTGACAACACTGTGTGGGCGGTCTTGTAATACAAATGGAGCCTCAATTTCACTGGCATTTACACCGAGGGCGTGTTCATCAAGTTCGGCACGACCGGTCTTACGAGCCACTGTCTGTATTTCGGGTACTTGTAGTAATAACTCTTCTACTTGACGCCCCATACGATCCGATTCTTCCAACGAAACACCGGGTTGTGTGGCAATGTTGATTGTAAACGAACCTTCGTTGAAAGGAGGCAAGAAACTACGTCCTAATGTAAAGAAGACACCTATAGTTACGATTAAGAGGGTAATAGTACCTGTAAGAACTCCTTTGTAATGTGACAATGTCCAGTTGAGAGCAGTGCTATATATACCCTTCAGTTTGCGCGACAACCAAGGTTCTTTTTCTTGTTTGAATGCTTTGTCGCTATTGAGCAGATAGCTACACAAGGCAGGGGTAAGTGTCAATGCCACAACTGTAGATGCTACTAGAGCCACAAGGAAGGCAATACCCAGTGGGCGCAACATACGTCCCTCCATACCCGAAAGGAAGAACAACGGCATAAAGCTCACCATAATGATGAGTGTAGAGTTGAGAATGGGCATACGTACCTCTTTCGACGCCTCAAATACAATGTCAATTGTTTTGGCTCGCTGCTCAATGGGGAGTAATCGGTTTTCTCTCAGTCGCTTATATACGTTCTCTACGTCAACTATTGCGTCGTCTACCAATGAACCAATCGCAATAGCAAGACCACCCAAACTCATTGTATTGATGGTGAGTCCCATCGCCTTGAGTGTGAGCAATGAAACAATTGCCGACAATGGTATGGCTACTAGCGAAATAATTGTAGTACGTGTATTCATCAAGAAGAAGAATAGCACAATGATTACAAATATAGCACCTTCGATGAGCGCGCGTTGAACGTTGTTGATAGAACTCTCTATGAAGTGCGACTGTTTGAAAATGTCGGTTGACATTGTAACGTCGGCAGGAAGATTTTTCTTTAAGTCTCCTAGTGCTGCTTCAATCTTCTCAGTAAGTTCTATCGTTCCTGTATTGGGTTGTTTTTTTACGGTGATAAGAACTGCCGGTTTGCCTTCAACCGATGCCATACCCAGCTTGGGTGACTTGTCGGTAATGATAACGTCGGCAACATCGGCAAGTACAACCGGTTTGCCGTCTATGCGTTTTACCACGCAACGGCCTATCTCTTCGACATTGGTGGTAGTAATATCACCGCGTACAATATATTCGTTGCCATATTCATATATGATACCACCGTTGGCATTGTTGTTCATATTGCGTGAAGCAGCCAACACCTCGTCGATAGTAACATCGTAGTGTTTCATACGAGCCGGGTCGAGTGAGATGCGGTACTCCTTAATCTCACCACCGATAACAGTGGCTTGAGCCACACCTCCTATCGAGAGCATACGAGGGCGTATGGTCCAATCGGCAAATGTACGCAAATCTTGCAGAGATGTACTGTCGGCGCTGAGACCTATAATCATCATCTCGCCAAGTATTGACGATTGGGGTGCCATAGTGGGAGTACCCACTCCCTCGGGAAGCATTTCGCCTACTTGAATGAGTCGTTCCGAAGTAATCTGACGTGCCAAGTATAAATCTGTACCCCAATCAAATTCTACCCATACTACCGAGAAACCGGTTGTAGATGAAGAGCGAACACGTCGTACGTGAGTTGCTCCGTTAACACTAGTCTCGATGGGGTAGGTTACCAAACGTTCTACCTCTTCGGGAGCCATTCCGTGAGCCTCGGTCATAACAACAACCGTAGGGGCGTTGAGGTCGGGGAAAACATCGACCTCCATATTTGCAATATTGTATACGCCTAATACTAATATAAGTGCCGATACAATCGATACTAAAAGGCGATTTTGCAATGAAAATTTTATAATCTTATTCAGCATACAGCAACTCTTTTTTAGTGGTTATGGTTGTGTGCTTCGGGAAGTACATTGCTGTTTGCAGCCAATTTGACACGGTAAACGCCATTTACTACAACTTTGTCGCCGGCTTTCAATCCTTGTACAATTTCTACACGACTGCCGTTGGATGCACCTGTTTTTACTTCTACTTTCTTAAAGTCATTCTCGCATAGACGCAAGTATACAAAATATAAACCTTGTTCTTCGGTAAGACTTTCGGCCGGTATGCTTATGATGTCACCTTTGCTCTTACCTAGCAGGTACACGTCGACACTGGTACCGGGTACGATAGAGGCGCGGTTGTCAAAATCGAATGTTACGGGAACAAAGAATGATGTTTCACCGGCATTGCGTCCGTATGATAATAGTTTTCCGTTCATCGATGATAATTCGTACACTGCATCGTCGTAGGGTGTTACAAAGTTAGCCGATGTGATAGAAGAAAGTTCTCCATAGTAGCGTTGAGGTACATCGGCACGTAGTTGCAGACGCTTGTTTTGTGCTACGGTGGCCAAAGGTGCTCCAGCTTCTACAAATTCGCCCTCTTTTACCAACAAGCTGGTTATATATCCGCCCTTTTGAGCGCGAGCCTGTGAGCCCGCAGTTTCGCCTTTACCCACAGCTTCGTATGCAAGTCGAGCCTGTTCGTAGGCTTCGCGAGTAGTTTCGTATTCGCGTTGTGAAATGATTTTGTCGGCAATAAGTGTTTCGGCACGGTCATAAGCAGCCTTGGCTGTTTCGTATGCTACACGGGCACGTTCGGCGGCATCACCTTGACCTACGTTACGCGAAGATATGGTAAACAATGTACTACCGGAAGCAACAGCCGAACCCTCGGTGATGGAGCGAGAGAAGTGTACTGTACCCGATTGAGGTGCTACGACTGTGACAACATCACCTGTTGCGCCTATAACGTGACCCGTACATTTGATAACCGATGTAAATGGTGCTGGAGCAACAGTCTCGGTTGTGAGATTGATACTCTCTATTTCACCCGGTTTGAGTGATATTCCATCTTCGTGGTTGTGGTTGTGACTTGAGGTTTCAGCCGTATGGTCGTGACCTTCGTGGCTATGTGAATGAGCCGAGTGGTCGTGTCCTTCGTGGTTGTGAGAGTGAGTTGAATGATCGTGACCCGCGTGACTGTGTGTCGAGTGGTCGTGTGTCTCGGTGTGAGTGTTGTTGGCACATCCTGCCAATAGATATGCACCGGCAGTGAGAATGATAAAAACTAATCTTTTCATTTTCGGATGATATTATGGGTAATTAGTATACGTTGCCTAGTAGGCTACGTATAGTTAAGGTTATTATTAATAGTGTGATGACCCCCTTAAGAAAATGTAAGGGGTAGAGTAAATATTAAGCCATAGCAGGTGGCGCACGCAACCCGCAGGAGTGGCAGACAATGCCGGGTGTGGCGTGTTCGATGTAAATGAAATTTGTTTTGCGATTGCTCTCTTCGGGGCTGGGAATAAGGGTGTTATCCCATAAGATTACAGCCGAAAGGATAGGTAACAGCCAGGCTTTTGATGCGTGTCCGGGTTGGTTGGCATCTTGCACAACATCAATATTCATTGCACAATCGTTGTCGCAACCATTGTGTGAATGATTATGTTCGTTTGATAAGTCTCTATCCATTTCGAGTGAAATGCAGATGCTGCCATCATCGTGATGATGATGAGGAATAATCGATGTGGCAAAAAGCAGCGTTGTTGCCAGCATCAGCATTATTATCGATATGAGACGTTGCGTGTTATGCATTAGCTGTTTACACATTATTTCACGGTTGCAAAGATATGAAAGTGTGATGAATTGAGCAATACTTTATATCATAATTATAAATTTTAACATCACAAATGCTTGTATATCTACATTACATTCGTTATTTTTGTAAGCACAAATAGAATTTTATTAACTCTAAATTTTAAATACTATGGCACTAAAAATCACAGACGAATTAGGAAAAGAACTTATCGCATCGGGTCAACCCGTAGTTATTGACTTCTGGGCAGAGTGGTGTGGTCCTTGCCGTCAAATTGGTCCTTTTGTTGACGAATTGGCTACTGAATATGAAGGTCGTGTAGCTATCGGTAAATATAATGTTGACGAGGGCGACGAAATCAGTGGTGAATACGGTATCCGTAACATTCCTACTTTGTTGTTCTTTAAAGACGGAAAATTGGTAGACAAACACGTTGGTTCGGGCACAAAAGCTCAACTCGAAGAGAAAGTAAAAGCTTTACTCTAATTCTACCACTTATCAAGATATACGAAGCACATTGCTATAATGCAATGTGCTTCGTTTTTTATACGCCTTTATCCCATCCTAGCCTTATTAGTTCGATATCGGATGTCGGCAGGGGTTGTGCATCTCATTCTTGTTGTTGAGCTTTTCTCCTTTCCTATTCATAACAAAATTTTTAATTAACAAATATTAACTAGCAAACTATTGTATTTATCTACGAAAGTTTCGTAGATTTGCGAAAAGTTCGTAATTTAATATATTTAGAACAGCGTATATGGAAAAATTGACAGCTCAAGAAGAAGAAGTAATGTTGGTTGTGTGGCAACAAAAAGGCGGTTGTGTCAAGGACTTTCTCGACAAGATGCCGGACCCTCAACCTCCCTATACAACCCTGGCATCGGTTGTAAAGAACTTGGAGCGCAAGGGCTATGTGGTATCAAAACGCTATGGAAATACATATCACTATACACCCGCGATAGAGGAAACAGAATATAAGCGCAGTTTCTTGTCGAGTGTGGTGAAGAATTACTTCGCCAATTCCTATCGAGACTTGGTGGCATTCTTTGCAAGTGAGGAACAAATTACATCGGACGAGTTGCAAGAGATAGCTCGAATAATAGAGAACGGAAAAACCTCTAAATAGATTACTTATGAGTGTAATGATATATATATTGCTCAGTCAGCTTGGCATTGCAGTGTTGTACTTGTTGTACAAACTGTTTCTTTCCGGTGATACATTTCTTCGCGCTCATCGGGCTACGTTGTTGTGTGGGATTGTTTTTACATTTCTCTATCCGATGGCATATTTTTCCCATTATGCGCCGCGTATGGAAAATTACGTTGCAACAATCAATGAGCAGTACGGCATAGAATTGCCTACTCTTACGGTTGGAATCGAGCAGACTACCCGTAGTTGGGGCTTTGTCGACCTATATATATTAGGTGTGGTAATAGGGGCGATTTTCCTGCTTGTGCGACTAGGCTCGGTACTGTATATTTTTGTTCGCAGTAGGCGTGAGGTTGTATTGGGAGAGACTGTGTATTGTCCTGCTGATGACGTTTTGCCATTCTCGTTTGGCAGAGCTGTTTTTATTAATGTCGAGAAGTATGAACCGGCAATGATGCGCGATATTCTTTTGCACGAAAAGGCTCACGTGCGAGGTGCGCATACACTTGACCTGTTGCTCGGTGAACTGGTTGTAATTGTCGGTTGGTTCAATCCTTTGGCTTGGATGTTGCGTCGTGAGGTACAACTTGTTATCGAATATTTGGCCGATGCCGAGGCTATACAACAGACTCACTCGGTGAAAGATTATCAATATCACTTGTTACAGACAGCGCAAAGCAATTTGGCGTTGAGAATGTTTGGTGCGCATTTCAACTATAAGATGCTGATGCGTCGTGTGAAGAAAATCAATCAGAGTGATAGCCTTGCTATCAGGCGTGTATTATATATCATTCTAGTACCTATGGCTATCTTGTTGCTTTTCGTTGCACATTGTAGCAACACATTATATGCCTATGCGTCGGATTTTACATACAATGTAGTAGATGGGAGGCCGTCTGTAGCCGATGTAGAAGTGTTACCCGACACGACAGCGTTGGCAAATCAATCGATGCCACAATTCCCGGGTGGTGACAAAGCCTTGATGCAATTCCTTAATGAAAATATCATATACCCGACAAAGGCCAAGGAAGATAATGTGCAAGGAATGGTATTGGTAAAATTTGTTGTTGACGTAGATGGAAGTATTATCGACCCGCACATATTGCGCAGTGTATCGCCCGATTGTGATGCCGAGGTGATGCGATTGTTGAGTATTATGCCACGATGGTCTCCGGCTGTGGAGGAGGGTAAAGTGGTTAAAGTCGAGTTTGTATTACCGGTATCATTCCAACTCCAATAGAACCTATATATATTATATAATTCCCGAGGTGTTTTGACCGCGGAAAGCACCTCTATTGTCCAATTTTTAATATAAAGACGTATGAAAAAGATGTTTGTTTTGCTGTTTACAATATTGACAGCTAGTGTGTTATCAGCAACTTATGCCCAGTCGGATGCCACCGAACAGATGCCTCAATTTCCCGGAGGAGATAAGGCTCTGTTTGAGTTTGTAGCTCAAAATATGGTATATCCGCAGGAGGCTTTCAATGCTCGCATCGAAGGAAGCGTGTTTGTTGAGTTTATCATCAACACTGATGGAAAGGCTGTAGATGCCAAAATTTTACGAAGCCTTACACCCGAATGTGATGCCGAAGTGTTGCGCATAGTGAGTATACTGCCATTGTGGCAACCGGCCACCAAGGATGGAAAACCTATCGCTACACGCTTTGTATTGCCAGTTCAATTCAAGTTGAGTTGAGATAATGAGTGTTCTGTCTTTTTGCATATAGGCATCGGTATTATTGCCAATACCGGTGCTTGAAGGAACATTAATTTAAGCCCTTTGAATCTAGTATTACAAAGTGTTTATAAATTCTTATTACAGCAAAGAGGGTGTGCAATGATTTATATCTGCACACCCTCTTTGTTTATGCCGTATTTTACGCTTTTATCCGATAAGTTTTTCAATTTGGCTTATCTCGTGTTCGCATATCTCGGTACGAGGCTCATATTTATAAGGTACATACTCCTCGAGTTGCATAAATGCACGTCCGGTTTCTTTGCTGTAAAATAGTATCAGACGTAAGGTGTTACCCTTTTCGTTCTCTTTGACTTCTATCGCCTGAGGATTGTTGGTAACAGCCGCAATCAATTCGTTTTTCATATTGTTGGCAAAGTAGAATTCTTTACGGTTGTAATGTTTGCCTTCCCAAGCATCCTTATAGCCGTTCTTGATAAAGGGTATAAATAAAATACCGCAAATGATAACAATATAGCCGGTTACATTTGTTGCACCGCCTATTGGCAAGACGGCCAATAAAATACCTAGTACTATGATTGATGCGATAGTGATAATATCTTTTGTAGAGTGTATTTTTATAAAATTCTTTTCCATAATTCTTATCTTGGGGTTATTGGTTATTCTATGTTTGTTTTTTTAGCCACACAATAATGCATCCCAATGCTTTCCTTGCTGTTGGGACAATGAAAGTATAGGTCGTGTGTGTAGGTGCAACATTGAGTTACTTATGTAAGATGTTGCATAAAATACTGTATAGAATGCCCGGCTAAATGATAAGCCTTCCGAGACTTATCAGACGATGAATAGGCTCGGAAAGAATGGAGCAGAAAAGTTTAGAGTTGTTATAAATAGAAAAACTAACACCTGTGTTGATTATTTTTCCGGCCTTGAGGTATGACGTATTGAGCCTGTTTTCGGTATCGTTTCTTCGGCAACTCTGTTGGGCGATATGAATATTGATGGGCGAGCCGGTGCGAGGAATGTATAATCCTGCATCGGGAAAGGTAATGCTTGTGGCATCTACGATACAATATTTGGTTGTGCGTGTGTCGGTACAATCATTGATAATCATTTTGCTATTCAATGATATAGAGTTGGTGACACTCACAATAGAGATGAAACAAACAAATAAGATTATATTCAGCAACCTTTTTTTCATATCCAATGCAAAGATAGTGAAAGGCGAGAGAAGAAAAAAGTACTTGTTTGATTTTTTCTTTCGTGCTACCTACTATCTCATTCATAGGAACAACAAAGAAACGAATACGAGTGCGAAAAGAGATATGGAAATTTCAAACAGAAGCAAGAGTAGGAAATACTCAACTATCTGTTACTTTTTTATGGAGATAAATCTTAATAGTAGCAAGAATCCTCAACTCTATATTTGCCACAGACCTACCGGCTATACGGCAGGCGCGCATGCGAGCTATATAGCCTTATTACCCACAAACTTGACAAACCGCCATATTACTTGCCTATGCTATGGTAGCCCCTAATTACAAACCACGAATAAGAACTTTGGACTTGTGTTCTTCTGAACACAGCAAGGTGTGTTTTCAGCCGCTCGAAATGAATGGAGCAGCTTCAAACTTGATGTTCGCAGGAACATGGCAAGGTATGTTTTGAGTAACTCAAAACCTTTCGGGTTACTCCCGAAAACCTTGCCGCATTCTGCGAACTTATCCCTTCAGAGTCGGGATAATAGAATGTTTCATTAAATATTTCAGCAATCTGATACAAGATTGATATTGGTGGTTGTACTTTGTTGGTTGCATACAAATTAACCATATTAAAACTTTTGCCTAACAAATTTGCCAATTCAGTTTGACTGATTCCTTTGGATTCTAATATCTCTTTTATCCTATTCATATCTGAAATATTACCTTGATAGAGTGCGAAGGCACACAATTTTATTGGGTATCTCATAAATTGTTCTTATTTTTGCATTATAGCTTTATCGTTAAATATCAATTATGGCAAAGATTACAGTTCAAAATACCAATGTAACCGTAATATCGGTAAATGAAAATGATTATATATCATTGACAGATATAGCAAAGTATAAGAGTGATGACCCAACAGCGGTTATTGGTAATTGGATGCGTAACCGAAATACCATTGAATACTTGGGAATTTGGGAAAGTTTGTATAACCCTCAGTTCAACCCCCTCGAATTCGAGGGGTTTAAAAAAGACGCCGGATTAAACGCCTTTACGCTTTCTCCGCAAAAGTGGATAAATGCTACCAACGCTATAGGTCTTATCTCTAAGTCAGGAAGATATGGTGGAACTTATGCTCATAAGGATATTGCGTTCAAGTTTGCAAGTTGGATTTCTGTTGAATTTGAACTATATATTGTTAAAGAATTCCAGAGACTTAAACAAGAAGAACAGAAGTTGATTGGATGGACAGCAAAAAGAGAACTATCCAAAATCAATTATCATATACATACGGATGCAATAAAACAGAATCTTGTTCCTACCGAAGTTACTGCATTACAGGCAAGCATTATTTATGCCAATGAGGCGGATGTATTGAATGTTGCAATGTTTGGTATGACTGCAAAGCAGTGGAGAGAAGCAAATCCCAATTTGAAAGGCAATATTCGGGATTATGCAACAATAAACGAACTTATTTGCCTCTCAAATATGGAGAGTTTAAATGCAGTTTTTATTGATGAAGGACTTTCTCAGGGTGAAAGGCTAATAAAACTAAACCAAATAGCAATTCAGCAAATGAAGGTTTTAAAAGAGGTTGATAATAGACGATTATTGAAATAAGACAAGTAAAAAGAATAGAAAAAAGGATTAATCATTCCTGAAGGTCTAGCTTGGTATATAAATCACAAACCTCGTCTTGTGCCAGATTATCTGCAAACCACAAGCGGCTGTGTCATAATTGACACAGCCGCTTGTGTAAATATATAAGGCAATTATCAGCGGTTTAGCAAGAATTTCTTGCCGTTGATGATGTAGATGCCGTTGGGAAGGTTTTTCACTTCATCACGATTGGTTGTGTAAAGAACGAGGATGCCTTTGGTGTTGTAAACTGTAAATTCTGTGGTTTCATCACCAAATACTTCATCTACGGCAGCATCACCTGTAAAGTATTCGGCATATACATCTTTACTGTGGTCGATACCATCGGCACTGACAAGATTGTAGAGAGAAACGGTTACATTCCAAGAACCTTCCATTTCATTGGGAACGGGAATTGTAAGAATTGCTGCTGAGGGATCAAACTCGTCGGCTTCTTTCTTGATGTTGTCATTCGATATTACAATTTCTTTTTCGCCATCGATATCGTTAGAGTACTTGAACAATACACCATCATATTGAAGTTTGGCTTCATCGGTAATCCATATTTCAAGTTCGGCTACGCCATCCAATTTGCTACCGGGAGCGGGGGTAAATTCGCTGATGACTTCGGCAGTAACTACTTCCAGACCGTCATACAAGAAAGCGTATCCGCCAATAGTGCCTTGACCACCAGAGTAGGCGTGTTGTCCTGTCTTGTCAATAACTTTGCTAAAGCTGAGTATTACATTGCCGTAGTTTGTACCTGATGCAACCATATTGTCAGGAGTACGGCTCTTACCTGTAAGGTCTACTTTGATAGTATTTCCTTCGATAACGGGAGTGAGGTCTTCTACATAATAGTCACCTTCAACATCGGTGCTACCAAAAGAGAGAGAAACGAGTGCTGATGCTATTTCTCCATCAAATGTAAGAGTGACAATGCCGGAGGGGTCGTCGGCCAGGTAGTATGATTTGAATGTACCGGATGTGTTCTCACTACTTACAAGTTGCACGGGCATTTCGCCAATAATAAATTCTATATCGGCAGTGCCGTCTGTTCCATATATTATTGTTGCATCGTCGGCAGCTGTAACATTGGTGAGGCGAATGGTAAATTTGTCACCACCTTTCAATGTGCCATCTTGCAACCATCCGAAGAGTACTTCTTTGATTTCGAGTGAGTAAATGTTGTTTTGACCATTTACTGCAACGGTTGCTTCTTTATCTCCACCAAGAATTTTGGCAGCACCATCAAGTTGTACGGCACGATTGAACTTTACCGAAACCAATCCACCGCCAGATACACTGAATACGCTACCTGCTTCGGGTGTTACATTGGTAATGGCAATACCGTTACCTGCATCCATTGAAAGGCGGAAAGTGAAATCGCTCATTGAAAAGTTGAGGTAAAAGTAGTATGTGGTACCGGCTGTTATGTCAAAGTGGTATTGCTTGGCTCCGTAGGGGTTATCGAGGGTGTATTCAATAGCATTACCTTCGGTCTCCATATTGTCGAGCTGTTCGCGATAGGGATATAAAGAATAAGAGTCGGTACTGGTGGCAATGAGTGTGCCATCTGTAGTTGCAGTGAATGCACCAATATAGTTGGAGAAGTCTCCTTTTATTTCATAATCGGTGTCTAGTTGTAGTTGACCCAAGTCTACTAATTGGCCATATCCGGTGCGATCGGCATAGGCTGTCAATGATGTAGCGGCAATAGCTACAATCACGAGAATTTGTGTAAAGATTTTTTTCATAAAAGTTTCTGTATTGGATAGATTTATTTCCTCGATGCACCGATGGTGCATCGAGGATGAGTGTTATTATTATTTTACGAGTACTTTTCTTACAACCGAAGTATTGGGAGTAACAACTTTGACAATAGCTACGCCGGCAGGAGTATCAATTGCAATGTTGCCGTTACCGTTGGCTGTGCCAAGGAGCATACCGTTGATACCGTACACTTCTACTTGTGCGTTGTCGGTTGTGTTAACAACTACTTTGCCATTTTGTGCTATAACGCTGATGTTCTCATCATTGTCGATGTTGTCGACAGCTGCAATTTCGTTGGCAAGAGCTGCGTTGATAACAACACCGGTGTTGGCATCGATGAGCATAACAACGACTTTGGTATTAGACATTTTCTCGATATTGGCGGGAACAGAAGTGCGCAATTCGGCAGTGTATTCTTCACCGGCCTTCATTTCTTGAGGTAAGTAACCACCGGTACCATTGAAAGTGAGTCCTGCGTATGCACGACATACATCCATATTAGGATAGTCATATACTACTACCGAGCCATATTTGCCACCTTTACTCCATTCGCCAAGGTTGTCGCTTTCAATATTGGCAAAACCGTTCAACTGCCATCCCATTACGTAGTCTTCCATAACAACAACAAAGAGGTTGAGGTTGAGATTTTGGGCATCGAGTGCATAACGAACCGAAACGGGGATGACAAATTCATTGGTAGCTTCGTCAACAGAAAGTTGGGTGATGTTGATATCGGCTTCGGTAGGAGTTGTCATTTCGTCAGCAACGATGTCGGCCCACAATTTGGCTTGTCCTTCAGGAAGTTGAGTGTTTGTGAAGTAGTAATCGCCATTGTGCGAAACAGCGGGATAACTTACGCCCTTGCGGTTGATAACACCCGAGGGGGCACCTGTAACACCAAGGAATGTGGTGTAGTCTGAGAGGCCTGCGCCAAGGGGGTCGTCGCTATATGTGCGTATGCAGATGGGAATAAACAAGTCACCGTAGAGCTCCAAGAGATTTTCCATTGCTACAATACCGAGCGGACAGTTTGAGCAAGAACGACCCGAGAATTCTTCCAAAACTACACGCTTAACAGGCTCAAAAGCGAGGTTTGAAATCTTACCTATCAACTCGTAGCGAGTATCGTTGCAAAGAGCTGTTACTGTAAATGTGTTGACTTTTCCTTGAGTGAGAGGAAGAGCCTTATCGAAAGCAAACTTGTATGTGTCGCCTTTCTTAAGGTTGAGGCCTGTTTCGTTGATTTGGTCTATCTCATTGCCTTCGCTATCCTTGAGTGTGAGGCTGAGAGATTGATATGTGTCGGTTTCTGAGTCGATAGATATTACACCCGAGATGAGTATTTCGGTTTGTTTTACTACCGAAGTTTCATTGGTAAATGCAACACGTATGGGCTTGTTGTGCAATACTTGAACATCGTCAACAAATACAGCACTTTGGTTCTCATTATCGTTCAAGAATGCGATGTATATGTTTTTGCCAGCATATTCGGCCAGGCTGAGGCTGTTTTCAGTCCAGTCGTCGGCAAGAATGTTGTCGTCTTTTCCGGGCGATTGCAAGTCGTTGTATACAAGCGTACCTTCGCTCTTGATGCGAGCCACGATATCGGCATCGAGAGAGTTTATCACTTCATCATTGACCCAAATATACACCTTGAGGTAGTCTTGCATACCGCTCAAGAAGCTTTGAGACAAGAATTTGAGTGAACAATTGTCATCGGGGATGTATAGTTGAGGAATTACCATCCAGTCGTCGCTCTTACCGGCAGGGCTGTACATAGAGTGAGAAGAAGCAGCAATATTAGCAGCGTTTTCTTCATCCCAAACGATAGCCCAACCGTAGTCGTTGCGGTCGAAACCGATAGCTTGAGCGGTTGTATTGGGAGATAAACGGTCACCATCCCACAACATAAAGTTGGCTACACCCGACATATTGAAGTCCTCGATAAGCAATGAGTTGTCATCATATACAATTTCACGTTCGTAGCTACCAGTATAATTAATAACAACTTTTTCATTGGCACCATTGCCTGCAACATCTGTTACAGAACCGGGCATTACTTCAACGCGATAGTTGTTGTCTTTAAATAAGTATTGAGTTGTAGCAGGATATACAGCAACGATATTGCCGCTGTATGCCATAAGTAGTGTGGCGATGGGTTCAACTTCTTTCTCGTTGTAAAGGTATGCCACAGCACTATCGGGCAAATATACATCAACGTCGTATGTGAGAACAATGGGGTTGGTGGCATTGTCCAATTTGGCAAAGGAACTACCATCGGCGGGATAAATAGAAGTTACAGCAACAGGTGCATTGGCACGACCGTTATAAGCTATGTTTATTTCTTTGTTGGTGAGTGTCGACTCAGATGCGAGACCTATTGCACCTGCGGGGATGTGTAGGGTGTACTTTTCGCCTTCGGTCAACGAGCCATTGCGGAAACGCACAGTGACTTTCTTCTTGTTGGCTGTAAGTCCTACTGAGCTGTAAACCTTTTCACCTTTGGAGTTGCGTATCTCTACACAGTTATTGGCTCCAACAATTTCTACGTCGCGGGTGAATGTTACCGAAACTTCGCCAAGACGAGATATAGTAGAGCCTTCGGCGGGTAATGCATAATATGAACCCAACAAGTCTACACCGTTGCAAGCCTCGGCAAAAGTTGTGGGCAATTCAACAACATAGCTCGAATAGGGATCGATAAGTACCGCTGCGCGACGGCCATCGTTGCTCAAGCATAGGGGGGTACCTGTATTCTCAAGTCCGGTTTTGCCATAAAAGTCAAAGCCAAATTGTTGTTTGAGAATTTGGTCGAAGCTATACCAATAAGCTCCACTGCGTACACTCCATTCGCGGATGGGGTTTCCGCTAGGTGTAGCACCAAAAGCATAACCGTTGTTGTCTATTGCGCTTGCTACGAGGTCAATATCTTCGGCTGCATCGTAGAGGGTAAATTCACCGCTCTTAACGTTGAGTACGTATGTGGTTTCGTATTGGTTGGGGAAGTTACTTCCTTCAACTTCTTTCAACATATAAGCACGACCGGCCACCCATTGTGCATTGGGGCTGAATGTTGCAGTGTTGATAAACAAGATATTATCAACCACCGGAGTGAATTTTTTACCGTCCTGTTTAAATCCTATAACTGAATATGTTGCATTATCTACGTCGTAGATATAGTAGAAACCTTGACTGTAATAGCTGAAAGAGATACAGCCAAGAATAAACTTACCGTCGGCCGATATTTGGTTAAACCAGTTTTGATCTTGGTTTTGTCCGGTCATATCGTACTCGGGAATGCCCGGAACTTCTATCAGAGTGTTGGTTGTCAAGTCCCACAAAGCGGGGAGTGCATTGAAAGCATCTTCGTCGATAGATTGGCAACCGACAGCGTATTTGCCATCGGGTGTTACAGCACGAACATTACCAAAGTATTCTTCTTCTTCACAAGGCAAGATGGTCCATTTACCTGTGGATTTAGACCAATAGGCAGGTTTGTGATTAAATTCACCTACAACAATCGAACCATCGTCGGTAACGTCGGCAGTACCCATCGACATATAGTCGTTGGTGCTGTACTGGGCAGCAAGATCGGTTACTTTGTCTGTGTCGATTTCAATAAGTCGAGCCCCCTTTAGCATCAAAGAGTTCTCGGCACTATGGCCGTGTGCCACTGCATACTTGCCATTATCCGACATTCCGTAGATAATAGCTCCATCATCAAATGAGTATTTGTGGAAAATAGGTGTTCCTTGACCTGTTGCAGCAAGAATACACGCTACAATACTCATTGTGAGCATTAATAATCTTTTCATAAGATAGGGTTGTAGAAGGTTATTATTAAGTTTTGTTATTTCAGTATTATTCAAGTTACAAAGGTACTAAACATTTTGTAAAACCGAGTGTCGCTTAAGGATAATATTTCCGTGTGTTTTAATTTGTGTTAATAGATGTTTTTATGGTAGAAGAATAGGACTAGTAAAACTCTGATTGTATTGTAATTACCATTGCAAATGTGATGTAACTCCGATATGATACTATTGTATTTACATATTGAAGTATGGCCTTTTGAGAGTATTACAAATCAATAGAGACTATACCTACATATAGTCTCTATTATAATTTTAATATCCGTTTTAGAACGATTTGAAACCCATTACCTGTCGCACTTCTTTGAGGGTGCGAGCTGCACTCTCGCGGGCACGCTCAGCGCCCAATGATACCACGCGACGCAGATATTCGTCGTTGCTGCGAATGTCTAGGATGCGTTCGCGAATGGGAGTTGTAGTTTTGAGAATGTCCTCAGCCAACTGTTTTTTGAGGTCGCCATAACGAATGCAACAATTGTTGTATTGCTCCTCGAAGTATGTTACAACATCGGGGGTAGATACAATTTTGAGCAGTGTGAAGAGGTTCTCAACAGGCTCGCTCTTGGGTGAATTGGGGGCTTGCGGGCCTTCGTCTGTTACTGCGCGCATTACTTTCTTGCGAAGCGGTTTTTCTTCATCGCAGAGATATATGCAATTGCCTTCACTTTTACCCATTTTACCGCTTCCGTCAAGACCGGGTACTTTGATGCTGGCCTGTCCAAAGTTGTAACTGGCCGGCTCGGGGAATAGCTCTACGCCATATACCGAGTTGAAGCGACGGGCAAAACGGCGAGTCATCTCTAAATGTTGCTCTTGGTCTTTACCCACCGGTACTTTGGTGGCCTTATGAATGAGGATGTCGGCAGCCATAAGGGTGGGGTATGTGAGCAGACCCGCATTTACGCGATTCTTGGATGTGTCACTGATAATCTCTTTTTCGATGGCCTCTTCGTTGTTAGTGGTATCGAGGTGAAGTTGCTTGCGGGCTTTGTCCTTGAATGAGGCTGTACGCATCAACTCGCCTATACCCACGTGCATATTCATCAATAGGTATAATTCCGATATTTCAGGAACATCACTTTGTATGAAAATGGTTGACTTCTCGGGGTCAAGACCGGCGGCCAAATACTCCGAAAGAATGTTTTTGACATTCTCGTGTAGCATTTTGGGGTCGGGGTGAGTTGTCAGGGCGTGAAGGTCGGCAATAAAGAAGAAACAGTCGTTTTCGTCTTGCATCTTAACAAAATTGCGTAATGCACCGTAGTAGTTGCCCAAATGTAAGTTGCCGGTTGAGCGAATACCGCTCACTACAATATCTTTCATAATTCTTGTTCGTTTTGCAAATATTGTGCGAAGATAGTGAAAAGTTGATATACTGCCAAATTGCTTTGGCAAATTGAAAAGCCTAATCTATAGCCGGTATTGATTGTGTAATGTGTTTTGATTGCTTCTCTGTAATTCCATTACGTTCGGCCGTAAGTATTTGTGTTTTTCTGCTTGTTCCCCAAGCATAGCCTCCTATTGAGCCGTTGTTGCATATAATACGATGGCAGGGAATGACGAGTGCCAATCTGTTGCGACCCACAGCATTGGCTACTGCGCGTACAGCACGTGGCATTCCGATTGCCTGAGCCAGAGCAAGATAGGATAGGGTTGTGCCTGATGGTATGTGAGCAATTGTTTTCCATACTTGTTGTTGAAATGCAGTTCCCATCAGTGCGACTTTTATTGTTCCTATATGATTCAATAGGCGTTCTATTATGTTTTGTGCCCTTGTGTCATCGCGGTGTGTAAGCGATATATTCATCTCCTTTTCTTGTCGGGAAATTTCGGTGTTAAAATCGTTGCTGATAAAAACCGAACGGCATACAGTGTGGTCTACTCCCCAAACGATAAGTAAATAGCCGAACGGAGTAGTTGCAATACCGTAGGCGAGAGGTGTAAGAGATGCGTATGATGTTGTCTCGACAAAATGTATGGTTGTGGATGCTTGCATAGCGGCAAATATACAATATTTATACAGCGATTGTTGTGGTAGGTTGTAAAAAATACTATTTTTGCACTGTTATGGAAGATAAAGGATTATATAAAATACTCTTTGTGTGCCTGGGAAATATATGCCGTTCACCGGCAGCCGAGGGACTGATGAAACATATTGTGAAACAACGGGGATTGGAGCATAGGTTCTATATTGATTCGGCCGGAACGTATGGCGGTCACGCGGGTCAATTGCCCGATCCACGTATGCGTCGTGCTGCGGCCGAGCGAGGATATTTGCTCGATCATCGTGCGCAACGATTCAAGCCTGCAATGTTTGCTCAATTTGATCTCATTGTAGCTATGGATGATAATAATTATTATGACTTGCAGTCAATGACTTCTACTCTCGAAGAAGAGAAGAAAATAGTGCGTATGGCCGATTATTGCCGCCACTACACTGCTACACACGTTCCCGACCCTTATTATGAAGGAGCCGACGGATTTCAGTTGGTACTCAATCTGTTGGAGGATGCTTGTGAGGGTTTGCTGGATGACGTTATGAAAAATTCTTGAACAGGATTAAGGAACTGTATAGAAAATGCCGACGGTTTCACAATCGTCGGCATTCATCGCTTAGTTAGATTTTAAACGCTTGAGAGAGAATCAAATCAGAAGTATGTCTTTATCAATCGTATGACTTGTAGCACTACGAGTATCACGCTACTCATAATCGCTATGTACATACATAACAATACGGTTGTAAAATTGTTCTCTTTGAGCGAATAAATATGTTGTGGTGCTGTTGTCAGCATCAATAGACACGCAATTGCGGCAACAATTGTGATGATGGTCATTATCCATCGCCCGGTGGCTTGTTGTTGTCGAGGCAGTTTGTTGATAACTCGATGTGTAAACCATTGGTTGGGTTTGGGGTTGAGTTTGTTTGCGTTTACAAATTCTTGTATCAACCGGTCTTCATTATTGTTTATATTACTATTCATATCCGTTCTTTTTGAGATAATTGGCTAGTTTGCTTCTTGCGCGTGAGAGGTGCGACTTGACAGTACCAGCAGGTAGAGAAAGAATTTTAGAAACATCTTCTACCTTGTAGTCATCGATATAGTGTAGTGTGACAGTAGCGCGCTCGATAGGCGATAGACAGTGCATAGCTTGTGCAATGTCTAGTCGAGTATCATTGTCGGTGGTAACAATCTCTTCGGGTATTTCGTTTTCGGTAGGTCGGGTGCGTCGCAGGTGATCCTGAAAGACGTTGTATGCAATACGATATAGGTAGGTTGAGAAACTCGACAATCCCCTAAATTGCTTGATGGAGAGATATAATTTGATAAAAGTCTCTTGAGCCAAGTCGTCCGATAACATCTCATTGCCCATTGTTTGGTGCAGGAAGAAGCGTCGTATATCCGATTGGTATAGCTCGACGAGCGAGGCAAATGCTTGCCTGTCATCGAGCCATACTACTCGGGTTACTAACAATGTTTCGTTCTTGCGTCGCATCGGGTTGACTTTCTTGTTGTAGATAGTAAACTGATTGTAAAGAGCTATTCGGTCAATTCTTTATTGTTGTTATGCTCCTTATCGGCCGATGCTTTTTTCTCTTGGCGAAATTCGATCCAAGCAACGATAAAATAGCCCATTCCTATAAACATAGGCATAAATGCAATATCACCGAAGAAAGTGTTGTTGACAGAATCTCCAAACAATATGAGAGCAATGCCCAAGCCTATGAGTATGATTGCGTAACGTATGGTGCTAATCCACGACTTACGTTTAGCCGGTTCGTCAAATAGGGTGCTTGGTAGCTCTACACCTTGTTCGATAGCTTTTTCTATAACACGGTAACGATCGCGTTTTTTACAGTATGATATATACAATGCGATGAAGACAATGAGAATTATCATTATAAAAAATCCTAATGGTATCAATACTTCTACTTGGTCTTCTTTGCTATATAATCGAACCTCTTCTATTTCAAGAGCTGTTTCCAGAGAATCGGTGTACATCTGATATTGGGTATTTATCTCTTTTAGCTCAACGTCCATACGCATACTGTCGAGAATGAATTGCTCGGAGCGCGGTTCACTAATATTACTGCGTTGTGCGCAGAGATGGGTGGTGGATAGAAGTGTCAGCACGGCTGTACACATCAAGATAGTTAAACGTTTCATATCAATGGGTTTTTAATTGTTTGTAATCGTGTTAGATGGTTGTACTTGCAAGTTGTTTCTGTGTGTTAGACGCAATGTGCAGGGGGGATGGTTGCAAAGGTGGAAAATTTTTTTCAAAAGGCGGTATTATTCGTATCTTTGAGGTAAACCTTGAAGATGTGGCGCAATCACTGAGAAAAATACTGAAGTAAATTACATATTTCTCGCTCGTTTCTCACTATCTTTGAGGTAAACCTCGAAGATATAGCGCACTCGCTGTGAAAAATACAGAAGTAAACTTCGTATTTCTCGCTCGTTTCTTTATATCTTTGTGGAATACTAATAAATGAGAGGAATGAAGCATACAACTATGATTTTAATGGCAATGCTGTCGATGGTAGTATTGTTACTCAATTGTTCGTCGAGACAAGCCGATAATAATATAATAGTGGAAGATAGTGTGGCAGTCGATAGTGTGGTTGTCGTAGAGCCGACCGAGTATAGTATAATGATGATGGGTGATATGGTGCCGGCGACCCTATATCCGTTTACCTCGGAGCGCGGTCATCTGCCGGTTAAAGATGGAGCAACCCTCTTTGACAGTGTTGCTCCGCTGCTGCACCGAGCCGACTTTGCGGTGGGAAATATGGAAGGAACACTCATCGACCGTTCGCCCGACAATGATAAAGCTGTCAACTCATTCTCAGCATTTGTCTTTATGATTCCCACTCGTTATGCACAGCGATTTAAGGATGCCGGATTCTCGGCTTTGGCAGTTATTAATAATCACGCCAATGACTTGACTACACCCGGAATTAAGTCGACAAGAGCTACGTTACGTTCTATCGGATTACCTTATTCGGGATTTAGTCAGGATGGCGGATATACTATTGTCGAGAAAGAGGGTGTAAAGTATGCTTTGTGTGCATTCGGTACAAGTCCCAATGGTTATCATATAGATGATATCGACAATGCTTGCAAAATTGTGGCTGAGGCCGACTCGGTTGCCGATATTGTTGTGGTGTCTTTTCACGGTGGTAATGAAGGCTTGGCGGCTCGTCACGTGCCACGAAAACGAGAGGTGTTTAATAATGGACTAAGTCGTGGCGATGTGTATAAGTTCGCTCACGCTTGTGTCGATGCCGGTGCCGATGTTGTGTTTGGACACGGCCCTCACGTGTGTCGCGGTATGGAATTGTATAATGACCGTGTTATTGCATATAGTTTGGGCAACTTCTGTACTCCCGTAAGGATGAAAATAACAGGTATTAATGGCTATGCACCATTGTTGGAGGTGCGTGTCGATGGCGAAGGCCGTTTTGTGGGAGGAAAGATACATAGTTTTATACAACGTCGCGGAGATGGGCCTATACCCGACACCACTTATGCTGCTGCTCGTGATATTAGAGCATTGTCAATAGCCGATTTTCCGGAGAGCAGCCTTGCTATCTCGGAAGAAGGCGTGTTGACCGAAACAGAATAGTAAGTGTAAATATACATCTTGTTTACCAGCCCATTGCGGGTGGAATGATGGTGTTACTGTCTAAATCTTAATAAGATATAGATGTGTGGGAATGTCTGTTGCTTTAAATGACTCTTACTCTGTTTATTGATAGAATGTTTGTTAATATAATGTATATTTTTGGAAATATATCTCGTTTACAGCAAGAGATATTTTCACTACCTTTGACACAGACCTATTGTGCTTATCGTATCGTTTTGACACATATATAGATAATATGATTGGATACGATGAAACAGTGTGAAATATAGAACAAACATATTTTATTATAAACCTAATTTTGATATTATGAAACTACAAAAACTATTCCGTATTCTATTGATGTCGGTATTGGTAGTTGGAGCAATGACAGTACAGGCCGCATCGAGCGACTTCAGTGCATCGTTCATTGCAGCCGGTCTTTTGACAGAAGACGAGGTGGCCAATAAGACTTCTGTGGAGTTTGGATTGGCTGTTGCCGAAGATGGCACAGTAACACGTGTAGCAGCGGATGCAACCAATGCCGTTGCAGTAGTAAAGGGTGCTTATCATAGCAACCACGGTATGGGTAATGCCACAGTAACAGTGCCTGTTACGGGTGCTGTAAAAGTAGGTGTTGGTAATTGTCAGTATGGAACAGCCAAAGTTACCGATGCCAATGGTAATGTGATTTTGGAACTTGGTAAAGCCGATCAATGTTATCACCTTGATGTTCAGAATAATATTACTTACGGATATTATAATGAGGCTGTTGCAACAACATTGACAATCTCGGCTCAATATCTGTCGTTTGTATCGGTAGAGGCAATAAGTGCCGAGGATATTCCCAATGACATAACAGTGACTTATCTTATTGGCGAGGCAGTAGGTAATGTGCCACAAGCCGAGACTGTGACTGTTGGTGGTACCTTTACAATTCCTAACAACTACTCTCTTTATGCTGAGGGTAAGACCCTTACCGGTTGGAGCGATGGTACTACTACATACGCAATAGGACAAGAAGTAACAGTGGGTGATGCCAATATAGAACTTACCCCTATCTTTACCGAAAACACTGTAACCCTAGCCGATCGTACCGAGGCGGTAGTAATATCTTATGTAATTACGTTGGCCAATGGCGCTCCTTCTTTCAAGTATGAAGGCGGTAGTGGTATCGTTGTTACTCAAGCAGTTGTTAATGGGGTGACTATCGATGTGAAAATGGATGTGGATGCATCCAACGGTAAATTTAATAACAGCAATGGTTCTTGGACACAAGTAAATACAGGTACAAAAATCACAGTTCCTTCTTGCAAAGGAGCTGTAATAGATATTACTTCGTATAGCAATCTTGATGCAACTACCATTGAAGGTAAAGCGCTCAACAGCGGAAGCACAACACCATCATATACTTGTGTGGGCAGTGCCGAAACTGCCGAAATAGTGGTGGGTGAGAATACTTACTTTAGCAGTATAAAAGTTACCCTCCCTGTCGTAGCTGCCGAACCCGAGACATCGTTCCGCGACTTTAAGTTCAATACAATCAATCTCCTGACAGAAGATGAGATAGCCAATCAAACTTCTGTTGAGTATGGATTGGCTGTTGCCGAAGATGGTACAGTGACACGTGTTGAGGCCGATGCGGCTAATGCAGTGGCTGTTGTTAAAGGTGCATATCATAGCCAACACGGTATGGGTAATGCAACTGTTACAGTGCCTGTTGCCGGAACTGTGAAAATAGGTCTTGGTAATTGTCAGTATGGTAAGGCATCGACAGTTACCGATGCCAATGGTAATGTTGTGGCAACAATCAATAATACAGCCAATTGCTATCATAATGATGTAGACAATAATATAACTTATGGTTATTATGCAGTCGATGCAGCAACAACATTGACTATCTCGGCACAATATCTGTCGTTCGTGTCGGTAGAAGCAATTGATCCTATCGAAATTCCTACTGATGTTACAGTGACATTCCTTGTAGGTGAGGCCGGTGGTATAGCTCCTAAAGCGTTGACCGTAGCCATTGGTGGTAAGTTTACTATCCCCACCAATACAAGCTTATATGTAGCCGGTAAGACATTGACCGGTTGGAGTGATGGCACTACTACTTATGCTATAGGTGATGAGGTGACAGTAGGTGATGTAAATATAGAGTTGACTCCTGTCTTTACAGAAAATACCGTAACGCTAGCCGATCGTACCGAGACTGTGACACTGACTTATCAACTGGGTGAGAGAAATGGTGCGCCTACTTTTGCTTGGCAAGGAGCCAATAACGGTACCGGTGTTCTAGTAGCACAAGCTACTATCAATGGTGAGACTGTTGATGTGAAAATAGATGTAGATGCTACTGCCGGAAAATTGAGCAATAGTGGTCGTGGAGACCAATGGGCGCAAGCCAATACAGGTACAATTATTACCGTTCCTTCTTGCAAGGGTGCTACAATAACTATGGAGGCATATTCGGCTCTTGATAAAACAACTGTAGATGGTGTGGCATTGGAGAGTGGAAGCACCAATCCATCATTTACTTGTGCCGGTAGTGCCGAGACAGTTGCTATTGTAGTTGGCGAAAATACATATCTCAGCTATGTTAAGGTTGTTCTTCCTGTTGTTCAAGCCGATGTTCAAATACAAGAACGCGGTATCATAATGACCGACTTTACCGACTGGACAGCCGTTCCTGCCGAGGGTGGAACTCTTGATATTGCAACAAACTTTAGCAATGAGACTATCACATTCACTTTTGATGGAGTGAGTGTACAGCCCAACGGACAAAACACCGGAAAATTTGGTGATCTTACAGGTTTTGCAATGGCCGAGAAAAATGCTACCGGTACAATTGTTACAACCGAATTTGATAATATCACACGTGTAAGATACTTCCACGGAGCAACAGGTAGCAATAGAGGATTTAAGTTGGAAAAGAAGAGTGCTGCCGATGCCGATTGGGTAGTGTTGAGTGACGCTGTGGCCAATCCTCAAACTGGTGTGTGGGTAGAGTGTGCCATAGGTGAAGAGAATGTGCAACTTCGTTGGACTAACCTCAATCTGGCACAAAATGCTTATATGTTTGAATTGGAGGTTTATGCCAATGTTGAGATTACTGCCGAGCAAGTAACACTTGCATTGGCTGCTTCTCCAGAGGAAGGCGGTAGTGTATCGGTATATCCTCAAAGCGAGCAATATGATATTGATACAGAAGTGACACTCACTGCAAAAGAAAACTTCGGTTTTGATTTTGTCAATTGGACCGATGCCAATGGAAATGTTGTAGGTGAAACAGCCGAGTGCAAGTATGTTATTGCTGAAAACTCGGTCGTTACAGCCAATTTTGTTGCTGTCGATACCTACGAACTAGCCATTAATGTAGAGGGTGGTGCCAAAGATTATATGATTGCCATTACTCCCGAACCAACAGAGGTGGATGGTAAGTTGATGTTTGAAAATGGTACTAATGTAACTCTTTCTGCTTCTAATAATCCTATTCTTACATTTAACAACTGGATATCGGGAGAGACAACTAGCGAGATAGCTATTACAATGGATGCCGACAAAGAAGTGACAGCTGTATATAGTGCAATAGATTATCTTGTAGGTTGGGACTTTATAAAGAGTGGCAAGAATAGTAGAGCTGCCGATTTCATATCTTCTACCGATAATGAAAATACAGTGCTTGTATTGCGCAATGCCGATGGTACTGTAGCCGGATGGTTGGATAAGTCACAAGAGGCTGCCGGTGGTTATGAAGGTAAACCTGCTGCCGTAAATTGGCAACAACTCACCGATAAATATTATTTCCAAACTAAGGTTAATGCCCTGAACTTTACCGATATAAAGGTGCAAGCCGAGTTGCTTTATAACTTTATAGCTTATCAAGTACAAGTATTGGAATATTCATTGGATGGAGAGACTTGGAACGAGGCTGCACGTGTAACACTACCTGCTGCAAAGGCTTGGACTCCTATGGAGGCTACTCTTCCTGCCGAGTGTAACAACGCCGAGGAGCTATATCTCCGTTGGATTGGCGATTATACTAGTTCGATTGTAGGTAGCGAGGGTAAAGGTAATGATGGTCTTGCTATTACCAATATATATGTAACAGGTAGCACTGCTATCTATGATGATGGTGTAGCACCTGTTTTAGAGTCGACAATTCCTGCCGATAATGCCGATAATGTGTCGGCTACCGGTCGTGTGGTACTCAATTTCGATGAAAAAGTTCAAGTAGCAGAAGGTACAGTAGCTACATTGGGCGACAAGTCAATAATTCCTGTTGTATCAGGAAAAGTTTTGACATTCAGTTATATGGGTCTTGATTATAATACAGAATATACATTCACTTTACCTGCCAATACGGTATCAGACCTTTCGGGTAATACTCTTACCGAGGCTGTGACATTGAACTTTACAACAATGACACCTCCTACTGTTGAGGCCGGAATGTATGACGTGATAGTAACAAATGCCGAAGAGTTGTTAGCAGCACTTGCTGTGGCCGATGGTACTACTCGTTATCGTATATTCCTCCACGAAGGCACTTATGATTTGGGTGAGACCTGTTTGACCAATGTGAAGTCAAATATATCGCTTATCGGTGAGAATATGGAGAATACTATTATTGTGAATAAGGCTCCTACCGAGGGTATTGGCGTATCGGCTACATTGTTGCTCACAGGTAGCAATATCTATATGCAGGATCTTACCATCAAGAATGCATATGACTATACCGGTGCTATCGGACGTGCAGTGTGTATCCAAGATAAGGGTGACAAGAACATCTTCAAGAATGTGCGTATGCTCTCATATCAAGATACTTATTATACCAATAACAGTGCTATGCGCGCATACCACGAAAATACCGAAATACACGGTACGGTAGACTTTATTTGCGGTGGTGGTGATGTGTTCTTCAACCAATCGACACTCTACCTCGAGGAGCGTTCATCGGCCAACTGTATTACAGCTCCCAATGGTGATACTCCTTGGGGTTATGTATTCAATAATTGTGTAATTGATGGTCACGAAGTGAATAATGGTCAATACAACTTGGGTCGTCCTTGGAATGGTGCTCCTCGTTGTGTGTGGTTGAACACTACAATGAAAGTTATTCCTTCGGCTGCCGGTTGGACAAGTATGCAAGTGCTTCCGACTCTCTTTGCAGAGTATAACAGCCGTACCGAAAATGGCAATGTTGTTGATTTGACAGGTCGTACAACTACATTTACAGTAGATGGCGAGAGTGTTACAGCTACCTATAATCCGGTACTCACTGCCGAAGAAGCTGCCCAATATACCATTGCTAATGTATTGGCCGGTGATGACCAATGGCAACCTAACCTTTATACCGAACAAGCTGTTGCTCCTACCGTATCGTTGGAAAATGGTATGTTGAAGTGGGATGCATCCGACTACGTTTTGTGTTATGCTATATGCCGCAATGGTAAGGTGATAGAGTTTACAAACGATAATTACTATACAATACCTGCCGATGCTACAAATGATGACTTTTATAGCGTGCGTGCTGCCAATGAAATGGGTGGTCTTGGCGTGACATCTGTCGGATTTAACAAAGATGGTGTCAATACAGGTATTGACAATGTAGTTGCCAATGGTGAAGTGGTAAATACTATGATCTTTACTATCGATGGTATTATGGTACCCGAAATGCAAAACGGTATCAACATCGTGCGTAAGACATACTCAAATGGTGTTGTTACTGTCGAGAAGGTAGTTTACCGCAAGTATTAATAGCGTATACCATAAATTTTCGGGGTGCTTCCATTGCGGAGGCACCCCGATTTATATTATGGATATATGTGATGTTTGCTGTTGAGTTATTGAACTTTTTGTGGCTTGACACCCGAAATGTAGGGTAAGAATCGACGACAAAAGGGAATTGTGGGAAAATATAAAAGAATAATTACAGAGATTTCCGTTAGGATGTACAATAGCGGTTCCTTGCATATATTGGTGTATAAGCCGTAGATTGGAATAACCAATATAATATGTGTGCAAAGAATAATAAGTGAATTTCGGCCAAAATAATTGATTATAGGCACGTTTTTTACCAATTTGCAAATGTACAGTAGAGCCATAAAAAGAGATGCAATATTGATGATAAGAAGCGAGAAATATTGCTCGTAGATACCTTTGGCCACATCCAGGTCTGCGCGAGTCAATATATAAGTTACAATCATAGGGACTATAAGATAATATCCTATCTTGTCGTATCGCTTGGGCTTATTCCATAAAGGGCTTTGTGCAAATAGATATCCCATACAGTAGAATGGGGTGCAAGCCATACCCTTGTCGAAGAATAGTATTAAATTTTCCTCAGAACTGTATCCTATATAGCCTATGACGAGAGATGCAATTGTTATGATTATGTTTCGCATTTTGTGTGGCATCAATCGGCTCAACCTGTCCACGGCCATAAATATTACTTCGGATATGAACAGAGTCGGAAGAAACCATAATGCGTAATTGTTCAAGTCATAGTCATAGGATGCAAAAAAGATATATAATGGGTTTCTGATATAGGGTATATCTACTCCCATCAGCTGCAGTGCTTTTAACTCAAGCCATATTATTAGATTGTATGCAATGTATGGAATGAGTAGCGTGTATATGCGTTTAATAAAGAATTTGCTGATGCTTTCGTTTGTGTTATGGAATAATCCGGATAGCACAAAAAACAGAGGTATGACGGTGAATGTTGTGTCGATATAGATAAATGCGAAAGAATGTACTAATACAACATATAAAATGGCAAAACCTTTCAACGTATCAATATATGGAAGGTAATGGTTGTTGTGTGTTGTAGTGTTGCAAAACCTACTCATTAGGTGTGGTATCTAAAGTGTGCAGCACCCTTTTCCAAAGGGTGCTGCGAAGTTTATTTAGTAGAACTATAATTAAATTTCATAATCGACACAAGCGCGAGAAGCTACCTTGCCTTTGAGCAGGCCTGCAGCTGCAACGTGAGCCGGATGGGTGGCATAGGTCGATACATCGGCCAATGTGTCGAATGATGAGTTGAGTGCTATGTCGTATTGTTCGGCGGGGTTGATGTTGTGCGATACTTCAATATGACGTATTATGTCTATCACCTCGGGCAATGCCATAACTGCATCGCGAAAATCGTTGATGAGTTGAGTGCGCTCAGGTTCTTCAACGTTGAGCTTGAAGAGTACAATGTGCTTTACCATATAGTTTGTGTGTTAAAAGTTTATGCTTTGTAAAGGCGTTCGCGTGCTGCTTGTACGCGTTCGTCGGTAATATAGTCATCATATTCCATTATCTTATCGATAATGCCGTTGGGTGTGAGTTCTATGACACGATTGGCTACGGTCTGTATGAATTCGTGGTCGTGTGATGCGAATAAAACAACTCCCTTGTATGATGTTAACGTATTGTTGAATGCTTGTATAGATTCTAGGTCGAGGTGGTTGGTAGGTGTGTCCAGGATGATTGTATTGGCATCGCGCATCATCATACGTGCTATCATACAACGCATCTTCTCACCTCCCGACAGTACAGATGCTTTTTTTGACAGCTCATCGCCCGAGAAAAGCATTTTTCCCAAGAATCCTTTGAGGTAAATTTCGCTACTGTCATTGCTGAATTGCGAAAGCCAATCGACGAGATTCATATCTGTGTTGAAAAATGCTGTGTTGTCGAGCGGAAGATATGCTGTTGTTATGGTCTGTCCCCAATCAAACGAGCCGGCATCGGGTTTCATATTACCATTGATTATCTCAAACAGGGCTGTCATTGCGCGGGGGTCGCGTGACAGGAATACAACTTTATCATCTTTTTCGATTGAGAAGTTTACATCACGAAATAGGGTAGTGCCTTCGATGCTTTTTTCCAATCCTTTTACTTCAAGTATCTTGTTGCCAACCTCGCGTTGCGGTGTGAAGATAATACCCGGATAGCGACGTTGTGAAGGCTGTATTTCTTCGATGTTGAGCTTTTCAAGCATCTTTTTGCGACTTGTTGTCTGTTTGCTCTTTGCAACATTGGCACTAAATCGACGTATAAATTCTTGTAGCTCTTTACGCTTTTCCTCGGCTTTTTTGTTTTGTTGTTGCTGTTGGCGCAGTGCCAATTGACTCGATTCGTACCAGAAACTATAGTTGCCGGCAAATAGTTGTACGCGGCTGAAATCTATGTCGACAGTGTGTGTACATACCGAGTCGAGGAAGTGGCGGTCGTGTGATACAACGAGAACGGTATTTTCAAAATTGGCTAGATAGTTTTCCAACCACATTACAGTTTCCAAGTCGAGGTCGTTGGTAGGCTCGTCGAGGAGTAGATTGTCGGGGTGTCCGAAGAGAGCTTTGGCAAGGAGAACACGCACTTTCTCTTTACCGCTCAAGTCGCGCATAAGCATATAATGCTTTGCTTCTTTTATGCCCAGTCCGCTCAACAGCTCTGCGGCATCACTCTCGGCATTCCAGCCTTCGAGTTCGGCAAATCGCTCTTCCAACTCGGCTGCGCGTATGCCGTCGGCGTCAGAAAAATCCTCTTTTGCGTACAATGCATCTTTTTCTTGCATTATGTCCCAAAGTACGGTGTGTCCTCGTAGTACGGTTTCTATAACTGTGCAGTCGTCAAATTCAAAGTGATCTTGACTTAATACCGAAAGACGCTCGCCCGGTGCCATTGATACGGTGCCGTGTGTGGGGTCGAGTTGTCCGCTCAAGATGCGCATCAGAGTCGATTTTCCGGCTCCGTTGGCACCTATGATACCGTAGCAGTTTCCCGGTGTGAATGTGAGATTGACATCTTGAAAAAGAACTCTTTTACCAAACTGAATACCTAGATTATTTACTGTTATCATTATTTACTGTCGGTTGTGGTTTATATAAAAGCAAAATTTAGTTTAATAGCACTCTTCATTGCGATAACGCATTGAAGAGTGCTATTTTATAATGTTTATTGTAGGAATGTTTTATTTTTTGAAGAAAGAACCAATGCCTTTTTTGCTCTTCTTCTTAGGTTCGTCATTGCCGTAGCCATAGCTTCCGTATGTGTGTGTGCCGTAGCTGTATCCGTAGCGACGATATGAGTATGAGCGTGTAGTCATATCCACGTCGTTAATACACATATACAATGATTTGAGCTTGTTGTTTAATGCCATAGCATTGGCAGCCTTGATGTGGCTGGCCGAAGTATATCTGGCGCGTGTCACAAACAAGTTGATATCGACAACACGATTGATGAGGAGTGTGTCAGAAACCAAGCCTACAGGTGCTGAGTCTACAACGATTATGTCATATTGAGCTCTTAGATTGGTAAACAACTCATCGAGGGCAGGGTTAAGCAACAACTCATTGGGGTTGGGTGGTATAGGACCGCCGGGAAGAATGTCAAGATTGGCGTACGATGTGGGTCGAATAATCTTTGATATATCGTGTTCTTGTCCCGATAGATAGTTTACGATACCCAAACGGTTAGAAACTCCAAAGTGTTGTGCTGCTTTGGGACGACGTATATCCAATCCGATAATCAATGTTTTCTTGCCTGTCAATGCAAAAGAGATGGCGAGGTTAGAAGAAACAAATGTTTTACCTTCTCTCGACACCGAAGATGTAACCATAACAACTTTTTTGTCGGGAGTTGTAAAGAGGAATTGAATATTGTTGCGAAGGAGTCGGAATAACTCTGATGCCGCACTATTGCTCTTCTCCTTGACAACAAAGAATTCTTCGTTGCCATCGTGAGGCAATTCGGCCAAGATAGGAATATTGGTGAGTCGCTCCAATTCTACTTTGTCGTGGAATGATGGGAACATCATTCGTTTGAGGAAGATGATTACACCGGGAATAAATAATGCCATAATGAATGCCATAAACATTATTTTATTCTTTTGCGGAGCAACAAGTCCTGTACTGGTTGGCTCATCAATGATACGAGCATCACCAACTGCAAGTGTTTGAGTAAGTGCATTTTCCTCGCGTTTTTCCAACAAGAATACGAATAGATTCTCTTTGATGCGTTGTTGACGCATAATGTCGGTCAACTCACGTTCGTATTGAGGTACATTGCGTATCTTGCGTTCTATTTCTTGATCTTGACGATTGAGGTCTTTTTTGCGTAGCTCGATGCTCTTGCGAGTTGAGGCTACACTTTGTAGTACGTTCGATTTCAATGCCAAGATGTTTTGGCTGTATTCTTGTACAACAGGGTTGCTTTCGCTCGATGTGTTAAGTAGTTTTTCACGTTCGGCAATAGCTTTGTTATAGTCACCGATTACACTGCTCATACTGGCATCTTTAATGCTGAGTGTGGGAATGGGTGAGTAGGTGTTTTCGGGATTGCTGAGGAAATCCTCGACGTATTCGATAAGATTGAGTTGTACATCAAGTTCACTACGTTCTTTGTCCGATACACCTGTTTGTTGCAAGTACATTTGAGCCTCGGACGAAAGGTCGGTCAATCCGCGTTGTGTGCGGTATTGTTCTACTTCTTGCTCAACAAGAGACAATTCCTGTTGGATAGCAACAAGACGGTTGTTGATAAACAACTCGGTATTGTTGGCTGCACGGTTTTTCTCGGCAATTCCATCTTCGTTATAGTAATATACCATACGATTGATGATGTCCATACCCATTGCAGGTATGGGTGTTGTATATGAAACTGTGAGAAGAAGTGTATTCTTATCGTATTGATTGATATTCAGTCGGCTGGCAATACGTTTGGCTACTGCAGAGGGATTGCTGATATTTACAATAAGATTGTTTTCTATTGCTTCGTAACCTGTTACTTGCTCGATGACAAAAGAGCCTATAGCCGGTATATATAATGTATAGGGGAGAGTTATGGCTTTTACTGCCAGCTCTTTTGGCTCATCTTCAAAGAAGTATTCGGCTTTGAGGTTGTATTCGTTATTGTCATTGGGTTTCTCTATGTTGAGTGATATAGAGGTTGACAATTGGTTTATATCGGTTGTTGAGTCGGGGCGCACCACAATGGGGGTGTTGCGGTAGAGTGGAGTATTGCGCATACGTCCTTCCAGTTCGTACGAAACATACAAGTCTAGGTCATCTACAACTTTGGTTAAAAGTTTCCGAGAACGCATAATCTCTATTTCGGTCAATACATTCTCAACACCCGAAGTGATACCCAAACTTTGTGTCAATACGTCGCTCTCGGTTTTCGACCACTTATCTATCATTAGCACCATTGCGCTAACATTGTATGTGGGTACTTGGCGCATTATGTGGAATACCGAAAGACCTAATACGATTATAAGGCTGAGTACAAACCATTTCCAGTGTGAAAGACACTCTAGCAAGAACAAGGTCATATCAAAACCTTGCTCGTTGTTTTCGTTGCCGTGAAGGCTGTTGTTAGTTTGATTGTTTTCCATCAATATATTATTTTGCAAATGTCAAGATAGTCATAATGAGTGATGCTGCCGAAATAGCAGTACCTGTAATGCTCAATGCAAGGCTTACTGTAGGCGGTACGATTACCGATGAAGCTGCTTTATATTCGTTGGGCTCTACGTATAGCACGTCGTTCTGACGCAAATAAAAGTAGGGCGAAAGAATGAAATCTTTGTCGTTGATGTCTAGACGAGCGGTTGAGCGTGTTCCGTCTGAATTAACGCGCACAAGCAAGATGTTGTCACGACGAGCTGTAATGTTGAGGTCTCCTGCCAAAGCCAATGCTTCGAAAACATTGATGCGCTCATTGGCTGCTATATATGAGCCGGGACGTGCCACATCTCCTACTACCGATACTCGGAAGTTCTTGAAACGAACAGTTACAGAGGGTTTCTCGTGTACGTATTTAGGGTGAATTTGGCTGCTTACGTAGCTTTCCAATTCACTTTTGGTCATTCCTTGAACAAAGATACGACCCAATACAGGCATTTCTATGTGGCCGCTGTTGTCTACAAGGTAGTAGTTGAGTTCTTCTGTAGCTGCGGTGCTACCGCCATACACGCCTATCTCTACAACACGACGGTTGAATGGTTGTACAGCGGTACGGTCTGTGCCCATTACGGTTATGTCAAGAAGGTCTCCCGGAGAAATAACTTGCTCGGGTACACTGGTTATTTGTTGTAAAGCCTCCGTAGAATATTCTTCTACGTTTTCAAGATATGGTATCTTCTTTGCTGTGATACAAGAAGTGAGGGTCAATGCCACAATCCCTAATGCCAATAATGCTTTTTTCATAACTTTAGTTTGAATAAGTGTATAAACGCCACAAAATTACAAATTATCTTTATGTATACCAATCTTTTTATGTACTTTTTTACATATTAGATGTTGTTTTTGTGAAATGATGAGGCTGAAAGTGGCGATTGATGTGTGGTATAAATCTTCGTTAAACATTGATGCAAGCGTGTTTGAGTGCTTGATGATGCGCGATTTTGAGTTGTCGATTGGTGTGAGGTCGGTTTTGCCGTTGTTGTATATTTGTAATTCCGTTCTGAATAGAAGTAATAAAGTCAATCTCGTTTCTCTTTACATTCCTTTTTATTATATTTGAGATAAAACTCCAATATACACTGCACTCGCTGTGAAAAATATGAGGTAAACTTCATATTTCTCGCTCGTTTGTTTGTATATTTGTCGCATAAAATATTAGCGAATAAATGAAATCGATAAAAAGCATTTTTAGAATAGGTTGTGGCCCGTCTAGTAGTCATACAATGGCACCTCGAAGGGCGGCAGAGCAATTTTTGAGTCAAACGCCCGATACGGCTATTTATAGGGTTACATTGTATGGCAGTCTTGCTGCTACGGGGCGAGGCCATATGACCGATGTTGCCATTACCGATGTGCTTGGTAAGAAGGCCTCGGTGGTGATAGAGTGGAAACCCGGTGAAATATTGCCCCAACATCCCAATGGTATGAAATTTGAATCTCTGTCGAAGGATGGTGAGGTGCAGAAGACTTGGACTACATTTAGTTTGGGCGGCGGAGCATTGAGTGATGATGCTCAAGAAGAAACTATATACGGCGAGGCCAATTTGCAAGAAATTCTTAATTGGTGTAAAGATAACGGATATAGCTTTTGGGAATATGTCGAGCAACACGAAGGTGAGGATATATGGAAGTATCTCGAAGAGGTGTGGGCTGTGATGCAGGATGCCATTCGTCGAGGTTTGGATACCGAAGGTCTGTTGCCCGGAGGACTTGGCGTAAGGCGCAAGGCCGGTGATTATCTTATTCACGCACATAACTCGGTTCAGCAGTTGCATAATAGAGGTATGATTTATGCCTATGCATTGGCGGTGATAGAGGAGAATGCTTCGGGTGGAACGATTGTTACGGCTCCTACTTGTGGCTCTAGCGGTGTGCTTCCGGCGGTTTTGTATTATATGCGTGAGCATCAAGGTGCGTCCGATTCGCGTATACTTCGAGCCTTGGCTACGGCCGGTTTGATAGGTAATATTGTTAAGCGTAATGCCTCTATTTCGGGAGCGCAAGTGGGTTGTCAAGGTGAAATAGGTGTCGCTTGCGCTATGGCTGCCGCAGCTGCGTGTCAGTTGTTGGGAGGTTCTATATCGCAGATTGAGTATGCTGCCGAGATGGGGCTTGAACATCACTTGGGATTGACGTGCGATCCGGTTTGCGGTCTTGTGCAAATACCTTGTATTGAGCGTAATGCCTTTGCTGCAACGCGGGCTTGCGATGCCGGTATGTTTGCTATATTTTCCGATGGTCGACATCGCGTTTCGTTCGACAGCGTGGTGGACGCTATGAGGGAAACAGGTCACGATTTGCCTCACCTTTATAAAGAGACTGCAGAGGGCGGATTGGCCAAAACTTATTATGGTACGAAGCGTTAAAATGTACGTAGTACTGTATGCCGGGACTATATTTAATAAAATAAGTAATAAATTTCGGTGGTATTGCTTTTATATCCGAGAAGTTTACTATCTTTGCACAGCAAAGTATGCCTTGTGATTGAGAAGAAATGTTATTGCACGGTTTTTGAATAAAATTTTGCATAATGTTTAAACCTTATTGAACCTATCGGGTCTAAAAAGTAGAATTTGAAAAATATTAATGATAAACAACACACAATTATGAAAAAATTTTTGTTAGCCGCTGTGGCATTGGTTTTGAGTCTTTCAGCTTTTGCTGAACTTCCTTCTGTTCAATTGAAAGACATTAATGGTAAAAGGGTTAATACAGCAACTCTTAACAATGGTGGTAAACCTTACATCATCAGTTTCTTTGCAACTTGGTGTAAACCTTGCTTGCGCGAGCTTGATGCTATCAACGAAGTGTATGCCGACTGGCAAGACGAGACCGGCGTAAAACTTATTGCTGTTTCAATTGACAAAGCTCAAGATGAGTCAAAAGTTAAACCTCTTGTTAACAGCAAGGGCTACGAATATCAAGTGTTGCTCGACCCCAATGGTGACTTCAAACGCGCTATGGGCGTGAATATGGTTCCTACTGTATTTATCATCGATGGTAAAAACAATATTGTAGAAACTCGCACACAATATACTGATGGTTCGGAAGAACACCTTATCGAAGCAGTAAGAAAATTATTGAAGTAACGAAAATATAGTCTATGAAAAAACACATAGCACTCGCATTTATATTAGCTTGCGCAGGTCTTGGTACAGTTAGTGCCGTAGACCTGGGCAAGGCTACTATTACGGGTAGCATACAAAGTGATATGCTGGTGCCTCAACAAGATGAGGCTATCGGTACGGAGAATACCGGTGCTTTCAATACCAATACATATTTGACACTCAATGTTCACAGTCAGTATGTGTCGGCGGGATTGAGGGCCGAGTTTTTGGAATTCCCCTTGCCGGGTTTTGAAAATGAGTTTAAAGGTTGGGGTATACCCCATTTCTATGTAACAGGAAATGTTGCCAAGACAGAGATAACCGCAGGAACGTTCTATGAGCAGTTCGGTAGCGGTTTTGTTCTTTATGGCTATGAGGAACGTTCACTAGGTGTGGATAACTCTATCTTGGGTGGTCGTGTCAAGACCTCTATCATTCCCGGTGTGCGCATTAAGGCTCTAGCCGGTATACAACGTCATTATTGGGAATGGACTGATGCCGTTGTATGGGGTGGAGACGTAGAATTGACTTTCGAGGATTGGATTAAGCCTATGGCCGAGAATGATATCCGCCTCCTTTTAGGTGCGTCTTATGTATCGCGTCACGAAGAAGATGAGGATATTTTTGTCACTCCTCAATATCGTCTCAATGTGCCCAGAAATGTTGGCGCATTTGATGCTCGTTTGAAGTTTGGTGCCGGAGGCTTTGACTTGTTGGCCGAGTATGCCTATAAGGCTAATGACCCCACAGCAAGTAATGGTTATATCTACAAGCCCGGACAAGTGGCTATGTTGTCGGCTTCATATTCGCAAAAAGGATTGAGTGTGTTGTTGCAAGCCAAGCGTACCGACAACTTTGCTTTCCGTACAGAACGTAGCGCTGAGCCTACATCATCTTCTTGCTACATCAATTACTTGCCTGCATTTACATATCAACACACATACGCGTTGGCAGCTCTTTATCCCTATGCAACACAGTTGATGGGTGAGTGGGCATTCCAAGGTGAGTTCCGTTATAAATTCCCCCGTAAGACTGCACTCGGTGGTAAGTATGGTACCGATGTTGTTTTGCGCGGATCTCTTGTTTATGACATCGAAAAGAACTTTATTGATGGAACCCTCAATGGCGCTCCTACCGGTAAATATGGTGTAATGGGTACAGATGGTTATACATCGCCATTCTTTGGTATGGGCGACTTGTTCTATGCCGAGGGTGGTATAGAAATCAGCAAGAAGTTTACTAAAAACTTCAAGTTGAACGCAATGTATATGTATCAAAAGTACAATAAGTCGGTGATTGAAGGTGAGGGCGGTATGATTGACTCACATATTGTTGTTCTTGATGGTAAATACCAATTCAGCAATAAAGTGACAGGTCGTATGGAATTGCAATACTTGAATACCAAACAAGATGAAGGCGATTGGTTGTATGGCCTTGTTGAGGTATCGGTATTACCTTACTTGATGTTTACAGTGTCTGATATGTGGAATATCGGTGAGTCTAATATCCACTATTATCAAGCACTCGTAACCGGTACATTCGGATCGCACCGTCTCCAAGCCGGATATGTACGCACTCGTGCCGGATATAACTGTGCCGGTGGTGTGTGCCGTTATATCCCCGCAACACGTGGTGTACAAATTGCTTATTCTTACAACTTCTAATCTGATATGAAACGCACATTATTATATATAGCATTTGCATTGTCGCTTGGTAACTTCGTTGCTTGCGATGTTATTGATGAAGACAATCGTTATCTTGAGGTTGAAAATCAAGAAGAACCCAAAGAACGTGTGCAACGTGTTCTTATAGAAGAGTTTACCGGTCGTCTTTGTGTAAACTGTCCTGATGGCGCTGCTGCCGTACACGATATACAAGCATATTATGGCGATCGCATCGTTGTTGTGGGTATTCACGCCGGTCAATTGGCTCCTCCTGCTGCCGGTCCTTTTGCCGGTCAGGACTTCCAAACCGAAGCCGGTGATGAGTATAATACCTATTTTGCTCCGCAAGCCAATCCTGCTGCGATGATTAATCGTACGCTTTATGATGCCGCTTTGCCCTCTACCAAGAAAGAATTGTGGATGACATACGTTATCTCTGAGGTTGCTAAAGAACCTGCTTGCGAAGTAACACCTACTTGCGTGTATGATGCAGAATCTCGTACAGCAACTATCACAACCGAGGTAGAAGCTTGGCAAAACCTTCCTGCCAACGTGAAGTTGCAAGTGCAAATTGTTGAGAACAACATTATTGGAGCGCAATTGACATCTGCAGGTATGAATGCCGAGTATGAGCATAATCACGTATTGCGCAATGCTGCCAATGGAACTTGGGGCGAGAGCATTACTTCGTTACCTGCCGGTGAGAAAAAATCATATACTACCACAACAACTCTTGCCGAAGAGTGGGTGGCCGAAAATTGCCACGCTGTAGTTTTTGTGTATGATGGTGCAACTCAACGAGTTTTGCAATGCAATGAGTGTGCTATCGTTGCAGCCGAATAATTGTGTAACAAAAAATAAAAGAAAGGATATATTATGAAGAAATTTTTACTTTTTGCTGCTGCTGCCCTTCTAGGCCTTGCAGTACAAGCACAGTCGGTTCGTTTTGTAAATGACGGTGAGGTGCTTGAAAACGGTGCAACCGTACATATCTACGAATTGGGTGTTTCCGGTTTCTCTATGGATTGGTATCCCGCAATACGTAACACATCTGATAAGAATGTTGACGTGATTGTTTCGGTTGATGTTAACCAAGAAAGCAACAAACACGCCGACTTGATGGATGCTCTCACTATGTGTGATGCCAACAACTGTTTCCCCTCTACTGTAACCGAACTTCCTATCTTTACATTGGCAGCCGGTGAGGAGACAACTCACAACTTCCACGCTCAGTTCCAAGTATTCTCTCAAATGCAAGGATTTACTGATGCTTACATCGAGGCTACATATTATATAATGAATGCTGACGATGACGAAGATTACACTTATGTGAATGTGATTTTTGACCTTTCAAAAGCTGCTGTTGATAAAGTTCAAACAGCTTCTGTTGTTAACCTTTTCCAACGTGGTCAAAACCTCGTATGCAACTACAAGTTTGATAACGTGGCCAATCGCAGTGTTGTTGTTTCAAGCATCGTAGGTGCTCGTGTTGCCACTGTTAACCTCAATGGTAATAACGGTGAAGTTGTCCTCAATCGCTTGCCCAAAGGTGTGTATGTTTACACTTTGGTTGAGAACGGACGCAATGTTAAGTCTCATAAAATTGTTGTACGATAATCCTTATTGATTTATGAAGAAAATTGTATTATTCGCGTCGATGTTGTTTGGTGGCTTGACAATGTCTTTTGCCGCCGAGACAGCCTATGAGTGCGATTTTTCAAAAGGATTGGAAGGTTTTACAGTGTATGATGAGGATGGAAAGAAACCTCAAACAGCTGCTGTACAAACAGGTTTCAATTCGGCCGGTGATTCTTGGATTGAAGGTAGCTATATGAAAAATCCTCTTGTGATAAGTAACTCAACTCACTCGCCTATAGGTCGTGCCGAAGACTGGCTCATCACTCCTGCTATTACAGTAGGTGAGGGTCATCTCTTCCAATTTGATGCTATTTCACTATCGTACTCTGCTGCCAATAAAGTTGGCCAATTTACTGTGAAGTTGTCTACTACCGATGTGGCTGTTGAAGATTTTACAGTGGAGTTGGCTTCAAAAGTAAGCTCTCCTTCGCAATGGACTACATTCGGTTATGACTTGTCGGAGTATGCAGGACAAACTGTTTACTTGGCAATCATCAACGAAGGCTTGTCAAAGGATATCCTCGGTATAGACAATCTATTTGTTGGTATTCCTCCTATTGCTAAGATGGAAGCTGTGTATACTCGCATCCAGAAGAATCCTGTCCGTGGACAACGCATTTCGGTAAATGTTACTGCCGGTATGGGTGACGCTGTTACTTCATTGACAGCCAAACTCATCTGTGGTGATTTCTCTACCGAGCGTACTATGACAGGCCTCAGCATTGAGAAAGGTAAAGTATACACATTCCAATTTGATGAGGATCTTCCTGCTCCTACACCCGGTGAGTCGCAAGTATTCGATGTTGAGGTTTTGATAAATGACGTTGAAACAATCACAACTTCGGGTGAAATTATCACACAAGCATTCCAACCTGCCAAACGCGTAGTGTGCGAAGAGCAAACCGGTACTTGGTGCGGATGGTGTCCTCGTGGTCACGTGTATATGGAGCAAATGGATGAGGACTATCCCGATACTTACATTGGTATAGCCTCGCACATCGGTGATGTGATGCAAAACTACGATTATGCTAATTATCTTTCGGGCATTATCGGTGGTGGTGCTCCTTCGGGTCGTGTACAACGCGATGCCGCTAGTGCCGGTTGCGACCCCTCTAATTTCCCCTCTTTATACAAAACGCACATCAATACACCCGCATTGGCCGATATTGCTATCTATGCCGAGTGGGTTGACGATACTCATAGTGCTCTTTGGTTGTCTACTACTACCACTTTTGCACTCAATGCACGCAACTTTGAAACTCGTCTTGAGTATGTAATTGTTGAGGATGATGTAAACGTACCCGGAAATAATAATTATGACCAAGCAAACTATTATGCCGGTGGTAGCAGTGGTAATATGGGCGGATATGAGAGCAAAGCTTCTACTGTTCCTGCATCTGATATGTTCTATGATGATGTAGTACGTGGTGTTGTGACCGATGAAATGGGCTCAGGTATCAAAGGTAGTGTGCCCACTGCTATTGTAAAAGGTCAGGCCTACACTCATACTGTGAAAGTAGATGTTCCTTCAAGTGTTCGTGAAGTAGAAAACTGTGAGTTTATTGTACTTCTTCTTGACTACGAAACAGGCTTGGTACTCAATGCCGCTCGTTGCTCGGAGATAAATGCTCCTAATGCTCTTGAAGGTGTTACTGCTGATAATAATACTCGCGCATACGCAGCTAATGGCGGTGTACGTGTAGATGTTAATGCCAATGCTCAAGTAGAGGTTAACATTTATGCTACTGATGGTACTCTTGTTTATGCTGCTTCACCTCGTCGTGTAAACGGTGTAGCTACTATCGATTGCCCCATTTCGGGTCGTGGCGTTTATTTGGTGAATGTTGTATGCGACGGTGTTGCCAAAACACACAAAGTAGTTTTGTAAAATTTTGTTTTTGAAAGAATAAACCTCTCTATGATATGCTAGAGACGTAGCAAAATTAGCTACGTCTCTGCATTCGTTAACGGTGACGTTAAACTAAACCTAAATATGAATACTCAAATCAGAAAAACAGTTCTATGCTTGGTATCGTTGTTTGCACTATGCAACGTTACTTTTGCGCAAATGCTTGAGCCGGTAAAATGGTCTCAAGAGTTGAAAATGGTTTCGGACAACGAGGCCGAGTTGATTTTCAGTGCTACCATCGAGGATGGATGGCATCTTTATACAACTGATGTACCCGAGGGAGGACCTCTACCTGCAACTATTCGTTTTGATGTGATTGAAGGTGCCGAGTTGGTAGGTGAGCTTACTAACGTAGGTGAAATTCACACCGATTATGATGCTATGTTTGAGATGGATCTTCCTTCATTCTCACACAATGGACAATTTGTACAACGTCTTACTATTGCCAACCCCCAAAACTACAAAATAGAAGGTTTGTTGGAAGGTCAAGCTTGTTGCGAAGGTGCTTGTATGCCCGTTGAATCACCTTTCTCATTTGCAGAAGGTGCAGCAGCTGCTGTAGTAGAAACTCCTGCCGAGGATGATAATTCTGCGCCTGTCAACCCTTTGTGGACTCCTGTAATCGAAGAACTTAACGCTGCAGGTAACGCAGCTGCCGATGCAGCTGCCGGAAGTCAATCATTGTTGGCTATCTTCTTTGCCGGTTTCGTTGGAGGTCTTGTAGCCTTGTTCACACCTTGTGTATGGCCCATTATTCCTATGACAGTAAGTTTCTTCTTGAAACGTTCAAAAGATCGCGCACAAGGAATTCGTGATGCTATCACTTATGGTGTGTCTATCATCGTGATTTATGTTGCATTGGGTCTTTTCATCACCCTTGTATTTGGTGCCAGCGCGTTGAATGCTTTGTCAACCAACGCTATCTTCAATATCATCTTCTTCTTGATGTTGGTGGTATTTGCTGCATCTTTCTTTGGTGCATTCGAGATTACATTGCCCGCTTCTTGGAGTAACTCTATCGACAGCAAGGCTGAGAAAACAACAGGTTTGTTGAGCATCTTCTTGATGGCCTTCACACTCTCTCTTGTTTCTTTCTCTTGTACAGGTCCCATCATCGGTTTCTTGTTGGTTGAGATTTCTACCACCGGTTCTATCATTGCTCCCACTATCGGTATGTTGGGCTTTGCTGTTGCATTGGCATTGCCTTTCACAATCTTCGCACTCTTCCCCTCTATGCTCAAGTCGGCTCCCCGCTCGGGTGGTTGGATGAACAGTGTTAAGGTTGTTCTCGGTTTCATTGAGCTTGCTCTCTCTTTGAAGTTCCTCTCTGTTGCCGACCTCGCTTACGGTTGGGGCTTGTTGAGCCGTCCTACATTCCTCGCATTGTGGATTGTAATCTTTGCTTCTCTTGGTTTCTACTTGGTAGGCAAACTCAAATTCCCCCACGATGACGATCTCCCCTATGTATCGGTTCCCCGCTACTTCTTGGCAATGATTTCGTTTGCATTTGCTATCTATATGGTTCCCGGTTTGTGGGGTGCTCCTTGTAAGGCTGTAAGTGCTTTTGCTCCTCCTATGTACACACAAGACTTCAGCTTGTATGTCGATGAGGTAGAGGCCGAGTATCACGACTATGATCAAGGTATGCAAGCTGCTCTTCAATCGGGCAAACCTGCTCTCGTTGACTTTACCGGCTATGGCTGTGTAAACTGTCGTGAGATGGAGGCTTCAGTGTGGACCGACGATAAAGTACGTGATATTATGCGTGAAGACTTTATCCTCATTTCACTCTACGTTGACGATAAGACACCTCTTGCTGTTCCTATGGAAGTAGTAGAGAATGGTCAAAAACGTGTCTTGAAAACAGTCGGTGACAAGTGGAGCTACTTGCAACGTTCTAAATTCGGTGCCAATGCGCAACCTTTCTACGTAATTCTTGACAATGAGGGTATGCCTCTAACCGGCTCTTACGCATTTGATAAGAATGTAGATCACTATTTGGAATTCTTGAAGGCAGGTCTTGATAACTATTAATATAGATATATTCTATCATACGGCGAGTGGGTCTCATTTTGAGACCCACTCGTTTTTTTTTATAACGATTCTTTTTTGTTGCGGTTATGTGTAGTATTAATGGTAAAAACCTGTTGGAGAAATCTATATAAGTAAATTTTTTATTAACTTTGTGGTATGAGTAGCAGTATTGTACCCGTAGAACTTCATCCGTTAGAGCCCTTTTTGCCCCATAATGCACAGGTGCTTATGTTGGGTAGTTTCCCGCCCAAGCAAGAGCGTTGGTCGATGGATTTTTTCTATCCCAATTGGATAAATGATATGTGGCGTATTATGGGACTGATTTTTTATAAAGACAAGCATTACTTTGAAGTGCCGGGTGCCAAGCGTTTCGATAAGAAGCGTGTTATGGCATTTTGTACCCATCGTGGTATTGCTCTGTATGATACAGCCAGAGCAGTTCGCAGGCTCAAGGATAATGCTTCCGACAAGTTCTTGGAGGTGGTAGAGCCTACCGATGTGGCGAGTTTGTTACAGCAATTGCCGCTGTGCCATACAGTGGTTACCACCGGAGAAAGAGCCACCGAAACGTTATGTGCATTGTTGGGTGTAGCTATGCCTAAGGTTGGCTGTTGTGTCGAGGGAGTTTGTGCCGGACGCAATTTGCAACTATATCGTATGCCCTCATCTTCGCGAGCCTATCCGCTCAGTATTGAGAAAAAAGCCGAGATGTATAGTGTGCTGTTTCGTTGCGAAATGTAATACTGCCAAAGAGTGATTATTTTGAGAAAACATATGTGTAAACCAAATGCTTATTATTTATGAAACCCAATTTTTTAGGAACTGCCGTTAAGCGTGCTGCAATGAGTGTAATGGTCTTTTTTGTGTCATCGTTGTTGCTTGGAGTTATGGCACAAACGGCTATACCCACATTAAAGACAGTTACTGTCGAAGCCGAAGTGAGTGGAAAATCGCGTGTAAGTATCAAATACAAGCAGATAGAAAATAGTGCAGGAAACAGTGTATGGGCGCAGATAAATAGAGAGATTGTGAGTAGAATTGTTTCTAACAGTGGTGCAACATCGATGAGAAGTTATGCAAAGTTGGTGGCCAAGGAGTATGCCGAAGAATATGGATATTATACTCAGGAATATGGATATAGTACTTATATGCATATTGAGCAGAGTGCATCGATCGTGCGTAACAAAACTATATTGTGTATCGAGACGAACGAAGAGTTCTACACGGGTGGTGCGCACGGTATGTATGGGCAGGATGTCGATTGCTATAATTTGGCTACAGGTCAACGCTACGATTTGTCTTATTTAAGTACCGGAAATTGGGTCTTAAGTTTGCGTCAATTGTTGTATATCAAATGTCGTGAAAAATTAGGCGAATTATTACAAGTAACAGCTGACAAAATAGAAGTTCCGACTGTTGCAAAGTTGACCTCTCGTGGAGTGGCGTTTATTTTTCAACCCTATGAAGTGTCTTCGTTCAGTGAAGGTATTATAGAGGTGGAAGTTACTGATGCCGAGCTGAGGTCAATAGGAGTTCCTATTAAGTGGTAAAAGATAAATGTGAAAAGAAAGATATTGTGATACTATCACACCTAAAAAAGGCAGTGCCAATTTTTTTGACACTGCCTTTTTTTAGGTTTATTACAAAGAGGGCTTTGTTATATTATATTGTATTCGGCTTCGGTAAGAGCCGCTTTGATTTCCTCAATATGCTCGTGGTTACGAGTTTCAAGTCGTACTTCAACATAACCACCGTTTACCGAGCTGTCTTTGAGGTTAACCTTGAGTACATTGGCACCGTGGTTGGCAATGATTTCGAGAATAGCGCGTAGCTTGCCGGGCTTATTGGGCAATTCGATATGCAACATAACGGCACGACCGTCGTGAGTAAGACCATTCTTCACGACGCGCGATAGGATGGGTACATCGACATTACCACCCGAAACAAGACAAACAGTCTTTTTGCCTTTGATGGGGAATTTGTTGAGCATAGCAGCCGCAACAGCAATTGCACCGGCACCCTCGGCAATGATTTTGTGTTGCTCGATGAGTGCAAGTATTGCACTAGCCACTTCGTCATCGTTGATAGATACAATTTCATCAACGTATTTTTTGCAGTATTCAAATGTGTTAACTCCCGGCTCTTTTACAGCGATACCATCGGCAATGGTTGATACAGACGGGAGACGGATGATTTTGTTCTCTTTAACCGATACCTCCATACTGGGAGCGCCAGCGGCTTGAACACCATATATTTTAATGTCGGGTTTGAGAGTCTTGAGAGCAACGGCAACGCCCGAGATAAGACCACCACCGCCAATAGGAACGATGACAGCTTCTACATCGGGAAGTTGTTCTATGATTTCAAGACCGATAGTGCCTTGTCCGGCAATAACCAATTCGTCGTCGAAGGGATGAACGAAAGTGTAACCGTGTTTGTCGCGAAGTTCAATAGCCTTGGCGTATGCATCATCATACACACCATTCACTAGGCATACTTCGGCTCCGAGACGTTTGGTAGCTTCGATTTTTGAGATGGGAGCACCGGCAGGGAGGCAGATGAGTGACTTAATACCGTTCTTGGTAGCACCCAAAGCAACACCTTGTGCGTGGTTGCCGGCTGAGCAAGCAATTACACCGCGACTCTTTTCCTCGTCGGTAAGTTGAGAAATTTTGTAATAAGCACCTCTTACCTTGAATGAGCCTGTAACTTGTAGATTTTCGGTTTTTAGATATATTTCGCTATCACAATTGATGCGTGGAGCACGTATCAAGTCGGTGCGTCTTACTACACTGCTCAAAACTTCGGCAGCGTGACGAATTCGGTCGATTGTAAGCATATTATTAGTATTTTGTGTGTTTTTTTATTTTGTGCACAAATGTACAAAATTGCTACGGATATTATCTCTTTTAAGAAACTTTTTTCGTAGATAAAATTTCTTCCATCAGCGCCAAGTCCATCTTTACCTCACCTTGCATCAAGTATCTGTCGCATCGGTTTTGCACTTCGAGATATATTTTTCGTGCTTTTTCTATGTCCTTATCGATGTATATCGCTAAGGCAAAGCATAGTCGCTGTTTGCTACTCATTACTTCCTTGTGCTGCTCGACGTAATGTGCCAAATCTTTGTCATAAAGCTCTTGTGCTTGTTCTGTACGACCTGTCAGAAGAGCTGTATAGACAAGTTCGCAAGCAATTTCATTGACAAAAAGTTGCATAATATCTTTGCGGTGTTGCATCGCATAGTCGAGCAGGTCGTATGCTCTATCATATTCCTGCTTGTCGATGAGTGTGCTTATTGAGAGAATCAGCCAGTTAACGGCCAATGGGTCTTTATAGTCGATATCGGTGTCGAATGATAGATATTCGCTTGGCAGGTCTGATGGACGAGTGCCATCTTGTATCAGTGCGTTGGCTATGAGCTGATATACAAATGCCTCTTTGGCCTTGGGGTTCTTATTAAGGTATAGTACGTTATTGCCATCGTTGCTCACGCCCCCTATTCTCATAGGAATACCATTGATGATAGCTATAAGTAGTCCTATCAAAGCAAATATGACGCAGAATGTAGCAACCGGTGCCGATGTGGTGTAAATGAAAATAACAGTGGCTATGAGCGAAAAAAAGATGTTGGATAGAACTCCACCGAGGTTGTAAAGAATAGTGGGTATATCATTGATGGGCTTTTGTGGGGGCATCATCAAGCATTGACCACCGGTGCCTTCTATCGAGAAACTTTTGATACGTAATTTATTATTTGTACGCAAGAGTGTAATGTTGCCTATTCTGAACGATACAAATCTGTAACCCGATAGTAGCCCGGCAATGCAGTGACCTCCCTCGTGCAGTATGATGTGCAGTGTGAACGAAAGAATGAGAAACAGTATACTTAAGAGCATAATACCTATGGTATCGACCCAATTGAGATTGAATAATTTGGTTATAAATTGATTGAATGTGATGTCGGTAAATAATACCAGAATAATACTTATACCCACCAGACCTATTATACCGCCAAAGGCAAATGCGCCTATAAATTTCAAGATTTGTAGAATAGTTTTTTTCATCTTTTTACCTGTTTAATGTATGTGAATTTGCTTGCAAAAGTAGTGAAAATATTTATTGCTTGTTGATAGCAAAGATTAAGATAACTTTGATAGCAATATGACACGTCTTGCAGACGAAATTAGAGAATGACTCTGTGTTGTTGGTTTGCTCAACTTTGGTTGTAAATATGTCTTATTCTATAGAATGTTGTTTTTTTAAAGTCGGTTGAGGGGTATAAATTTTTTTATGAACTTGCTTCAAGTAGTTGTTTGTGACTGTGTGTTTGTTCTTAGCAAAGATTTCGTTAACTTTGAGGTCTCAAATAATATTGTAATTATAAACGTTAATATATACAACTATGGCTGCAAGAGAATGGAAAACAATAAAGGAGTACAGTGATATCCTTTTTGAGCAATATGGCGGTATTGCCAAAATAACAATCAATCGCCCGGAGGTATATAATGCTTTCCGTCCACAGACCAACTTCGATATGCTGGATGCAATGTCTATATGTCGTGAGCGTACCGATATAGGAGTGGTGGTCTTGACAGGTATTGGCGATAAGGCCTTCTGCTCGGGTGGTGACCAGAATGTGAAGGGTATAGGTGGATATGTTGATGAAAATGGTGTGCCACGCCTCAATGTGCTCGATCTTCATAAGGCTATCCGTTCGTTGCCCAAACCTGTGATTGCTATGGTTAATGGCTATGCCATTGGTGGCGGCCACGTATTGCATTTGGTTTGTGACTTGACTATCGCTTCGGAAAATGCTCGCTTTGGCCAAACCGGCCCTAAAGTGGGTAGTTTTGATGGCGGATTTGGCTCATCATATTTGGCTCGTATTGTGGGTCAGAAGAAGGCTCGTGAAATATGGTTCCTCTGTCGCCAGTATACAGCTCAAGAAGCCGAGCAAATGGGAATGGTCAATAAGGTTGTTCCTTTTGATAGACTTGAAGATGAAACTGTTGAGTGGTGCGAAACGATATTGAAACGCAGCCCTATGGCGGTGAGAATGATAAAGCGTGCGCTCAATGCCGAGTTGGATGGTCAACGTGGATTGATGGAGTTTGCCGGTGATGCAACATTGATGTTCTACTTGATGGAGGAAGCTCAAGAGGGTAAACGTGCATTTTTGGAAAAACGAGACCCCGATTTTCAACAATTCCCCAAGTTCCCCTAATATACATATCGTAAATAAGCTGTTATGCTACAAGCCCGCTATGCTCCATATCGGCTCCTTTTCAAAGTTCCGGCCGGTACATCAAGAGGAGTATTGACTTATAAGGATATATTTTTTATAAGGATTTATGATGATGCCAATCCTTTACGCGAGGGGTGGGGTGAATGTGCTTTGTTTAGAGGGCTGGGCTCGGACGATGAGCCGGAGTATGAACGCGTCTTGGCCGAAGCGTGTCGAAATGTAAGCTGTCGACCTTTCTCCGAGGTTCTTGATATGCTTTCATCGTGGACTTCAATAAAATTTGGCTTTGAGACGGCTTGGCAGGAATTGAATGATTGGCGTGACTATCCGTCCCGATTTACTCTCGGTAAACAACCTATTACCATCAACGGACTTGTGTGGATGGGTGATAAAGATACGATGTTGCAGCGGATAGAAGAGAAATTGCAAGCCGGTTTCCGTTGTGTGAAACTGAAGATTGGCGCGATAGATTTCGATGCAGAATTGGACTTGCTGCGAACAATACGCCGTCGTTTCTCACGTGATGAGATAGAGTTGCGAGTAGATGCCAACGGTGCATTTACATCGGGCAATGTTATGGGCAGGTTGGATGCATTGGCACGATATGACTTGCATTCCATCGAGCAACCAATCAAAGCCGGACAGTGGGAGAATATGGCCCGACTGTGTGCCAATACCCCCATACCTATTGCACTTGATGAGGAACTGGTGGCTTGTCGTGTCGTGTCGGAGGATGTTGTATGTAACCTTCTGGATACTATCAAACCTCAATATGTAGTGATGAAGCCCTCGTTGACAGGAGGATTGTCGGGTGCTGAAATGTGGCGACGAGCTGCAACTCAACGGGGTATAGGATGGTGGATAACTTCGGCGTTGGAATCTAATATAGGATTGGCTGCAATAGCTCGATATACCGCATCGTTGCCTATAACGATGCCTCAAGGTCTGGGTACAGGTGCATTGTATACCAATAATATAGTGTCTCCGTTGTGTCAGGATGGCGAGGTATTATCCTATACACCTGATGGGAGTTGGCAATATCCTCAACTGATATGGAAGTAAGAATAAATAATATTGTATATACATCACTTGCAGCTATGCAAGGCGAAGTTCCTGCGACAGTCGTCGAATTTTTGGAACTATGGTATAACGATGCCGATAGTGTACAAGGTTATACTTCGGGTTCGACAGGAGTTCCCAAGCCTATCAAATTGCTCAAGAGCGATATGCGTGCATCGGCACGTCTCACCAATCACTATTTAGGGATAGGTAGTCATTCTACTCTGTTGCTGTGTCTTTCTCCATCGTATATTGCCGGCAAGATGATGATAGTGCGTGCGTTGGAAGCCCGTGCTTCACTCCTTGTTGTAGAGCCCTCATCCACACCTCTTCAAAATTTAGATACATCTATCACACTTGCTGCGATGGTGCCGATGCAGGTGTTGGAAACATTGCAACAGAAAGATGGTGCTGCGCAGTTGTCGCGTATAGAACAATTGCTTATTGGTGGCGCACCGGTGTTGCCGGCATTGGAAAACAGACTGAAAACGCTTACTACACACACATATATCACCTATGGTATGACAGAAACCGTATCGCACGTGGCATTGCGCCGGCCGGGTGATGACTGTTATGACGCAATAGGCGATGTGTCATTCGAGGTTGATAAAAGAGGTTGCTTGGTAATAGATGCACCACAACTGAGTGAAAGGCGATTTGTTACCAATGATATGGTGAGTCTCGATAGTGAAAGACGGTTTAGATGGTTGGGGCGGTATGATAATGTGATAATGAGTGGCGGACTTAAATTCTGTGCCGAGGAATTGGAAAAGAAAATAACCTCGGTGATACCATCGCGTTATTATATCACAGCTGCACCCGACGAGCGACTGGGACAACACATCGTGTTGGTTATTGAGTCTTTACCTTATAACCCTGTGCAAGAGGAGAAGCTGCGAGAACAGCTGTCGCAAATTCTTTCACGATATGAAATGCCTCGTGAAATAAAATATTTGCCTCGATTTGAAGAAACATATAGCGGAAAGATAAAACGATTGTAAATGTCTGTATTTACGTTATATAATAAATATTTATTGAATAATTATTAATGCTTGAGATTATGAAAAAGTTATTTTATTCGTTTTTCGCTGTTATTGTAGCGATAGTACTTGTGGGTTGTAATGGTTCAACCAAAGTAGATGTGATGGCTAAACTTGCCAATGCACAATGCCCTATGGTTGTTGATGAAACCATTACGTTGGTAAAGGTAGGGTATGACAATGGAGAGTTTGTGTATTATTATCATATTGATGACGAGCTATTGTCTGTTCTATCTATAATGGAGAGAGATTTTTGTGAAGAACAATTGAAAGAGGAAACCAAGAATGGTCTTAATCCCGGTAATGATGCCGAAGTAGCCGAGTTGTTTGATGTATTGATTGATGCCGATGCCTCGTTGGTATATTCTTATTGTGATTATAACGATGTGGAGCATTATCGCGTTGTGTTTACTCCTGAGGAGCTGGCCGAGTTGTAGGATAATATGTTGAGCTAGAAGCGGTTGTGTCACAATCAAAAAATGACACAACCGCTTGTCGTTTTATGAGGTAGGTAACTATTGGTAGGTCTTATTGTTTGAGATAGCTCTTTTACCTCAGTTTGTTGTTCTTTACAATATCATAGGCAATATCTATCCGGTTTATTTGTAGGTCGTGGCTTGCCGAACCTTGTATAATGATGCGGTAGTACTTAAAGGCCGGAGCCTCAATGCGCATTATTATATCCCCTTCTATATATCCTTCACCGGTAGTTGAATAAATGGTGCAGTAGTACCCATCGGGTTCGTATGCAGCTAATATTTGTATGTTGCATATTGCCCAGTCGGCTCTCATTCGCAAGGCAACTTGTCGTATATGTGTATATGTTTCTTGTGTCAATTGTAGCGGATGGGTAATGATGCAAAAGTCGGATGTCGAAGATATTTCTTTGCCTATATCGTAAATGATGTCGTTGTTGCTCTGTGCATAAAGAGTATTGCCGCTGTTTATGATAGCCTTAAAGTTCTTGTCTAGGCGGTATATATGCCCATCGGGGATGTGTAAAACTATACTGAAAGGATAATTGCTATTGCAAAATATCATTTCTTGGTTGTTCTGCAAGTACCCGACAGTCACTTTCCCGTTGAAATAATCGGCAAAAGATACCGCGTCGGTGCAAGCTGTCGATGCAGAGGGGAGAATGCTGTTGAGTTGTGTGTTGAAATTGGATGATTGAAATTCAGTGAGCGGAAGTAGCACTTTGCTGTTGGCACCCGATATGATAGAGAGGTTTTCTCCTGTATGGAAAATAATGGCATTATCGATGGGTGTGATGGTGGCACCGCAATCGATGCTACGGTTGTTGATGGGTATGCATCGGGCATAACACACCTCGCTGTTGCCGTGTTGCATACTCCATATACCTTGAGTCGTGAAAACGTATAGCGGAAATTCTCCATATTGACCTTGCGATAGAGCCGATGTTGCTGCTGCAATACCGGTAATGATACCTCCCGATATGTTGTAGCAGAGTTCCGAGGGAAAGTAAAATGGGTTGTTGATTTCTGATACAATCATCATATCGCGGTGTGTTACCGAATGGGTAACCGGTTGGGTAGGGAAGTTACCCAATATTTCATCTGTTATTTCGCATTTATCCCAGGTCGTTACATCTATATCTTTGAGTTCGCTGTTGACAAAAGAAGCACGATCTTCGTTGTCGTTACTTGTAAGATTGAATGTTTTGCGGTATTCATATCCGTTGTGTCGTATGACAAATTCAATCGATGAGGCATATGCATTGGGGTAGGAAATGATGGGCGAAAGGGTATAATTGAATTGTGGTATAGTGCCTACATTGACAACCTCGATACTGCCTTGATTGTTGGTCTTGATGGTTGTGCGAGTATAAGCCGGAGCATTACTATTGTCGGCATTGTAGCTATTGCTGAACAGCAGAGGTGGATAACCTGCGTAGTGTTCGCGAGTAATGTCGGCAAGATGCAACCTGTTGTTATAAATATAACTTTGTTTGGCTCCTATCTTGTAGAAGTTGGATGTGTCTACAATAAGCCTTTCTTGGTATATAAGGTTGTTGGGCTGTATGTTATGCTCAACAAGAATAGGTGTCCCTGTAGTAGCCGAAAGAATATCGATAGAGGCAATCTTATAGAAAAGACTTTCGTTTTGTATGGTGTTTCTTACCTCATCGGGGTTGGCTAGCGGATAGTTGAACTGGTAGGTAAAATGTATCTCGTTTACCTTGTTATACGATGAGAATTTAACAACATCGTCAATCACACATTCAATCTCTTTCGATACAAAAATGTCGATACCGGTAACAATATCTCTCCATTCGTCTAGAGCCATCTTGTCAATGGTATATTCAATGCTGAAGCCGGTAAACGTAGCCATAAAATCATTGAGAAAAGTATATTCCTCATAGGAGTTGTATGCAAAGCTCAATTTATAACTGTCGCTGAACATACTATGAAATTGTTGCCCGATGAGGATAGGAGGAGATACAATTATGTGACTTCCGTCGTAAAGACGAAGGGCATAGCGAACGAGTATAGGTTGTAGGAAAGTAGAATCTTTGTGGACTATATCACGCAAGGCAAAATAATTTCCCATAATGGCCTGCGAAACAATCTGCTTATGTTCGTCGGTCAATATAGTAAGGTGTTCTTTGAAGTTGACAGTGGGCAGTGCCAGAATGTATCGTCCCGTAATCTTGGCCGAAAAACGAATCGAGGGCATAGGGGGCTTTTCGCCCAATACCTTATATTCGCTGTTGTTGTAGAGCAAGTATTGGACGGACGATTGAGTTGTGATAATGAGAGTGTATCCCAACGCATTGATTTGAGTTAGTTCATCGTCGAGTGTGATAAGGTGTTTATTTATATTCTTTATAGATGAGCCCATCACATCCAAGTCGTGATAAATGGCACGCCCATCGGTCGAGATGAGGTGTTGATGTTGATTACATTCGTGCGAGAAAATAAGTTTTCTCCCCGGCTCGGAAAGAGATGCAACTGTTGTAAAATTGCCCAAAGGTGTGAGCGAACGGTTGTGCTTTCTAAGGTTGACAACGCGAAGGCACTCGCCGTCGGTCGTTTGGCGTGATTCTTTATAGCCTGTTGTTCCGTTGAGATATATCTGTTTGTCTTTCATATTAAAGATTTTTTTGTCTCAAAGGTATGATATGTATGAGATGAATTTATGCGATAATGATATTGCGTAGAAACAAATTTCGGTATGGGACGAAAAATAACACTTTATTATAGTGTGTAATTGCAATAAAATGCTTAAATTTGCACCGCCTAATGGCAAGAGATGCTACAACATCTTGAAACACAATAACAAAGCGAATTTGCGCAATGCGATAAATCCGTCGTGATGCTCTAAAATTGGCAGAGGAAAAGATTTTTTATGTTTTTCTCGGCTGAAAATTTGGACGGTAATTCAAAATGCAGTAAATTTGCAAACTGTTTTGTGAAAGTTGGAAAAGTAAACTAAAAAAGAAAAGATAGCGATGTCAAAAATTTGTCAAATTACTGGTAAGAAAGCTATGGTTGGCAATAACGTTTCGCACTCAAAACGTCGCACGAAACGTCGTTTCAATGTTAACCTCTTTAGCAAGAAATTCTATTGGGTAGAGCAAGAATGCTGGATTAGCCTCACTGTATCGGCAGCCGGTCTCCGCTTGATCAACAAGATGGGTTTGGATGCTGCAATTAAGTATGCAGTTGAAAAAGGGTATTTAACCGAAATAAAAATGATGAACTAATATGGCAAAGAAAGCTAAA
>CALATP010000022.1 GCA_937891845.1 uncultured Porphyromonadaceae bacterium | reverse complement strand
GACCCTCTGATTAACAGTCAGATGCTCTAACCGACTGAGCTACTGAAGAAGATTTCTACCTCGAAAGGCGTGGCAAAGGTAATACCTTTTTACTAATTGTGCAATACTTTCGCGTTATTTTTTTTTGTTTTTTTATTATCGAGGGCTTTTTAGGGGCTTTTTTCTCCATTTTTGAGCCACCTAGAGCATAGGATACTAAACAGTTATACAAATAAAGTTAAAAAAACAGCCCTACAATTTCATAATATGATATTATAGACTTATCTTCGTACATAAATAGACTATAGATATGAAACGCTTCCCACTGATACTTTTGCTATGCATTTCTCTAGCAACAAAGGCCGGTGACAACAACGACCGTGCAATGTATTCTTACTCTCAAAGTGTCGATATTTTTTCGAGTGTAATCAAAAACTTAAGCACCCATTATGTCGACACCATCAATTTGGACGAAATTGTTCAACTGGGTATTGATGCTATGCTGTATCAATTAGACCCCTACACCAACTACTTTGATGAAGAAGAGGCCTCCGAGTTTACGGCACATAATTCGGGTGAATATGCAGGCATTGGTTGCCTCATTATGAACAGAGATAGTGCGGTATATATATCGGAAGTAATAGAAAACACACCTGCACAACAGACAGGATTGCGTGCCGGTGATAAGTTTGTCATCATCAACAACGACACCGTTTTGGGATGGAGCAGTGATAAGGTGAGTTCTCACCTTCGTGGCATTCCCAATTCGGCACTCACATTGGAAATAGAGCGTCCGGGAGCAGACAGCCTTCTGCACTTTGACATCAATCGCCAGCTCATACAACAGAGTTCGGTTCCCTATTATTGTTGTTTATCGGACAGCATAGGATATATTCAGTTGGAAAGTTTCTCCGAGAAATCATACGATGAGACTCGCACAGCATTGCTTGACCTAATGGAAAATAATCCTATCGAAGGATTGATATTAGACCTGCGAGGGAATGGTGGTGGCTTGGTACAAAATGCCATCAATATACTAGGTATGTTTCTGCCTCGTGGTACTACTGTCCTCAAATCAAAAGGCCGAGATGAGATTGAGAATGTATATGTTACACCACTAGATCCCATCGCACCAAATCTACCTCTTGTCGTACTTATAGATGGTAACTCGGCATCGGCTTCGGAAGTAACAGCAGGGGCTTTGCAAGACCTCGATCGCGCAGTTATTATGGGCGAACGCTCCTTTGGCAAGGGTCTTATACAATCGACTTATCCGTTGCCCTTCAATGGCATAATAAAAATTACCACCAACTACTATTATACCCCTAGCGGTCGTTCGATACAAGCTATTGATTATAAGAACCGTGACAAACAAGGAGAAGCGCGACGCATACCCGACTCTCTTACAAACGAATTTACCACATCACTAGGTCGCATAGTGCGCGACGGTGGTGGTATAACTCCCGATATTGCTATCGCGCCCGACACTATGAGCCACCTTTGCTTTGCATTATGGAACAACCATTGTTTCTTTGATTTTGCCACACAATATGTGCTTCAACACGACTCAATAACCGATATTGCAAATTTCTATCTTACCGATAAAGACTATCAGGCTTTCAAAGACTTTGTTGTAAACAAAGATATTAAATACGACCGATACACAAGTCGAAGTCTTAACTACCTACGAGAAGCGATGAAATTTGAAGGTTATCTCAACGATAGCACCCAATTGTTACTCGAACAATTGTCCCAATCACTCACACACAACATCAGTAGTGAACTGGATTTCTTTCGCAAAGAGATAGAAAAGGAGTTGACAATGGAGATTGTCAAACGCTACCAATATCAACGAGCCTCTATCATCGTCGCTATACGAGATGATAAAACCATCGAAAAGGCTTTAGAAATACTGCACACGCCCAAGCAGTACGCTCAAATATTATCGCCTACCCAACAGTAACATAATACCCAAAACCAATGATGTAATAAAAAGCATAGGCTTGTTGGGTATATATGGCAAATTTTGATTATTTTCGCACAATATATATAATAGTCAGTCAAACTACTAAATAACAAAAATATGTCGGTAAAAGTATCTATTATCAACCGTTCGCATCACACACTTCCATCGTATAGCACTGCCTTGTCTGCCGGAATGGACATCAGAGCCAACCTTGAAGCTCCCATCACACTACAACCGGGAGAACGACGTCTCATTCCCACCGGGCTTTACATTGCTCTACCCGAAGGCTATGAGGCTCAAATACGTCCGCGCAGCGGATTGGCCATCAAACACGGTATAACCGTACTCAACTCTCCGGGAACCATAGATGCCGATTATCGCGGTGAGATAGGTATTATTATCATCAATCATTCCGATAAAGCTTTTGTCATAGAAGATGGCGAACGTGTAGGACAAATGGTTGTTGCTCAATATAGTCGTGTAGAATGGAACGAAACCGACTCTCTTGACGAGACCGAACGAGGAGCCGGAGGTTTCGGACACACCGGTATCAAATAACCTTCTTACAAGGAAAAGTATGAAAAGACCGCTGTATATATTCCTATGCATCTTGCTATCGAGTTTTGTCATAGCATTCGGTAGAGGGAAACAAACACCCTCAATATCGGAGCACGACAAAGCCCTAGCCGACTATTTCTATATGGAAGGCGTGAAGCAAAATGCCTTAGGCAATTATGCATCGGCATATGACTTGATGAATGAGGCTATACGCATCAATCCATCATTATACGCTGCAAAGTGCGATTTGGGTCTTTTCTTGTATGGATTGAATGCATATAACGAAAGCCATCGATTACTACAAGAAGCATCGGAAGGTGATACCACCAACTTTTGGTATAACAATTATTATGCCATCTCGGCCTACGTAAACAAGAAATATGATATAGCTGAAGGTACTGCCAAACGCAATCTGAGAAATCATCCTCAAAGATATGAAACTTACAATCTCTTGGCTAAGATATACATTGCTCAAAACAAATACAACCTTGCAGAACAATGTTACGACTCACTTGAAAACTATCAAGGGCTCAATTCGGAATTGATAAATAGCAGAGCCGTACTATATGAAGCAATGGGAGATACAGCACGTACCCTTGCATTCTACCAGGAGCTGATTGAAAAAAATCCCGGTGTGCCTTATTATATCGTGTTGCTCGGCAATGAATATCACAAATTCAATTACGATTCATTAGCAATGCAGATGCTTGAAAAGGCCGAACAAATAGACCCCAATTATGTGGCAATTTACCCATTCAAGGCCGAGATGCACATACAACGTGGCGACACAACGGCTTTTACTACCGAATTGAACAAACTCATTGCCAATCCCAATATCTATCACGAAGTAAAAAAAGAGATTATCGACGATTTTTTCGAGCAACTAACCTATTCAGACGAGAAGTTAAAACTATTCACTCCTTTATATAAGAGTCTGCTACAGGTCAATCCCCAGGAAGAAAGTGTACTGCAAACGTATCTCTCTCTCCTCTACTACCAAGAGAATTATCAAGAGATAGCCAGCGAGTTGGAACACACAATCGCTATCTACCCTGACAGCTGCAAATATCGCAGTATGATGATGGATATATTGGCACAACTCGATGATTACGACCAAGCTATAGAAGTAGGATATAACGCGATAGAGAATGGCTGTAACGATATTCTGTACCAACTGGGAGTGTACCTATCGCACAGAGAACGCTATGACGAAGCACATAATATATTGACTCAAGCCATCAATAATACCGACAGCACACAGACCGAACTGCAAGCCCACATATATGGAGCTATTGCCAATAATTATGCCTCTGTCGATATCGAAAAGGCCATCGAGTTTTATGAAAAGTCGTTAGCTCTATGCGACACTATTTCTATGACTATGAACAACTATGCATATATGCTTTCAAATCATAAAGATGCCGACCTTACCAAAGCCGAACGTTTGAGCGCCAAGACAATACAAAAGGAACCTGATAATATTACATATCTCGACACTTATGCGTGGATACTTTTTAGAAAAAATTCTTTCTCTTTGGCTCAAATATATATAGAACGTGCTATATCTCTTATGAATAACAGTGAAGAGGATAGTGCCACTATTTATGAACACTACGGAGATATTCTCTTTAAACTTGGCAAGACCGAAGATGCTGTAATACAATGGGAAAAGGCATATAGGACAGACAATAAAAATCTCATACTAAAAAAGAAAATAGAACTTAAAGAATATATAGAAGAATGAACAAACATCTTATATTGACAGCCTTGTGCATACTCACACTAGTTACCGGATGTCGAACAACACAACGTGCCATCGACCCCTACCAACCCATCACAACTCACCCCGTAACACCTCCTTCACTAAGTGAGAATGATGGAAATACTCCCTCTCAATCTTCCTCATCCCAACAAGGAGACAAAACTGCCACTATATCTAAAAACCTAACCCCGGTAGTTGCTTCTGAAGAACAAAATTTTTATAACCGTATGTTGGAAACATACGGCTCGTGGGAGACTCTTACTGTACGAGGGAATGTATCAGTAGGAAACCTCAGTTCGTCATATGAGATGCGTATGATACGCAACGAGAGTATACAAATTTCATTGCGTCCTATATTAGGCATTGAAATAGCCCGTCTCATTGTGACCTGCGATAGCATCTATATGTATGACAAAATAAATCATCGTTACACGGTCGATGCACTCTCTGATTTCAGTGATAAGTTCCCCTTCAAACCAACAATAAGCGACCTGCAAAATGCTATGTTGGGCAGACCCTTTATATTGGGTAATAGCAATTTATCGGCACAGGACTTCGACAAACTCACTATCACCGGTGACAACAACAGTTGGACAATGCAACCACTCATTCAGCCCGAAGGCATTCAATACCACTTTACCTTTGTCGATACACAACTTACATCGGCATACGCCATACAAGAGAGCAGTAACAGAGAGGCTAGTTGCAGATATGAAGATGTAAGCAATGATACAGGATATATGCTGCCCGAAAAAATAACAATCAAGGTAAAAGGTAGTAGCAAGACTTTCAACTTCAGTACGACCTATACATCGGCATCGTGGAATAATCACGTAACGATACAGCATCTATCAACAACAAGATATACACGCTCAAGTTTGTCTAACGTACTCAAATCGCTCATCTGATGTCTCGAAATAAAAAACTCTACTCTTTGATTATCTTAAGCATAATGTTATGCTTGAGCTATACAGTAGCGCAAAATGTCGAAGACTTACGCCACGACAAAGAGCAAGCCGAGTCGCAGTTATTACAAACCAATAGGGCTTTACAACGCAATCTCAAAAGTGCGCGTAGTATGATATATGAGCTAGAACTGCTCAATGCCGAAATCAGAGATCAGAATGCTCTTATCGACACTCTCAATCGCGAGGTTTCAAGACTCAATCGTCAACAACGCATTATGCAAGACTCTATCGACATTCTGCAAAATGAACTCAACGAGAAAATAAACTCATATGCAACTGCCATACGCAATATGGGGCGACGTCGTACACAATACGACGAATTGATATTTATCTTCTCGGCCAATTCATTTGCTCAGTCCATCAGACGTATGAGATACCTTAAAGAGTATTCTCGGTGGCGCAGAAATCAAGCCGAAGAGATTGTAGCACAAAGAGCCGAACTGGAAAGCCGTAAAGTTGCACTCGATACACTTATTGCACAAAGACAGAGTGTCATTGCCGAACGTAATACTGTTACATCACAATTACGAGAGCAACAAAGCGACAAAAAAGCTTTTGTAAAGCGGTTGGGTAGCGAAGAAAAATCTCTGCGAGCCGAGGCCGAGAGACAACGTAGGCGCATCAACCAACTCAATGCTCAAATAGACCATATCATTGCCGAAGAAGCACGTAAAGCAGCCGAACGAGCCAGAGCAGAGGCCGAGGCTGAAGCTGCACGTCAAGCCGCATTGAGGGCTCAATCCGACTCGACAACAACTACTACACCCACAACACCTCCTACTCAACCCGTAGCAACGGTATCGACAGAAGGATTTACTATGACACGTGCCGACAGAGAACTATCGGGTAGCTTTGAAAAGAACAAGGGCAAGTTACCTTTCCCCATTTCGGGACAATATAGAATTGTTGGTCACTTCGGCTTACAAAAGCATCCTGAATTTAAATACTTGGACAAGAACAATCTAGGCATTGATATAGAGACAACGCCCGGCAATAAGGCTCGCGCCGTATTTGAGGGCGAAGTAGCCCGCGTGTTCTCTTTTGGAGGTGCCGAAAAGGCTGTAATGATACGTCACGGTAACTACTATACTGTATACACCGGACTCATAGAAGTATATGTCAAGGCCGGTGATAAAGTTGCTATTCGTCAAGAATTAGGACTCATCTACAGCGACCCCAACGACAATAATCGCACACGATTATCGTTCCAAATACGTAAGGATATGGAAAAACTCGATCCTGAGAAGTGGCTCGATCTATAACGCTAAGAAGAATTACAATGCAACCACAACTCGAAATAAGGCGATACACCCCTCAAGAACGCACCTTATGGGATAGTATTATCAAGAATGCAGCCAATGCTACGTTCCTATTCTTGCGTGACTATATGGAGTATCACGCCGACCGTTTCGAGGACTTTTCATTGATGATTTTTGATAAGAGCAGATTGATAGCCATACTTCCGGCATCAAGACACAATAACAATGTTGTATCGCACGGAGGTCTCACATACGGTGGTATCATTACGCAACCTCAAGTATCATCATTGCAATTATTACACATCTTTGAGTGCATTAAGCAATTCTTGCGCAAGGAGGGTATTGAAAATTGGATATACAAGCCTGTTCCCCATATCTACCACAAGTACCTTCACGAGGCAGAACTATATGCCTTGTATCGTTCAGGTGCTATTCGCACTGCGTGTAATCTCTCATCTACGATCGACCTTACTGCACCCCTTCCTTACTCACAACTGCGCCGCAGAGGAATAAAAAAAGCCGTAAAAAGTGGCATTACTATCTCTTCTAGCGACCGATATGCCGAGTTTTGGAAAATTCTGGAGGCGAACTTACAGGAACGACACAGTGTCAACCCCGTACACACACTGCAAGAGATTACATATCTGCATAATCTCTTCCCACAAAACATACAACTACACACAGCTACAATCGACAACGAAGTATTAGCCGGTTGCTTGATATACAACACCGGAGAGGTAGCCCACGCTCAATATATCAGTGCTTCGCCCAAAGGCAAGGAACTCGGGGCGCTAGATATGCTGTTTGACAACCTTATCAGCTCCTCATATACATCGTGTCGCTATTTCGACTTTGGTATCTCAACCGAAGATAACGGCAACTACCTCAACCAAGGACTGCTATCGCAGAAAGAAGGCTTTGGGGCGCGTGGTTGTGTGTACGAAACATATCTCATCGAGTTATGAGTAATCCATCGGACAACAATCTCTACCGCATCATCACCAAGGCAGCTGCACTCTTTGGCGGTGTACAAGTTGTGAATATAATCTGCTCGGTTATACGCACAAAGATTGTGGCCATATTACTAGGCAGTGCCGGCATAGGTATCATCGGACTATACAACAGTGCTATTGAAACAATCTCGGCACTGACCGGACTGGGAATACGTAGTAGTTCGGTAAGGGAAATTTCAGAAGCGGCCACCAAGCAAGGTACACCCAATTTGTCGCGCATCGTTACAGTGGTGCGCCGATGGTCGTGGTTGGTAGGATTGCTGGGTGCTGTTGCTCTCATATCACTGGCACCGATCTTAAGTAAAATAACATTTGGTGATAATAAACATATATGGGGATTTGTTTTCCTGTCTTGCACTCTGCTATTCAGTGCATTATCTTCGGGAGAGCAAGCCATCTTGCAAGGCACAAAACAGCTCAAATCTCTTGCACGCAGCTCGGTATATGGCTCTATTGCATCTCTGCTACTATCAATACCGCTCTATTATATATGGGGAATAGATGGCATTGTACCGTCGCTCATCGTATACTCGGCAACAACACTTATTGTCGTTCTCTTGTATAAAGACCGAAAGATTGAAAAACAAGAACTCTCGGCACAAGAAACTCTTAAATACGGCAAGGAGATGGTAGTTTTAGGTATATTTATGACAGTAAGTACCTTTATTACAACCCTATTTTCATACATATTCTCGGCCTATCTCAATCATTGCAGTGGCGAAACAGCTGTTGGATATTACCAAGCCGGATATACAATGATGAACAAATACGTAGGCCTTATTTTCGCCGCAATGGCTATGGAATACTACCCTAGACTGTCGGGCGTGTCGGATGACAATAGAACAATGTCGAAATATATAGGCAAACAGGTTGAAATGATGCAATTGATGCTTGCTTCAGTGATAACATTATTCATCGTTCTGCATCCGTTGATGATACGCATACTCTACACTACCGATTTCTATGTTATCAACGGATACCTACTACTAGCTATCCAAGGCATCTCTTTCAAGGCGATATCGTGGGCAATAGGATTTGTTCTTCTGGCCAAAGGCAAAGGTAAGCTATATCTCTATACCGAGCTGGCCTCCGATGTAATCACCCTGTCGCTCAACATCCTCCTCTATCATTACTATGGGCTGGCCGGAGTGGGCGCATCCTATACAATAGGTTTCATCATATACCTCGCCATTATCTACGGTGTGTGTCGACACAATTACGATATCAGACCCGGCAAAAAAGCGTGGATAGCAACTTTCATAACAACGACTATTTCGATAACTACCTGCATTTGCTACGTATATCTGCGCCCAGTGGCTTGGATTTTGGCAGTTATAACAACAATTACCGCTGTTATAATAATATATCGCAAGTGGCAAAATAATGATGTAAACTAAACTATAAGAAATAAAGCGAAACCCCGACTCACCTACATTGGCAAGTCGGGGTTTCACCTTATATAAACAATTATAATGAATTACTTGAAATTGAACTTCACACCAAAGAAATAGCTACGGGGAATTGAGGGTCCGTAAATGTATCCCGAATCGCGATCGGGACCTTTATCAAAGTCTTTTTGGTAGGCATTAAATACGTTTTGTACTCCGGCTTGCAATTGCAACACCAACTCGGGAGCGAGGTCTATATCATAAGAAACTTTAATGTTACCGTTGAAGAAATCAGGGGTGCGTTCTACACGGTCACGCTCGATATATCCTGCCAAGTGTTGTACCCACATAGAACCGGTATAAGTACCCGAAAGGTCTATTGCCAAATGGCGAATGGGCTTAACAGTAACAGTAAAGAAACCATACCAGTCGGGGGTGCGGAACATCTCTGTTGCGGCTTCTACATCAGGGTCTTCGCTCCACTTTTCGGGTGTTTTATAAAGACTGCGTTGCCAAGTAAGACCCAATTGAGCATCGACCCACGAAGCAAACGTAGCACGAGCCTCGAAGTTGGCACCAAAGACACGGCCACCACCACCATTACGACGCTGTATAACGGCATTTCCGGCAGCATCTTCACCAATATGCTCCATAACAAAAGCATCGCTCAAATCGGTAAAGAAACCCTCAAGCAAGAAGTTGGTGGGTATATCACCAAAACGATGATATACGTCGGCGCTGACACTCACACTGCGAGACTTCTCCTCGCGCAGATTGGGATCGAGTACAATGAGCGATACCTCACCACCAACAGCCATAATATGCAAGTCTTCGTCAAAGGCTTGTGGCGCACGGAAACCTTCAGAGTAGCTGGCTCGTAGGTTTATATCGCGAGTAGGATTATATCTGATATTGATACGAGGACTGAAGATAAGATTCTTCACCAAGTTGTGCTTATCGAGACGAGCACCTATCAAAAATCCCCATCGGTCGTTTTTCCATTCATTCTGAAAATATGCACTACCGATATGCACTTTTTGGTCTATAAAGCGGTCATAACCGGGTGCATCATCCGACAATGCATCATAGTTATACTCTATACCACCTGTCATCTCGGCCGGCATAAAAAGGAAGTTGTCAAATTTGTGCATATATTGCGCTCCTGTCACCATCGTGAGGTCGTGTGTCTTGCCGTAAGCGTTGAGATCCATTCCGGCACCATAATAACTGTCACGATTGGTATTCTGTGCCGAGACATACACATTAAGTTTATTCTTGGTATCGGGTGTCATATAATCAAAACTTATACCACCACCATTGACAGCGTGCTCGGTTTGCTCGGCAATCATAGCCTCGTGTGGAGGCAACTGCAAGTTATCACCACCACGACGTTTCTCGTTTATTCCGTGATACTCCAATGTAACTTTAGAATAACGACCGGTCTTGTAGTAGGCACGTGTACCGAAGATAAGACTACGCAACATAGGCAGCTCGGTAAAACCATCACCATCGTGATCATAACCATCACGCTGACGATGTTGACCATACACATATATACCGGCCTTACCATTATCAGTCACCAACGAAGCGTTGAGCATTGTATTATGATCCCACGCATTGGTACCACCAATAGACATAGAAGAGTGTGTTGCAGAGGCTGAGTTGTGCAAGGGTTCACGAGTAATAATGTTAACAGTACCACCTACTGCCGATGAGCCAAAGAGAGCCGAACCACCACCTCTCACAACCTCGACACGCTCAACCATATTGGCCGGTATCTGTTCCAAACCATACACACCCGAAAGGGCACTGAAAATAGGACGAGAGTCAATAAGAATTTGAGAATAATGGCCATCCAGACCATTGATACGAACTTGTTGAAAACCACAGTTCTGACAATTATCTTCGACACGCACACCGGGTTGGAAGTTGAGTCCATCGGCAATACTGGCAGCATTTACTTTAGATAATGTAGTGATACCCAACACTTTTACCAAAGAAGGTGCCATACGACGTGTAGTAACATTACGGTTGGACGTTACAACCACTTCATCCAGTGAGAACAATTCGGGTTGCATCTCAAAGTTTACCTCCAGCGTAGCACCTTGTCGCACCAAAACACTACGTTCAACTGTATTATATCCCAAAGCTTTCACCTCGATAGTATACTCACCTTCGGGTATGTTCTTCAAGAAATAGTGACCTGTTCCATCGGTCATAACACCCATAGTAGTGCCTTGCAGGCGCACACGTATGTAGGGCATATGTTCTCCCGTGCTTTTATCTATAACGTGACCATAGATATTGGCATCGGTTGTTTCCTCTGTGTTCAATGAGGGGTTGGCTATAGAAGCCACGTAGGCAATAAGGCCTAAAAATAGTAAGAATATTTTTTTCATTATTATGCAACTTTCTTATTTTCAATAATATATAATACACAATATGGCTTGCATCAAGACACATTCAGTGGAGTATCAAAGCTGTTAATACTCACAAGTGAAATATAATTTATGAAAAATAAGGAGGTGCACGAAGAAAACTTACATTGCGGCGAAGTAAAACAGGCTGCGATAAATAGAATAATGAATCGTGAAGTTCGACACAAGGCACTTGCGGTAGAGTACATTTCTCCGAAACAACAAAAGGCGAAAGTTGGAAATGACAAAAAGGACAATCCTCCATTGCCTTGGCAGCCTCACGGTGCGCTCGCTCTTCATCGTCGGGATATAACTCGTGAAATTTGGCATCGTTATGGATGTCAAAAATCTTTACCAATGTTGTCGGCGTAATAGCCAATAACATAAATAAGGTATATATCAATTCTCTACGTAACAAGTTATACCCGTTTAATATTCAAACATTTAAATAATTTTTCGAGTGCAAAGATAATACTAAAACAAATTTCTGGCAATAACAAAGTATTACGATTTTTTACACAACAATACCTAAAACTTGGTATAAAAATGTTAAACTACTGATTTTGAGAAACTAATCCAGTATTAAAACTGGAATATAATTTTAGCAACGTATTATTGATATACCGCCAAACAGCATATAATACAATAAAAATATATTACTTAGAAAGGGCATCTTTCACTTTTTGAGCCTTGCTTTTTCCCACTACTGTTGCAATCTCATCAAGAGATGCCTCCCGAATACGTTTCAGGCTCTTGAAGTGACGCAACAACGCATCACGTGTTTGAGCGCCCACCCCCTTTATGGCATCCAATGCCGATACTACTTGCCCCTTACTGCGCTTGTTGCGATGGTGTGTAATACCAAAACGGTGCGCCTCATCTCGCAAATGCTGTATCAATCGCAAAGATTCGGAATTTTTATCAATATACAAAGGAGCGGTATCGCCCGGAAAATATATCTCCTCAAGACGCTTGGCTATACCTACTATGGCAATTTTTCCACGCAGTCCCAACTTATCAAGCGACGAAACAGCAGCACTCAACTGTCCTTTACCTCCATCCACAACAATCAGTTGTGGCAATGGCTGCTCCTCCTCGACCAAGCGATGGTAACGACGATATATAATCTCGCGCATAGAGGCAAAGTCATCGGGTCCCTCAACAGTTTTTATATCGAAATGGCGATAATCTTTTTTCGATGGTTTGGCCATTTTGAACACCACGCACGATGCTACGGGATTTGTACCTTGAATGTTGGAGTTATCGAAACACTCTATATGTATGGGTAATTCTCTCAGACGAAAATCCTTCTGCAACCTAGTAAGTACACGTGTAGCTCGTTGTTCGGGATTGAGTTTTTCGGACTGTTTGAGTTTATCTAGTTTATATTGACGTGCATTTTGTAACGAAATTTCGAGCAGTTTCCTTTTATCGCCACGCTCGGGAACTGTAATAAGCAACCGCTCAAAGGTAACTTCCGGCTCAAAAGGAACAATCACCTCACGCGATGAAGTTTCAAAACGAGCTCTTAACTCGGCAATGCCCAATGCCAATATTTCGGCAGGCGTTTCATCGAGTTTTTTCTTATATTCGATAGTCACAGATTGTACAATAGAACCGCCTTTTACGTGCATAAAGTTGATAAAAGCTGCGTTTTCATCGTCAACATAGGAGAATACGTCCACATTGTTGATAGTACTACTTACAACCACCGATTTGGCACGATAACGTTCTATCAAATCATACTTTTCTTTCAGTTCTTGCGCCTCTTCAAATCGCATTTCGGCCGATAAATCCATCATCTGCGACATTAACATATCGCAGATTTGACCGGTATTGCCATTGAGAATTTGTTTGACAGAATGAATATATCGAGCATATTCCTCGTCCGTAATTCTTCCCTCACAACAGCCTTTACACTTCTTGATGTGATATTGCAGACACACTTTATATCGGCCGGAACGAATAGCCTCAGGAGTCAATGCATAGCGACAAGTGCGCAATGGAAAAAGTTCGTGTAACAGCTCGAGCATTGTCCTGGCAATGTGTATATGGGCATACGGTCCATAATACTTTGCACCACTCCCTCTCTCTACTCGTCGCGTAAGAAATACACGTGGAAAATGCTCTTTTGTCACACATATCCAAGGATAGGTTTTATCATCCTTCAACAGTACATTGTATCGAGGTCGATATTTTTTTATCAGCGTATTTTCGAGATGTAACGCATCCTCTTCACTCCCCACAACAATATACTTGATGTCTACAATATTTCGCACCAATACCCGAGTTTTAGGGGCATCATCGTGCTGCTTGTTGAAGTATGACGACACACGTCGTTTCAGGTTTTTGGCCTTTCCGACGTAAATAATCGTGCCCTCCTTATCGAAGTACTGGTATACACCGGGACTTTCGGGCAGAAGGGCAAGAATATCTTTGATATGTTGATTATCGACAGACAATATTTAATATTTTATCAGAGCATCTATTTCTACATCAGTCGGGAACAACTTACGTCCATTCAAGAACTCAAGTTCGGCAATAAAGCTCACATAAATTTTCTTGGGATTGAAACGCTTTGCCAATAGATATGCAGCATACATAGTACCACCTGTAGCCAATAAATCATCGTGCAACAAAACGACATCATTTTCGTTGATAGCATCGGTGTGAATTTCGATAGTATCTACGCCATACTCTTTGGTATAACTTTCGCTCACAGTATCGGCAGGCAATTTGCCGGGCTTACGAATGGGAACAAAACCGGCTCCTATCTTTTCGGCCACAATAGGACCCATAATAAAACCGCGCGATTCGATACCCACGACTTTGGTTATACCCTTATCGGCATATTGCTCACTCAATAATTTAGCGGCAAGATGCAAACCATCTTTATTCTTCAACATTGTGGTTATATCCTTAAAGATAATACCCTTCTGAGGGAAATCGGGCACATCACGCACCAGGGTTTTCAATTCTTCAATTGTCATCATTTCTATTAGTATTATTGGTTTTTTCTTTATTCTCAACAATATATTTCGCACAATATTTCTCGTATGTTCCACGTGAAACATCAACGACCCATCAGCACCAATAAGATGTTTATATCACTCGGTGAGATGCCCGGTATACGAGCGGCTTGTGCAATGGTTTCGGGATTGATACGAGCCAATTTTTGACGAGCTTCGGTCGATATTTGTTGAATAGACATATAATCAAACTTGTCTTTGATTTTTATGTTTTCCAATCGTGTTATCTTGTCGGCTATCATCTGTTCCCTTTCAATGTATCCGCTATATTTTATTTGTATTTCGGCCGCCTCAACAATCTCTTCACGACGCGAAGACAAAGCATCTATCTTCCGGCGCAAGGCATCGACCATAGGTGCAAGCGTGGCAATATCGAGTTGAGGACGCACAACGAGATCAAATAGTTTGACTCCTTGTCGCAATGGTTGCAGACCTGCTTGTTCCAGTTTATCATTGATAAGCGCCGCCTTGATCGAATAGTTTCGAGTGAAGTCAATTAAATCATCAACCGCAGCTTTCTTTGCACGATATAAGTCATATCGTTCGGATGTGGCCAATCCCAAATTATAAGCACGTTGGGTAAGGCGAGCATCGGCATCATCCTGTCGCAACAAAATACGATATTCGGCTCTCGAGGTAAACATTCGATAGGGTTCATCGACACCTTTCGTTACCAAATCGTCTATTAAAACACCGATATATGCTTCATTACGCCCCAACACAAAAGGTTCTCCTCCGTGACACGATATGTGCGCATTTATACCTGCTACAAGACCCTGACCGGCGGCTTCTTCATATCCGGTGGTACCGTTGATTTGACCCGCAAAATACAAATTCTTAACTAGCTTTGTTTCGAGTGTGTGCAACAATTGTGTGGGGTCGAAATAATCATATTCAATAGCATAACCCGGACGATATACTCTCACATCACGCAACGCAGGTATTTCGCGCAACGCCCGTAACTGAATATCAATGGGCAATGACGAGGAAAAACCATTGAGATAATACTCTTGCGTAGTTTCTCCTTCCGGTTCTAGAAAGAGTTGATGCTCGGTTTTATCGGGAAATGTTACAATTTTTGTCTCGATACTAGGACAATATCTAGGACCTATACTCTGTATCTGACCATTGTATAAGGGCGATGATGGCAGTCCTTGACGCAATATCTCGTGTACTTTATCATTGGTATAAACCGTCCAACAACTACGTTGTTTGAGTTGGCGGGGTTGGAAGTCGAGAAATGAAAATTTATGAAAATCATTTTCCCCTTTTTGCTCGGTGGTTTCGTCAAAATGTACACTTCTACCATCGATACGTACCGGAGTACCGGTTTTCATACGACCTACAGTAAAACCAAGCTCTTTCAATTGCTCCGAAATTCCATAAGAAGCCGGCTCCGAAACACGACCACCGGGTATCTGCGTGCGACCTATATGCATCAGACCATTGAGGAATGTTCCATTAGTCAAAATTACACAACGAGCCTGAAACTCCACATCCATACCCGTGACTACACCGCGCACCTCACCATCCTTTATAATCAGCTCTACCACAGAGTCTTGCCAAATATATAGGTTGTCGGTATTTTCGATAATAGTGCGCCACTGCTCAATAAAACGTGTGCGATCACTCTGTGAACGAGGACTCCACATAGCGGGGCCTTTCGACCTGTTAAGCATTCTGAATTGAATGGCAGTCTTGTCTGTAACAATACCCATTTGACCACCAAGAGCATCTATCTCCCTAACTATCTGAC
>CALATP010000021.1 GCA_937891845.1 uncultured Porphyromonadaceae bacterium | reverse complement strand
TAATACCAATGAAACACACAAAAAACAAGAATATCATTATTGCATTGTAGTGCCTGTCATAGTTGCGACCGGCCGGGCATAGGTATCAGTCTCACCAGACAACACTATACCCACTTGCCGTCGCTCATCATTATAACAACAACAATACAAAAAGGTTTTGAATATTTGAGGGTATTTTTTCGACCTCTTCTTCACAATGTGACACCTCCCCTATTCTCTTCGTGTCGCAGGTAAAATCTCACGCACCGATGCAATCGGGTAATACTTCTTATCTATAACAATCTCACGAGTGTATCGCCATAGGTATATATAGCACGAGGGCGCATCGGATGATGCGCCCTCGTGTAAGTGTGCGGTGCTGACTTGTGATGATGACTCGTCATAGTTTCCCGACTTGAGGTATACCTCGAAAGGTCTGCCTTAGTTTCGGGACTTGTGATGATGACTCGTCATAGTTTCGTTACCGCTTGTATAATGCTATTTATTAGCGTACAACTTTGGCAGTCTTCACAGCGCCATCGGCGTATGTAGCACGTACTACATATACACCCTTGGCAAGACCTGCAGCGTTATCTGTACCTACAAGACGACCATTAACGTCGTAGATAGCAACTTCAACTGCACCCTCTGCTACTACTTGGTAAGCAGCATCGAGATAGATGCGACCGTTGTTCAACTCTACACCCTCAACACCGGCAGCGTGAATATCGGCAGCAGAACGAGGATGGATAGTATAGAGGTTACTGTAGTTGAGACGACGATAGTCTACAACACCAATAACGTCAAACTCTTGACCTTCAACTACACCATATTTCTCAGCGAAGTCTTTAACAACGAACAATACGTCTTCACCTTGTTTGAGACAAGGCCACTCTTCACCATAAGGATCTACAGCTGTTGTGTAAGTTACGTTGCGGAGAAGTACGAGATTGCTTACATAAGTAACAGGTGTTGCATATTCTTCAATAGCAGCACGCTCTTCTTCATTGAGTTGAGCAACAGTTACTTCCTTAGCAGCCACATTGTTTTCAGAGCTTACTACAGTGAATGTATAGTTAGACCAATCATCTTGATCATAAGCACCAAGATAAGGAGTATAACCGTCTGACCAAGTAGCACATCCTTTAATACCGGTGATAGCATCACCAACCTTCAAGTCTTCAAGACCTTCACCGCTAGTCATAGAAAGCATAATACCGGCAGTCTCATCTTGTACAATTACTGAACCGTCGTATTCTGAATAGCTGATATAAGTAATAACTGCAGGATTGGCCAATGATACAGTAAGTGAGTAGTCGCCGTTAGGACCTGCTTCGAGGATTTCGCGGATTGTTTGATACTCAGTATTGGTAGACTTCATTGCGTGAACATACATCTTCACATCTTCAGCATTTGAGTTCTTAAAGTCAAGTACACCTACATACAAATCTTCGGGAGTAGTACCAACAAGAGCTGACAAATCTACTGTATTAGAAACCAATTCGATGGTATAAGTAACAGGTATTGCATTCCATTCTTCATCATAAGTATATGCTTCTTCTTGGAGATAATAGCGACCACCATCTTCCAACAAATCTGAAGATGCTTTTACAGATATAGCAGTGGCTTGATATGTAGGAGCACTACCATAAATACGAGTAACATCTTGTGCTTGGCTGTAAGGTATAGCATTGTCGCTGCTTACTACTGTAACCTCAACACCTTCCGACATTGTGAAGTAAGCACCACGATCAACTACATAGTTGTAGCTTGCATCTTGATAATAGTCACAAGGAGAAGCAACACCTTTGATATCTTTTATAATATCGCCTTGCTTAGCGTTGTTAAGGCCAATAACCATAGAACCTTGAGCTTCTTTACCACCCCAAGAGTTAATGAAATCGTATTGAACGAATGCGTTTTCACCGTCTACGTGAGTTACAATCATCTCACCATATACATCATACTCGGTACCGGCAGCTTCAGGAACGAGTTGAGTATAAGTAGCGATATCACCGATAGAAGCAAAACCGTGAACATCCTTCACCTCAAGAACTGTAAATGAATTACCATATTCGCTAGTCTCATAGAGACCCAAGAGGTCATATTTACCACAAGCATTCAAACCATAAGCAAATGTTTCGCCATCTTGTAGGTAGTAGTCGGCATACCAACCTTCAATAATAGCCTTGATTTCGGCATTCTTCAAGATAACGGGCACTCCAACATAGTTGGGCAACTCAGCTACATCCTCTACAACGGGAACAATAGAAGCATCGGTGATGTGCTCTTGAGAGAGAGGCATAAATTGATAGATATAATTGGTATTGATAATACAATAGTCAGCGATACCTACCATATTGTTACGCTCATAAGTTGTAAAGTTCATCTTGTCTTCACCCCAGAGGTTAGAAAGTTCCATTGTATCAGTACCTTGGATAAGATAAGTAACGGGATAACCCCAAGTGTCGGTGGTATCAACAACTTGAACATCAAGCAAGCGAACTACTTTGCTAGCGATTTTGGGCATTGAACTATTTTCTTGACAATCAGCCCACTCGTTGAGCATATCACCTACAGTAATAGTCATAGTAGGTTGAACGGTACTACCGGTGCTAACAACAGTAGGAACATATGTAATAGCCTCGTAGGTATCATAGTCGTAAGTAGAACCATAGATACGAGGAGCACAACTATTGAGGTAATATTGAGGATAACCCTTCACGCCTGTGATGTAATCACCAACATTGATAGCTTGGAGAGCGGCATAGTTGGGATCATCGGGATTTACAGTTTCGCTATAGTCAATTGCAACCGAACCGGTTTCGTCGGCAACGATAAGAATAAATTTGAACTGACCATCGTCAAACTTGTAAGTAACTTGCAATGGATTGTCAAATTCGGTAATGATTTCTTCTTCATATTGCTCACCAACAGCGGTAAAGTCAGAAATATTGTCGTAATGAGAAACAGGACTAATGAATGTATTGAGAATCAAGCGATCGTTATCACCGGTATTAGAGTAGTCCCAAACACCACCCAAGAAATCCTCGATAGTAATTCCTACATATTGGCTAAGGTCAACATACTTAGAAACAGTCTCAAGTGAGGCAGTCATCTCAACATCTACCCAACCTTGACCGTCAACATATTGTTCTACCATATAAGTAGCCTCATAAAAATATTTACCATCACGCTCAACAAATTTACCACCACCGGGGAAACGTACCAATTGAGCTTCACGAAGATAACCAGAAGTTATGTCACTAAGGTCACAAGAACCGTACATAATAGGAACGGGAGTCCAGTTGATAGCCCACATATCTACCGACTCGTCAATAGCGAAGCAACCACCTTTGTGAGAAACCTCATTCCAATCGGCATCATATTCAATATAAGCGGGGGTATATGCACCTTTGAAACCGCCATCAGCCATTAACTCATCACCAATGCGGAATTCATCGCTGGCACCGGGATAGCTCATTACACCATAAATAGGCTCTGAATACCAACCTGAATTGTACATTGTATAATAGAAGATGTAATCATCAAATACAGAAGTAACAACGATTGTACCTTCAAGAGCTTTCACACCGGGAGAGTTGGTAATAACTTCTCTATTGCTCTCTTGAGAACCATAGCGGATAAGTTCGGCAAGTGTTTTGAATGAAGATACACTTACAACTTTATCTACATAGAACTCACGATAAGAAGTACCATCCCAGCTATTAACAGTGTGAACAAAACCAACAGCTGTAAAGCAATCGGGTACGGGATATACGTTACCACCAATTTGTGTTGTACCATCGCTCAAACAATAATTGGTTTGTACATAATAGCCCATATCAACTTCTTGAACTACTACTTGAATGTTTTGAAATTCCACCATAGTACTGTCGGAATAAGTAGCAAGCTCCTCAACCGAAGTAACTACCGGATAGTCTTGCGCCATTGCAAATGTTGCAAAGAACGCTGCAACAAGGCTTAGTAAAATTTTTTTCATAAATAAATTTATTGGTGAATAAAAAAGTTAATTTTCTAAGACGCAAATCTAACAATAAAAAACGATTGCACAAAACTTTTTTAAGAAAAATCGATAGATATTTTAAAAACATCGATATTTTGCTTAAGGCTTAGGTTAAAAAAATATTATTTTGCTATCAAAGATAAATTATATGAGTCTGAGATATTATATTTGTAAAATAAAATATCAAAATAGCATATAAGACAATGAACACCTTACTTATAGTTGCAGCAATAATTCTATACATCACCGGCATCTTGGGTTGTATATTGCCTATGCTGGCAGGACAACCGCTATGTTATGGAGCTATGATATTGGCGCACCTGAGCGGTTATGTACATCTAAGCACGACTACCCTTGTGGTATGGGGCATTATAACACTGATACTCACTATTCTTGAAATATTTCTAACTCCTTGGATGACCAGAAAATTTGGTGGAGGCAAAGGTGGCGAATGGGGAGCAATAGCCGGTCTTGTAGTGGGAATGTTTCTGCCCTGGCCTTGGGGTCCGATGTTCGGGCCGTTTGCAGGAGCAATGCTAGGCGAGTTGATAGTATCGAAACAATCGACCGACCGTGCTTTCAAGGCCGCACTGGGTTCGTTCCTATCTTTCTTCATGGGAATAGGTATCAAACTGTTGGCTTGCGGTGGAATGTTGGCAAGCGTGCTATGGGCTTTGTGATAGACTCGCCACTCAACAGCCATTGAGTACATCGGGATGATAGTAGAAATAAGTCAATAAAAAACAAACACTAACAAGTGTTAAATAGCACGCTCCATAACAGGGAAATAGGCAAAAACTGCTATCTTTGTCAATAATATAGCTACACACTTCAATAGGAAACCGAATTATGGTATCTCATATGCGATATATATACACTTTACTAATCATATTGTGTTGCAACATCACTATGGTGTGGGCACACAATAGGACAAGCGGGCAGCCCGACTTCAACCACATCAAGAAAGAGATAACCAATCCCAACTCGCCTTTCTATTACCCTACGCTCACACAGAAGTACAACTCGAACGACACAACAATGACAAGCGAGGAATACCGCTACTTCTACCTCGGCTATATTTTCCAAGAAGACTACAACCCCTATCGCACATCGGCCTACTCACACCAGATAGACCACCTATACAAGCAAGGTCAGAAGTTAAGCCGAGCCGAGAACGAAAATCTCGTAAAATTTGCCAAGCAGACACTCGAAGATGACCCATTCGACTTGCGACAGATAAACATTCTTATCTACGCACTGAAAAAACTGGATCGTCACAACGAAGCTGCCGTATGGCAATACCGACTGAACCATCTGATAGAGGCCGTATTATCGACAGGCGATGGAAAAACACCCGAAACAGCGTGGCACGTAGTATATCCCAAGCACGAATACATCATACTCAACAAGCTGGGAATGAAAGGTATAGACTTTGTTTTTGTAGAGCCATACTATGACTACATAGAGATAGAGAAAAACGCACTCAATATAGAGGGGTTCTATTTCAACGTCGAGCAACTGCTTGATGTGTATGCCACAAAATTTTGCTACCAAGAGCAAGAAATAACAGAATAAAAAACATAAAATAAAAGAAAGAAAAACTATGAAAATCGAAACCGGAAAATGGGTAGAACTACAATATGAGTTATACGCCTTCTCGGATGGCGAACCCGAAGACTTGATGTATAGCACCGAAGCCGACAGCCCTGAGGGATTTGTTTATGGTGTAGACGAGGCTGTTGTTCCCAACTTTATGAAACGTCTTGAAGGCTTGCAAGCAGGAGATAAGTTTGACTTTACACTCAGTGTAGACGAGGCTTTTGGCCCTCGCACCCAAGAACACATTATGAAACTCGACCGCAAAATCTTTGAGGGCGAGGATGGCGAGATAGACAAGCGAGTATTCCCTGGCGCACAAATACCTATGCGCACCAGCGATGGCGCAGTAATATACGGCATCGTATTGATGATAGAAAAAGACGGAGTATCGCTCGACTTCAATCACCCCTTGGCAGGTGAGAACTTACACTACAAAGGCGAAGTTGTTGTAGTGCGCGAGGCAACAGAAGAGGAACTCAATCCTAAACACGGATGTTGCGGATGCAACGATGGCAGCCACAACTGCAGTGATGGCTGTTGCGATGGTTGCAACGGTGGATGCGACTGATTATAGGCATAATACCGCCCAATATAATATTGGCAACACATCTAACCCACAAGAGGCTGTGACAAATATTTTTGACACAGCCTCTTACATAGAAAAGCCTTAACCAGCCCCGACAACAATCAAACCCGACAGAGGTATAACGCAACAAGCCAAAATGAGAGACCAATCACGTCAAGGTGCTATATACAACTACCTGAATCTACTGCTTATAAACGTAGTGGGTATTATTATCACACCCTTCGTGATACGCCATTTGGGACCATCGCAATATGGTCTATACAGCCTGGCCGGAGCCATACTCCCCTACTTTGCCCTACTAGACCTGGGATTGGGAAAGACCATCACACGATATGTAGCCATATACCGTTCGCGCCACGACGAAGAGGGCGAAGCCCGATTTCTGACTACTACCGCACGACTATTTGTGATTATAGTAGTCATAATGCTTGCCATTGGGGCTTGTATTTATGTCAATATAGAACGTATTTGGGGAGATAACTTGACAAGCGCAGAGCTATCGGATTTGCGTCGCATATTACTACTTGTCATTGCCACCCATACGATCATATTACCCGGCAACGGATTTACTGCAATCTGTTATGGCACAGGTCATTTTGCTTTCCCACGTGGAATACAAACCATCAAACTTGTGGTGCGCACCATTTGCATTATAGGCATCTTGTTATGGGGCAAGAAGGCACTAGCCCTCATTGCACTTGATTTGCTACTTAATGTCATTGTTGCCCTCGCCACACTGATATATGTACACAAACACATAGGTCGACGACGCATTTTCTCACGCCACACGACCGACTATATGCCTATCATACACTACTCGCTGTGGATATTTGTGTATGCCGCCACAGGAACCTTACAATGGTATGCCGGACAATTTGTTGTGGGTATGACATCCAATACCACAGCCATAGGCACTGTGGGCATAGGCATCTTGCTAGGAACAATATACGGATACTTTGCCGAGACAATAAACAAGATGCTGATGCCTCAAGCTGCAGAATTTATCAAATGCAACCCCACCGGAAGACAAACAACCGACGAAATGATACGCATAGGTCGTATCGTTGCCATACCACAACTGTTCATTCTAGGAGGTTTTGCCATCTTTGGCAAAAGTTTTGTAACCCTATGGGCGGGTGAAATATATCAAGAAGCCTACCTTATAGCCTTAATAATGATGGCATCGTGGACAGTGAAACTGACACAAGATTATGGAAATTCACTTTTAGAGGCAAAAGGATTAGTAAAAACGATGTCTATTATTAATTTTATTACTATCTTTGCAGCCGTTATTGTTTCTTATTTCTCGACACTCCGCTGGGGTTCGATAGGTATGATAATTACATTGTCAGGAGGTACAATATTGGCGACAATAGCCAACAACATATATTTTTACCAACAATTACGATTAGATATAGCTCGATACTTGAAAAAAGTATTTGCTAAAATATTGTTGATAATCAGCATATTAACCCTCCTGTTCAATCTTATTTTCGACCATCAATCGGCACTCACCGCCGGAGAAATGATATTGGGTGCAATAGCATATACAGTGATATTTGTATTGTCTGTATACTTCTACGTTTTGACTCGGAACGAACGTACACAAATTAAATTGAATGAACGCAAACGCCACTAATAACAACAACTCATCACCTCGCATATCGGTAGTAATGGGTATATATAATTGCGAAGCGACTCTGGAAAGAGCCGTTGAGTCAATTATATCACAAACTTACCAAGACTGGGAGTTGATAATGTGTGACGATGCGTCGACCGACAATACATATCAACTGGCTTGCGAGTTGGCCAAACGAGACAACCGCATCACCGTACTGCGCAACGAAAAGAATATAGGTTGCAATGTTGTACTAAACCGATGCATCGAATTGGCTAGAGGTAAGTACATAGCCGTAATGGACAGCGACGACATATCGCTACCCAAACGACTAGAAAGAGAGGTGAAGATATTGGATAAAAACCCTCAATACAGCATTGTAAGCAGCGCCACCAAGCACTTTGACGAGAACGGTGATTTTATGACCATACGTCGTAAAGAGCGTCCCCAACCGACCGACTTTGTTTGCGGCATTCCTCACGCACACGGAGCTTGTATGATAAGAGCCAAAGTTCTCAAAGAGATAGGTTGCTACATCACTGCCAAAAGATTGAAACGTGTAGAAGACTATTATATGATGGCTTGTATCTACGCCCTCGGCTACCGTGGCTACAACATACAAGAGATATTGTATAAAGTACACGACAACCGCGAGGCCTACGACCGTCGCACGTGGAGCAACCGCATCAATGAGGTATATACCTACAACAAAACGTACAAATTACTGCGTCTGAGTTTAATCCATCGCATTATGCTCATTCGCCCCTTATTGGTGGGAATGTTGCCACGCCCCATATACAACTTCTTGCACCGCCGTCCGTGGGCATAAAGTGCCATTTATACCCCTGCAATTCAAAACAAATATATAAGCGAGAGTGATGATTATTGCACCCCCGCTCATACATTTATACACCGATTATATATAATGTGGCTTACGCTTCATTCCTCCATATGCCACAAAAATATCGTGCCGCGCCATAGCTACCGCTGCCTCATAGAGTTGTAATTGACGCATCGCAATATCGGGCAATTTATTCTCATACCATCTTGACAACAAATAGGTTACATAGGCTCGCTGTAATTCGTGAGCAATAAGGTTGTCAATCTCAGACCTACGCGCCACAGGCAACTTCAATACAATCTCAAAGCACTCATCGTTACAACGACTGCCCTCGCCAACATAGGCCATCAAGCGTGTCAATAACTCATTGTATGCATTGCGCAAACAAGCTAGGACAAACGGCATTTCATCTTCGGTAATGACAAAGGGCATAACATCGGACTTCTCGGCTGCAACAGCATATAACGATGTAGCAATATAAGAGGAGTCAGCACGCGCCATCTCGAGAAGAATATGGGATGTAAAAGAAAAAGTAACATCCTCGACAGTATTACAATTTTTCATCAGATAAATTTTTCAATAAACGGTTACGACATTGGCGTCTGTGCCTGCGTTGCAAGGCACAGTACATATTATAAGCACTTTTCTCATTCATATAAAATCGCGGAGCAGGATACTCCGACAGCACCGCCATCAAGGCACCATTGAAATCGTTGGCATACCGCGAGTGACGCCGCTGATAATCGACAGTGAGCCGAGCAATATCGGCATACATTTGCATCTTGAGTTTGTTGCGACAATCGGGCAAGTGGCCTTTTAAGATAGCACTCACGTTGCGTCGTGCCATTTCATAGGTAATATAAAACTTGGGAGCCGGAGCATTCACAGCCATAGCAACAATTTCACGTTGCGACATAAACAGAGCCTTCCTCCCCAATCCCTCTTCCACCAGTTTACAGGCTTTGACAAAATCCCTTTCCAAATCATTTCTAAAATACATTTTCATAATAGCAGTATCAGTTTATCATAAAATTAAATTTTCCCTCCGAGTGCAAAGATAATACCGAAAGGTATTTTTACCAAATATTTTATGGTATTTTTACCACTTGCTTTATTTTTTTATTTTACTTACCGAAAATAGGAGTGTTTAACACTGATATTCATAAAAAAATCGTTACATTTGAAGTGTAAAACGAATGAGCAACAATGAAGTGGAGTACAATAGTAAATATTGCTGAGCACAAAGGCTTCCTCACACATAGCGACAAGATGTTGCTTATAGGTTCGTGCTTTACAGAAAACATAGGCCAACTGCTTCAACAATCCAAATTCAATGTTGATATAAATCCGTTTGGCACACTATACAATCCCGAATCGATAGCAATGGGATTGCGTCGTTTGATGGAGCAGCGACCGTTTACACTGGATGAATTGAACAACGATGGCGGATTATGGTATTCCTACCATCACCACGGGGCTTTCTCAAGTTATAATTCAGAAGAGACATTGGCACACATCAACCGACGATATGAGTACGCAGCCAACCAACTACCACAATGTCAAAAGTTGATAGTAACCTTTGGTACTGCATACGTATATCGACTGGAAAACGGCAAAACTGTGGCCAACTGCCACAAACAACCGGCCTCACACTTCAAGCGCAACCGACTATCGGTAGCCGAAATTGTGAGTGAATGGGATGCTTTAATTGCACAACTGACCCAATATGCACCGCAATGCGACATACTCTTCACCGTAAGCCCCATCAGACATTTGAGCGACGGGGCACACAATAACCAGTTGAGCAAGTCGACGCTACTGCTAGCTGTGGAGCAACTATGCCACACACATCCCGACAAGTGTCAATACTTTCCCTCATACGAGATAGTTATGGACGAGCTGCGCGACTATCGCTTCTATGCCGAGGATATGGCACACCCCACACCACAAGCGGTCTCCTACATATATCAGCGCCTGCAAGACACCTACTTTGACAACGATACAACAAACATCGCTACCGAATGCAGCAAGATATATCGCAGTCTATCGCACCGCCCGCTTAAAGGAACAAATGACGAAAAATACAAGGATTTTGTTGCAAGACTCATTGCACAAACCCTCGAAATAGAAAAAAAACACAACTGCATCAATTATGAGGCAGAACGCACCCAACTGAAACAATTAATATCACAATAAAATGAACTACAAGACCTCACAAATAGCAACGATAATCAAGGCCGAGTGCCAGATGCGCTACGACTATTCTTTATCGGTACTACTCACCGACAGCCGTTCGCTCACATTCCCCGAAGAAAGTATATTCTTTGCGTTGCCGACCGAACGCAATGATGGTCACAGATATATCAAAGAGCTGTATGACAAAGGAGTACGCAACTTTGTTATAGACCATCTTCCAGACGAGTATAACGAAATGCCCGATGCCAATTTCTTGCACGTTCAGAACACATTACTTGCGATGCAGATGCTTGCGGCACATCACCGTCGCCAATTTGACATTCCGGTTGTGGGCATAACCGGAAGTAATGGCAAGACATCGGTAAAGGAGTGGTTACACCAATTACTACAAGAAGACTATAATATCGTTCGCTCTCCTCGCAGCTACAACTCACAGACAGGAGTGCCGCTATCGGTGTGGCAACTCAACGAAAAGACCGAGTTGGCTCTATTTGAGGCCGGTATTTCACGCCCCGATGAGATGCATCGTCTCGAGGAGATAATACACCCCACCATTGGTGTGATAACCAACATTGGCGAGGCACATCAAGAAGGCTTTGCCTCCATCCAACAAAAATGCATCGAGAAACTCACCCTGCTCAAAGGTTGCAACTGTATTATCTATGACGGAGACAACGAAATCATAAGCGAATGTGTCGAAAAATTGTGTCTTGGAGCATACGAGATAGCCTGGTCGCAGAAAGATAGAGATAAACCACTGTACATATCGTCAATAGAAAAGAACGAACACACAACCCGCATACGCTACACCTACTTGCAGTATATGCTGGAAACAACTATCCCCTATACCGACGATGCATCGATACAGAATGCCATACACTGTCTGGCCATAATGTTATACCTCAACCGCAGGCCCGAGGTTATAGCCGAGCGTATGAGCAGACTAGAGCCATTGGCTATGCGTATGGAAGTAAAAGAGGGCAACAACAACTGTCTCATTATCAACGACAGCTACAATAGCGATATGGATTCGCTTACTATTGCGTTAGACTTCCAAGCTCGTCGCGCAGCAACCGGCAATAAGAAAAGAACCCTTATATTGTCGGACATCTTCCAGACCGGATTGCCACCGGCAACCCTCTATCGCAAAGTATCGGACTTGCTCAAATGCAAGGGCATAGAACGTCTGATAGGAGTAGGACCCATTATCTCGGACAATGCCTATCTGTTTGATATCGAAAAGAGTTTTTACGGTAGCACCCGCGAGTTTGTAGAACAGCTCACTCCCGAGATGTTCCAAAACGAGCTTATCCTTATAAAAGGCGCTCGTGATTTCCATTTCGAGCTTATTTCGGAGGCTTTGGAATTGAAGTTACACGAAACCACTCTGGAGGTGAACCTTGATGCACTGGTAGACAACCTTAATTACTACAAGAGCCACTTGCACAATGACACCAAAGTTGTGTGTATGGTGAAAGCATTCGGTTACGGAGCAGGATCGTATGAGATAGCCAAGACTCTACAAGAAAGAGGTGTCGATTACTTAGCTGTTGCTGTTGCCGATGAAGGCGCCGAACTACGCAAGGCCGGCATTACAATGCCCATCATTGTAATGAACCCCGAAATGAGTACATTCCGTACACTGTTCAGCTATCGTCTAGAACCCGAGATATATAGTTTCTCACTACTCAACGCACTACTGGCCGAAGGCGAGAAGCTAGGTGTTTCGGGCTATCCCATACATATAAAGATAGATACAGGAATGCACCGACTGGGTTTCACCGAAGAGCAAATAGACGATTTATCGGGACTATTGCAATCGCAAATAGTATTGATGGCACGCTCGGTATTTACCCATTATGCAGGCAGTGACGAGCCACGACACGACGAGTATACCCAACGACAGACCGACATTTTTACTCGTTGCGCTGACAAAATACAAGCCGCATCAAAGCACAAAGTTTTGCGCCACACACTCAACACAGCAGGCATCACACGCTTTACACAACATCAAATGGATATGGTGCGCCTAGGTATAGGCCTATATGGAGTATCTCCCATCAACGAAAACAAAGGATTGAGACCGGTAAGTTCACTTAAAACCACCATACTACAAATTCACGAATACGAGGCCGGAGAAACAATAGGCTATAATCGCAACAGCACCCTTACTCGTCGTTCTCGCATTGCAGCTATTCCCATCGGTTATGCCGACGGATTAAATCGTCGTTTCAGCAACGGCAAGGGAGAAGTGTATATTAATGGCCATCGTGCGCCATTCATTGGTAATATATGTATGGATATATGTATGGTTGATGTTACCGACGCACCTTGTAAAGAGGGTGATCGCGTAGAGGTATTTGGAGAGAACATTCCCGTACAAGAATTGGCTCAGCGCCTCGACACAATACCATACGAGATTATGACATCGGTATCCAGTCGTGTCAAACGCATCTATTATCACGAATAGGAATTATACAAAGTGTTATGATAAACCACCTAGCAACCTTCATAGTTGCTCGGTGGTTTTTGAAATCCTCCCTTAACACTCACCATAGTGCAAGGCTGGACAACTTAATACACAAAAAGGCTACGCAAGCGTAGCCTTTTTGTGTATGTGATTAAAACAATATCTGCCTATTATTCGTGGCAAATAATCAAACCATAGTGTGCTGCCGAATAACCCGACTCAAACTCATAAGCACTGATATCGATACGATAAGTACCGGTAACAGAAGGCTCGATAAACACGATAGCAGGATCTTGTGCTTCTTCATCTTTCTTTACAAGTATCCACTCGCCATCTACACTTTTATACACTCTGATATCCAAGTCTTTGATGCGATAATCACCAAAAGCAAAGATTCCATAGGTATAACCGGCAACAAGCTCACGGTACGATGACTTTGTGGTTGAAGAAATAATGTCATACTCCATTCTTACAATCTCTTGATTGTATTCACCCTCAACCAACTCAATAATGGGAGCAGCCTCACTTAAAATTGCGCTCATAGAAAAATCTTGCGCACTTGTCAATGTTGTAAACGCAAACAACAAACTGAGTGTTACGAATAACTTTTTCATAATAGTTTAATAATTAAAATAGTTAAATAATATTTTCACAAATATAAAAACATTTTTTTTATTTACAACGTTTATACTCGCATTTTTTCACAATTATTTTTTTCCAACATTTCATTTCTAACCTTCGGGAAAAAACAGCTATTAAAAATTGTATTTCATTTCACTTATTGTAATGAATGTTGTAACTTTGCAGACCGAAAATCAATCTATCAATTATGGAATCAATACCTTTTATACAATGGTGCATAGACAATCTCAATGAGTGGACAATTATCATATTGATGACTATTGAGAGTTCTTTTATCCCCTTCCCATCAGAGATTGTAGTACCTCCCGCAGCCTACTTTGGCGAGTTGAGTCTTATTACAGTAATTCTATGCGCTACAATAGGTGCCGACTTAGGTGCTATAATCAATTACTTCTTGGCACAATGGATAGGTCGTCCCGTAGTATACAAGTTTGCCGATAGCCGCTTCGGTCACTTATGCTTGTTAGACTCCTCAAAAATTGCAAATGCCGAAAAATTCTTCAACAAGCACGGGGTCGTATCTACATTGATTGGTCGTCTTGTTCCCGGAGTACGTCAACTCATCTCTATACCGGCAGGTTTGGCACAGATGAATTTTGGAAAATTCATTCTGTATACCACAATCGGTGCCGGAATATGGAATACCGTACTAGCTCTTATAGGCTATGGACTACGCTCGGTTGTTACACCAGAACAACTCAATGCCACCGTCGAGGAGTTCAGCCATTATATCAAAATAGGTATATGGTCTATCTTGGCACTGATTGCCATATTCTTCGTAGTACGTTTCTTTACTCATAAGAACAAATAAAAACGCATTACATACATACCAGAAAGCTGTGCCAAAAATCATTGGCACAGCTTTCTGTATATACACAGTAATCGCAAGACGGCCAATACAACCAATTCTCGGCTTACTCTCTCACACCGCCACTCATAGGAACAGATTCACTTCGTTACTCTCCTATCCTCTATCATCCAACAAGACATAAAAAAAACCACCCGACAGTAGCGCCGAGTGGTTCTTATAGCGTAATTAAAAATTATTTTACACGCTCGATGTAATCACCTGTACGAGTATCGATACGAACTTTATCGCCTGTGTTGATGAAGAGAGGAACACGTACCTCAGCACCGGTCTCTACAGTAGCAGGTTTGAGTGTATTTGTTGCAGTATCACCTTTGATACCGGGCTCGGTGTAAGTCACTTCAAGAACAACATTGAGAGGCATTTCGCAAGTAAGGATAGTCTCGCTGGCAGCGTGAACCATAGCCTCACAGATATCACCTTCCTTCAAGAATTTCACACCATCAATGCTCTCGCCGGGGAGTGAAACTTGCTCATAAGTCTCGGTGTGCATAAAGTTATAACCCATATCATCTTTATATAGATATTGATAGGGACGACGCTCGATACGAACTTCTTCAACTTTTACACCCGAGTTCCAAGTCTTATCAAGGATACGACCGGTAACAACGTTACGAAGTTTTGTACGAACGAAAGCAGGACCTTTACCGGGTTTAACGTGAAGGAATTCTACGATAAAGTAGTAAGTGCCATCAATGTCAAGGCACATACCGTTTTTAAAATCAGCTGTAGTTGCCATAGTATAGTATTTTTTAAATTAAAATTCTTAAGATACAGATGTTTCGCAATTAAGCAGCGCAAAGGTAAATAATTTTGCATTATTTTGCAACAGCGACGCGGATATTTCGACAACTGATTGTTTCTTACCCTCGCAATAGATCAGTAAGCATCATAATGGCACGTTGTGTAGCTCGTTCAATAATATAGGTACGCGAGCCACTGAAATGGCCACATTCTACACGTTGCTCCTCGCCACATCGCACAGCAATCCACACAGTACCGACCGGCTTCTCGGGCGTACCGCCATCAGGTCCGGCAATACCCGAAGTAGCTATCGCACAATCTACACCAAGAGTGCATTGCACGCCTTGTGCCATAGCCTCTACAACCTGCCTACTCACAGCACCATTCTCCAGCAATGTTGTTTTATCGACACCCAATTGACTCACTTTCACATCGTTACTGTATGCTACCACCGAACCAACAAAATATGCCGAACTACCGGGTATGGCCGTAAACTCGTGCGCAATGTTTCCACCGGTACAACTTTCGGCCGTAGCCAATGTCAGTTTTCTATCTTTCAGCATCTTACCCAAAGCACCGGCCAGCGTTGTATCTTCATCACAAAATATATCTTTACCTAGGATAGAACGAAGTTCGGCCACCATTTCATCGAGTTTTTGGGTCAATTCAGTTTCTTTATCACCTCGAGCAGTTAGTCGCAAGCGCACCACTCCGGGCATAGGCAGATAGGCCAACTTGACGTATGCCGGCATTGCCGCCTCAAACTGCGACAATCGCTCAGACAGACCCGACTCGGTATTACGAAAAACCATAAGAGTGCGATGCAAAATCGTTTCACTATCTCCACGATGCTTGCGAAGGCGTTCGATTACCTCTCCTTTCATCGCCACACGCATTTCGTGAGGCACTCCGGGCATTGCTACCAGCACCTTATTATCTTTTTCAAACCACATTATCGGCGCAGTACCTACGGGATTGGGTATTACCGTACACACATCGGGAACCTCGGCCTGACGACGAGTAGACTCATTCATCTGCAATCCTCGTCCCTCAAAATAGCGCATATTCATCTCATATACCGAGGTATCAAAAATCATTTTACCCCCGAAGTACTTACACAAGACAGGCTTGGTAACATCATCGGATGTAGGACCCAAACCACCGGTCATCAGCACCGTATCGACACGCGAAAATGCCGATGAAATCGCCTCGGTAATATCCTCGGCCTCATCACTGATGGTAGTTATACGTGTCACTTCACAACCTTGCTTGTTGAGCTCGGCAGCCATCCACGCCGAATTGGTATCTATTACTTGACCAATGAGAAGTTCATCGCCAATAACTATAATCTCGATTTTCATTGCACCATTATTATATTTCGACACGAGCAAAAGGAGCCTGACTCATATTGCAAAAATCTTTGTCTTGATATTTATAATAACCGGTTATGGCCACCATAGCAGCATTGTCGGTCGTAAACGAAAGTCGAGGCAAGTGAATACGCCAACCATACTTATCGGCATACTGCTCAAAAGCTGCTCTTACTGCCGAGTTGGCCGACACGCCTCCTGCTACCGCAACTTCTTTTATACCTGTTTCCTTTACAGCCTTGTAGAGTTTATCCATCAATATGGCAACAATCGTAGCTTGTAATGAGGCACAAAGATCACACTTGTTTTTCTCGATAAAATCGGCATCTTCTTTGAGGCGATCACGCAACAAATAGAGGAATGACGTTTTCAACCCACTGAAACTATAATCCAATCCGGCAATATGAGGCTTGTTGAAAACAAAAGCCTTCGCATTGCCATCGCGCGCCAAACGATCAATGACAGGACCACCGGGATAAGGCAAACCCATTACCTTGGCACACTTATCAAAAGCTTCTCCGGCAGCATCATCGATAGTCTGTCCTATTACTTCCATCTTATTGTATGAAGTAACTTTGATAATCTGCGAGTTACCTCCCGACACAAGCAGACACAAGAAAGGATAGCGAGGAGGTGTAAACTCGGCATCGGGTTGTTGTATAAAATGTGCCAATACGTGTGCCTGCAAGTGATTAACATCGACCATAGGTACGCCAAGAGCCGTAGCCAATCCTTTGGCAAACGAAGTTCCTACTAATAATGAGCCCATCAATCCGGGGCCGCGCGTAAAAGCAATAGCATCAATTTCACTTTTGTCGATACCGGCACGCTTGATAGCCTCCGATACCACAGGAACTATATTTTGTTGATGTGCACGAGAAGCCAATTCGGGGACAACCCCTCCGTAAGCCTCGTGAACAGCCTGACCGGCTATAACATTCGATAGTAACACACCGTCGCGAATGACTGCCGACGATGTATCATCACACGAAGATTCTATGCCCAATATTGTTATACTCATAGTTCATTTTTTTATAATAAAACGAGGTCGCAGCCTCGACTGTGCAAAAATAGATAATTTATGCGAAAGAATGAAAGATTAAGAGACGAGTATAGCGGTATTATCTTAAAAATAATGTAACTTTGTACGCTTATAGACGACAATGAGAAAGTTTTTTAGAATTTTCAAGCATATCCTAATCACATTGGTTATAGTGTTGGCCGCACTATACGCTTTGTTGTATACTATTATCTCATTGCCATCGGTACAAGAAAAGATAAAAACCAAAGGCGAAAACATCCTTACCGAAACAATAGGCGTACCATTGAGTATCAATCGCATTGAATTTTCACCGTTCAATCGCATTGAGTTATTCGGAGTAATCATTCCTGACCAAAAGGGAGATACGCTATTATCGGCCAATAAGATTGGTGTGGGTATAGACTTGTCACGCCTTATCGGAGAGAAACAAATATGCCTTAATAATGTGCAACTCTTTGGTGCAGATGCTCGTATCAACCGCAATACACCCGATAGTGCAACCAACCTGCAATTCATTATCGACGCATTCAAGCCTCAAGAACCCAAGGAGAAAAAACCTTTAGACCTGCGCATCAGCTCCGTTTTGATAAGACGTAGTAAAGTACGATATGATGTTATTTCCCAACCTCACAAGGGAGACAGCATATTTGACAGCAACCACATCGCGGTAAACGACATTACAGCTTCTATCTCGTTAAAGGCACTTACCAACGACTCTATCGATGTTCATATCAAACGCCTATCGTGCAAAGAGCAATCGGGACTGATTGTAGAACGACTGGGACTACGGGCACAGGCCAACCGACAAAAAGCCACAATATCGGAGTTTGCCCTACGCCTACCCAATTCGCTCATCAACACCGACATTGCCACACTCGATTGGAGTAGAATGGGAAAAATCGCGCAAATAGCCGATAGCGCAACCTTTACCCTAGGACTCAACAACACACACATCACACTATCCGATATAGCACCACTTGTTCCTACTCTGGCAAACTTCGATACACCCATCGAATTGAAATGTCGCATAAACGGCACTCTCAATAACCTGAATGCCAATAACATTATGCTCAGTATGGGCGATAATGCCATCGATTTTTTTACACAAGGTTCGGTACATAACCTCCTTAACAACGACAGCATTTCATTCAATTGCAATCCGATAAGACTAGAAACAACCAACAATGGAGCCACACTTCTAGCCGAAAATTTGGGCATAAAAAGTAAACATATTCAAGATATACTACGCAATCTGGGTATTACCACATTCAATGGTCGAGTAGCAGGCAATACAAGTGATATAACTACATATGGTCAGCTACACTGCGGTATAGGCGCGCTAGAAGCCGATATAAAGATGCACAGCGATACATCTAGAAACATATTGAGATGTCAAGGTCGACTAGACAGCGATGGAATAAATCTAGCACAGATATTAGGAGAAAAGAGCCGTCTCGGTCTTGTTGTTTTCAATCTTGAGCTTGGAGGTGAATTATCTAACGGCTCATTGAGACGCGCACAAGTAGATGGCAGCATCGATCGCGTAGACTACAATACATATAGCTTCAATGACATTATTGTTGATGCCGAATATGACAAAAAACGCTTCAGCGGTATAGTACAGCTCAACGACGATAACGGATATGTCAATGCCGACGGAACTCTACACCTTGATAAAGATAACGCATACGCCGATATCGAGGTTATATGTGACAATCTCGACTTGGCAGCCCTCAATCTTGTCCCTCAAGCCGAGGGTAACAGATTATCATTCTATCTTGATGCCAACTATACCGGTATCATAGACAATGCAAATGGTTACATTCATTTCGACGATATTACATACGGCAATTACGAACAACAAATACACTTTGACAACCTCGCCATTGATGCCACAAACGAGAATGGCACACAACATATTTCACTGACTTCCGACTATTTGAACGGTAAAATTACAGGCAGCTACTCGTTTGCCACCTTGTTGCATACATTGCAGAATATGGCAACACCACTCTTGCCTTCTCTAATACCTCCCTCCGATGCTCTGCAACAACCTACCGAGAATGATATAAACATTGCTTTGACTCTTGCGCCATATATCGAAATGTCACAAGTGCTCAAGTTGCCTTTTACCCTCACCGATACGGCCTACATCGACGGTTTTATCAACGAGTCGCTACAAAAAGCACAAGTAAACCTGAGAGCTCCTAATATATGGATGGGGAAAACGCACTTGGAGAATATGTCGGCCTCGCTTTTCTATCTCAACAAGCAACTAGAACTGATGTTGCAAACCGATATGAAAAATGCCAAAGACGTAACAACAACATTAACACTGGATGGCAATGTAACCAATGATAGAGTAAACATAGGAGTAGACTGGGATAGCGATGCGTCTAGCAACTATGACGGCCAATTGGCTCTACAATCTCTCATACAGCGCAATAAACAAGACAACAAGTCTATTGATATAAATATAGACATACTTCCTACCGACTTTTGCATCAATGATACCGTATGGAATATCAAGCCGGCAAAGATATTTATTCACAACAAAGATATTGCAATTCAAGACATCGAAATATCACGTCCCTCACAACATATACGCATTGGCGGAAACGTATCGGAAAACATATCCGACACACTACACGTAGACCTTAAAGATGTGAGCCTTGACTACATCTTTGAGACCCTCAACATCAACTACGTAACCTTTGGAGGCAGAGCTACCGGACGCGTCGATGCAGCCAATCTATATAGCAAATCTCCGCACATAAGCACACATAACAATCTATATATCAAGGATTTCTCATACAACGAAGCATCATTTGGCGACCTATCTATTTTCAGTCGACTTGATGTAGAGGAAATGGGAATTATTCTACAAGGTACTATTACCAACAAACGAGGAAACGAAAGCTATGTAGACGGTTGTATATACCCCACACGAGATTCATTATCAATCGCTTTCGATGTAGACCACGTTCCGCTCAAATTTATGCATCCTTTTGTGGCACAAATTTTTGACGAAATAGAAGGAGAGGCATCGGGCAAAGTTGTACTAGAAGGAAATTTTGCACGAATATACTTGTACGGTGACGCTTATGCACATAATTTCACATTCGGCATACCCTTCCTCAACACACGCTATCACGTGAGCGACAGTGTCCATTTCGATACCGACCGCATATATTTCAACAACGTTGTTGCAACCGACGACTATGGAAACACCGCCAAAGCCGATGGTGAAATAAAACACAAATATTTTGCTCAACTAGACTATGACATCCAGATATACGATACCGACCGACTATTGGTTTTCAACCTGCCTAGAGAGAAAAGCCCTATGTTCTACGGTACAGTATATGCATCGGGACGTGCCGAAATTGGGGGTAACGACTTCAGAACCGACATAGGTGTATATATGACCACCGACCCCAACTCAACCTTTACTTTTGCACTTACCAATACCACCAACGCAATAGACTATCAATTCCTGACATTTACCAACAAAAGGATGGTCAGTCAAGAAAGCGAAGTTGAGACAATGAGTAAGGCCGACAGCCTTGTTATGGCAAACAATACCAAGATAGAAAAAAGTATGGTAGAACAACGGCCTCCTGCTCTACTCAATCTTATGGTTGAAGCCAACATAACCCCCGATGTAGATTTTACATTGGTAATGAACGAGATGACTGGCGATAAACTGCGTGCTACCGGTGAGGGTCTGCTACGATTGGAATACAATACAGCCGACCTTGAGATAAATATGCACGGCCCTATAACCATCAATAAGGGTACATACAACTTCAGTATTGAAGATATTATTACACGCGACTTCAAGATAAACGAAGGCAGCAGTGTGACATTCCGAGGCAATCCGCTCAATGCTCAACTTGACATTAATGCAACCTATTCCTTGCAAGCCAACTTATCGGATCTCGACAACTCATTTGCCAATGATACCGAGCTTACACGTAGCACAGTTCCGGTCAATACAATACTACACATCCAAGGTGATTTGATGAAACCCGACCTCAATTTCAGCATTGAATTACCGACCCAAAGTGCCGATATGGCTAGCAAACTGAACAGTCTTATCAGCACCGAGGATATGATGAACCGACAGATAATATATCTGTTGGCTTTTAATCAATTCTTTACACCCGAATATAACACCGTACAAAATAGCAACAACGACTTTACGTCGATGGCCGCATCGACCCTATCCTCTTCATTGGGGGCTTTATTGGGTCAAATTGATGAGAATTGGAATATTTCGCCTAAAGTCAGAAGCGAATTGGGCGACTTCTCCGACTTGGAGGTAGACCTATTCCTGTCAAGCCAATTGCTCAATGACCGTCTCATATTCAACGGAAACTTTGGTTATCGCGACAGCCGATATAGCTCTACCAATTTTATCGGTGACTTTGACATCGAGTATCTACTCACCAAGAATGGCAATCTGCGTGTCAAAGGTTACAGCCACTTCAACGACCGTAACTACTCGATACGCACCGCAGTAACCACTCAAGGATTAGGACTTATGTTTAAACGTGATTTTGACTCGTGGCACAGCCTTTTCGGTATAAAAAAGAAAAAAGACTCACCCCGGTCGGAAGAGACTGATGAGGACACCGAGCAACCGACCACCGAAGAGGCGATAATAAACAGCCAGCCCGTAATGATTGAAGAGTCGCACGCTGACGACATCGTCCCCGACACTGAAGCCCAACGTGACAGCAATGACGTAAGCATCACGGCTCCATTACAATAAGATTTCGGCTTGATAATGACCAATACAATTGCCGATGTAGACGCAACTTCCTACTTAGGCAAATGCTCCTCTATAAAATGGTTGACAAGAGACTTGTAGGTATCACTGATAGGAATATATTGCTTCCCGAAAACTATACGGTTGCGGTCAATAACACTGATTTTACTAGACTGAACTATAAACGAGCGATGTACTCTCATAAAACGTTGTGGGGGTAACATTTCTTCTAAAGACTTGAGACTGAGCAATGACAATATAGGATGAGGCTCATCCTCAACATATATTTTTACATAATCTTTAAGCCCCTCTATATACAATATCTTATTAAGAAATATTTGTCGCAATTTATATTCGCTTTTCACAAATATAAATTGAGTTTCATCAAGGTCATTCGGTATTTCTTTTGGCCTACCCATCTCAATCAAGCGCAATACTTTCTGTGTAGCTTGTAGAAATTGCTGATACGAAAATGGCTTGAGCAAATAATCTACTGCACTTACTTTGTAACTCTCAACAGCATAACAGTCAAAAGCCGTCGTAAATATTATATGTGTTTTGCCTTGTACAAGGTGCGAAAACTCCAAGCCATTGAGGTTAGGCATCTGTATATCGCACAATACAAAGTCTATATCACCTTGCATAATACGATCGATAGCCTGGATAGCAGAAGAGAATGAGGCTTCGAGTTTGATGTACGGCGTCTTCTCGATATACGAAGTCAATAATTCTACTGCCAAAGGTTCATCATCAATAATACAGCATTTCAGAGTCATAGTGTTATTGTTTTTGTAGATTAACAATAAGAGTCACAGCAAACACCTCTTTAGTCACATTGAAATTGAGTGTATAATGCTGCGGATACAAGAGTTGTAACTGGCGTTTTAGATTTTCCAGTCCTATACCCGATCCGCTCCTATCCGAGTCATTCTTAGGGAAGTTGCTATTCTCTATTTTACAACAGATAGTATGCGGGGCTATAATACCTATATTTATTTTTATAAAAGATTCTTGCATCGCATTGGTTCCGTGTTTGAAGGCATTCTCGATAAGCGGAATGAACAACATCGACGCAATTGTATCATTACCGCAGCCACCGGAGTTGATAGACGTTTCGATTATGGTCTGTCGCGTATAACGCAATCGCATCAAGTCGAGATAATCTCTAATAAAATTCAGCTCTTGCTCAACCAAGACAAATCTATCTTTATTTTCATACAGCATATAACGTAACAGATTACTCATATCGAGTAATGCCCGTTGCGCCTTCTCGGTATTTATATCAATAAGCGCATAGATATTATTAAGTGTATTGAAAATAAAATGAGGATTGAGTTGCTGTTTGAGATGTTTCAACTCGGCTTCGGTACGCTCCTGCTCCAATATGAGATTACGCTTCTCCAAATCGGACTGGCGCAATCGCATCTTCACCAGCAGACTTGCTCCGGCACTCATAAACAATGTGATAAGATCATTAAAAATCTTACCTATGAGCGGTGGTCGCTTTGCCGACAGGTCTTCTCCCAAAAATTCGGGACGGAACTGCTCGTGAACATATTGTATAATGGCACATAAGACAAATATCATTATCATATTTGTTACGAAATACATCATACTACGCCCCTTAAAACAATATCGCTCAATGAGTAAAAAATAATTGACATAGAAGATGGTAAGATAAGATATATACAAGACACCATTATGCTCGACAGACGAATGAGGAGAATGATTACCCGAGCGGTTCAGTAAATAGGGCAATAAGCAAATGATTATCCACGATGTTACGTGAATAAGTACACTCATTACTTTTTTCTTATCCGATACTGACATACTCTACAAATATAGCGAATAAAACCCGCTTTGCAAAAGCATCACTCTTTCAACAGCTTAACTGACAAATAAACCATTCAAAGCCTATTAGTTATGGGTACTTACGACAACACCAATACACAATAAGCCATTATTTTTAATTTACAAATATATACAATTCATATCAAATCAAAGAAATAATTATACCAATACGGATATTCAATCGACAATATAGCAGTTTTTATGATGTTTTTTCTTGACAGTCCATTATTTTATCTCGTTTTTTGAAAGCAAACAATTTGAATATTAGATACATAAACAGGTATATATAGAACAATACAATAAATAATTAAAAATGTATGTTTGTAGTTTGAATATACTATAGAAAAACAACAACCAATCTTTATAAAACCGAGAAACGCAAAACAGCATAAAGCAATGAAGAACAAGATTTTATCACTGCTTGTAATACTTACAAGCGTGATTACAACCAATGCACAAATTTCAATTAAAGAAATAGGCGGATGGTTTGAGAGTGCATACATTACCTGGGACTTGTACTCAGGAGCCGATATGTATAATGTTTATATAAAAGGTTCATCAGAATCATCTTGGACTCAACTCGACAGCCAACTTGTCCGCAACTATGGCTATTATGGTCGTGCCGATATGGTGGGACTCAAAGCCGGCAACTATCAATTCAAGATAGAGGCAACCCAAGCCGGTAATGTAATATCCGGTAGCGAAACAACATCGACAGTTGTAACTGTCGATGCCTATGACCGCGCCGGATTTGCCCACTTCGACGGTGTGGCCGTAGGTGCTTACAACAACGATGGCACACTCAAAGAGAATGCCAGGGTACTTTATATCGACAATACCAATGTTGATAAAGTAACTCTTGCGGTACTTAATGGCAAGACCGAAACCACCTTTACCGGACTGGGTGACATTCTCAAAGCATACGAAAAAGGTCTTGAAACACGACCACTGGCTATTCGTTTCATTGGAAACATAAATATGACCAGCGCACAACTCTACGGTGATGCCGACGCGATGCAGATAAAAGGCAAAGCCAACAATATACCTATGCACATCACATTCGAAGGTATTGGTAATGACGCATACTTGAGCGACTGGGGTTTGGTGATTGTACGTAGTAATAATATAGAAGTACGCAACTTAGGTATTATGCTCTTCAATGACGATGGAGTTTCGCTCAAAGAATCGGTAAAAGTATGGATACACAACTGTGACATTTTCTACGGCAAAGCCGGTAGTGCAGCCGACCAAGACAAAGGAGACGGCTCACTCGATGTAAAAGACGACTCACAATATTGCACCTACTCTTACATCCACTTTTGGGATGCCGGCAAAATGGCCTTGTGCGGTATGAAGTCGGAATCAGGCCCCAACTATATGTCATACCACCACAACTGGTTCGACCACAGCGACTCACGCCATCCCCGCGTACGTCGTATGAGTGTTCACGTATACAACAACTACTATGACGGTGTATCGAAATATGGCGTAGGAGCAACGATGGGCTCAAGTGTTTTTGTCGAGAACAACTATTTCCGCAATACCAATCGCCCTATGATGTCGTCTAAACAAGGTACAGATGCCACCGGCGACGGTACATTCTCGGGAGAGGATGGAGGTATCATCAAATCATACGGCAACCTCTTCGTTGAGTGCGGTAGTAACTTCAGCTACATTACTGCCAACAGTGTAGAAGGCTCGGGGGCTACGGCTGTCAGTGCAACAAGTTTCGATGCATACCACGCATCTTCACGCGACGAGCAAGTCCCCACTTCATTCAAGACTCTAAGCGGAGGTACAACCTACGACAACTTCGACACCAGTGCCTCATTGATGTACTCTTACACACCCGATGCGGCCATCGATGTTCCCGCCAAAGTAAAAGCACAAGCCGGTCGTATGCAAGGCGGCGACTTCTCGTGGATAGGTTTTGACAACGATGCCGAAGATCACAATTACGCCATCATCGACAACTTGATGAGTGCTGTAACTGGCTACAAAACAACACTCTTGGAAATAGGAGCATTTACCCAAAAAACTACAGCCCCCACCACTTACACAGTCACCTACTATGCCGATGTAGAGGGAACCCGGGTATTTGCCACAAAGACTAACCAAACAGCGATTGTTTATCCCGAAGGGACACCCAATAAAGAGGGGTATACTTTCACCGGATGGTCGGCTATCAGAGGGGCTCGCATTGCTAGTAATGTTGAGGTATACCCCACATTCAGTGACGGAAAGAGCAGCACCGGTGGCACTACCGGTGGTGGCGAAAGTTCCGTTGTAATAAAGAAATGGGATTTCACCAACTGGAGTACAGAAACGCAAAATATAGTAACAGGAGATAGTGAATGGGTTAAAAACAGCGATGGAACCAACCGATATGACCGCAGTTTCACAACAGCAACCGACCTCGGTTTTGCCGAGACCGAAGGTATCACCTTCAGCGGTAAAGTACGTATAAGCTGGGATAGCAAGAAAGGCTCCTACCTGCAAGGAACATTTACAATGAATGTACCGGTAGAACCCGGACAAACCATTACAGTCAACTTTGCCAATACAGGCAGTAGCAACGGCGAACGCGACTTACTGATAAATGACGAAGTTGTAGCTTCATCCGGCAGTACAAGCAAAGTAAACGGCTCATACACCGTTCCCGAAGGTGTAACAACTGTAACAGTTAAAGGCTCGGCCGGACTCAACTATTACAGTATAACCACAAGCAAGACCATCTCTGAAGGAGGTAAAGAGACTCCGACCTTTGCATATAGCACAACATCAGCCATTGCCGACTTGGCAGCTGCAAACAATACCTACCCCACACTCACCAACACATCGGATGGCAAGGTATCGTATAGTAGCACCAACACCGATGTTGCCACAATAGATGACAATGGAGTAGTCACTCCTATTTCTATCGGAGTTACCACCATTCGAGCCACTGTAAGTGAGACTGATACTTACACAGCAGCATCGACACAATACACACTCACAGTCACCGACTCGTCTACACCCACATACACCGTAACATTTATGGTAGAAGATGAAGTATACGAGAAGATGACACAACAAACAGTAGTTGTATATCCCGATATCGACCCGATAAAAGAGGGGTACATATTTAAAGGCTGGGATGTTGCCGAAGGTACAGTACTAACAGATGACATAACAATAAACGGTATTTTTGAAATTGCAGTAGAAGAAACAATCACACTCAAGGCAGGTGCATTCCCCGACGGATATGCAGTAGACAATGCAACTAGTGGCACACTCTACACATACAGCAGTAATACCCAAGCACAAGAATTATTCACACTTGACGATGGCGAACACACTGTAACAATACCATCAGGACTCAAAGCCAACAAAGTAGTATTCTATGGTTGCGCTCAGAATAATGAAAGTCGCGACGGTATTACCGAATTTAACGGTGTAAGTCAATCAACAACCTTTGCAAGTCGCAAATCGAGCGATTACACAACAGTAACATTCGACAATATCGAAATTATTGGTAGCTTTACCTTCACACTCGGATATAAGTCGGCTGTAAAAATCTACATTGATGTTAAGCCACACACAGCTATCGACAATGTAATAAATGACAACAGCACAATAAGTTACAACGGTAATATTGTAAGTGCCAACGGTACAATCACCGTATATAATTTGCAAGGAGTAATTGTCCTCAGAGGAACCGACAGACTCGATCTCAATGCACTTTCACGAGGCATCTACATCGTACAATGCAATGACAAAGCTATCAAAATAGCTCGATAAGATAGCCGACAGTACAAAAACCATTCATATCACAAAGCCAAGGTCAAAAGCCTTGGCTTTTTTTAACAAAAAAGTATTTCGTATATACCCTATCTCGCAAAAAATGTAGTACTTTTGTATCTTAAATTACTATAAGTACACCTCATCAGTAACCCGATGATTGTAAATATGGAAGAAACAGAAAAACAACGACTTCTCGATGAGCGTTACATACGTATGGCACGCATTTGGGGTGAAAACTCATACTGCAAGCGTCGCCAAGTGGGCGCACTATTGGTAAAAGAGAAAATGATTATATCCGATGGATTTAATGGTACTCCATCGGGATTTGAGAATATATGTGAAGACGAAAACGGACGCACTAAGCCCTACGTCTTGCACGCCGAGGCCAACGCTATCACCAAAGTTGCTCGCAGCAATAACAGTAGCGAAGGCGCCACACTATATGTCACTTGCTCACCCTGTATAGAATGTGCCAAGCTCATCATTCAAGCCGGTATCAAGCGCGTAGTTTTCTCGGAGCTATACCACAACACCGACGGTGTAGACCTACTCACACGTAATGGCATTGAAATAGAATATATTAACGACAAGCATAAACAACAAGAATGAAAGAGCCTCAATTTAATTATGCGTGGTTGCCCTTCTGGGTTGCAATAGCTCTTGTGGTGGGTATGAGAATAGGCAATTGGAACAGTGCCTCTTCCGAGTACCAATTATATGACACATACGACTATGAATATCCTTCGCGCAACAATATCAATATGTTGCTACACCTTATAGAGCAACAGTATGTCGACAGCATCAACACCAAGGAACTTACCGAGAATGCAATGAAAGCTATTCTCAAAGAGTTAGACCCTCACTCGGCCTACATTGCCGCAGAGGACTTGGAGAGTGTGAATGAAGACTTGGAAGGCTCCTTCTCGGGTATTGGCATTCAGTTTAACCTTTTCAACGACACTATCAATATCGTAGATGTCATATCGGGAGGCCCATCCGAACGATGCGGAATACTTCCCGGCGACCGTATTATCACTGTTGACGATTCACTTTTTGTTGGTAAAGAAATCAGTAATGAAAAGGTTATGAAACATTTGCGTGGAGAAAAAGGTTCAATTGTAAAGTTGGGTATCAAACGATATGGTGAAGAAGATTTGTTACACTATGAAGTAGAGCGTGGCGATATTCCTCTTACAAGTGTCGATGCAGCATATATGGTAAAACCCGGTATCGGTTACATCATTGTAAGCAAGTTTGGTCGCACTACTTTTGACGAATTTATTGTTGCATTGGCACGTCTACGCAATGAAGGTGCCGAGAGTTTCATCATCGACTTGCGTGGCAATGGTGGCGGATATATGGATGCTGCCATCAATATGGTCAATGAGTTTATGCACTTTGACCAACTTATTGTTTACACCGAAGGTCGTACACTAGAGCGTGAGGATGCCTATGCCAACGGATTAGGCTCATTCAAGGAGCAACCTATCATAGTCCTCACCGACGAATGGTCGGCCTCATCGAGTGAAATATTTGCCGGTGCTATCCAAGATAATGACCGCGGTCTCATCGTGGGAAGACGCACTTTTGGCAAAGGATTGGTACAAAATCAAACACCCCTATCCGACGGTTCGGCTGTACGTCTTACTATTGCACGCTACTACACTCCATCGGGACGTAGCATACAGAAAGAGTATGAACGCGGTAACAGTGATGACTACGAAATGGATATAATCAACCGTTACAACAGAGGCGAATTCTTCAATGCCGATAGCATTCACCAACACACAGAACTTACTTACACAACTGCCGGAGGTCGCACAGTATATGGTGGCGGTGGTATTATGCCCGACGTATTTATCCCCAGCGATACCTCGTACATAACGCCCTACTATACCGACGTTGTAAACAAGAGCCTGTTATATAAATATGCATTTGAGTATTCCGACAGACATCGCGCACAATTGTCGGAGGCCAACGATTATAAAGAGTTGCTGAATATGCTCAACAAAAACAGACTTCTCAATGATTTCATCAACTACGCGGCAAAGAATGGAGTTGCTCCCAACCATAGGGATATAAATATCTCTCGCAGCCACCTCATAAGATTGCTACAAGCCTATATCGCCCGCGACATATTGGGTGACGAAGCTTTCTACCCAATCTTTATGAGCGATGATATTGTAATTGAAGAAGCGTGTCGACTCATCAATGAGGGCAAAGCATTCCCGGCACTACCCACACAAGAAAACGAAGAACAATGAAAGCATACAAAGCCGCACTACGCGCCGAAATAAAAAAAGTCAAGGCACTGCTCTCACCCGAGCAGAAAGCAACCGAATGTAATGCCGTATGGCAACACATCGCATCGCTCGACTGCTTTGACAATGCACAACATATACTACTCTACCATTCACTACCCGACGAACTAAGTACGCACAACATTATAGATGAATGGGTTGCATTAGGAAAGACAATATATCTGCCCGTAGTCGTAGGCGATGACCTAGTAATACGTCAATACTCGCGCGAGGCTATGCAGCAAGGCGAGTTTAACATAATGGAACCCACCGGCAATGATATTGACAGCAATTGCATCGAACTCATTATTGTACCCGGTGTTGCATTTGACAACAAGGGCAATCGTCTGGGCAGAGGCAAAGGATACTACGACCGTCTTCTATCACGCACACAAGCCACTTGCATTGGTGTATGCTACAACTGTCAGCTAGTCGACAATATTCCCGCCGAGCCTCACGACCGTATTATGCACTATATTGTAACGGCTCAAGGCATCGCTCGAAAGCCTTAAAATGGCAAAAGGGATAATGTTATTGAGTTTTACAAAAAATGTAGGCTTATAAACTTGGTAAATTCAAAAAAAGTATCTAATTTTGCACTCCGATAATAGAAAGGAAATAATAACACAAAAAATATCAGGCAATGAAAAGAACATTCCAACCCTCAAACAGAAAAAGAGTAAACAAGCACGGTTTCCGCTTGAGAATGTCAACCGCTAACGGTCGTCGTGTTCTCGCTAGCCGTCGCGCCAAAGGTCGCAAGGTACTCACTGTATCGGACGAAATGCACAAGAAATAATCCTGCCTTGTGGCACGATTATGAGTCCGATATAATATTGGAACTCAACAAACATTCGATACAAACAACAGCGCAACTCAATGAGTTGCGCTGTTGTTTTTGTTAGGGGTATATGATACCAAAGAAGGGTAATGCGACAGAGTGAACAAAATAGCTACCCATTATACTCGATACGGCATTACGCTATTTTACCCTTCATATGGTCGAGGTAAATATTCTATTATTGTTGCCTTATCTATTCACACGGCACACACGACCTATAATACGAGGCACATCGGTGTTATCGAGCCAACCGGCTCCCATAAATTGCTCCGCTCCCGCACCTATAGCAAAAAGAGGCACCGGGCTACCGGAGTGACCCGAGGTAGTCCATCCAAAACCAAATTTGTCGGAATATAGCTTATATATCGCGTTTGTAAGCTGGTCGAAACTGGCATACAACGTCTTTATATCCTTATTACGGTTATCCAACAACTCTTGGAACAGCACCATCAATTCACCTTCTTCGCCCGCTGTAATAACTATTTCATCACCTAGACCTAACAGTTCGTCCATCAATCCGCGCACTTGTAACCAAGTGGTAGACTTTCCGTTTTCTTTGAGCAATCGATATACAGCGTTACCAAAAGCACCTTTAGAGACACGTGAATATTGAACATTTTGTAAGTTTACAGCATATATACCATTGGCACCCATAGCCAATCCGCCGGTCTCGTGGTCGGCTGTTATAACAATAAGAGTTTCGCGAGGATGTTGCAAATAGAAATTGTACGCCTCACGTATAGCCGAGTCAAATTCACGCACCTCACAAACCACACCCGCAGGGTCATTGGCGTGCCCCAAGTGGTCAATAGCTCCACCCTCCGCCATCATAAAGAAGCCGTTGGGATAATTTTCATACAAGAACTCTATACCACCACGCACCATTTGAGGCAATGTGACTTCACCATTATCACCATCAACAGCATATCCAATGCAATTCTGGGTTGTGGTATCGCTATCGAGCCACAACACTCGGCGTGCATCGGCTATATCGGCATAACCTTCGCGACCTCGCACTATCGTATATCCGGCCGACTCATATTCAGCCAACACATTTCCGGGAGTCTTGGCTCGCACACCGTATGGGTCTCGAAAGTACGCTCCGGCCATAAAGTCAAAGCCACTCATTGCACCTTGACGCGCTATTTCGTAATAATCGCCTCTCGACGGACGTGCTGCATAAAATGCCGAAGGTGTAGCATCATCAAGGCACACACTACTAATAATGGCAACCCCACGGCCTGCAGCTTTCATCTGCTTGGCCACAGAGGTAAGTGCTACTGTATCGGCATCCATTCCTATCATTCCATTATTGGTCTTACTTCCACAAGCAAGAGCTGTTCCCGCTGCAGCCGAGTCGGTAACATCGCTATTGGCCGAATAGGTAGTTATAAAACTTGCAACTGGGAAATCATAAAAATGCACCTCTCCGGTCAACGGCTCTTCGACACTCTTGAAATAGGTACGTAGTGCCTGAATCTGCCCCATACCCATACCATCGCCTATAAAATAAAATACATACTTGGGTGCAGCAGCGTACGCTATACAGCACACCATCACAAGCAATAATGCTATCGTTAATCGTAATTTACGCATAGAAAACAGAATTATAAATCTAAAATTTGACAAGAACAAAAGTAATTAAAAAAACAATTAATTGACTACTCATTTCAAATTTTTACACATTATATAATATTCCCCTTTTAAAAATGCGCACTATATAATAAATGCGAGTGTGTTAAAACCACATTCGCATTTATTCAAAAATCTTTTTTATTCTCTGGCTCGACGCATATAGTTACGCAGAACCGATGCGTTAATTTCATTAGGAGTCTTTATGGCCAAAATAGCCGGTTGCTTATCTTCGGCAAAGAATTGCGGCAAAACAGTTTGCAGGCTTTCAACACTATCGGCTTGGAAGTATCGCAACCCATACAAATGAGCATAACCCTCGATCGGTTGTCTACGTCGCACCTCAAAACACTCTTCCAACTCGGGCAAGTCCGATGGGCCTTTTATAAAACGGAATATTCCTCCACCGCCATTATCTACCACAACAATCTTAAAACGAGATGTTGCCAAACTTGTCGCCAATGCTCCTATATCATAGCCAAAGCTCATATCACCTGTAATGAGCAAATGATGTGCATCATCTGCCATCATAGCCCCCAAAGCTGTTGATGTACTACCATCAATCCCACTAACACCCCTATTACAATATGACGCTACAACCTGTGGCGTATCGAACAACTGCGCATATCGGATAGACGTACCATTAGAAAGATGTAATACTGTGCCTTGTGGTATAGCGGGTAAAAGTAGAGAAAAAGCCTTAAGATCACACCACGGGGCATCATCGACAATGCGATTGTGCAGTGCCGTAGCAACCACTTCCCTATCGTGCCACAATGCCGCATAATCACTCGCACTCGATTTACACAATGGCTCTATCTGCTCAAAGAGCATTGCCGCATCGGTGGTAATCTTACGTGTAAGGCATTGCATTGTATCTATAATATTAGCCTCATTACCTATACGCCAATGTGCCTTGGGTGCATATTTTCGCAAAAATTCTTTTACCATACGCGATACCGGGGCACCTCCCAACGTGATGAGCAAATCGGGTGCAAAATCGGGTTTCTCACTATTATCAATCGCTGTCAGCACACGGTCTATTGTAGGTATAAAAGCATCATCGTGAAGATTGGCAATACTCTCGGTAAGCACTACTACTTGGGGCAACTGAGCCAACTTGCTCAATACCTTCTGCAAGGCTGAAGATGGTTGCAGCATTGTTGCCAGTATCATTACACGCGACGATGATGACACTTCTGCAGCCAACATCCCGACATCGCCATCTGACAAATAAGGTTGTGGCTCTACAACTTCAATGGCTGTCACGACATCGTTATCAAACTCGTCTACTTGGCACAACGGATTATCCAACGGGATATTGATATGCACCGGAGCGCGACACCCCGTTGTGGCTTGTAGCAGGGCATCGTTTATCTCACGTTGCGCATACCATTGGGCTGTATCTCCATTGCGAGACGCTATATGATAGGACTGCTTCACAAAATGCGAAAGCACACCACGCTGACGCAAAGTTTGACTATCATCTTGATCGATCCACTCTTCGGGTCTATCGGCCGATATAACAATAAGAGGGATGTGTCGATAATAGGCTTCGGCAACAGCCGGGGCATAATTGAGCAATGCCGTTCCGGAGGTACACACTAGAGCAACTGGTTCATTACTGCGTGTTGCCATACCCAATGCAACAAATGCAGCCACCCGCTCATCCACTACTACGTGATGTTCTATAGCCTTTTCGCGTGCAAAGGCCACCAATAACGGTGCATTGCGCGAACCGGGTGACAAAACCACACGACGCACCTTGTGCGCCACACACAAAGCAACCAATTGTCGGCATACTGTATGAGTAGTATTTTCCATAACCATTATCTATTGTAGTATTGTTAGGAGGGTTTGCGATTTGGCACAAGTCTCGTCCCACTCATCCTTGGCAACCGACTGCGCTGTCAATCCGCCTCCTACATATAGGCGCACCGCATCTGTCACAAACTCCATACTGCGCAAGTTGACATACAAGCCACACTCGCCGTTTGATGATACTTCACCCACATAACCGGCATAATATCGACGAGAATGAGATTCAGTCGCTTTAATAGCCTCTATCGCTGCCTGTGTAGGCGTTCCTGCCACGGCCGGTGTAGGGTGTAACGATGTAGTCAATCGGTCGCGCACCTCGGCATTGTGATGGGTGGTAATATCGAAATGTGTACATAAATGCTCTACTTGTGCGGCCTGCTTGGTATAGGAATTTACGGCAACTTGAGTCATTCCTTGCAGAGCCAACACCTCAGTGATGTAACGCGACACATATTGTTGTTCTTCTCTCTCCTTGGCGCCCCACTCGGCTTGTGTATGAGCCATACGAGTTCCGGCCAATGCCATTGTAGCATATCCGTCGGGGGTCGATTGCAACAATACTTCGGGCGATGCGCCCATCCAACCACACACACCGGGATTATTCACTACAAAAATATAGGCATCTTTATACGCATTACACATACGCACAAAACAATCGGGAAGAAAACGGACAACATCATACGGGTAGGTTATAGTGCGCGACAAAACCACCTTCGACAACTCGCCCCTATTCATACGCAACACAAGATTATCTACTTGTTGCATATATACATCCCGGTCAATGTCACTCCGAGTAAATGATTGACACATCACCTCGGCATTAGGAAGGCTGCGCATTATCTCTATATCGGCAGGGAATAAATCGGGAACAATGGTAAAGGCAGGGGCATCTCCGGTCACATCAAAAGGAACAACACGAAAACCCGCTTTTTCCACACCCGACGGACGGCTATGACTTTGTGCGCCAAAGCGACACAACGCTTCGCCCGGATACCGACAAGCATAAAATGGTATATTCTTTGCCATACAGCACGCTATAAGTTCACGCGCTTCATCAACGGTGCAATATGGCGAACTATTATTCATAATTATAATGGGGAAGCCATCAAATCAAAAGGCATTGTATCGGTAACTTTCACCTCATAGAACGAGCCTACTTCGAGGATACTTGATTTCTCTATCAGCACCTCATTATCCACCTCGGGAGAGTCGTATTGAGTGCGACCAACATAATAATCGCCATCCTCGCGGTCGATGATAACTCGTTGTACGGTACCTTGTTTGAGGGTATTCAACTCGGCAGCCACCTCTTCTTGCACTGCCATCAAACGATCTAGACGATCTTGCTTTACCTCATCGGGAATATCATCGGCATAATTGCGAGCGGCATAGGTACCTTCTTCTTCACAATAAGCAAATGCACCCATACGCTCGAAACGCGCATCACGAACAAATTGCACCAACTCGGCAAAGTCCTCCTCGGTCTCTCCGGGATGACCCACCATAAGTGTTGTGCGTATGTGTATACCCGGCACTTCTCGACGGATACGCGCCAACAAGTCGTAGGTTTCTTGTTTGGTAACGTGACGCAACATCTTATCGAGCATCTTATCACTGATGTGTTGTAATGCAATATCCAGATACTTGCACACATTATTATGCTTGGCCATTACAGGCAACAAGTCGTATGGGAAGTCGGTTGGATAGGCATAGTGTAACCTTATCCACTCTACACCCTCTATCTGAGCCATCTCATCGACCAACTGAGCCAAACGATGCTCTCCATAGAGATCCATTCCGTAATTAGACAAATCTTGGGCTATAATCTGGAACTCTTTCACTCCATTCTCTACCAGTGAGCGCACTTCATCAAGTATTTGCTCCATTGGATAGGACTTAAATCGTCCTGTAATGAGGGGTATGGCACAATAAGAGCAAAATCTATTACAGCCCTCGGCTATCTTGATATAGGCATAATGCGATGGGGTAGTAATAACACGACGGGTAGAGCATTGTATATCGGGACGACCCAAATCGGACAACAAACCATCCCAGTCAAACTTGCCATAAAACTTATCAACCTCAGGAATTTCATCGGCCAATTCCTTACGATAACGTTCCGATAGACAACCCATTACAAAGAGTTTTCCTATTCGACGTTTCTTTTTGGCCTGAGCCAGTTGCAATATCATTGCAATACTCTCCTCCTTGGCATCACCTATAAAGCCACAGGTATTCACTACGACTATTTCGCCCGACACGCGCTCTGCATCGTGATGTACCTCATAACCGGCTTGAGCAAAACAATGCAACAAACGCTCTGAGTCGACCAGATTTTTGGAACAACCCAACGATATAATATCTACCCTGTTACGCTTCATCGTTACTCACCAAAGAGAGAGTCTACAAACGCAGGCGCACGGAAAATCTGCAAATCCTCCATTCCCTCACCCAGTCCTATATATTTTACTGGAATTTTGAATTGGTCGGATATACCTATCACAACACCACCCTTGGCGGTTCCATCTAGTTTTGTGATAGCCAATTCGTTCACTTCGGTTGCGGCAGTAAATTGTTTGGCTTGTTCAAAAGCATTCTGCCCGGTCGAGCCATCTAGCACCAATAAAACTTCGTGCGGGGCATCGGGCATAACCTTAGCCATCACATTCTTTATCTTGGTAAGCTCATTCATCAGGCCTATCTTGTTGTGCAGACGGCCAGCGGTATCTATAATTACCACATCGGCATTATTGGCCTTGGCCGAACTCAATGTATCATAGGCTACCGATGCAGGGTCAGAACCCATTTTCTGTTTTACCACAGGAACACTTACGCGATTGCCCCACGCCACCAACTGCTCGACAGCTGCGGCACGGAACGTATCGGCTGCTCCAAGAAATACTTTATAACCCTTTTTCTTGTATTGATATGCCATTTTTCCGATGGTCGTAGTCTTGCCAACACCGTTGACACCAACCACCATAATAACATAAGGACGCTTATCGGCAGGTACGGCAAAGTCCTCGGTTTCGTTATCGGTAGAACTGACAAGCAGAGCCGTTATCTCTTCACGCAAAATTCTATTAAGCTCAGATGTACCCATATATTTATCACGCGCCACACGAGCCTCAATACGTTCTATAATGCGCAAAGTAGTATCCACACCCACATCCGAGGTTATAAGTACCTCTTCAAGACGGTCTAACACATCATCATCGACCTGCGATTTTCCTGCAATAGCACGTGCCAACTTTGAAAACACGCCCTCTTTGGTCTTTGACAAACCCTTATCGAGTGTTTCTTTTTTTTCTTTCGAGAAGAAATTAAACCAAGCCATATCTGTTTTTATTAGTTTATTTACAAGGTAATGTACAACCACCACAGTCTCCTACTTATTACAAGAACATCCGATGCCGGCACATTACCCCTAATATTTTGCAAAAATAACAAAAATAAAGGTGCAAAAAAATTTCCCCGCACATTTTGTGCGAGGAAATTTTATAGCTGATATAATTCAAATCTATATAATAGTCAATTATGCTTTCAAAGCAGCATCAACATTTTCCTTGAGGATCATCTCCTCTTGGAACATATAGGCACCGGTCTTGGGCGATTTCACCACTTTGATTACTT
>CALATP010000020.1 GCA_937891845.1 uncultured Porphyromonadaceae bacterium | reverse complement strand
TGGGGAAACGTATTGCTGATGAAGAATTGCAGGGCGAGAATAGAGCCGAGTATGGCAAAGAAATTATCAAACGACTTGCCGACTACCTTACCAATATTTATGGTAAAGGATTCACAAAGAGCAATCTTTATCAGTTTGTTCAGTTTTATAAGTTCTTCCCTGAGATTTTCCACGCAGTGAGTGGAAAATCCCAAATCCTATCTTGGACGCATTATCGCAATCTGTTGCGAGTAACTGATAAAAGTGCAAGAGATTGGTATCTTAACGAGTCTATAAATGAGGTGTGGAGTGCAAGAACACTTGATAGGAATATTGCTTCACAATACTACTACCGTTTATTGCAATCACAAAACAAGCAGGTGGTAAAAGATGAAATGAACCAAATTACCGCACCATACCAACAAGATAAATTGGAGTTCATCAAGAATCCAGTTGTAGCAGAGTTCTTGGGCTTATCGCCAAACTCCGATTTCTCTGAGACCAAGTTGGAGTCCTCTATCATCACCCATATCCAAAAGTTTGTGATGGAGTTGGGCAAAGGCTATGCCTTTGTCGCTCGTCAGCAGCATATCAAGACTGATATGGGCGATTATTTCATCGATTTGGTTTTCTACAACTACATCCTCAAATGCTTCTTACTCATAGACCTTAAAGCATCAAGAATTACCCATCAGGATGTCGGGCAAATGGATATGTATGTGAGAATGTACGATAGCCTTAAACGAACAGAGGGCGATAATCCCACTATTGGACTAATCCTTTGTTCCGAGACGAGTGAGGATATGGCTCGTTACTCTGTGCTTCACGATAATGAACGGTTATTCCAAGCACGCTATTTAACCTATTTGCCATCAATTGACCAGTTAAAAGAAGAGATAGAATTACAGAAAGAGATATTCAGATTGCAGCAAGAAAACAATACTCCCGAAGGATAAACAATCGGGAGTGTTTCTGTATATGCAAAATAAATTTGAAGCGACTTAACTCTATTTCAGAAAAATGTTATACCTTTGTCGTACAAGAGTTATTTGAGAGTATTGCTACCGCAAACCGCAGAAATTCGCACGATTCCCAAATCGTTACCACGCTCTTTTCAAAATAACTTCAAGTGTTTATTCTTCAAACGATTATATCAAATCGATGAAATATTAAAATAAAAATTACAAGAATCGACTTTTTCATAATATACACTTATTTGTTACATTTAAAATTATTATTTACAATTCAGATATAATGTTGTTTCTCTCCCCACAGATGTATAATTATCATTAGGGTTTAGAGCTTTTTGTGAATAGGTTGCTCTACATGGATATATGCCGGTGGATATATTAGATATTGTATAAGTATATTCATAAGGAAATTTATTTAATTTCACCTCTTTGTCTAAAAAAATCAAATCTACTATATTTTCACATTCGGGTAAATAAATAGACTCGATTGATACTGATATAATAATTGTATCACCGTTGGATATATCCAAAATAGGATCATTGTCAAATAAAATTCCCTCTTTACAAAAAATCGAGCTTCCTTGGGTAATATTTTCTATTTTCATATCTATACCATAGTTTCCTAAGTATATTTCCGTTGAAGAGTGGATGTTATTACCGGGTATGATAAAAGGGTTCTCATTGCAGGAAGTAACAAAAACGCATATTAGAATGGCTAAAAAATATTTTCTATTCATATTCTTAAAAATTTATATCATTAAACTTTAATGTATCAGAAGTGTTGAATTTAAGAATTATACTTTGAAATCCTGTTATATCGTCCGGTACGCCACTAAATGTAATTGTATGATTTACAGTAGAATTCTTTTTTATGTCTATCTGATGGGAATATGAGTTATAAGAATTACCGTTTATATCAATGGCGACGGCATTGAAAGTAAGTGTTCTAAAAAGATTTGACGTATTTTCAAAACTCAATTCCATACAAACATTATGAGCTTGATCACGATACACATTAGAAATTGAAATTAAGTATACATCATATATTTTAGACTCATGATTTAAGGTAGGTTTTGTTGCGTAAACATCTAATACACAACTGTAAGTCTTTTCTTGACTTTCTATTGTTATATATCCGTGATATTTACCCTCATTCATTATCTTTCTATTGCACGTTATATCAATGTTTGCTGTATCTCCTTGTCCAATAAATACGTAAGGTTGATCGACTTTAAGCCAATCATCGGATGTAGATATAATATACATTCGATCACCTGATAAAGACTTTAAAGACAATGTTTTTATAGAGGAGGTTAAACCAAAATCAATTTCCTTTGGAGTTATTTCGAGTGCTGCAACACCGGTTGCTTTTATAATGATATGGCGTTCGTGCTTCTCGTTGATATAGACTTTGATGGTATCTTCATTTATACCTTCTGCAAGTTTGTTCCTATCTATGTAAAATTTCAATAGCTTTTGTTCGTCTTTATTTATGTGACCATGATAGTTTTCAATAGAGAGCCATTCTTTTGTGTCGGCAAATTTATAACTCACTGTTTCTTGCTCGCCGATATAGGTCATAAACCAGTCGGTGCTATCTCTTTCTGTTTTAAAATCATATTCACTAAATTTCATAACAATGGGGTCAATCCAAGCCTTGTCATTAGGGTTGAACCAGCAACTTGTCAATAAGATAGGAATTATAATTAAAATGTATTTTTTCATAATTTAGAAGTTTATAGTCATGCTTATGCCTGTATAATCCTGTGCCAAATATGGGTTGACACGGAAACTGAGTGTTGATGTGTCAAAAGATGATTTTTTTTCAAAATTCTTTCTATATTCCCACTGAACGTTGCAAAGTCTCCATATATAAGAGGTAAGGAATACGGTAGCACTTGCACAACAGCCCCAAGCAAAGTTCTTGCCATATTGGCGGTATTTCATTGCTTCGAAATCGGTCTCCATTTTATTGATCTTGCATTTACATACCTCTTGTCCTATACCACATGCTATAATAGAAGCTAAGCTAACTCCTTCGAGTGTAACTAATGTTACATCTACACCTTTTCGTTTATTTGACATTTTCCATGGGATAAGTGCTTCGGTATTGAACGGAGGTAAATCTTCAATGTATCTTAGTACATTAAAATTATTCTTTTTGATAGTATCAATATCGGGATAACTACAAAAGTCTTGTTTGGCGGAACGATCAACAATGTCTTTTAATGTATAGGCAATATCATAGAGGCTTATATAGCCGGTACTACAATCTATTTTAGAAGATAGTAGCTCATAAAGCTTATGGGTCATAGCACTTTTCCCGTCGTATTCTTTCGACGTTTGTGAGGCGGTAGAGCTGGCAAAGTAGTAAACATTGCTATTATTGCAATGATCTTTATAAAGGGCTTCGCCATAGCAAGTGTCGATGAATACTAATACCTTGGCTCCATTATTAGCCATTTTATTAAATATGTTGCAAAGATATGTACTACTGATGGCTGTTTTTGATAAATTTTTACTATCGGTATCTGTTGCAATAAAATAGTATTCGTTATTGTCGTATGAACCATGCGATGCCAATATGATGATGACAGTGGTATTCTTATCGGCATACGGAATTATGTCTTCTAATTTATCGGTTATTTTATTTAGTTTTACATTTTTTTCGAGAATATGAGGTGTGACCTTTGTGTAACTTTTTCTCAAAACGTGTTCACTAATATCCTTCAAATTAGGTAAATTTTTACTACATTCCAGTGGAGCATAGCACTTAGTTGTATCTTCAAATTGATCAATAGCGACGCTGAGTAATATGAGGTTTTCGTTTTCAATTCCTACCGGTCGGATTAGTTCAGCGTTAATTTTTCGCTCTTTTATGTAGTCGTTGCCCCATGTTAGGTTGATACTACAAATAAAGATTATTAATAATATGTATTTTTTCATTTTATAGAGATTGAGTGAACAAGAATATTATTGTTTATAGGAGCTTTTACCAACTCTTCCTCACCATTGTTGAGTTTTAATAAAAGGGTATTGATTTCGTTTTTATAGATTATTTCTTTTTGTGCATATATAGCAAAGTCTGTTACGCTCCGGGGCAATTCAAATGCATCAAATCCTGAGTCCGATGTGGATTGTGGTTTGATTTCGCATTGAGCTGTAAAATCCGAGAGTTCATACCATCCATCGCGGTCTTTGTAGATGATGACGCAATATAGTTTCTTATTCGAGGTATTAGTTAAATACAGCTTTATTTTTTTGTTGTATAAATCTTCTTTGCATGTAATGACACGACCGGTTTTTGCATCGTAAAATTCAAAGGATATTGTTCCTGTTGTGTCTTGTTGATTCTCTTGTATAGCGTATGCAATTGATTGTGTGTTATCTATTGAACTAAGATGTGATACATTGAGAGATAAAAGGTTGATTTTCTTAGAAATGGGTTTTAATTCAGATACACGAGTTTTCTTACATTTGCTATATGTTTTGGTAACATATCCATACCATGTTTTATGCGTTAATATAAATTTCTTTTCAGACTTTATGTAACAATCCAATTGAATTTCGCTTCGCTCTTTGATGGGGTTAGTTTCAAATTTTCCTGTTTTTTGATTAAATAGATATACTTCTTTGCCCTCTTTGAGCCAGCATACATGACCGAAAGAGAATGTGTAGAAGCATAACAAAAGTAGTGTTGATAAAAGGAACTTTTTCATTGTTCTGGTATTTTAGAAGTTGTGATTAATTGGTATATTGTGATAGCAAATATTATAGAAGACATAAAAAGTAATAAGTCAGGGACTAAGCACGTTGTAAATGTTATTAAGAAAGATAACAAAATGAGGATGATTTCGTAGCATATCAGCATAAGTGGTGCTATAATAGCTAATAATCTTTTGATTTTTTCTTCTCTGTAAGCAATGTCTTGTAGGCGACAGTACAAAGAGATATATGTAAATACCATAACAATGGCTAACAAGATATTGATCCATAGAGGTATATCATATAAAGGTAGATTGGCGAAATTGGACATATGAGTAGTAGGATTTTGTTGCATATTTAGTTTTTTGATATGCTCTCTATTGGAGATAAGAGTATTGACAATATATGCGATATTCATTGTGCCGGCTATATAGTTGCTCGATTGATGAATGGGGAACGGAGTATCCTTTAAGTCTTTATGATTATTACAATCGCCTATAATCACAATTTTATCTTTTATGGCTAATGAGTCTATCTCATCAATACTTTCGATAGTACTAAAAAATTTTGCAATATAATTGGTCCTAAATCCGACTTTACTCCAAGTGGTGTCGTTGTGGTACTTTTGAGCAATTGAAAGAGCAAAGGGCGTTTTATAATCATCAGGTAATTTTTCATTGTCAATACTGAATTCGCTGTAAAATCCATTGTCTAATGGAATTGAGTATTTGACACTCTTGATGCTGTCAACATGGGCGTAGAATGGTAGGCTTATTGTATTGTCAATTGTGATTATAGCCGGAGAGATCAATACATCTTGTACTTTGTATATGGCTTGTATCAAACGGTCATCTGCGGATTGGATTATCTCGGGGTTTTGTTGGTAAAAAATATCTAATGCAATAACACGTGGTGAATAAGAATGTATTTTTTCTAATATTGGGGCAACTTCCTCTCGTTTATGATAATTACTGACATCAACGATTACGATGTCAGAATTGGCGTTTTTATCACCACCGGTACTATTTAAGAGCCGGTTACATGTGGCGAAGTAGTATTTAAGATAGAAATTCTCTTCGGTCCCAATGATTTTGGCAGATAGGGCTTTTCCCCCTAATGCAATAATTATGCCTCCCAGTAAAACAGAAAGAAGGGTTGCTATAATTTGCTTGAATAATTTATCTTTGATAAAAATGCCCATATAAAATTTGTTGCGGTGTGCAATAGAATGTTGTTAGGGTTGCAAAATTAAACAAACTTTAATAAATTACCCCCCGATTGGTTAAAGTGTGTTAATTTGTAAGATTATCTAATATGTTAGATATATAAGGTTTATTATCGTAGAAATGTGATGTAAGTAATATCTTTGAATATGTGTTTTTTAAGATGCCAACTGAATATATCTCGATTCTCACAATACCAAAGTGTTTGTTATGAAAAGTGCAGAGTGTTAGTTATGCTTTCTAATGTATAATGCATATGAAATGCTGAAAATATTGTCTTATCAGGGTGAATAGTGATGTGCTTTCTTATAACTTTTTTGGTGCGGTTTTGTGAAATTATTTGGAAAACTCAAATTAAAGTCGTACCTTTGTACCGCTCAACGAGCATCGGGGCGTAGCGCAGTCCGGTAGCGCACCTGGTTTGGGACCAGGTGGTCGCAGGTTCGAATCCTGTCACCCCGACATGATAAAAGGCTGATACGTAGTTGAATACGTATCGGCCTTTTGTCTTTTTTGTTGAGTGTGTTATTGTATGTCGACCTAGCCGGGTTGCATCCGAAAATCGGTGCCGTATAGGGTCTGCAAATTTTTACTGCTATAACCTTATATTTTGTGGCTAAGTGTTGGACAGAAAAATAATATGTAGTAAATTTGTGCATTATATTTATAGATGTGATATGAAAAAGATTTTGATAGCGGTTGTCGCTATGGGGCTGATGGTAGCTTGTAGCGGAACAAGGAATGGCAATAGTGAGGATGCAACGGTAGATAGTGTGGCTGTCGATACGGCCTCTGTCGATACTGTCGTACCCGATGAGCGCGGATATGTTGTGTCGTTGGGCGATGAAGCCCCCGACTTTGTTGCTACTGTAGCCGGTAGCGGTGAGGAGGTGCGTCTGTCGGACTATCGCGGTGAGCGCATTGTTATGTTGCAATTTACAGCATCGTGGTGCGGTGTGTGCCGTAGGGAGATGCCCGATATAGAGTCACAAATATGGCAACGTTATAAAGATAACCGACATTTTGCATTGTTTGGTATAGATCGTGACGAGCCGGACAGTACGGTGTTGGCGTTTGCCGAAAAGACCGGCGTTACATATCCGTTATTGCTCGACCCGGGTGGCGAGATATTCTGTCGATATGCACATCGTATGGCCGGTATTACACGCAATGTGATTGTAGACAAGAATGGCCGTATTGTGATGATGACTCGATTGTATGACGAAGAGGAGTTTGCCCGTATGGTATCGGTAATAGATAGCCTTGTAACCGAAGCCGAACGCTAAAGAGGGAGTAGATTATGGAGAATAAATTGCTCATAGAATATGTGGGAGCCGAGGTCTTGCGAGATGACCTGCCGGTGCTGAAAGATGTGAACTTCTCGTTGCACGCAGGAGAGTATATTTATCTGATAGGTCGTGTGGGAAGTGGCAAGAGCAGCTTGCTCAAAACGATGTATAATGACCTACCGGTGAGTGCCCGTAAGGCTGTTGTAATGGGTTATGATATGACCAGTATCAAGGAACGTGATGTGCCTTACTTGCGCCGAAAGATGGGTATTGTATTTCAAGACTTCCAGTTGCTCACCGACCGCTCGGTGCGCGAAAATTTGTTGTTTGTGCTACGTGCTACCGGATGGAAGAACAATGAGGATATGGAGGCCCGAGTAGAAGAGGTATTATCGCAAGTGGGAATGACCAAGAAAGCTTATCGTATGCCTCACGAGTTGTCGGGAGGTGAGCAGCAGCGTATAGCCATTGCGCGTGCATTGTTGAACAAGCCCAAGGTAATACTGGCCGACGAGCCTACCGGAAATCTAGACCCCCAGACGGGTAAACAGATTGTAGACCTGTTGCACCGAATATCGAAAGAGGGAACGGCAGTGGTGATGTCGACCCATAATCTGACCTTCTGTGATGAGTATCCGGGTCGTATTTATAGATGCGAGGGTCGCCAATTGCAGGAGTTATAATGAAAAGAGGATAAACCCTACAGCGAATAGAGATGTTGGGTATTTATATAAAGAGATAAGAAAATGAAGGTACTCAAATTTGGAGGAACATCGGTAGGCAGTGCCGAGCGTATGAAGAGTGTGGCACGTCTTGTGTGCGATGGAGAACGTAAAATTGTAGTATTGTCGGCAATGGCAGGTACAACCAATACGTTGGTGGAAATATGCGACTATCTGTATAAACACAATGCCGAGGGTGCGCAAGAAACAATTGGTGTATTGGAACGCAAGTACTATGCCGAAATAGATCAACTGTATAGCAGTGACCAATATAAAGATGCAGCCCGCGAGGCTGTGAGAGAGTGCTTTGGCCGAGTGAGAGGCGTTATTACCGACCTCTTTACACTCTATGAAGAGAAAATTGTATTGGCGCAAGGAGAGTTGATGTCGACCGCAATGTTCAATCTATACCTGCAAGAGCAAGGTGTCAACTCGGTGATGTTGCCCGCGCTCGATTATATGCGTATAGATAAGAATAATGAGCCGGATATGATGTACATCAAGTCGCATCTCAACGAACTGATGGATGCCAATCGTGATGCCGATATTTATATAACTCAAGGATACATCTGTCGTAACTCGTATGACGAGATTGACAACTTGCAACGAGGCGGCAGTGATTATTCGGCCTCGCTTGTGGGAGTAGCCGTTGAGGCCGACGAAATACAGATATGGACCGATATAGACGGAATGCACAATAATGACCCACGTTATGTAAATCATACCTCACCGGTGCGACATTTGTTGTTTGAGGAGGCTGCAGAACTGGCATATTTCGGAGCCAAGATTTTGCATCCGACTTGTGTTCAACCGGCCAAACAGCACAATATACCGGTGCGATTGTTGAGTACGATGGAGCCTGATGCACCGGGAACACTCATATCGAATATGGCAGGACGAGGTGAAATTAAGGCAGTAGCAGCCAAGGATAATATATCGGCCATTCGCATCAAGTCGGGTCGTCGTTTGTTGGCACACGGTTTCTTGCGTAAGGTGTTTGAGATATTTGAAACTTATCGTACCGTGATAGATATGGTGGCAACCTCGGAAGTGGGAGTGTCGCTCACCATCGACAATACGCGACATCTACCTGAGATATTGGACGAATTGCGCAAGTTTGGCACCGTTACGGTAGATGTAGATATGGTCATTATCTGTGTTGTAGGTGATCTTGACTGGCAAAATATTGGCTTTGAGTCGAAGGCTTTGGCTGCTATGAAAGATATACCGGTGCGTATGGTATCGTATGGTGGTAGTAACTACAATATATCATTCTTGGTGCGTCAGGAAGATAAGATACGAGCCTTGCAGGCCTTGAGCCGCGAGTTGTTTCACGCGTAAGTTTCTCAAACGGTACTGATTGTAGATATGGCACAATTCCCTCTAGAAGCATTTACACACCGCGAGACACCTTTTTACTTTTATGATATGGCATTGTTGCGTGCTACGTTGGCACGCATAGTGTCGGTAGCACCTCAAGGAAGTGTGGTACACTATGCTCTGAAAGCCAACAGTAATGAAGCATTGTTGCGTGTAATAGCAGCAGCCGGATTGGGTGCCGATTGTGTGAGTGGGGGAGAGGTGCGACTGGCTGTAGCAGCCGGAATCAGTGCCGAGAATATTGTATATTCGGGAGTGGGAAAGACCGATAAGGAGATATGTGAGTCTTTGAGATTGGGGATAGGATGTTTCAATGTCGAATCGGTTGCCGAGATAGATGTAATAGACGAATTGGCACAGCGAGAAGGGCTGACAGCTCCCATTGCTTTGCGTATAAATCCGCACATCGATGCGCACACCCATCATTATATCACAACGGGGCTGAGCGAAAATAAGTTTGGAATAGATATAACCCTGCTGGATGATGTGTTGTTGCACGTGTTGTCGTTGCGTAACGTCAAGTTGCGAGGGTTACACTTCCATATAGGTTCGCAAATAACCGATATGACCGCCTACAAGCAATTGTGCGCCACCGTAAACCAATTGATAGAGCGGTTGCAACAGCAGAAAGTTGCGATAGATTATGTCAATGTAGGTGGCGGTCTTGGTGTCGATTATGAAGAGCCCGATGAAAATGCAATACCCGATTTTGAGTCCTATTTCGGAGTATTTTCCAGAGAATTGTCTTTGCCGGCAGGTGTTACGTTGCACTTTGAATTGGGTCGTTCGGTAGTGTGTCAGTGTGGCTCGCTCATTGCGCGCGTACTATATATAAAAGAGGGTGTGAACAAGCAGTTTGCCATCTTGGATGCCGGAATGAACGATTTGATGCGCCCCGCGTTGTATCAGGCCTCGCATAAGATAGAAAATATAAGTAGTGTCGAGGGTAGAATGCAGTGTTATGATGTTGTAGGTCCCATCTGTGAGTCGTCTGATAGTTTCGGTAGTGGTGTAGCTATGCCGGAGTTGCATAGGGGCGATTTTATAGCCATACGTTCGGCCGGAGCCTACGGAGAATCGATGGCTATGCAATATAATGCGCGAGAACTGCCCGGTGTGATGCTATGGTAGTAGCAATGGCTGTATGCTCTGAAGTGTGAAGTGGAGAACTTGCAGGCTATTTATGCCCAATAGATAGCTTATAAATGATGATGAGGTAGATTGTAGAATAAAATGAGAATTTTATTCCATCTTGTAAACAACATTCAATCAGGATTTTGCGTAATTATCAATAAAATTAATCAAAAAAAATATAGTTAAAAATCGTAAAAACACTTGACAGGTTAGAAAATTGGTTATATATTTGCATTGATAATAAAAATGGAATAATTCTAAATATGAACGGGTTAAAAAATATGGTAAAGGAGCGACTGGAGTTGCACGGTATAAAACCTTCGTTGCAACGGATGGCAGTGATGGAGTATTTAATGACCCATCGTACACATCCAACAGCCGAGATGATATTTACCGATTTGTATCCCGAAATACCCACGCTGTCGAAAGCGACAGTATACAACACGCTCAATCTTCTGGTGGAAAGAGGTGTAGTGCGAATGATAACCATAGAAGAAAAGAATGCACGTTTTGATGCTTGTATGGATCCTCACATACACTTTCGTTGCCGCAATTGCGGGTCGATATTGGATGTAAATGTAGAGTCTCACTGGATACCCTCGACAATGCCCGCAGGAGTTACGGTAGATATGAGCGAAACCTATTGCATAGGCACTTGTGCCGAGTGTAACAAGAAAGAGAATTAATAAAATAAACAATATAAACTAACAATCATTTAAACTTACAATTATGAAATTTATCTGCACAGTATGTGGTTATATCCACGAAGGCGATGCTGCCCCCGAAAGATGTCCTCAATGTAAAGTACCCGCTTCGAAATTTGAAGTGCTCAACGAAGATGCTGCTCTTCAATTTGTATCGGAGCATCATATAGGTGATGGTATTGTAGAAGACCAAGAAGTGATGGAAGGCCTCCGCGCTCACTTTATGGGCGAGTGTACCGAAGTAGGTATGTACTTGGCAATGAGCCGTCAAGCCGATCGTGAAGGCTATCCCGAGATTGCCGAAGCGTACAAGCGTTTTGCGTGGGAAGAGGCCGAACACGCTGCTAAGTTTGCCGAGTTGCTCGGTGAGGTTGTATGGGATACCAAGAAAAACCTTGATGCACGTATGAATGCCGAGTGTGGCGCTTGCGCCGATAAGCTCCGCATAGCTACTCGTGCCAAACAATTGGGTTACGATGCTATCCACGATACCGTACACGAAATGGCTAAAGATGAAGCCCGTCACGGTAAAGCATTTGAAGGTCTTTACAACCGTTATTTCAAGAAATAATTAGTTGCCACAAATAGCATAGAATAGTTTTTTTCAGAGTTTGTTGATGAGTCGCCCCAGAGATGAGGTGGCTCATTTTTTTGATAAATGTTATATTGTTACCGATGCACGATATGTTTAGAGGGAAAAAACTTGCGTTCTAATTGCAAAGATTGTATTTTCGCAAAAAGTAACTTAATATTAATATATGATGAAAACGTACTTATTGAAAGGGATTAAGGCTTTAGTATTTATTGTGTTGTCGGGCTTATTTGTGTTGCCAATGAATGCTGCCGACCATAATATATGGCCGGAGCGAGTGACCGATATGCAAACAACGTGGGATAGCGAGAGTGAGTGTGTGACAGTAACGATGACAGCTCCTACACACTCAATGACATCGATGGGAGATGGAAACGGTGACCCATTGCCCTACCTGACCAAAGTGGTATTGTCGCGCAATGTTAATTATGGCGAGTATAACGAAATCTATGTGTTTGAAAATCCTACTCCGGGCGAGGTGCTTACTTATGTCGATGAGTCGGCCATAGCCGGATTGTTTCAGTACAAGGCGGTAGCCTATATAGATGATTATGCCAGTTATCCCGAGTGGAGCGAAATATTGGTGGGACAGATACCGGCCGACATCAATGATGCGTATGCCACTTGCAATAAGGGTGAAGCACCGGTAACGTTAATATTTACTGCACCAGCCAAAGACGCCAATGGTGACGTGTTGAAAAAGTTGGAAAAGGTAGAGGTGTGCAGGTATAATCACGATACCTATGAGTATGAGTTGATAGGAACGATGACCGAAGTATATCCCGGTGTGATGTGTACGTATGATGATGCCGATGTAGTAGCCGGAGAGAGTTATTCCTATAAGTTGATACCCCATACTGCAGCCGGACACGCCTATGGAACCATAGTAGATGTAAAGGTAGGACTCGATGCTCCGGTATCGCCCACCAATGTGAGTGCCGAAATATTGCCCGATGGTGGTGTAATGATACTATGGATGGCACCAACCAAGGGACAGACCAATGGTTATATCAATCCCGAGGAGATTGTGTATACCATATCACGTAGTGAGACGGGTAGTGAATACGATGCCGATGTATTGGCGTCGCGTATATCGGATTGGTATTATGTGGATGAAACAAAATATACCGACGAAGCCCAATTGGTATACTACGTAAGGGCTATCAATGGGCAAGGCGAGAGTGTAGGTGGAGCGTCCAATCCTATTGTAGTGGGAAATCCGTCGACCTTACCCTATTATGAGACGTTTGACAGTATGACCGATTATGGTGTCGTTACCAGCGATCACGCCGGGTGGATGTATAGCAGTAGTGAAACCTCTTGTGCGTGGTATATCAATAATGTTGTAGAGCTTGAAGATAGAAATATAGAGACCCGCGACGGAAGCGGAGGTATGGCATTTGCAATGTATGGCCCATATAATGAGTATGAGCGTGATGATTATATGACAAGCGGTATGATAGCATTGGACGGTGTAGATGTGTTTACCATTGCATTTGATTACTATGCCTTTGTGGGTAGCAACAGTACATTGACAATAGAGGTGAGTGCCGATGGAGCCGAGTATGAAGAGGTAGGAGTTGTGGAATATGAAGGAATGCCTCAAGAGGGTTGGAACCGCTATGCCGGCTTGGTAAAGCTCTATGAAGACAAGAGGGTGAAGAATATACAAGTGAGATTGCACGCTCATAAAGGGTTGATGTCGCAACCTATTATTATAGATAATTTTATAGTGTCGCCACTTATGCCGGTAAGAAATTTGCACTACGACACAGCCCATACGCTTGTCAAATGGGATGCTCCGTTGGATTGTGGGTTGCCTGTTACAGGATATTGTGTGAGCCTGAATGGATTTGAAATGGCTATATTGCCGAGTGAAACGACGCAATATGATTACAGCCGTTTTAAAGATGAAGAGTTGCTTATGTTTGCCGTTCAAGCTGTCTATGAAGGCAATAACTACTCGGAGAGTGTGATATTGGATATGACATCGGTAGTGGGTGTAGAAAATGATGATGTAAGAGTAGGTGCAGTAGATGGAGTGTTGTATGTAACAGCCCCAGAAGATGCATCGGTTGTGGTATACTTGCCCGACGGAACAGAAGTATTGAGAAGCAGAGGAAGCGTTAAAGCAGAGTTGCCCTCGGGTGTATATATCGTGAAAGCCGACAGAATTGTAAAGAAAATAGTATTGTAAGCCGACTATTATTTCAGATAATAATGGCAGATTGCCTCACAGAAGAGTGGGTAATCTGCTTTTTTTGATGGTTTTGTTGTAAAAAGTGTGGGGTGTTGTAAAAAAATCCTATCTTTGCACCATACTATGGAAAGCCGTATAATAACCACACTAACCTATATTGTCAAGTTATAGAATAATCTTAACACATCATATAACGCTAATATGAACAAAATTGTAAGTAAGGAGAATTTCTCCGACCGAGTAGTGAAACTTGTTATAGAAGCTCCGCTTATTGCGAAGGCTCGTAAGGCAGGTCACTTTGTCATTGTGCGCGTAGACGAACACGGAGAGCGCGTACCTCTAACCATAGCCGGTGCCGATGTAGAAAAAGGCACTATAACACTTGTTGTGCAGACAGTAGGAAAATCTACAGTGAAATTGTGCAATCTTAATCCCGGTGATTACATTGCCGATGTAGTGGGTCCGTTGGGTCAAGCCACTCATATCGATAAGGTAGGTACAGTAGTATGTTGCGGTGGTGGTGTAGGTGTAGCTCCTTTGTTGCCCATCGTACAAGCTATGAAAGCAGCCGGTAATCGTGTAATAAGCGTGTTGGCAGCACGTAGCAAAGACCTCATTATACTAGAAGATGAGATACGAGCCAGCAGTGATGAGGTAATCATTATGACCGATGATGGTTCTTATGGAACAAAGGGTCTTGTTACCGAAGGTGTTGAGCAAATAATCAAACGCGAGAAAGTAGACCAATGCGTAGCAATCGGTCCGGCTGTGATGATGAAGTTTGTGTCGAAACTCACAGCACAATATAACATACCCACCGTTGTGTCGTTGAATGCTATAATGGTAGATGGCACTGGAATGTGTGGCGCTTGCCGGGTCACAGTAGGTGGTAAGTTGCGTTTTGTGTGCATCGATGGTCCGGAGTTTGATGCTCACCAAGTAGATTTTGATGAATTGATGATGCGTTTGCGCTCATATAAAGAAGTAGAATAATAAAGGAGGCAACAATATGAATATGGAAGATATAACCGCTCGTCGCAACCAGCCGTGGCGCGAGGAGTTACGCAAGAGTATGAAAGCCAAAGAACGCACCGATATACCTCGTGTAGTAATGCCCGAGTTGGATGCTGCGTATCGTATCACTTGCAATGAAGAGGTAAACCAAGGTCTTACCGAAGAACAAGCCTTGTTGGAGGCAAAACGTTGTCTGGACTGTCCCGAACCCTTGTGTATGACAGGTTGCCCCGTAGGTATCAATATTCCTACCTTTATCAAGCATATAGAGAAAGGAGAGTTTCTTCAAGCTGCATCTACACTTAAAGAAACCAGTGCATTGCCCGCAGTGTGTGGACGTGTGTGCCCGCAAGAAAAACAATGCGAGTCGCAATGTTTCTATCTCAAGAAATTGAAAAAACAACCTGTTGCAATCGGATATTTGGAGCGTTTTGCAGCCGATTATTCGCGTGAACACGGTACCGGTGAAGTACCTGCTTGCGCTCCTGCCAATGGTGTGAAAATTGCTGTTGTAGGTTCAGGCCCTTGTGGCTTGTCTTTTGCCGGAGATATGGTGAAACTTGGTTATGATGTGACTGTATTTGAGGCACTTCACGAAATAGGTGGTGTGTTGAAATATGGTATTCCCGAGTTCCGCTTGCCCAATAAATTTGTGGATGTGGAAATCGAGACATTGCGCAAGATGGGTGTGACATTTGTAACCGATTGTATCGTTGGTAAGACACTTTCTTATGACGACCTTCACGAAATGGGCTTCAAGGGAGTCTTTGTTGCCAGTGGTGCCGGTCTGCCTCGCTTTATGAATATTCCCGGTGAGAACCTCATTGGTATAATGTCGTGCAACGAGTACTTGACACGTGTAAACTTGATGGGTGCTGCTAAGTCCGATTGGGATACTCCCGTATTGAGCGGAAAGAATGTTGCTGTTATCGGTGGTGGTAACACCGCAATGGACTCGGTGCGTACGGCTCGTCGTCTGGGTGCCGAGCGCGCAATGATTATATATCGTCGTAGCGAAGATGAAATGCCAGCTCGTAAGGAGGAGGTTGAGCACGCCAAAGCCGAGGGAGTAGAGTTTATGACTCTGCATAATCCTGTGGAGTATCTTGGTGATGAGAATGGTCACGTAAGAACAATGCGCTTGCAACGTATGGAGCTAGGTGAGCCCGATGAGAGTGGTCGTCGTTCGCCTGTTGCAGTTGAAGGTGCTATCGAAGATATTCCTGTCGACACAGTTATTGTTGCAGTTGGTGTATCGCCCAATCCTCTTATTCCCAATGCAATCAAAGAGCTTGAGATAAGCCGTCGCGGTACTATTGTTGTTAATGAAGAGACAATGCAATCTTGCTTGCCCGACCTCTATGCCGGTGGTGACATCGTGCGTGGTGGTGCAACCGTAATCCTTGCTATGGGTGACGGTCGTCGTGCTGCTGCTGCAATGCACGCTCAGTTGAGCAAGTAGTAATAGGAATTGATATACTTAAATAGAACAGCTCCTTGAGCCAATGGCTCAAGGAGCTGTTCTTTATATATTGCAGATATCTAGTGAGTTACGATTGAAATGAACCAAAATGAACCAATTTGACACAGACGCAATAAATAGATATAGACCTATGATAAACAAAAAGCCTCCAATGTGTATTTGGAGGCTTTTGTTTACTTGTATATGAGGAAAATGGCCGGTCGTTTTTGTAAGTCGTATTTGGCTTTTTTCCACTGAGCCATCGTGCGTGTGTGTATCTCCTCATTTTCGCAACTGATGTCGCACGCGACGCACAGTCGTGTAGTGGGGCGACAAGTGCGCACAAGTTCTTCGATCATCTTGTGGTTGCGATAGGGTGTTTCTATAAAAATTTGAGTTTGGTCTTCTTGGTAGGCACGTTGTTCGAGTTGTTTGATGCGACGCGTGCGTTCGGCCGGCTCTACCGGCAAGTAGCCATTGAAAGCAAAACTCTGTCCGTTAAAACCGCTGGCCATAAGCGACATAAGAATGGATGAAGGCCCTACTAACGGAACGACGGGAAGTCCTTCGCGTTGGGCAATAGCAACGAGGTCGGCACCGGGATCGGCAATGGCGGGGCAACCGGCTTCCGAAATGATGCCCATCGGCTTGCCTTCGCGCAGTGGTGTCAGGAGAGTTGAAATATCTTCGATGCGTGTGTGTTCATCGAGTGTGTAGAATGTGAGATTGTCAATAATAATATCGGGATTGGAACGGCGCAGAAAACGACGTGCCGAGCGAATGTTCTCAACCACAAAGTGTGAAATGCCGGCAATAATCTGTCGGTTGTATTCGGGTAGTACACGGTCTATGGTAGTGTCGCCCAGAGTAACGGGTATGAGATATAAAGCAGATTGCATATATGATTAATTATTAGTGTGATATGATATGAGATTGTCGATTGGAGAGCGAACAATTGTCTCTGTTGTGTAACCTTTGTTTTGTGCAACCTCGGTGATAATGTCACGATAGTAATAGGCTATTGACCCAACAAGATTGATGGGACAATCGATGCGGTTGTAGGGTGCTATGTGATTGTCGATAAAAGTAGCCATTACATTTGATACAATGTGTCGCACCTCACTGATGTGCAGGTGGTCGGCTATAAATGGCGATATAGAAGCCAAGTAGCGATTGGCCGCCGGCTCACGGTATATGCGGGTGATGAGAGTGCGATAGTCGGTATTGTATTGTGCATAAAACTCGTCGAGTAATGCACTACCCAGATTGCCACGCAACAATGCTTGTATAAAGGCTTTTCCGAGTGAAGCTCCGCTACCTTCGTCGCCAAGGATGTATCCTAGAGGTGGTGTGTTGGCAATGATTTTGTGGCCATCGTAGAAGCACGAGTTGGCACCTGTACCCAATATGCCTGCGATACCCTCTTTATGACCACAAAGACTGCGAGCAGCACCCAGTAAATCACTCTCAATCTCGATGTGAGCATCGATAAAGTGGCGCGATAGAATATCGTGCAGATGTGCATTTATTGTGCCGCCTACGCATCCGGCCCCATAGAAGTGTATGTGAGTGGGTTGCGTACCATTGAGTTGGTTGCATAGTTCGTGAGTGATGATATTGTTGATTGTATCATCGTCTTGATGTATGGGATTGATGCCTTGAGTAGCGATGTTGAGTGTTGCGCTGTCGGTGACAAGCGCCCAATCGGTTTTTGTTGAGCCACTATCGGCTATGAGTTGTATCATTGGTAGATGTAATATTTGCGTGATTTCTGTTTGAACTCATTTACTCCTTTGTTCCAATAGTCGCGAGCATCCTCCCAACGGTAGCGTTGTGTAAAGAGTTTGCGGATTTGTGATGTTCCGCACACTTTATCAAACATATTGAGCCTTGATTGCTCTACTGCGTCCATAGGCTTGTTGTTGGGATATAGAGCTGCCAATTCTTGCATTACGTAGAACTGCACTTCGGATAATGTAGCCAAGTTGCGGTCTGTAATGTGTACTTGCACGCCTTGTAGCAGCGTTTTGGCACCGACAGCGTAGAACGGAGTGTAGTGAATGGGGCGGAATGCCAATCCTGGGAGGTGCAGTGCGTTGAGTCTTTCGGCCAAACGTTCGGCATCGACCCACGATGCACCGAATAGTTGAAAAGGCATCGTGTATCCTACACCGATAGATACAGAACCCAATTCGCCCAAGATGCCCGAAATAGGGTAGTAGTAGGCCGTAATAGGTTGCGGTATGTGAGGAGAGGGAAGTACCCAAGGCAGACCTGTTGCCTCGAAGTCCATATCACGACTCCAGCCTTGCATTGCAATGACCGAGAGTCGGCACTTTTTATTGCCTATCAAGCCCTCTTCATTGAGCAGTTGTGCCAATTCGCCACAGGTAAGGCCGTAGATGTAGGGTATGGGATATTGGCTTACAAAAGAGGTGTATCCACTCTCAACAGGGCATCCCTCAACGCGGTAGCCTCCCAAAGGGTTGGGGCGGTCGAGTACCATAAACTCAATACCTTGTTCGGCAGCAGCTTGCATAGCCAGTCCCATTGTGCTGATAAATGTAAAAGAACGACAACCTATGTCCTGAATGTCGTAAACCAACACATCAATGCCTTGTAACATTGTAGCCGAAGGCTTGCGCGACCTGCCGTAGAGCGAGTGAACGGGAAGTCCGGTTTGAGCATCACGGTCGGCCGATACTTTACTACCTGCATAGATGTTGCCGCGCACACCGTGTTCGGGAGCGTAGAGAGCCACCAGATTGACGTTTTCGGCTTCGTGAAGAATGTCTATTGTGGAGCGCAGGTTGCAATCGACCCCAGTTGGGTTGGTGATAAGGCCTACGCGTTTTCCGGCTAGTTGTGCAAAATTATTGTCGGCAAGAACCTCAATACCGGTTTTTACCACCGGGCGGGCTTGTGCCATTATACAAGAGGTAATAATCGCCAACAGTATAAAGTGTAATCTTTTTATAGTCATTGTGTTATATCTTGTGAAGGTTTGTCCAATTTTATCATAGCCGCAACCGCAACCGTTACAAGGCATAACAAGCATACGACTATAAAGAAACTTTGATATCCGAGCAACTCTTGCAACCAGCCGGCAGCCATACCCGGTAACATCATACCCATTGCCATAAATGCGGTGCATAGAGCGTAGTGAGCCGTAGTACTCTCGCCCTCGGCATAGTGTATAAGGAACAGCATATAGGCTGTAAATCCAAAACCGTAACCTAGTTGTTCGATGAAAATGAGTGCGTTGACAACCCATAGTGATGGGTGTGTGAATGCCATAATAACGTAGACTATGTTGGGAAGACTTATGGCTGCAACCATTGCCCATAACCAACGTTTCAGACCTCCGTTAGAGGCACATACACCACCCAGTATGCCACCTAGTGTGAGCCCGACAATACCTACTGTACCGGTGGCTATACCCACTTGCATTGTCGTAAGTCCCAATCCTCCGTTTTCGACAGGGTCGAGAAGAAATGGTCCGGTCATCTTTGCGAGTAGAGCCTCGGGCAGTCGGTATAGTAGCATAAAGAGAATGGCACTGACCGCGTAGGGCTTGCGAAAGAAAGTGACAAATGTGTTGATAAATCCGTCCAAGATGGTGGTTGTAGATAATTGATTGCTTGTAGGACGATCGATGTTGGGGCGAGGCAGGATAAATGTGTGATATAAGAATAATAACACGAACAAGATGCACATAATGATAAATGTGATGCTCCACGCCCAAGCGATTGTGACATTATGTTCAATGAGGTATCCGGCCAGCAGTACGAGCAGCCCTTGTCCGGCAATGGTAGATATGCGATAGAAGGTGCTACGTATGCCCACAAAGAGTGCTTGCTCGTCTTTATTGGGAAGAGCCAGCATATAGAATCCGTCGGCAGCGATGTCGTGTGTGGCCGATGAGAAAGCCATCAGCCAAAAGATGGCTAACGAAAGTTCTACCATATAAGGTAGGTGCATCGTGAAGGCGATAGCCGCAAAACATACACTTATGAGCAACTGCATAGTAGTAATCCACCAGCGTTTGGTCTTGATGAGGTCGACAAAGGGGCTCCAAATAGGCTTGATAACCCAAGGCAGATATAGCCACCCTGTATAAAAAGCAATCTCGGTGTTGGAAAGGCCGAAGTTCTTGTACATAATAACCGATACGGTCATTACAATAACATAGGGAATACCTTCGGCAAAATAGAGCGAAGGTACCCATAGCCATCCGTTGCGTTGCTTACAAGAAGGTTTCATAGTGTTATTATTCGTTATCATATACATTGCAAAGTTGTGTGCCACGGAAGTAGTGCGATAAAATCTCGCGGTAGTTATAACCTTTGGCACCCATTACGGCTGCTCCCATCTGGCACAATCCTACACCGTGTCCCCAGCCGGCACCATGCAAGACAAATTTAGATTGGTTATAGTAAGGTTGCTTGTCAATAACAAATGCCGAACTGTAAAGATGGCTTTCGGACAGCCAACGACGTATTTCCAACTCTTTACCTACGATGAGCGTACGTTTGCTACCTACAATGCGCAGGCGAGTGATGCGTCCCGATGTGCCGCGTTCGATGGGTTGTAACTCTTGTATTGTGCCAAAGTCGATACCCGATCTGCGACGTACTAAAACCGACAATTCCTCTTGCTCATATTCTACGCGCCAACGGAAGAATTGTTTTGTTTCGAGATCATAGCCGTTGAGTACTTGCGATAGAATACTTTTGTCGGACGTGTTGCAGAAAGTATCGGGCTTGGAAAGAATCCATTGGCGAGCGTTCTCTTCGATGCGAAGGTCGGGTATAGGTTCATCCCCACCGTCGCGAATGGCAGTGAGGTAGGGGTGATTGATGGGTTCCCAACAATTTTCAAACAGTTCGGTTACACCACCGCAACATTTAGAAAATCGAGCATCGGCGATGCGGTTGTCATAAAAGAGTACTTGTCCCAGTGTGGCATCTACAGCTTCGTTGACAGCGGGTTTCGATGCACGCGTAATGCCTTGATAGCGTTGGCAGTGGTCATCGGCACAAACATCATATTTTTCGTGTTCTTCGCGGTCGTACCATTTGATATACTCCTCGTCGGTGAATGTTTCGCTACTGTAAGGAGTTTCGGTTGCCTCGATGGTGTTGCGTTTTTCTATTTGAGCCAAGAGCCAACTGCGAGAGATGACCGCGTGAGCTTTGAGCAGTTCGACCGATGATGTGGCATTCATCTCGGATGATATGACACTGCGTAGGTATTCTTCTACGCGAACGTGGTTGATGACTCGTATCTTGTTGTCTTCAATAATAAGCTCTACACCACCGCGAAAACGTTGATTTTCGTGTCGTTGCCAGTGAAACCCGATACCTATGGTAACGTCTTGTAGCAAGAATGACGCATTCTTTTCGTTTTCGGGAGTAAAGTACAGCTTTTCGTAGGAAGAACCTTGCCACGCAATACCGTTGTTGGTGCGAGCAAAGAGCTGTTCGCCTTCGATTGTTTTACCGTTACATTGGTATACACCGTCAAATACAATTATTATGCGTTTGTCGGCCATTATACCTACGTGAATGTTGGGTTGTTTCATCATATATGTATTATTTTATTGTCGAAATTATGTTTTGTACCTTCTCATCAGAGAGAGCAACTTCGTTGTATATATTGATAATATCTTGTGCTGTTATCTTCTCAAAGTCTTCTTTGCGAGGTGTTATAAACACACCGCCCATCTCGACCGAACCGGGACTTATGAGTAACCGGTTGTTGTCGCTAGCGTAATAACAATCGGGGCGATGCTTGGCACGCGGAAAAATGAGCGTAGTGATTGTGTCGTTATCACATCGCATTATGATGTTCATCATAGGTTCTTCGCCTACAATGGGGGGCATTGCATCATAGAGTTTGTCAAACAGCACCTCGGCATCGTTGTTACGTGTCGATGTAATGCAGAATATGGGTCGCAACACACCTTCGACCAGCGATAGTGTTGCCTCACCGTAGGTTGTAATATGCCTGTTAGGGGCTTTGTGCCATTGTTGTTCAATGGGCATATATCCGCTGTTTCCTGCTTGAAAGTGCAGGTGCATAGGTGCCGAAGCTCCACATCGTGGACCATTGTAAAATAACGTATATGGTGTGCAACTGCGTGCGAGTTGTAACATCGTGTCAAAATTTTCGGCTATGCGTTGTGGGGTATGTATGGTAGCCGGTATGGTGAAATGACGGTCGAATATGGGGTAGGGGTTGACAAGAATTGTGAACCTCTCATTGTAAGGTAATTGCAACTGTTGTTGAGGCAGGTTGTCGTGGCATAAAAAACACGATTGTTGCACTGTTGCGTGTGGCTTGGACGATACCGATGTAATACGTGCCGGATTGTGTTGAATGCGCACCTCGATACCGTTGACAATAATGTTTCGTACCTCTATGTTGTGTAGTGCATCATAGTTGTCGAAAGCCAGTTGCCACTGTGGTATTTGAGCTTCAAATAGATTGTCTATATCGCTGTATGTGAGCATTGTACTATATCGATTATAAACTATTTATTTAATGTTCATCGCTATGCGTGCTTGCAATTCGCAAGTGCGCAGCTGATCTTTATAGTAGTTGTTGCGGTTGATGCGCTCGATGGGTAATGCGGCATCTGAGTTGCCTTCCCAACGACGGCAATGATATAGAGATGTGTAGATGCGACCAATGCGGTATTGACGCGAAATGCGTAATCCGAGGGCATAATCTTCTCCGTAACTTACATTGGGAATACCTATCTCGCGTAGTATTGTTGTCTCGAATGCGCGTGGCGCACCCAAGCCGTTTATGCGCAGAGCGTTGTTGCGACCATTGTCGGGAGTCCATTCTCTGTGGTCGATGATGCCGGGAGGCAGAGGTTGTAGATTGAAGTCGGTGAGGTCGTAACTGCCTATAACCATACCGCACTTTTCTTGGCGGAAACAATCGACAATACACTGTAAGGTATTTTCGCTGCTGTAAAGGTCGTCACTATCGAGTTGTATGGCATAACGACCACAGCGAGGGTCGTCGATGGCACGTTGCCAGCAACCGCCTATACCCAAGTCGCCTCGCTCGGGGATGATGTGGATGATGCGGGGATTATCAAGTTGAGCTATAGCCTCGGTTGTACCATCGGTCGAGTGGTTGTCTACAACGATGATGTTATAATCGAAATCGGTCTTTTGGTTCAGAGCCGATTGTAATGCATTATTGATAGTGCGAATGCGGTTGAATACCGGTATGATGACCGATGCTTCGCAGGGGAATAATCCTGCTGCAGGTGGCTCTTGCAATGCCGATTGGGCAACAAGGGCATCAATCTGTTGCAGATGATAGGTGCAGGCTTTTTCCATCTCAATTTGAACCTCGCGGTTGCGTGGATTTACGTAGTCGAACTGCTTGATACCTCCTGCTCGAAGGTCTTCCTCGACCTCGGTGTATAGATACTCGGCTATGTGTACTATGGGATAACAGCGACTGATGTTGAGGCGGGTGGCATATGCAGCAGCGTAGTAGTAAGTGTTGTGAGAGAATATTTCGGCAACACTCTCTTTGAGAGCTTGTGTCTTGTATAAAATAACGCTACCAAAGTCGAAGTCGTCGCGTAGGCTTCCTTGTTGGTAGTCGATAACAGGATGTGCAGTGCGTTTCTCTTCGCGCCATTCATAGTAGTCGCAGTATATCATACCGGCATTACGGTCGGTTGCCACTTGTGTCATACGATGTATGGCGTGATTGTTGATGTCGAGAGGTGTGTATTTGTTGTATACCAGAGCGTATTCGGTATCACAATCGTTGGCAATGAGCGTAAATGTATTGCCTGACTGAAGGTTGTCGATGTGAATGACCTCGTATGGTAATGTTGTAGCTATATCGGTTGTAGCCAAGAGTACAATTCTTGCAACGGAGGCTTGTTGCAGTGATGATATGGATTGTTTTACATATTCGTCTGTGCCGTTATATGCAATGTAGCAAGTTACATTATTCTTCATTGTTGTGTGTATTAGTGCTTGAGAAAATCGAAAATAAGTCGTAGAAGTTCTACTCTGTGCTGTTGGTCGGATATAGCTTCGAATGGAAATCCTAGTGTGCAGCAACGATATGTTCCGGTGTCGCAGGCTACTGCCGCACTGCTACCATCGCCATAGTGCATAAAGGTTACTGCATAGTCGTCGATGGGTGTGAGGATGTCGGTCTGTTCAACGGCATAGCAGTTGATGTTGGGGCGACTGTTCCATACCATACGGGTGGTGAAGTATTCGGGAGCTATACTGTGTACCGATGGGTCGCTATGTGCCGAGCGTGAAGCAATCCACTCGCAATGCAATACGTTGGTGGTGAATTGTTGTGCGCTCTCACTGGCGCGGGCACCTTCCCACGCATCTTGTCCGATGTATGCACCACTGACTAGTAGATGACCTTGTTGCATACAGTAGCGTGTAAGTGCGTTGGTGAGAGCCGGAGGCAGAGCTTCAAAGTCGTAACGTGATGAGTCGTTGCCAAAGATTGTGGCTCGTTCCTTGCCAAGTATGAGGTCGACGTAAGGATAGTCGTTGAGGTTGACTGTGTGATTGCATACGGCCTCGTCGGATGTAGAAAGGAACGAATATCCTAGTTGGGCAATGGCTGTACCGTGAGTGTAGGGATAGTCGAATGTATTACCGGCAATGAGTTGAGCATCATAATTGTTGTAACTGGCTCCAAATCCGGGATTGTTTTGGTCGTCGACCCACGGAGAGGTGCGATCGAAGTTGTATTGCTCGCCGGTGTAGGCAGCAGTGTATTTATAGGGAACTCCGCCATCAATATCGTATCGGAACCCGGCAGTGTTGTTGGTGGTGTCGGCCACTGCGTATGGGGCACTGATGCGGTCGAATGCGTTGACAATCATTACTGTCTGTTGTGCAGAACTGTTGCGATGTGCCGAAAGAATTTCGGATGGGAAACTTTCACCACCCTCGTTGATGGCTGTTACGTAGAATGAGTAGGTTATATCGTTGTTGATGGGTATGGTGTAATTGTTTTCCTTGACAATTGTGCCGTTGTCCCACCCATATAGACCTTGACGTGTATAAACCTTGTATTGTGTAGGAGTGGCACTCTCTTCCAGTGTGTCGATAACAGCCTCCCAAGAAATAGTTATTTTGTTGTTTCCACTCCATTTGAGAGCCATATTGTCAACGGGCAATGGCTGTACCACATATTGGGTGCCATTGCGTTGTGCTATGTATCGCATTATACCTTTGTATATGGCGCGACACATTATGAACTTGAAGCGGGGGTCGAGCCCGTAACGCATATCGGTAAAGTTCTGGTGCGACATACTCTCAATGAGCATTGTCGGGACATCCAACAGTCGGGCTTCGGCATAAGCGCGATTGAGCGATTTGCGCATTGTCCAGTCGGGTTGGAATGATTGTATGTCCCGACTTATCATACTGATGATGCGTTGACTCAATCGTTCGGATTGAGTGCGTGAAACACCGTTGGCAAAGGTTTGGTTGTTGTGCTTTTTACGGCCGGTGTAGTATATGGCCATAGTGCCTACAATAGAATCACCTTCGACATTTCCGGCGTCGGAGTGGAATGCCAAAGCCACATCGACAGGAATGTGCAGTCCGGCACTGTCGGGCAGAATTTTAGAGCCGCCACATAGGTAGTTGACCCAATATGGGCGCACGCGGGCATCATCGCCATAGTCGTTGTCACCACCGGTGTCGGAGTAGATTGTATCGGGCACACCTGCCCATTGCAACCAATAACGAGCCGCTTCGGCATAGCGAGGCATACCGCTTGTAGTGGCTGTGGTTACCGATGCTTTGACAACGGGTTCTTGTGGTTTTACTTTTTTGCCACGACGACGTTTTTCGGCTAGTTTCTTCTCGGCTTCGCGTTGGTTGTTGAGTGCTTGTTTGGTGGCATAACGAGGTGTGAGGCAGGGTTTGCGAGCTACGTTACCCATTCCTCCACCCACTTTGATGGCATCGGCAGTAATGTATTTGCCATCTTGACTCGACTGATTGGTGAGAACAACTCGGTTGTCACCTCCTTGTATAAAGTCGAATGTTCCCAAGTATATCCACGTGCCACCACCCATTCGTTGGTCTACCGAAAAGTCGCTTTTCCCACCTGCGTGATATACAGTGTATCGTGCATCGCCACATCCGTTGCGTACAATGCTGTATGATATATATACTGCGTGACTGCCACTCTCGGTGATGGGGATGTTCCACGTAATAGCAGCCGATGGCTGTCCTGTTGTGCTTTTGCACCAACGGTATGTGCCTTGTCGAAAGGGATTGACAAAACCATCGTATGTGACTCTTGTGTGGGCAAATCCTTGTTTGGCTCCGTTTTTCCACTCTCCGGTTTCGCTATATGTAGCGTCTTGTGAGTCGTTGTCTATGATGTATTCGTTGGTGTTGTAGTCGCGTTCGCGAGGCAATAGAACGTTGGCACCGGCATTTTCGAGCATAGGGACGAGATAGCCGAGTATGTAGTCGGTGGTGTGCATATCTTCAACCGTACCCATCAGTCGGGCACGTTGCCATATCCATTGACCTTTTACTTGATTGTAGTAGTAGCCGTGACTGTTCCATAGAGCAATGTGCCGGCCACTGAGTGCCGCACTGGGGGTGTGCGACTCGGAAAGTGGTGTGACAATGGCTCGTGCCGAAACGTGTGTTGCTGCTAACGAGAGTATGAGTATTGTAGTTGCAAAGATGCGTTGTATGGTGTTGGTGAACATTTGGTTCGGTGGTATAATATTTCTAAAAAAATAGCGGGATGCCCCGATGTCTCTACACCTTACAAATTTACAATAAAAGCCTTATATAATCAAAATAAACACCCCGAAAAATAGTGTAATTATTGTCACTATTTTCGGGGCGTTTGGTATAGCAGAATATGTGTCTATTGTCTAATGCTGAAACTTGTTGCTCATTTTGAGTAGATTAATGCTATATGCAACAATGTTTTGCGATTCTTGTAGGAATGTCAGGTATACGAAGTCAACTTTCTTTGAAGCCGAAGTGATGCGAATGTAACGCAATTCATTACGCTTGAGAGTGGTGAGTGTGCGTATAATCTTATTGGCCTCGATGGTGAGTGTGTTGATTTCTTGACTACCTTGTTCGATGCATCGGCTACACTTCTGCAAGAATGCAATAATCTCTTGTCCTGTACCGTTAAACTCTTCCATTTGCTTGTCGGTAACAGGCTCGAAGTTGTTGTTGATGTGCTCAAAAGCGGGCTCAATCATACGCTTGCAGGCGTGGAAGATGTCCATTACGATTTCGTTTCCTTGTTGCAAGTAGAGTCCTCGCTCAAGCCAATCGTTCTCTTGAAGTTGTGATAGACCTACACTGCTTACGCGATGTGCAATGCGCAGTGTCTGACGTTCGTTTTTGACTTTGTTGTTGGCTTTGCGCATAATGCTAGCACTATCTTTGAAGAATCCGTCGCAGGTGCGTTGGTATATGTGTGCGCACCAATCCATAAAACGGGCGTATTCGCCGCGTGTGTGTTGTTGTAGTAAGGGAAGTGATTGCTCGGGGTCTTTGTTGATGAGCAATAGTTGGTCGACCGACTCCTTCTCTTCGCGTTGTTTCTTGTCGAATGACAATTGACTGCGGATGATAATGACAATGACCAATACGGTGAGTATGGCTGTTGCTATAAATCCACCGAAGTGAAGTATAGTGGCTACAATGAAGCAGGCAAGGAATGCAGCACCTGCAGTGACAAACCAGCCACCAATTACCGATATAACACCTGTGATGCGGAATACGGCACTCTCACGTCCCCACGCGCGGTCGGCAAGCGATGTACCCATTGCTACCATAAAGGTGACGTAGGTGGTAGATAATGGGAGCTTGAGTGATGTACCCAGTGCAATGAGCAAGCTGGCTACTACGAGGTTGATAGATGCGCGTACAAGGTCGTATGCCGCTCCATCGGGCAGGATGGCTTCGCTACTGTCAAAACGCTTTTCAATCCAGTCCTTGACAGGTTGTGGTGTGATGCGGGCAACGGCATTGTTCATATTGATAGATATGCGTACCAATTGGCGTGCAATGGGTGATGTACCGAAACCCTCTTCACCGGCACTTTGGCGCGACAAGGCGATGGATGTTTGTACCACTCGGTGTGCTTTCTTGGAGGTGAACAATACGACAACCATAATAAGTCCGGCCGTTACAAGGAAAATAGGAGGTGTAGAGGCCGATTGGGTGAGTGATGTCATAAGGAATGAGTCGGGTGACATACCGGCACCGTTGGCTGCGTAGTCCATATATGCCGAATATCCTGCCAAAGGTACTCCGATAAAGTTGACCAAGTCGTTACCGGCAAAGGCGAGAGCCAAAGCAAATGTTCCGGCCAAAACTACGACTTTAAGTACGTTTATCTTACAGAGTTGTAAGATTACCATTAATATTGTAAAGACCGCAAAACAGCTACCCAAGATAATCATTGTGTTGTCTTGAATGAATTGCTTGTTCTCGGCTGTCATTAATGAAGAGTCTTTGAGACCTTTGAAAAGGATGAAATATACGATTGTGGTGAGTGCAAATCCACTGAATAGGGCACCCCAACGTTTGAGTTGTTGCTCGTAGTTGTACTTAAAGAGCATACGTGCCAGATACTGAATGATCGAACCACAAACAAATGCCAGAGCCACAGACACGAAGATGGCCACGATAACCGATAGAGCCTTGTCGGTATTGATGAGCTGGCCAATCGAATATGCACCGTCGGAAGATGAAATCTTAATTAATGCCAAGGCGAATGTACCACCCAGCAACTCAAAAACCATTGATACTGTGGTAGAAGTGGGTAGCCCTAGAGAGTTGAATACGTCAAGCAGAATAACGTCGGTGAGCATAACTGCCAACAGTATTACCATAATCTCGTTGAGGTAGAAGTACTGCGGCTGATAAATACCGTGTCGCGCAATATCCATCATTCCGTTAGACATAGAAGCTCCCATAAAGATACCGATGGCAGCAATAATGAGCAATGTGCGGAATGATGCAGTGCGAGAACCGATAGCCGATTGAAGGAAGTTGACAGCATCATTGCTCACGCCTACCATAATGTCGAATGTGGCGATGATAAAGAGGATGCCAACACATACAAGATAGATACTTTCCATTGTAATAGTTTGATGATAATTTTACGTTGCAAAGTAAGCACAACGTTATTTCATTTCTATTACAAAATTGTAACTATTGTGTGTAAAATGTAACAAGTCGTGAGAGCCTATTCGATGTCGAGTCGCGACACTTCGTCTATGCCGTCGATGGCCGAGATGTTGTCGATGGCTCGTTGTAACTCGGCTACAGAGTGTACTGCAAAGTCTATTGTGCAGGCTGCAATGTAATCGATGGTCTCGGTAGATAACTCTTTCATCGAGAGGTGTAAATCTTCGGTAATGCTCTCGATGAGGTCGCTGAGCAGGTGGTAACGGTCGACACCGCGAACACGTATGCGCACGGGATAGAGGAAGTCGGGGTCTTCGTTGAAGTTTACCTCGACAATCTCATCGCCATAGTGCGCCGAGCGTCTTATGGCATTGGGACAGTTGCGCTTGTGTATGGTGATGTTGCCGTCGCTCTCTTTGAAGCCAATAACCTCATCGCCGGGAATGGGATGGCAGTGGGGGCATCGTTTGTATTCGAGTTCGCGTAGATTGGCGAAGTATATACGCAGGTTGCGCTTGGCATTGTATGTAGATACGTATTTGAGCCAGTCGGGTTGAGGATAAACGTCGGGATTGGTGCCTATCTCAACAACGTCGCCACGTCGCAGTGTGGTCTTGACCGACATCAGCGTACCATTGATGCGCGCATATTGTGCGTGCTCGCCTATATGGCTGTGTATTTCGTAGGCAAAGTCGAGCGCAGTGGCGTTCTTGGGAAGGATGATGGGCTTGCCTTTGGGGGTATATACAGTGATGTCGTCGTTGTAGAACGATGAGGTGACACCGTCCATATATTCGATTTCGTGTGTGTGATTTTTGATATCTTTCAGTACCGAGCGGAATTTTGATAGCCACGAGTCGATGTTATTCTCGGTGCGCTCGGCGGCACAACCCATTAGCGAATTGCGTACCATACGTTCGGACGAAATATGTATCTCCTCCCAAGTGCCTTGTTCGCTCAGCAACTTAACGTGAAAACTTTGATAACCGTTCTCTTTGGGCGCATTGATATAGTTAGAGACGCTACCCGGTGCCTCGCTGAAGGTGTCGGTAAGTACCGAGTAGATGCGTAGGCTGGTATTCTTTTCGCTTCCCCACGAGTCGTATGGGTAGATGATGCGTATGTAGTGCTTGCCATCGATGTGTTGGAAGTCGCATTTTTTTGATTGCATCTTGCGCCATATACTGTATGGGCGACGATAGCGTATCTCGGTGCGCACCTTGATGCCTTGTTGTTGCAGTGTGAGGTCTATCTTCTCGATAAAATGATTGATGTTGTCTTTGATGCGCTCGCGCTCGTTGTTGAGCATCTCCTCAATGTGGTTATACTCCATCGGGCAGCGGAACTTGAAAGATAGATTTTCCAATTCGGTCTTGATGTGATACATACCCAGGCGGTTGGCCAACGGAGCGTAGAAGTAGTCGGTCTCTCCGGCTATCTTCATCTGCTTGTCGGGGCGCATACTGTCGAGAGTACGCATATTGTGTAGGCGGTCGGCTAGCTTGATGAGCAGGGCGCGAATGTCGTATTGCACCGACGACAACATTTGCTGATAGTTGTCGATTTGCTTGGAATGAACATACTCCTCTTTCTTCTCTTTTGTAACGACGTTGACAAGAAAAGAGACTCCACTGCCAAACATATTGCGCACATCTTCAATGGTATAGTCGGTATCTTCAACCACATCGTGTAAGAACGCGGCAATGATGGCATCGGTGTCTAACTCCAATTCGACACCAACGATACGTGCCACAGCAATGGGGTGGATGATATACGGCTCGCCACTCTTGCGTTTTTGCAGACTGTGTGCCTCGAAAGCAAACTGGAAAGCCTTGCGAATGCGTGCCATATTGTCGGGGTCGATTCGTCTTTCGAGAATGCCGAACAACTCATTGATGTTGTCGTTGACAATAGCTTGGTAGTCTTTTTCCATAAAATCAGAAGTATGTAAAGTATACGTCGATACAAATAAATTAAAAAATCAGCGCAATTTAGTGAATAATTCTTGAAAAGACGAAATGAATCGTAAGGATTTTTTCAAAATATTTTTTCTATATACCGCCTCATAGGTGACTGTATGCACCAATTGTGTATAATGTAATGCCCAAACAGAAAAATTGTTGCAACAAAAAAACGTTAAAACAAAATTAATTCGTTAGATTTGCATAGTGGATATTGGATTGAAGAGAGTTGAAGATATCTATAATAGTAAAAACTTAATACAAAATATATTATGGATCCTGAATTTTATAGAGAACTATTTGGAGAGCTAATTCTTGGAGTAGGTGCAATTGTTGTTATTGTATCATTTTTTATGTCTGTTTTCAGATTTATTTTTGAATATCTCAATATAAAGAGTTGTAATAAACGTCGTGAGGAGTATAGAGCATCTTTTAATTTAATTGTTTCTAATTTATCGTCGCAGTTAAGAGCAACTCAATTATCATCGGCAATATTGTTAAGAAGATTTCTTGATAAGAAGGTGAAAAGAATTGACCCCGATTTGACAAAAGAAACAATTACTGTAATATCGTCTTTGGTGAGAACCTTGCCAACCAATGTGTTTCAAAAAACATTGGTTGATGGGTTATCTTATGCGGTAGATTTATCTTTATGTGACTTGCAAAAAACCAATCTGCAAGACGCCCTGTTATACAATAAGAATCATCAAATTTTGATGAATAAAACGGATTTATTTTTGGCCGATTTATCCTATGCCAACTTAAAAAACATCGTAGGACACAATATTATTTTTTATAGATCTATTCTTTTCTGTACCAGTATCAAAAATTGTGATTTTACAAATGGCGATTTTAGAGGTGCTGATCTCAGCGGAGTAAATTTTAAAGAATGTATTTTGAAAGGAGCCGATTTTACGAATGCTGTTAATGTGCCACAAGCTATTGTCAATCGGTTGGTAGATGGTATTTTTAGTGTAGATGGGCCGGTAAATGCATCTCACGAGATGAAAAATAAAACAATATTTTTCTCTATGCCGGGTATGATGTCAAAAAGCGATGAATATCTTACTAAAGAGTATAAAAGGATTCTTGAAGGGAGAGGGTATTATGTAACATATTATACAAGAGATAAGTATCCCCAGTTTGGTCAATTTAATAAAGTGAGAACTGATATTTTGCACTCTTCGGGTATGATAGCATTTGGATTGAAGCAAGTTAATATTCAAAAAGGCTTTTATCGACCTAATACCGAAGAAGAAAACTTATGGGAAAACAAATGGTTATCAACACCTTGGAATGAAATTGAAGTGGGAATGGGCTTGATGAAGGGGATGCCGATACTTCTTGTCTGTGATCCTAATATCAATGAAGGTATTTTTGATAGTAATCTGAGTGAATGTTTTGTAGCTAGGATATCGACCGCTGAGGATTGTAGACTGCTGGAGCAAAATATGGCTTTTGAAGAATGGATATCAAGAGTTTAGTTTACAGCCCTGAGTACGCTCAAGTTGATTGGTAAATTGGGATTTAAAATTTCGAAAGTCTGACACAACACTTGTCGCATGACGGTAGTGTGAATGAGAATGTGCCTATAAGGAGGTTGTGACGATATTCGGGGTGTGGGTATGCTCGGCAGGTGGGTGGGGCGTGTCTCATTATCGTTTGGTTACGGCTATCATAAATGTTACCGCAATTATTGCTATGCTTATGCCAATGATGATATTCGTTGTGAGCGGTTCGCCTAGCATTAGTGTGCCAACGAGTATGGCTGTTATCGGCTCAAATACGCCCAATACCGATGCTTTTGTAGCACCAATGTTGCGAGTGGCTATAGCCAATGTTGCCGTAGATACAATAGTGGGAAGTATAGCCAATCCTATAATGTTGAGCCATGCATTGCTACTCTCTAGCCCGGCGGTGATGGGCGTAGACGAAAAGATAATCTTGCCTAAGAAAACAATGGCTCCCACCAACAGCGCGTAGAATGTAAGTAATGAATTGGATATGCCGGCAATGGCTTTACTGCGATTGATGATGACAATGAAGAGAGCGTATACAAGAGCCGAACCTAGCGAGAGCATTACACCGATGGGATTGATGCACTGCGATGCATCGCTCTGAGTCATAATAATCACACCGCCAAATGTCGCTGCAATAGCCATCCATACAGGCCACGACGGAACAACTCGCAGAAATACCATTATGATGGCCACCAGAACGGGATATAGAAAGATGAGTGTCGTGGCAAGTCCTGAGGCAATATAGTTGTAGGCTTCGAAGAGAAACAGACTGCTGGATGTGTAGAGCAATCCGAGAATCAGTAGCACACCGGCCTGTTTGAGGTTGATCTTGAAACTCTGCCTATTCAACAAGAGAAAAATACCAAGTATCACTACGGCCAAAAGGTAACGAAAGAATAAGATGGACTCGGTAGCTGCACCATCTTTCATCAAAGGCACGGCAAAAAGAGGATTTAGTCCGTATGTAATACCGGTAATAATGCCGGCCGGATAACCAATAATGGCGTTTTTGCTGATAGGTTTCATCTCTGCTCCTTTGCAAATATTTGTCGGGTCGCAAAGGTAGTGAAAAAAAACTTCTACAATTCTACAATTGCCGTTATTATTATCTCTCAACCGTTAAATAAGGTTGCACAACACACGCTCGGCTATAAACGATGGAGCAGGGTAGGGCGCATTGTATAGTTATAGAATAGGCTCACCTCTTTCAGATTGAAACGGTGTAAAAGAAGAGAGCTGATAACCTGCAAAAGTTGTATTTTTCAATACATTTACAGATTATCAGTGCTATTTGAGGATGCTTTGCGTTTTGCACTTATCGGTCTGCCATCTGTCTGCCGGCATCGTATGCTTGCTGTAAGTTGTCATCCCAGTGAGCATCACGCCACGCGTGTTTTGCCTCCTCAGAGAAGCTGCCGAGTTCGTAATTGTCGTATTTTGCTACCTGGCAAGTGTTGTAGGCAATAATGCGTTGCGGCTGTCCGAGTGCTGTTGAGAGGCACCACTCCATCGTGCCGAAGTGGTTGTTGTTGTTGCGCTCGGGTGTGCCGTTCATCGTCTCGACAAGTACTACGGGCATACGCTTGGGAGCTGTCAGGCTGTAATCGTTATACGAGAGCCACGGGAACGCCAGACGCTCCAAAAAGGCTCGCATCTGTCCCGTTACCTCGCCAAAATAGATGGGCGAGCCAAGCACGATGCCATCAGCCACAGCAATCTCCTCCAAGAGAGGCGAGAGTGCATCCTTATAACGGCAAATGTTTGATGCCTTGCCTTTGAGTTTGCAAGCCATACACGATACACAACCCTTATAATCGAGGTCATAGAGTCGCACGGTCTTAACCTCAATATCGCCACCGACCGACTTCGCACCCTCGGCAAATCGTTGCAACAACTGCGCGGTATTCATATTCTTGCGCGGTCCGCCATCAATAATTATAATCTTTTTCATATCGCTCTGTTTTTTATTTACTTAATCATTCAACTCGTATGCGACAATATTAGTTCATCTTTTCTCTCAAAATTACTTCAATGTCTTTACTTTTGAAATATGAGTAGGTTGTACTGTCGTCAAATTTTGGTAACCTTGTAGCACCATAATATAAATAAAAAGAGTGAGGACGGCAATCTTGCACTGTGAAGAGACAAAAATGAAATCTTCTTGTCCTTATAATCAATCGATTGTGTAGGTGTTTCTATTCGTAACAATGATTGTTGCAGTAAGAGGCTTATTCCAATTTTACGAACATTTCATCAAAGTTGATAGTCAACTTTTTACACTTTTTCAGCAGTTCCATACCAAGATTGCCGTCGTGCGGAGAAGTAGCATCACATCCGTTTGGGACAAAAGCCGAAATGTTGTTGAAGGTGATGGGCATATCACCGATAGAGATAGTGTATTCAGGTACTTTCACTATTGCTTGTTGTATTGTTCCTCCGTGACCCCATATATTTTCAGTTTCGATAGGGAGGGTGCTTGCAGTTTCTGTATTCATTGAAAACCAACTGTCGGATAGGTCGGCACTGCTATGACCGGTGTCGAGGGTGAAAGTTATTCTATTTCCCATACCGTCAATTGCTTCAATAATAGGAATGTTCTGGTCGAGGAGGATGTTTCTGCCATATTCGGGTAATGCTGTTTTCTGAGCAGGAATAATCAATGTCATATCAGCCATATCTATCTGTATCTCGCCCAGTCGCTCAATAAAGTCCATACCCAGTACGGCATCCACCTTGAAGGGGAGTTCGGCCGGAGCGGAATTGTCATTGACAAACGTCAATACATTCTTGAACGAAATAGAGCCAATATTCATCTCTTTGATAAAAGCTCTTTGAAGATTACCGCCACCGGTTGCACCCCCAACAAAAATAGAATCGCCTATGATATAAGCTCCAATCTCTTTTGCAATATCATTGGATATCAACGATGTTGAAGCTCCTGTGTCAAGGATAAAATCGTAAGACTTGCCGTTGATGCACACCGGAAGCCATAGGAGTGTACCCGAAATCTCGGAAAACGAAATCATTACATCCGAGTCGGGCTTTTCGAGCGCAGGTGCCGGCAGTTGGCGCATCACATCATAATATGCCAACAGCTCTTCAATTCCTGTTCCTTCTAATGAGCCTGTAGCACTCTTTACTGCATTTGCAATATCTCCAATCATATCAGCGGCTACTCCGTAGTTGCCATTAAAACCCTCGACTATTGCACCCATAATGGTCAAATTGCATACATTTTCAAATCCTAGTTCAGCTTGATGCTCCGCAATGAGTTTCGGGAGTTTCTCGCGCAGTTCATCCGGACGATTGAAATTAGATGCAAGCATCACCTCCGCCATAAGATTCAGTAAAGGAGTCTGTATATCATCCTTAGCTGCAGGATACACCCTTTCAAGTTCAAACCAGTTTCCGGTATTGATAAGTTCACCCACTTGCACATCAGCCTTCTGAGTAAATGACATTGTAATAGCAATATATATTGAAAAGAGTGTAATAAAAAGTCGTTTCATATTATTTGATTATTGCTTTTGTGTAAATACCTAATTGTTAAGAACTACGATGTAGATTTCCAAAGAATGCAAAAATTATTTTCCGATGCAGAAAGTGTAGATGATTATCAATCGGTCATTTAGCACTCTAAAAGGTACAATCACTCATTTGGACAAATATTGTGCAAACCGAGAGCAGAGGAAGCTCGCTTACTATGCCGAGGTGCAGCCAATATTCGCTGTAGGCAACTCGCTGAAAATGTGCAAGTTAGTGATTTTCAACGCACTTTTCGCCTTGTACCTCCATTTTGGAATGGCAAATTTAGTGCAAACCGAGTGAAATACCAAACTTGTTTGAGTATTTCCGAGGTGCCGCCTAAATTGCGCCGCAGGCGAAAAGTAAGTGTAATTTCTTGAATATCAAAGCTGCGAGTAAGCGAGTGTATAAAAGTTAAGACTTTTATACAAAGTGAGCGGAAGCAGGTTCGTGAAACAAAACCCGAGGTACAAAAACTTTCAAAAAATCGCATTTTTCACCCCGAAAAGGTACAAAACCGGCTCTGAAACCTCAATTATATCAACTGCTGTTTATTTGTTTTGATAAGCAATATAATCTGTGGTTAATTATAAGAAAGTTGCTATTAATTCACCTATTTGCTTTATGCCTTCAATCGAACCTTGTATCATGGCTTCTTTTATAAATGAAGATACATACTCGTTTATATTCTCATTATCATCAATTGCAATTGCGTTAAGCTTCTCCAATACCTCCTCTCTCTGGTAATTCGGAACTAGTATTGAAACCATTTTCTGGAAAGTAGTTTCATTTAATGATACGATATCTTTATTAAAAGATGTGTCTGCAAAATAATGGTTTTCTCTCAATTTTGCATTTAATGCTACTCGTATATATTTGTCTTCAATAGCAAACGATACTTCTTTGTTATTCTTGACTAAAGTGGCATGAGTTAAACATTCGCCAATATATTTTCTTAAATATGCATCAAGTGCGTTTTTATCTCTCTTTTCATACTTTACTTGCGATTCATAAATCAGTTTTCTAGCTTTTGCCTCTGTTATTTGTAATATTTGACTATCATCAAAACATTTTCCTGTAAGTAAACCATGTTTTTTTAATGCAAAGTATATAAGTGTCTCGATTTCAGTTTTATTCATTATACCAAAACCTTTGTCAAAATATACCCCCATAATTTCTTTTAATATTTCTTTTGCCTTGTTGTCATCCAATCGGTTTATGTAATCTTTCATAATTGTTATTCAAATTAGTTATAATGCTTAAATGATACTTCTATTTTGCAAAATACCAGTCTTCAACCAATAGGTATTGATCAGGGCTTGGAGCGAAATATCTCCAACCTCGTTATTCCAAAATGTCATCCTATTCATACATCTCAGATCGTCTGAGTTTATTCTCCTCTTGCATCCGCTTACTAATATCGGAATCTGGAGAGACAATCTCATACTCGAAAGATTTCTCAAAAGCTCGTCTGCCAGCCTCGGTCATTAGACCTCTATTTTCAAGATCTATACACCTATCCATATTCAGTTGCGTCCAATGGCTTTTGGGTCGGCGTGGCGATAGGCGTTGAGCCAGTCGGCCATCTGGCAACCGCTTGAGGGTGCTGTCTATCCAACCAAAACAAAGAGCCTCTTCCACTACTTCAATGTATGGAATCGCTGGTCACTCTGGGCGTTTGCCTCGATAAATTACCACCCAACAACATTTCTCTTCGTTGTGGTTCTCTTCAAGCCATTGTCTAAGTTCGGATCGAGAGGATAAATGCAATAAATTGATAACCTCCATAGTATCTTGTTACATATCGGTCATCGACAAGCCTTTTTGCGATACATCGTAGTCCTTAAACTTGCCTGTGGCGCGAGTAAAGACATCCACTTTCTCATTAAGAGCGACAGCATCGAAGTTATCCTCTTTTCTCTTTACCTCAATGAATACTGCTTCGTCGTTCAATTCGTTCTCGGCAACAATATCAATCTCATTCTCACCCTTTCGATCCCACCAACTGCCGATGCGTGTGTATGCTTTACTCTCCATAAGCACACGCTTGAAATATCGTTCAAGCATCTTGCCGCTGAAAGTCTCGTAATCGCGGTTGATGATGGTCTTTACAGCATCGTAGTTCTCAATTTCAAGCATATAGTTATACTTGTATATGA
>CALATP010000019.1 GCA_937891845.1 uncultured Porphyromonadaceae bacterium | reverse complement strand
CGGCTTTTTCCGACAATTTGCGATACTCTTTGCAACCTATATAATTATATATGTGTTGTGCGTGCGATAGGTTGTGCATATCGCTACCTATAAAGTCTACCATTCCTTTATCCAGCAGTCGCCAAGCCATCTCTTTTACCTCGGGATAGTAATAGCCCGATAGTGACAAGAAGTTTACTTGGAACAGACAGCCTTGGTCGTGCAACTCTTGATATATCTTCGGTGTCTTGTGGTAGTACATATAACGCTCGGGATGGGCTAGGATAGGGGTGTAGCCTTTGAGTTGCAAGTCGAAGATTAGCTCTTTTATCTCCCAGAATGGCTGAAAGAATGAGTTCTCTATCAGCAAGTAGTTGTCGGGGAAGGCCAACAGGCGGTTCTCTTTCAACTGTGTGGTGAAAAACTCGTCCATTCGATACTCGGCCGAGGTGCGTATCTCCATCTCTATACCCTGTTCGTCGAGGGCTGTACGCAAGATGTTGTAGGCATTGGTTATGGTTTCGGGAGTGTTCTCAAACGTACTCTCGGTTACGTGCGATGTGGTGACAATGCGACGGATGCCCATCGATTGCAGTTGTTTTACCAGCTCTACCGAGGTTGCCACGTCGGGCGAACCGTCATCTATACCCGGCAGGATATGACAGTGTACCTCTGTGTCGTAGAATAATATCTTTTCCTCCTTGTTTTTCTTTGAAAGGAAGTCAAACAATCCCATAATTTCCCAATTTTTTTTATTCTCGGCAAAGGTAATTATAAAAATGAAAAGTGCCAAATGCGGTAATGTATTGTATGCTTTTTTTGTTTTAATAAAAACTTCTCGACACGCTTGATATTTTGATTGGGAAAGATTAACTTTGTGAGTTATTACATTTGGCTCTTAAATCACACTTTTATACCTATTATGACCTATCAGGAGTTTCAGGAACGCTACGAGTATCACCCCGTCGACGACCGCATCGGCAAGGGTGGTTATGGCATTGTCTACAAAGCCTACGACAACTATCACGACCGCTATGTAGCTATCAAGATGGCCGAGGTGATAGATGAGGATGATACCACTCGACTGGCGCACGAGGTGGAGTTGGTGGCACAACTTCCTGCTCACCCCAACATTGCGCACTATGAGGAGTGCTACACCTTCAACACCCCTACGGGTCGCTACGATTTCGGTATCTTGCAGTACTACAAGGAGGGCAGTCTCGACACTCTTGTATCGGCCGGTAAGCTCTCGCAAGCCGACAAAGAAGACATCCTCTTGCAAGTGCTAGAGGGAATACGCTTCCTGCACAACCACGACATCATCCATCGCGACCTCAAGCCCCGCAACATCCTCATAGCCCGTCGAGGCAGTCGTTATATCCCCAAGATTACCGACTTCGGCATCTCCAAGGTTTTCGATGCCGGTGACAGTTCGTCGTTTGCCAACTCGTTGGTAGGAGCCGGCACATTGGCCTATTCGTCGCCCGAGCAGTTGGGCGAGCGCACGATGCATCGCAATGCCGATTTGTGGAGCTATGGTGTCATCGTGTGTCAACTCTTTACTGGAGAGTTGCCCTTCACTACGGGAGGGCTTTCGCCTTCGAGTATCGAAGGACGTAATGCCTTCTATCGACAGATAATGTTGGGCAAGTTGCCTCCTCTCATCGACAAGATACCCGAGCCGTGGCAAGCGCTGGTGCGTCGTCTGTTGGTGATAGATACCCGCGAGCGACTGCGCGATTGCGATGCCGTGAAAGCCTTTTTGGCCGATGGAAAAGAACAGAAATCGGATCGACCGCACCCCGATGATAATGACGATGGGGACAAGACCCGAAGCGAAACCGCCACACCGCCCTTTACCGGTACCGATTCTACCGAAAAAGACCCTCGGTCGCAATCTCAATCCCAATCGGCCGAAACAGAGATACCACCTCGATCGTATCCTCCACCACTTCCCCGTAAAGCGTCAAAGTGGCGCTATGCCGCCTATGTTGTCTATGCCTTTGTGGTAGCTGTTGTTGCGGTACTATTGGGCGTAATCATATGGCCGAAGGGTGCTCCTCAAACCGATTTTGTTGAGCAAGTCAATGGCGTAGAGATACCGATGGTCTATGTGCCGGGAGGCACCTTTACGATGGGCGCAACCAGTGAGCAAGGGTATGATGCCTATGATGATGAGAGTCCCACCCACCAAGTCACCCTCGATGGCTATTATATTGGAGCTACCGAAATCACACAAGCGCAATGGGAAGCAGTGATGGGCACCACCTTCCGTCAGCAACGCGACAAAGTCGACCCATCGTGGTCACTATACGGAGAAGGAGGAGACTACCCGATGTGTTATGTCAATTACGATGAAGCCATAGAATTCTGTCGACGCCTCAGTGAGCTGACCGGCCAGCACTACACCCTTCCCACCGAAGCCCAGTGGGAATATGCCGCCCGAGGCGGCCGGTCGGGTGGAACAAAATACAGTGGCAGTAATACCATCCGCGATGTAGCTTGGTATTGGGATAACAGCAATGAGCAAACACATCCCGTAGGCACTAAAAGCCCCAATGCATTAGGACTCTACGATATGAGTGGTAACGTATACGAATGGTGTCTCGATTGGTATGGCGATTACCCAAGTCAGGCACAGACCAATCCGCAAGGCCCCACGGGTGAAGACTACCGCGTGCTGCGTGGTGGTGGTTGGAGCAGCTATGCCGAGGGCTGTCGCGTCTCTAATCGCGGCAGCAATAATCCCTCTCTCCGCTGCAACTACGGCGGTTTCCGGGTTGTCTTGCTGAAGTAGTATCGGGCATCCGGACGTAAGCTGAAAAAAAACAAACATATGAGCCACAAGCAGGGCTAAAAACAAAAACCCTGCAAGTGGCTCAAATCTGTTTAATGGGAAAGTAAATTGCGAAACAACTCACATTCATACTCCTCCTCTGCCACGCAGAGAAGGAGCAATACCTCGCACTCCGCGCTCGGTGGCTACCGCAGTAAAGCACAACCGCCCGCAAGGCGGTTGTAATCCTCTGCCACGCAGTGGATAGGGTAGGTG
>CALATP010000018.1 GCA_937891845.1 uncultured Porphyromonadaceae bacterium | reverse complement strand
AGAGCATCTGCCTTACAAGCAGAGGGTCGGCGGTTCGAATCCGTCAACGCCCACATTTCATCAAGGTCTTCTATCACATAGAAGACCTTTTTTTGTTTATTATTGTTTTATTTATTATATTTGCACAAATTAGGAGTGGTTTCGATTGGGAAGTCATTTGATTTTGATACCAAGTTTGTGTTTGTATAATATTCTTGGTGAATTAATAATTTAATAATTATATCTCTATGTGTGGTATAGTAGGTTATCTGGGCAAACAAGATGCTTGTCCTATCTTGCTAAAAGGATTGCGTCGCCTCGAATATCGTGGCTATGATAGTGCCGGTGTGTCAATGATAAGTGCATCGGGCGAGCTCAACGTGTTCAAGGCTAAAGGAAAGGTTGCCGATTTGGAGGCCTTTCTTGATGATAAAGATATTTCGGGCACAATAGGTATTGCTCACACACGATGGGCTACTCACGGTGTGCCCTGTCGCGAGAATGCTCACCCGCACTTCTCTTCATCCGGTACTCTTTCTCTCATACACAATGGTATTATCGAAAATTATGCCTCGCTCAAAGAGAAATTGAAAGAGAAAGGTTTTACATTTACTAGCGAAACAGATACCGAAGTACTCGTTCAGCTGATTGAGTATTATAAAATAAAATATAATTCCGACTTACTCGCGGCTGTACAAAGAGCCTTGACACAAGTAATAGGCGCCTATGCTATTGCTGTGTTGGATAAGAATAATCCCGATGAGATTATAGCTGCTCGTAAGGCTAGTCCGTTGGCTATCGGATTGGGTGATGATGAGTACTTCTTGGCATCGGATGCTACACCGCTTGTTGAGTATACTCATAAGATTGTATACCTTGATGATAACGAAATAGCTATTATTAACAGAAATAATGGTGTGAATTTTGTAACTATACAAGGTGATAGCGTCGACCACGAAGTGAGTGAGATAAATATTGACCTGGGTGCTATTGAGAAAGGTGGTTACGATCACTTTATGATAAAGGAGATATTTGAACAACCCGATTGCTTGCTCAACTGTATGCGAGGTCGTATCAGTCCCGATGGATCTGATGTGCGTTTTTCATCGGTGATAGATTATGGTGAGCGATTGGTAAATGCTCGTCGCTTTATTATAGTGGCTTGCGGTACGTCGTGGCACGCCGGATTGATAGGCAAGAGCCTTTTGGAGCATTTCTGTCGTATTCCCGTAGAGGTTGCTTATGCCTCGGAGTTCCGATATAGCAATCCGGTGATAAATGAAGGTGATGTAGTAATCGCCATATCACAGTCGGGCGAAACTGCCGATACGTTGGCGGCCATAGAGTTGGCTCGTGATCGTGGTGCGTTTGTATATGGTATTGTCAACTCGGTGGGCTCTTCAATTGCACGTAATACTCACACAGGCTCTTATATTCACGTTGGTCCTGAGATTGGCGTGGCCTCTACCAAGGCATTTACCGGTCAGGTTACAGTTCTTACAATGTTGGCTTTGTCTATTGCCAAAGAGCGCAAGACAATATCTCAAGAGGAGTTGCAGAGTGCGCTTAAAGAGTTGTTGAGTATTCCCGATAAATTGCGTGAGGTGCTCAATAGTAATAACGATATAGCATCATTGTCGCGCACATTTACATACGCTCACAACTTTATTTATTTGGGTCGTGGATATAACTATCCGGTGGCTCTTGAAGGAGCGCTCAAGCTCAAGGAAATTTCATATATACACGCCGAGGGCTATCCTGCTGCCGAGATGAAACACGGCCCCATTGCCCTTATCGATGCCGAGATGCCGGTGGTGGTAGTAGCCACTAACAAGGAGTTGTATGAGAAGATTTTGAGCAATATTCAGGAGATAAAGGCTCGTCAAGGTCGTGTGATTGCAGTTGTGGTAAAGGGTGATGACACCATATCGAAGGTAGTGGATTATGTGATAGAATTGCCCGAAACTGCCGAGTTCTTGTATCCTCTGCTTGCATCAGTACCCTTGCAATTGCTTGCCTATCATATTGCTGTGTGCAAAGGTAAAGATGTAGACCAACCACGTAACTTGGCTAAGTCGGTTACAGTAGAGTAGCAGATAATTGTTGAATAGTGATAGTAATGCTTAAGTAGTATTACTTCATATAATAGATAAGTAAAGCCGCATTGATTTTCCCCGATGCGGCTTTTTGTATGTAAATATATCGTTGTTACTGATTGTCGATGTAGGTCGTGCTGATTGTGTCTGTCGTTTCAACCATACGGGGCTAGTTGTTGTAAGAAGATATCTTATGTCTTTGTTGCGTTGGATATGTAATGGTCGGCACTTCTTGTCATAGGTGAGAGGAGTGTATAAAAAAACTGTGCCCCGCTAACGGAGCACAGCCTATGTTTGTTTCGAATATGTATTCGGTGAGTCGATTACTCGGCGCGGAGAGTGAAGCGTTTGAAAGCAACAACTTTCAAGTCAGCGTCCATCTCTTTGAGTACGTCGCGAACAGTCTTCTTAGCTTCCAAGATGTCCTCTTGGTTGAGCAAGCAAACCTCTTTCAAGAACTTGCCAAGACGACCTTTGGCAATGTTTTGAATCATAGCCTCGGGAAGGTTGGCCGATTTCTCTGCCGATACAGTAGCGATGATTTCTTTGGCTTTGGCAACCTCTTCGGCTGTAATCCAACCCTTAGTCATATTGCTTTCCATATGGTCTTCCGAGTCAACGTGGGCGGGGTTGATGCCGGCTTTCTTGAGAGCTACCTCAACAGCCTTTTGTACTTGCTCGGCTTTGGTCTTTTCGATAGCAACAGCAATCTCGGCATTTTTTATTTCTTCCGAAACACCGTCCTCGTCGATAGCGATGGGGTTCATAGCAGCGATTTGCATAGCAAGACGCTTACCGGCCTCTTCGTTCTCTTTGTTAAGACCTACGATAGTACAGAGTTGGTTTTTGTTTTGGTGGTTGTAAACAGTAGTGAAGTCGGCTTCGATGAAGTTGAAGTCACCAAGCTCCATTTTCTCACCTGTTTTACCAATCTCGTCGGTGATGAGAGTAGCAATCTCTACGCCATCGATAGTGAGGGCGAGAACCTCTTCGCGAGTTTTGGGTTTAGCTTCCATAACAGCGTTGAGGATGCGGTTTGTCAAAGCAACGAATGATTCGTTGTTGGCAACGAAGTCAGTTTCGCATTTCAAGGCTACGATAGCTGCGTAGTTACCGTTGGCTTTAGCCAATACGCAACCTTCAGCTGCTTCGCGGTCTTCGCGTTTAGCAGCTACAGCTTGACCTTTTTTGCGGATTATTTCTTTAGCGGCTTCGATATCGCCGTCTGCTTCTTGTAGTGCTTTTTTGCAGTCCATCATACCGGCTCCTGTAAGTGAGCGGAGCTTGCTGATATCTGCCATAGTTACTGCCATAGTTGTATGTTTTTTTAAGAATTAATACTATAGTCTTAAAAGACAAAGAGCGTGCCTTTGTATTGAGAAAGGCTCGCTCTTTGTATGTGAATTATTATTCTTCGCTTTCAGCGGTTTTCTCTGCTGCAGGTTCTTCTTCAACTTTGCGGCGAGAGATGCGAGCTTTGCGTTCGCGTTTGGGAGCTGCAGCCTCCTCTGCGGGAGCCTCATCGAGTTTCTCGATCTTACGCTCTTCGATACCTTCGGCCATTGCACCGCAAAGTGCGTCGAGGATAACTTCGATAGATTTTGAAGCATCGTCGTTAGCGGGGATTACGAAGTCGATGTTTGAGGGGTCAGAGTTGGTATCAACCATAGCAAATACGGGAATACCAAGGCGGTTGGCTTCGCGAACAGCGATTTGTTCTTTGAGAACGTCTACTACGAACAAAGCAGCGGGAAGGCGGTTCAAGTCGGCGATGCTACCGAGAGTCTTCTCGAGTTTTGCACGTTGGCGAGTGATTTGGAGCTTTTCGCGCTTAGAAAGGTTGTCGAAAGTTCCGTCTTTGGTCATCTTGTCGATGGTGGTCATCTTCTTCACAGCCTTGCGGATAGTGGGGAAGTTGGTGAGCATACCACCGGGCCAGCGCTCGGTAACATAAGGCATATTTACCGAAGTGGCTTTGTCGGCAATAACTTGTTTAGCCTGTTTTTTAGTAGCAACAAAAAGTACTTTTTTGCCCGATTTTGCAATAGACTTGAGGGCTGCGGCAGCCTCGTCTACTTTTGCTACTGTTTTATACAAGTCGATGATGTGGATACCGTTGCGCTCCATAAAGATGTAGGGAGCCATAGCGGGATTCCATTTTCTTGTGAGGTGACCAAAGTGTACACCTGCCTCAAGGAGTTGTTCAAATGATGTAAGAGCCATTTTTCTTTTTTATTTTTTCGTTTACATTCTACTTTAACAATCGTTGGGTAGTTAAGCAGCAGCTTTATGCTGCTTGCCAAGTCGCAACGATTTGGATACTAAACGTCGGTTTACTTGTTGCTCGAAGCTTACAAATAGATTAACGTTTGCTGAATTGGAAGCGTTTACGAGCTTTGGGAC
>CALATP010000017.1 GCA_937891845.1 uncultured Porphyromonadaceae bacterium | reverse complement strand
ACTTTTAAATCATCACTAATATGGATTTGAGTAACTTAAAACCCGCCGAAGGTTCTACCTTCTCTCGCAAACGCATCGGTCGTGGTCCCGGTTCGGGAATGGGTGGTACTTCTACCCGTGGTCACAAAGGTGCCAAGCAACGTTCGGGTTATAAAAACAAAATCGGTTTCGAAGGTGGTCAAATGCCTTTACAACGCCGTGTTCCCAAATTTGGTTTCAAGAATATCAATCGTGTTGAGTATAAAGCCATCAACCTCGATACTTTGCAAGCTTTGGCCGAAAGCCGCAACTTGCAAGCCATTGATGTGCAAACTCTCGTAGATGCAGGTCTCACTTCATCTAAACAACGTATCAAAATTCTTGCTAACGGAGCTATTTCAGTAGCACTCACAGTAACTGCACACGCTTTCTCTAAGACTGCCGAAGCTGCTATTGTTGCTGCTGGTGGAACAGCAGTTAAACTCTAATTAAAATGGGAGCTATACAAACCTTAAAAAATATCTGGAGAATCGAGGATTTGCGTAAGCGAATCATCTCGACTATCCTTTTGGTACTCGTATATCGGGTAGGATCTTTTGTGGTCCTCCCCGGTGTCGACCCATTACAACTCGACGCATTGCGTGCGCAAACAAGCGGCGGTTTGATGCAACTTCTCGATATGTTCTCGGGTGGTGCATTCTCTAATGCTTCAATCTTTGCATTGGGTATTATGCCTTACATTACCGCTTCGATTGTAATCCAATTGCTCGGTATGGTACTGCCCTCGTTCCAAAAAATGCAACGCGAAGGCGAGAGTGGTCGTATGAAACTCAATCAGTACACTCGTTATCTCACCGTAGGTATTCTCCTTCTTCAAGGTCCCGCCTACCTCGTTAACCTCCGTGTGCAAATGGGAGCTGCATTCCCCGAAGGTTGGGGCTTCCTCGTAGTTTCTACTATCGTAATGGCCGCAGGTAGTATGTTTGTAATGTGGCTCGGTGAGCGCATCACCGACAGAGGTATTGGTAATGGTATTTCATTCATCATCCTCATCGGTATCATTGCACGTCTTCCCTTGGCACTCGCTCAAGAGTTTACCAACCGTTTCACCTCGCAACAAGGTGGTTTGGTAATATTCCTTGTCGAAATCGTGTTCTTGTTACTCGTTATTGCACTCGCAATTATGCTAGTACAAGGCGTGCGCAAAGTACCCGTACAATATGCCAAACGCATTGTTGGTAATAAACAATATGGTGGCGCAAGACAATACATTCCCCTCAAGGTCAATACTGCAGGTGTAATGCCCATTATCTTTGCACAAGCCATTATGTTCATTCCTATTACGATTGTAGGTTTTAATGCCGAAGCTGCCAGTTCATCCTTCTTCCGTTCATTTATGTCAATGACCGGTTTTTGGTACAATGCCATCTTCGCTGTGCTCATCATTGCTTTCACATATTTCTACACAGCCATCACAGTGCAACCCACTCAAATGGCCGAGAATATGAAGCAAAACAATGGTTTTATCCCCGGTGTTAAACCCGGTAAAAAAACAGCCGAATATCTAGATTCTATTATGTCACGTATCACATTGCCCGGATCAATCTTCTTGGCCATTGTTGCTATACTTCCCGCTTTTGCTCAAGCTGCAGGTGTTAGTGCCGAGTTCGCTCAATTCTTTGGCGGTACCTCGTTGCTCATCTTGGTAGGTGTAGTACTCGATACACTACAACAAATAGAAAGCCACCTTATGATGCACCATTACGATGGTCTTATGAAGTCTGGCAAGATTAAAGGTCGCGCAGGATATTAATTAGCGTAAAGATGATTAATCTTAAAACCGACGAAGAAATTGCGTTGATGCGAGAAAGTAATCAACTCGTGGGCAAAACACTGGGCGAGATAGCCAGGTGGATAGCCCCGGGTATTACAACACTCCGTCTCGATCAGATAGCCGAAGAATTCATCCGTGATAATGGAGCCCTGCCCGGTTTCAAAGGATATGGAGGCTTCCCATTCACACTATGTATTTCGGTCAACGAAAACATTGTACACGGATTCCCTTCAAGCTATGTTCTTAAAGATGGAGATATCGTATCAATCGATTGCGGAACTATACTCAACGGTTACAACGGCGACTCAGCCTATACATTCCCTGTAGGTAATGTCGCACCCGAAGTAATGGCTCTTCTCAAAACAACCAAAGAGTCATTATATAAAGGAATAGAAAAAGCACTAGCCGGAAATCGCATAGGCGATATTTCCAACGCAATACAAACGCACTGCGAGGCGAGAGGCTATTCGGTTGTACGAGAGTTTATAGGCCACGGCATAGGTCGCAAGTTGCACGAAGATCCCGAGGTACCCAACTATGGTCGTCGCGGATGTGGTCCACTCCTCAAAAAAGGAATGTGCATAGCAATAGAACCTATGATAAACCTCGGTTCGCGCAATGTTGTTATCGAGAAAGACGGATGGACAGCACGCACACGCGACCGCAAACCCTCGGCACACTATGAGCACACAGTAGCCATTATGCAGGAGGGCCCGGCACAAATTCTTTCGTCGTTCGATTATATCGAGCAAGTTTTAGGAGAAAATAGTATTTAAGCACATTAATAATATGGCAAAACAAGCTGCAATAGAACAAGATGGTATCATCGTAGAAGCATTATCAAACGCAATGTTTCGCGTAGAACTCGAAAACGGTCACGAAATAACCGCACACATCTCAGGCAAGATGCGTATGCACTACATTCGCATCCTTCCCGGAGACAAAGTGAGAGTAGAAATGTCACCCTACGACCTTACCAAAGGAAGAATTGCTTTTAGATACAAATAAAAATTAAAACGATATGAAAGTAAGAGCATCTATCAAAAAGCGCACTGCCGACAGCAAGATCGTACGTCGTAAAGGTCGCTTATATGTTATTAACAAGAAAAATCCCAAATATAAACAACGTCAGGGATAATTTTATTATTTTT
>CALATP010000016.1 GCA_937891845.1 uncultured Porphyromonadaceae bacterium | reverse complement strand
AAGAAGCTCTTCCCAAAGCCGAAGCCGAGGGTCTCAAGAAAGAACTTGAGGAGGCAGGTGCTGAAGTTGAACTTAAATAATAACCTGTTTTACAGGTAATTAGGTTAAGAATCATCTAGCCGATGATTCTTAACCTTTTGTGTTTATATTTTAATTAAGTTCACCAAATATCCTTTTTAATGTCTTCTACAACTGGAAAAGCGCGTGTAAATTTCGCGTCGATTAAAAATCCGCTGCCCTATCCCGACTTTTTGGAGGTGCAACTAAAATCTTTTAGAGATTTCTTGCAATTGGATACACCCCAAGAGCGACGCAATAATGAGGGCTTATACAAGGTTTTTTCCGAAAACTTCCCAATTGCCGATACAAGGAATAATTTTGTCCTTGAGTTCCTTGATTACTATATCGATCCGCCTCGTTACACTATCGATGAGTGTCTTGAGCGTGGTCTTACATATAGTGTGCCCTTAAAGGCAAAGTTAAAACTTTACTGTACCGACCCTGATCACGAGGATTTTGCACCTGTTATACAAGATGTATATCTAGGTCCTATCCCCTATATGACAGAAAAGGCTACTTTTGTTATCAATGGTGCCGAACGTGTCGTCGTATCGCAATTGCACCGTTCTCCCGGTGTATTTTTCGGACAAAGTACCCACGCTAATGGTACTAAACTCTATTCGGCTCGTATTATCCCCTTTAGAGGCTCGTGGATTGAGTTTGCTACCGACATCAATAATGTGATGTATGCCTACATCGATCGTAAGAAGAAGTTGCCTGTTACAACTCTTTTACGTGCGATAGGTTTTGAAAGTGACCGTGATATTCTCGAAATCTTCAATTTGGCCGAGGATATGAAGGTTACAAAGAACAACTTGAAGAAAGCTGTAGGTCGTCGTATGGCTGCTCGTGTTCTGCGCACTTGGGTAGAAGACTTTGTTGATGAAGATACCGGTGAAATATCGTCAATCACTCGTAACGAAATCGTTATAGAGCGTGAGACTGTATTGACCGAGGATCATATTGCAACCATCCTTGACAGCGGTGTGCAAAGTATCCTATTGCATAAAGAAGATGCCAATACTTCTGACTATGCAATAATCTTCAATACATTACAGAAAGATACCAGCAACTCTGAAAAAGAGGCTGTCGAATATATATATCACCAACTTCGCAACGCCGACCCCGCTGACGAGGCTAGTGCTCGCGAGGTGATTACAAATCTTTTCTTCTCGGAGAAACGTTATGACTTGGGTGAGGTAGGTCGCTACCGTATGAATAAGAAACTTAACCTCACTATCGATCAAAGCATCAAGGTTCTTACCAAAGAAGATATTATCGAGATTATCAAGTATCTTATTGAGCTTATCAACTCGAAGACCGATGTCGATGATATCGACCACTTGAGCAACCGTCGTGTGCGTACTGTAGGTGAGCAACTCTATAACCAATTTGGAGTTGGTCTTGCTCGTATGGCTCGTACAATCCGCGAGCGTATGAATGTGCGCGATAATGAGGTGTTTACACCCATCGACCTTATTAATGCCAAGACTATTTCTTCGGTAATCAATAGTTTCTTCGGTACAAATGCTCTCTCGCAATTTATGGATCAAACCAACCCTCTAGCCGAGATGACTCACAAGCGTCGTATGTCGGCTCTAGGTCCCGGTGGTTTGTCTCGTGAGCGTGCCGGTTTCGAGGTGCGTGACGTTCACTATACTCACTATGGTCGTTTGTGTCCTATCGAAACTCCCGAAGGTCCCAATATCGGTCTTATCTCATCACTCTGTGTGTATGCCAAGATCAACGACCTCGGTTTCATAGAGACTCCATATCGTGTAGTGAAAGATGGTAAGGTCAATCTCTCTAACGATGAGATTGTTTACCTCACAGCCGAAGTAGAAGAAGGCAAGGTTATTGCACAAGGTAATGCTCCTCTTAAAGATGATGGCAACTTTGTAAATAATCGTATCAAGGCTCGTCTTGATGCCGACTTCCCATTGGCTACACCCGATCAGGTAGAGCTTATGGACGTATCTCCCACGCAGATTGCATCTATTGCTGCATCTCTTATTCCCTTCTTGGAGCACGATGATGCCAACCGTGCATTGATGGGATCGAATATGATGCGTCAGGCAGTTCCCTTGTTGCGTAGTGAGTCGCCTATCGTTGGTACCGGCCTTGAAGGTCAGCTTATTCGCGATTCTCGTACTCAAATCACTGCCGAGGGCGATGGTGTTATTGAGTATGTAGATGCTACAACTATTCGTATTCGTTATGACCGCACTCCCGACGAAGAGTTTACTTCGTTTGTCGATGCTGTCAAAGAGTACAATATTCCTAAATTCCGTAAAACAAACCAAAGCACTACTATCGACTTGCGTCCTATCTGCACCAAAGGACAACGCGTTGTCGAAGGCGAAATCCTTACAGAAGGATATTCAACCGAAAACGGCGAGTTGGCATTGGGTCGTAACCTCAAGGTTGCATTTATGCCTTGGAAGGGTTATAACTATGAGGATGCTATTGTGCTCAATGAGCGCGTAGTGCGTGAAGATATACTTACATCGGTACACGTAGACGAGTATATACTTGAGGTGCGTGAAACCAAACGCGGTATGGAAGAATTGACTTCCGACATCCCCAATGTAAGTGAAGATGCCACAAAGGATCTTGACGAGAACGGTGTAATCCGTATCGGAGCACGTGTCAATCCCGGTGACATTATGATTGGTAAGATTACACCCAAGGGTGAGTCTGATCCTTCGCCCGAAGAGAAACTGTTGCGTGCTATCTTTGGTGACAAAGCCGGCGATGTGAAAGATGCCTCGTTGAAAGCTACTCCTTCTTTGAAGGGTGTAGTAATAGGTACTAATATCTTCTCACGTGCAATGAAGAAGAAAAAATCTCGCTTGAGCGATAAAGCCAAATTGCAACAACTCGAGGATGAGTATGAGTTGAAGATGAACAAGGTAAAAGAAATCCTTGTTGATAAGCTTATGACTCTTACCGAAGGCTTGGTATCGCAAGGCGTTAAAGACTTCTTGGGCGATGATGTTATTGCTAAGGGTGCCGAGTTTGTACCCGCTGTATTGAGTAACATCGATTATACCACCGTGCAAGTGAGCAAGTGGACTGCCGATGCTGCCAAGAATGACCTTATACGTGCTACCATCATCAACTATTTGCGCAAGTACAAAGAGTTGGATGCCGAGTTGCGTCGCCGCAAGTTTGACGAGTCGGTAGGTGATGAGTTGCCTCAAGGTATAGTACAACTTGCCAAGGTATACATTGCCAAGAAACGCAAAATCAGCGTAGGTGATAAGATGGCAGGTCGTCACGGTAACAAAGGTATCGTGTCGCGTATCGTACGTCAAGAAGATATGCCGTTCCTTGCCGATGGTACTCCTGTAGATATTGTATTGAACCCTCTTGGTGTGCCCTCTCGTATGAACTTGGGTCAGATATTCGAGACCGTTCTAGGTTGGGCAGGACAAGTATTGGGTGAGAAATTTGCCACTCCTATCTTTGATGGTGCATCACTCGATGACTTGAACGAGTGGACCGATAAAGCCGGTTTGCCCCGCTATGGTAAGACATACCTGTATGATGGTGGTACCGGTGAGCGTTTTGACCAACCTGCTACAGTGGGTGTTATCTATATGCTCAAACTAGGTCATATGGTTGAGGATAAGATGCACGCCCGTTCTATCGGTCCGTACTCACTCATTACACAACAACCTTTGGGTGGTAAGGCACAGTTTGGTGGTCAACGTTTCGGAGAGATGGAGGTTTGGGCACTTGAGGCCTTTGGTGCTTCGCACATCCTACAAGAAATCCTTACAGTTAAGAGTGATGATGTTGTGGGTCGTTCAAAAGCATACGAAGCCATTGTCAAAGGTGAAGCAATGCCTACACCCGGAATACCCGAATCGCTCAACGTATTGTTACACGAGTTGCGTGGTCTCGGTTTGAGCGTAACACTTGACTAAAACAGACAAAACCCTGTTCTGTCCGACTTTGTCGGGCGGAATAGGGGTAATAAATAAAGAAATTCAACTCTTTTTAAGAAGAAAAATATGGCTTTCAGAAGAGATAATAAGATAAAAAGTAACTTCTCGAAGATTTCAATAGGTTTGGCGTCTCCCGAAGAGATACTAGAAAATTCGAGTGGCGAAGTCCTGAAACCCGAAACTATCAACTATCGTACTTACAAGCCCGAGCGTGATGGCTTGTTCTGCGAGCGTATCTTCGGTCCTGTTAAGGACTATGAATGTCATTGCGGTAAGTACAAACGCATTCGTTATAAAGGCATTGTGTGCGACCGTTGTGGTGTTGAAGTAACCGAAAAGAAAGTACGTCGCGAGCGTATGGGTCACATACAATTGGTTGTTCCCGTTGCTCACATTTGGTATTTCCGTTCGTTGCCCAACAAGATAGGTTATCTGTTGGGAATGCCCAGCAAGAAACTTGATGCTGTCATCTACTATGAGCGTTATGTTGTAATACAACCCGGTCCTGTAGAAGAGTATCAAACTTACGACTTGCTCTCGGAAGAGGAATACTTGAAGATAATGGACGAGTTGCCTCGCGAAAATCAAATGCTTGATGATAGCGACCCCAACAAGTTTATTGCTAAGATGGGTGCCGAGGCTATTTACGACCTTTTGTCACGCCTCGATTTGGATGGCTTGTCGTACGAATTGCGCGACCGCGCCAGCAAAGATGGCTCGCAACAACGTAAGACTGAGGCTTTGAAACGTCTACAAGTTGTAGAGTCTTTCCGTACTTCAAAAGAGCGTAACCGACCCGAATGGATGGTATTGAAAGTTGTACCTGTTATACCTCCCGAGTTGCGTCCTCTCGTACCGCTAGATGGTGGCCGTTTTGCCACATCCGACCTCAATGATTTGTACCGTCGTGTTATTATCCGTAATAACCGTCTCAAACGTCTTATGGAGATAAAAGCTCCTGAGGTAATCTTGCGTAATGAGAAACGTATGTTGCAAGAGGCTGTAGACTCGTTGCTCGACAACTCTCGCAAGTCTAGCGCTGTGAAAACCGAGGCTAACCGTCCTCTGAAATCACTTTCAGACAGTTTGAAGGGTAAACAAGGTCGTTTCCGTCAAAACTTGCTCGGTAAACGTGTAGACTATTCGGCTCGTTCGGTTATTGTCGTAGGTCCTGAGTTGAAGATGCACGAGTGTGGTCTTCCCAAGGATATGGCAGCCGAGTTGTACAAGCCGTTTGTTATACGTAAACTCATAGAACGTGGTATTGTAAAGACCGTAAAATCGGCCAAAAAAATAGTAGACCGTAAGGGTCCCGAGGTATGGGATATTCTCGAACACGTAATGAAGGGTCATCCCGTATTGCTCAACCGTGCCCCGACACTTCACCGTTTGGGTATTCAAGCTTTCCAACCTCGTATGATCGAGGGTAAAGCTATTCAACTTCACCCGCTGGCTTGTACAGCGTTCAATGCCGACTTTGACGGTGACCAAATGGCGGTACACTTGCCCCTTGGCAACGAAGCTATTCTTGAGGCTCAAATGCTTATGTTGGGTGCTCACAACATCTTGAATCCTGCCAATGGTGCTCCTATTACAGTGCCCTCGCAAGATATGGTGTTGGGTCTTTATTACATTACAAAACTTCGTCCCGGTACTAAGGGTGAAGGTTTGAAATTCTATGGACCCGAAGAAGCCGAAATTGCATATAATGAAGGTAAAGTAGACCTCCACGCTCCTGTTTCGGTAGTTGTTAAGGATATTGATGCCGATGGCAATTACATTGAACATTTGGTAGAAAATACCTCAGTAGGTCGCGTGTTGGTAAATCAATATGTACCACAAGAGATTGGTTATGTAAATGAAATTCTCTCAAAGAAATCATTGCGTGACATCATTAGCCGTGTTATCAAAGTATGTGGTGTGACACGTTCGGCTCAATTCCTCGATGATATCAAGAACCTCGGTTACCAAATGGCATTCCGTGGTGGCTTGTCGTTCAACTTGGGTGACGTGATTATCCCTGCTGAGAAGGAAGCTCTCGTAAAAGAGGGTTATGCCGAGGTTGAGCAAATTATGGCCAACTATAGTATGGGTTTCATTACCAACAACGAACGTTATAACCAAATCATCGATACTTGGACTCACGTCAACTCCAATCTGTCAAATATATTGATGAAACAGTTGTCAAACGACAATCAAGGTTTCAACTCGGTATATATGATGCTCGACTCGGGAGCTCGTGGTTCTAAAGACCAGATTCGTCAGCTCTCAGGTATGCGTGGTCTTATGGCTAAACCGCAAAAGGCCGGTGCCGAGGGTGGTCAAATCATTGAGAACCCCATTTTGTCGAACTTTAAAGAGGGTCTGTCGGTGCTTGAGTACTTTATTTCAACCCACGGTGCTCGTAAGGGTCTTGCCGATACTGCGTTGAAGACTGCCGATGCCGGTTACTTGACTCGTCGTCTTGTCGATGTTGCTCACGACGTAATCATCACAGAAGAAGATTGTGGTACATTGCGTGGTCTTGTATGCACCGAGGTGAAAGACAATGAAAACGTTGTTGCATCGCTCAGCGAACGCATACTTGGTCGTGTGTCGGTTCACGATGTAGTACATCCTCTTACAGGTGAAAAACTTGTAGGTGCCGGTGAAGAGATTACCGATGCCATTGCCAAGAAGATTGAAGATTCGCCCATCGAGCGCGTTGAGATACGTTCGGTACTCACTTGTGAGTCGAAGAAAGGTGTATGTGCCAAGTGTTATGGCCGTAACCTCTCGAATAACCGTATGGTACAAAAGGGTGAGGCTGTTGGTGTTATCGCTGCTCAATCAATCGGTGAGCCGGGTACTCAGCTTACTCTACGTACATTCCACGTCGGTGGTGTGGCTTCTAACATTGCAGCCGTTTCTAATGTGACTTCACGCTACGAAGGTATTCTCGAAATCGATGAATTGCGTACTGTCGACTATGTAGACGAAAGTGGCAATAAGCAACTTATTGTTGTGGGTCGTTTGGCCGAGATGCGTATCGTAGATCCCAATACCAAGATGGTTCTCACAACCGCCAATATCCCCTATGGCTCGAAACTCTACTTCGGTAATGGTTCGACTGTTAAGAAAGGCGATATGATATGCGAATGGGACCCCTTCAACGCTGTTATCGTATCGGAGGTTACCGGTAAGGTTGTCTTTGAGAACGTTGAAGAAGGTGTTACTTATCGTGTAGAAAGCGACGAAACAACAGGTTTGCGAGAGAAGATTATTACTGAGTCGAAAGACCGTACTCGTGTGCCCGCTGCAAGCATCGTAGATGAGAATGGCGAAGTATTGCGTAGCTATTCACTTCCCGTAGGTGCTCACTTGATGATTGAAGATGGCCAAAATATGCGTGCCGGTGAGGTGTTTGTCAAGATACCTCGTGCACAAGGTAAGGCTGGTGATATCACCGGTGGTTTGCCTCGTGTAACCGAGTTGTTTGAGGCTCGTAACCCCTCTAATCCTGCTATCGTATCGGAAATCGATGGTGAGGTACATTTTGGCAAGATCAAACGTGGTAATCGTGAAATCTCTGTCGAATCTAAGACCGGTGAAATCAAGAAATACCTCGTACCTCTATCGAAACAAATTCTCGTGCAAGAGAACGACTATGTACGTGCCGGAACACCGCTTTCGGATGGTGCAGTGACTCCTTCAGATATTTTGTCTATCAAAGGTCCCACAGCCGTACAAGAGTATATCGTTAACGAGGTTCAAGACGTGTACCGTATGCAAGGTGTGAAAATCAATGACAAGCACTTTGAGGTAATCGTACGTCAGATGATGCGTAAAGTGAACATCCTAGATCCGGGTGATACTCGTTTCCTTGAACAACAAGTTGTTGACAAGCGCGAGTTTATGGATGAGAACGACCGTATATGGGGCAAGAAGGTGGTAGTTGATGCAGGTGACTCGCAAAATATGCGTCCCGGTCAGATTGTTACCGCTCGTCGCTTGCGTGATGAAAACTCTTCGCTTAAACGTCGTGACTTGCGTCTTGTTGAGGTTCGTGATGCTGTACCTGCTACATCGGAGCAAATTCTACAAGGTATCACTCGTGCTGCATTGCAGACATCTAGCTTTATGTCGGCTGCATCATTCCAAGAGACAACCAAGGTGCTCAACGAAGCAGCTATTGTAGGCAAGGTCGACTATTTGGAGGGTATGAAGGAGAACGTAATATGCGGTCACCTTATCCCTGCCGGTACAGGTTTGCGCGAGTATGACCGTCTTGTTGTAGGTTCGAAAGAAGATTTCGAGCGTAGTATGGCCAATCGCAAGACTGTAACAGACTTCTAAAATTTTTAGACATCTATATTGGAAGCTGTGCCAAATCTATTTTTGGCACAGCTTCTTCATTTTATGACAGTTTATAAATATCAGTAACACCTTGTACGGTAAAGAATCATATTTCATTTCTTAAATTCGTAACAAACTAATGCAGCACGGTAGAGGTTGTGTTTCAGTTGGTTATAACCGAAAGCTCTAAATGAAGTAAGCCTGTGATATATGACAATTGTGTGATAAGTTGTGGAACCAATGTTGTCGAAAACATAGCCATAGGAAACAATGATACGATTGGCCTCGGTGTCGTTGTTACAAATGATGTGCCGGATAATGCTGTTGTGTTGCGGGTAATGCGGCTATGATGGTTTCATATAACAGCAATAGAGATATGATGTCCTTTATGGAATGATAATTATAGAAGTTATTAAAACTTTAGTTAGCTATACCTCTATATTAAATTAATTTGTTGTACCTTTGTAGTACAAGAAAATAACCAATAATTAAGATATTGCTATGGCAACAAAACCTTTTAAGTATCAACCGATGTTCCCTAATGTAAAGCCGGATGATACAGAGTATTATCTGTTGACAAAAGAACACGTATCGGTAACAGAATGTAACGGAAAAGAAATGCTCGTTGTAGAGCCAGAGGCTCTTACCAAACTAGCCAATGCTGCAATGCGTGATGTGTCGTTTATGTTGCGTCGTGAGCATAACGAAATGGTAGCAAAAGCATTGCACGATCCTGAAGCTAGCGAAAATGACAAGTTTGTAGCCCTTACTATGTTGCGCAATGCCGAGGTTGCTTGCAAGGGTGTATTACCCTTCTGTCAAGATACAGGTACTGCTATCGTAATGGGTAAGAAGGGTCAACAAGTATGGACAGGAGGTGGTGACGAAGAAGCTCTGTCATTGGGTGTATATAAGACCTATACAGAGGAGAACCTTCGTTATTCGCAAAATGCGCCCCTCAATATGTATGATGAGGTAAATACAGGCTGTAACCTACCTGCGCAAATAGATCTTTTTGCCGTTGATGGTAATGAGTATAACTTCCTTTTCATCGCCAAAGGTGGTGGCTCGGCCAACAAAACATATCTCTATCAAGAGACTAAGGCTCTCATCAATCCCAAAACTCTTGTTCCTTTCTTGGTAGAAAAGATGAAGACCCTGGGTACAGCTGCTTGTCCTCCTTATCATATTGCATTTGTAATAGGTGGAACAAGTGCCGAAACCAACCTCAAGACTGTCAAATTGGCTTCAGCCAAATATTATGATCGTCTTCCCACCGAAGGCAATGAGTGGGGTCAGGCTTTCCGTGATGTAGAGTTGGAGAAAGAAGTATTGGCTGCAGCTCAAGCCTCGGGCTTCGGCGCTCAATTTGGTGGCAAATATTTTGCACACGATATTCGCATCATACGTTTGCCTCGTCACGGAGCATCTTGTCCTGTGGGTATGGGTGTTTCTTGCTCGGCCGACCGTAACATCAAAGCCAAAATTAATAAAGATGGTCTGTGGATAGAGCGTCTTGATGACCAACCCTCTACACTCATTCCCGAGGAACTACGCCAAGCCGGTGAGGGCGATGCCGTTCGCATCAACCTAGACCGTCCTATGAATGAAATCCTGGCCGAACTTACAAAATATCCCGTAGCAACACGCTTGTCGTTGAACGGTACCATCATTGTGGGTCGTGATATTGCGCACGCCAAGATCAAAGAACGTCTCGATGCCGGAGAACCTATGCCCGAGTACTTGAAAAATCACCCCATATACTATGCCGGTCCTGCCAAGACTCCGGCGGGAATGGCTTCAGGTTCGTTTGGTCCTACAACAGCCGGTCGTATGGACTCATACGTCGATCTCTTCCAAGCCAATGGTGGCTCAATGGTAATGATAGCCAAGGGTAATCGTAGCCAACAAGTTACCGATGCTTGTCACAAGTATGGCGGTTTCTATCTAGGCAGTATAGGTGGACCTGCCGCTATTTTGGCTCAGAATAGCATCAAGAAGGTCGAGTGTTTGGAATATCCCGAGTTGGGAATGGAGGCAATATGGAAAATTGAAGTCGTTGACTTCCCTGCATTCATCCTTGTCGATGATAAGGGAAATGACTTCTTCAAGCAAATCAAACCCACTTGCCCCGGAAAGTGTTGATTATAAGAAAAAACACTCATATTTTACAATCGCTCCAAGTACGCTTGGAGCGATTGTGTTTTATATGTGATAAGTGTTATATTTTTTAAGTTCTATAACGAAAGAAATATGATATTTTGCGTAAGTTTATTTACCTTTGCAACATCTAATGTGTAATGTTGAGGATAGACCTTAAAAAGATTATCTAGTCAATGAAAGTACGAATGAAAGTATTGGGTGTAACCTATAGTCAGTTGCAACAAGGTGCATATATACTGATGTTGACTGAGGAGGGTGGAACACGACGAGTGCCTGTTGTGATAGGAGTAGCCGAGGCGCAATCTATTGCCATACGGATGGAAAATCTTACTCCACCGCGCCCAATGACACACGACCTGATGGTCGACACGATGAGTCGTTTCGGGATAAGCAGCAAGGAGGTATATATTTATAAATTTGACAAAGGTATTTTCTATTCATCCATTACATTCTCCAATGGAGATAATGACGTAGAGGTCAGTTCGCGTACATCAGATGCTGTGGCTTTGGCTTTGCGCACCGGTTCGCCTATATATATGGATGAAGAGGTCTTGCAACAAGCCGGTTTCGAATCGTCGCACTTTGAGAGTGCAGCATCGGATAAGGTCGAGGAGAATGATTACGAAAAGATGAGCGATGCCGAGTTGGAAGCCCGCAAGAAGCAAGCGGTGGCCATTGAGGCCTATGAGGAGGCTGCTTTAATACAGCAAATATTGCAAAAGCGTAAATAATAAATATTTAAATACAGCTATTATGAATAATATGAAATTGCGATTGATCGTGATGAACTTCCTGCAATACGGAGTGTGGGGAGCTTGGCTTATTTCGTTAGGTGCATATCTAGGTGGAGCATTGAACTTCTCGGGTGTGCAAGTGGGTAGTTTCTTTGCTACTATGGGTATAGCCTCGTTGTTTATGCCTGCGTTGATGGGTGTTGTGGCGGATAAATTTATTCCGGCTCAACGTTTGTTGGGTATTTTACACCTTATGAGTGCAGCTTGTATGATATATGCAGCTATGCAGACCGAGTATATGTCGCTTTATGTTGCGGTATTGATGGCTGTGATATTCTATATGCCCACAATTTCACTTTCCAATACTGTTGCTTATAATGCACTGGTCAAAGCAGGATTGGATACTGTAAAGGATTTTCCTCCTATTCGTGTGTGGGGTACCGTAGGTTTTATCTGCTCGATGATTGCCGTTGACCTGCTCGGATTTGCACAGAACGCATCACAACTATACTTCTCGGCCGGTGTAGGTGTTGTGTTGGGATTGTATTCGTTTACCCTTCCCAATTGCGAAATCAATAAAAATAAGAAGAATGAGAGTTGGGTCGATATGTTGGGATTGAGAGCCTTTGCACTTTTCAAAGAGAAAAGGATGGCAATATTCTTTGTGTTCTCAATGTTGTTGGGTGTATCGTTGCAGATAACCAATGCCTTTGCCAATAGCTATTTGACCAACTATTTCGGTGGTATTGCTGAGTATGCCGGAACATTCGGAGTGGAACACGCCAACATTCTCATTTCGCTCTCTCAATTGAGCGAAACCTTGTGTATCTTGCTCATACCGTTCTTCTTGAAACGCTATGGTATCAAGAATGTAATGCTCATCAGTATGTTTGCGTGGGTATTGCGTTTTGCCTTGTTGGGGCTTGGTGATCCCGGTAATGGCGTGTGGATGCTCATCTTATCGATGATTGTTTACGGTGTAGCATTCGACTTTTTCAACATTTCAGGCTCACTATATGTCGAGAAAGTAACCACATCAGAGATACGTGCCAGTGCGCAAGGTGTATTTATGATGATGACCAATGGTCTGGGTGCTACCCTGGGTTCGTATGCAGCCGGTAAGGTTGTTGATATGTATGGATGGCCCAACTCGTGGTATATCTTTGCCGGATATGCATTGATTGTTGGAGTATTGTTTGCGCTGGTATTTCAATACAAGCACACCCCCGAGTCACAAAAAGCATAAAGAAAGATAGTAATGCATCTCTTTTATACCCCCGATATTGCGACAACCCTTACACTTCCCGAAGTGGAAAGTGGTCATTGTGTGCGTGTATTGCGACTGCGTGAAGGTGATGAGATTGGTGTGATAGATGGTAAAGGAACTTTCTATCGAGCCTCCATAACATTGGCACACAACAAACACTGTGGGGTGCGCATTCTGGAAGAACGCAAGCAACCCAAGCAGTGGGCAGGCGGGATAGAGATTGCAGTAGCTCCCACAAAAAACTTGGACAGAATAGAGTGGATGGCCGAGAAGATAACTGAAATGGGTGTTGATGCAATTGTGCCGTTGTTATGCCGTTTTTCGGAGCGAAAGGAACTCAAGACCGAGCGAGTAGAGAAAATTCTTGTGTCGGCAATGAAGCAAAGTCTTAAAGCTGTGTTGCCGCGACTCGAAGAGATGACACCCTTTGCCCGCTATGTACAAGAACCTTTTGATGGGGAGAAGTATATTGCTCATTGTTATGCCGATAGTGAGCGAATATTGTTGTCACAAAGCTATACGGCAGGTTCGCAAGTGCGCATACTTATAGGCCCGGAGGGTGATTTCAGTCCCGAAGAGGTGCAGCTAGCCATAGAGAACGGTTATCGTCCCATTTCGTTGGGTAGTTCGCGATTGCGTACCGAAACAGCCGCAGTGGCAGCTTGCCATACCATCCACGTTGTAAACGAAATAGCAGGGTTAGAATAGTTATGATAGAATTAGAACAACTGAAACATACCGATAGTGGTAACTTCTTGCTCATAGCCGGCCCTTGTGCCATTGAGGGTGAGGAAATGGCTATGCACATAGCTCGCCACTTGGTTGAGATGACCAATCGGCTGAAAATTCCTTTTATTTTTAAGGGCTCATATCGCAAGGCCAATCGCTCTCGATTAGATTCATTTACCGGTATTGGTGATGAAAAGGCACTGCAAGTGTTACAGCAAGTCAGACAAACATTCAATGTGCCGGTATTGACTGATATTCATACACCCGAGGAGGCTACAATGGCAGCCCAATATGTCGATGTGTTGCAGATACCGGCATTCTTGTGTCGCCAGACCGACCTCTTGATTGCGGCCGCACGTACAGGTAAGGTGGTAAACATAAAGAAAGGTCAATTTGTAGCACCCGAATCGATGGCGTTTGCGGCTCGAAAAGTGGTAGATATGGGTAATAATCGCGTTATGCTCACAGAGAGAGGCACTACATTCGGTTATCAGGATTTGGTGGTGGATTTTCGCGGAATACCGACAATGCGCCAGATGGGATATCCTGTTGTGCTGGATATAACACACAGCCTGCAACAACCCAATCAAGCGTCGGGTGTGACCGGCGGTAAGCCTCAGCTTATAGAGACAATTGCTCGTGCCGGTGTTGCTGTGGGAGTAGATGGGCTGTTTGTAGAGACACATCCCGACCCTTCCAAAGCCCTTTCGGATGGAGCCAATATGTTGCAATTGGATAAGATTGATGCTATGATGGAGCGTCTTGTTGCGCTTCGTTCTACCATAAATAGATTGTAAAATTTGAAACAAAAACAAGATATGAGAATAATAAAGAGTGTATTGAGCCTGATATTGTTACTACCGTTGGTTGTAATGGCTCAAAGTAACTATCTTAATGACCCTTTGGTAAGAGCCGCGTTTGCTGCATATGATGCACAGATACAGGCCGATCCCCAAAATTATGTAGCATATTTTGGTCGCGGAAAAGAGTATTTCAATTACAAAGATTACAATAGGGCGTTGGACGACTTGAACAATGCTATCAAATATTATCCGACCAAGGAGAATGTAGATTTGTCGCAGGCCTATACAATGCGAGGTCTTATATATCAGCACAACGGAGATATGATGGCCGCTTTGGATGACTTCAATGAGGCTCTACGTCTCGATCCCGAGTCGCGTTTCTCATTGTTGAGCCGTGCCGATTTGTTGTGTGAGATGGGCAACTATGAACTTGCAAAGGCCGATTATCAAATGTTGCTACGCAAAAATTCTCGCAATCAAGAGGCATATTTAGGATTGGCACGTGTGGCACTCGGTGAGCAAAATATCGGTGTGTGTAACGAAAACTTACAGAAGGCTCAAGAGGTAAATCCTTCCAGTGCCGGTTTGTATTTGCAACGAGCAGGCATATATGAGCAAATGGGAGAGTATGCCAAGGCAGTAGACGATTATGTGTTGGCGATTGTCTATGGCGAAAGTAAACAGTCGGTAAAGGCCATAAACCGTTTGTCACGCAAAGAGTATAATGTTGTGGTGAAATCGTTGAGCAATGTGATAGAGACTGTCGAGGATAAAGGTTACTTTTACTATCTGCGTGCTATAATTCATCAAAACAACTATCGCTATACCGATGCTATCAATGATTGGAATACCATCTTGAAAGAGAAATATTATTATTTCCATTCTATCTTCTCCAATCGTTCGTATTGCTATATGAGATTGGGACAATTTGAGTATGCAATGGAAGATATTTCACACGCCTTGTTGCTGAAAAAAGATGATATTTCGCTTTATTTGACCCGAGCTCAATTAAATCGCATATTGGGTAATTACGAAAAAGCCGCCGAGGATATTTCTATTGCAATGACCTATAATCCTACCAGTGTCAATGTCTTATTGCAGAAGGGGCTGTTGGCTGCCGAACAAGGCGAGTATGAAGGTGCGGCCGATAACTATAATGAGGCTGTAATGTATAATGCCGATTTTGCCTACGCCTATTTGTTGCGTGGTGTTAATTATGAGCGTCTTGAAAACACATCTGCGGCTGAAAATAACTATAATATGATACTTTCATTGCCCGATGATAGCGCTTCGTTTGTAACTCTCAAGGGATTTGCGTTGTCCCGTTTGGGGCGTAATGATGAGGCCGAAGAGTGGGCCGAGACGGTTTTGCAAAATCTTGGTGCAAATGCGTCTATCAGCGACTATTATAATGCAGCTTGTCTCTATGCCCAAACGGGTAATAAAGATAAGGCATATACTTATCTTGAAAAGGCCTTGAAAGGTGGATATGGTGACTATTACAACTTGTATTTCGAGATGGATTCGCCCGTTTCATTAGCACCGTTGCGCAATGAATCGGAGTTCCGTAGTTTGGTGCAAAGCTACAGCTCGTCATTCTGACAGCAAGAAAGAGTCAATCCGAGAAGTATCAGCATTTCTTGTCGGTATACTATAATCACACTTTTGTGTTAAATTTATAATGTTATCGTATGATGGCGAAGTATATTGTTGATATTATTATATAAGCGTTATATGGCGGTGAAAACGGAAGTTGAGAACTGGAAGCATACTGATATAAATGTTGATAGCTTATGGATCATTTCGGAAAGAGCTAAAGATGGTAAACACAAGAATGTTTATCACGGTAATTTTATACCTCAAATTCCTAACCAACTAATCAGGCGATATACGCAGAAAAAAGATACTGTATTAGAATTATTTTCGGGTAGTGGAACAACTCTTTTTGAATGTGAAACTTTGCAGCGGGATTATATAGGTTTTGATATAAATAAAACCATTATTGCATATGTTAATGAAAAAATGTGTGATTGCACAACAATTAACTTTGCAGTAAATAATGTAGATGTTACAGATCAATGTGAATTTGATAAAGCCATAGAGACTTGGCTGGATAAAAATAAAAAATCTTTCGTTGATTTTATGATAGCACATCCGCCTTATTTAGATATAGTAAAGTTTACAGAAGATAGTCGAGATTTATCAAATATTACAGATGTAGATGCTTTTATTGAAAAGTTAACATCGGCTATAACTAATGGCTTCCGTTATTTAAAAAAGGATGGCTATATGGCAATAGTTGCAGGTGATATATACAAAAAGAGTGAGGTTATTCCTTTGGCGTTTCTTATTATGAATGCAGTGAAGCTAAATCTCAACGTGAAAATGAAAGGTATTATCGTTAAGAATATAGAAGGTAATAGGGGTAAGTTAGGTGCGCAAGATATATGGAAGTATAGAGCTTTAAAAAGCGATTATTTCTTGTTCAAACACGAATATATATTTGTTTTCAAAAAACTTTAATATATGACAAAGACCGAATTATTCATAAAATTAGCCAATCCGGATGAGAATGGAGTAAGTCGATGGGTATACTCAACAGAATTTGTAGGAGAATATATTGATCTGCAATTGGGTAATGGTGGTAGTTGGTGTCGAGCTAGTTCTTCATTAGCTAAGAAATATATTGTAGAATTTGACAAAACCCAAACTAAAGGTAATTCTATTGATGCTATCAGATTGGCAGGTTATAGGAAAGAAGATACTTTTAATCAGAATATTCGGAAAGATATTAAAGATTATTATAAGAATAGACGATGCGTGATGCTCGGAGTTTGTGGTTTCTCCGAGAATACCAAGATAGAAATAGACCATAAAGATGGAAGAAAGGAAGATTGGCGTGTTTCAAATCCATCTACTCAGCAAATAGGTGATTTCCAGCCTCTTTGTAAAGCTGCCAATGATGTAAAACGCCAAATATGTAAGGAGTGTAAGCGAACAGGTTTGAGATGGAATGCACAGAATATAGAAGGTAATCCATATCCTTTTTATGAAGGAGATGAAAACTACACAGAAGAACTGGGTTGTGTAGGATGTTATCAATATGATCCTGTTGCATATAGAAAGAGTTGCATATTTAGAGTGACACATGAAGCTTCCGAGTTTACGGCTGAGTATATAATGCACAAATTGTATCCAGAGAAATAATTATATAGTATGACTACACACGTATTCATTGTAACAGAACAAAGTTTTAAAGTCCATTTAGAATACCAATTTGTTGGAACAGGGGCTAAGGAGAAAGATGTAGATTTTAACGGAGTAAAAACGTCTAATCTAAATCCGCTCGTAGAAAATGGATTGGTGTCGATGATGTCTGATTTTAGTAGAGTTAGACTAAATGATTTTGTTATATTCTATGTGCAGTCTGCAAAAAGGAAAGAAGGTAAATTTTATGGTGTATACCAAATAAGTAGCGAGCCATTCCTTGTTCGCAAGACCTCCAATCAATATCTACAAAAAGAATTGAATAAAAATTTAACGTTTCGTGCTTTGATTAAACCTTATAAGGTGTATGCTGAAGGTGTGTCTGAGTGGGAGGCGTTAGATGAAATTAAAGGTATAAATTCACCGAATCAAATGATTTGGAGCTTAATATATCGTAAACTTAAAGGGAATAGAGGTAACACCATGATTACGATTTATGAAGCAGAGCGAATCTTTAACCTAATAAAAAACAAAAATAACAGCCAAGAAATACAGGGTAATTGCTATTCTTATAATGGAGATAGACAAGTGTGTCTTGAAGATAGAATACCGGGGTATGGTGGTAGTATAAGTAATAAATTCAGTATTTTACCTCGTCTACTATGCAAAAAACAAGCGCATAAATCATACGAAAGTCATTTGCAGATGTATATTATTCAAAATTTAGGTCAGAGTAATTCATCTTTAGATGGTGCATTGAATGTAAAATCACAAGGAATAGAGTGGTTGGGTAATGAAGTTTCGTGTGGGGTCGGAATGCAACGGATAGATGTTATGTTTTCTCAGAAAATAGATGATCTTGATAGAGAAATTGTTCCGATAGAGTTGAAGTCTGTGCCGGCATCGGCAGATAATGTAAGGCAAATTTCTCGTTATATAGATTGGATTGAACAATACTATATACCTAATAGACCTAGTACGATACGACCTGTATTAATATGTCCGGCATCTTCATTGAGTAATGCGACTAAAAATGCATTTAAGGATTTTAATAATCGATCACGAGGAAGATATCTTCCATTGGAATATATTGAAGTTAAAGATGATGGTTCTTCTTTAATATTTGAGAAAGTTGATTATTTACAATGAATTATATAGGTTCAAAATATTCGTTACTTAACTTTATTGATGATACGATAAGGGATGTGGTCGGTAAAGATTTGTCAAAATTAGTGTTTTGCGATCTATTTGCCGGAACCGGTATTGTTGGTCGTCATTTTAAATCACAAGTTCATAAAGTGATTTCAAATGATATAGAATATTATAGTTTTGTACTCAATCGTAACTATATAGGTAATAATAAAAGGCTTAATGGGAAGAACGATTATATAGAACGACTTAACACAATAGAGGATATAAATAACGGTTTTATATATACCCAATACTGTCTTGGCGGTGGAAATGGCAGACAGTATTTTTCTGATGAAAACGGGAAAAAAATAGATGCTGTTAGAACTACAATTGAGCAATGGAAAGACCGAGGTGAGATATCGGATGATATGTATTTTTTTCTATTGTGTAGTTTAATAGAGTGTGCTGATAAATTGGCTAATACAGCGTCTGTATATGGGGCTTTCCTAAAACACCTGAAACAATCAGCGTGTAAGAGGTTTGTTTTAACCCCAGCTGAGCATAATCCTGATAAAAGCGAACATCAAGTGTTTATGGAGGATGCAAATATATTAATACGAAAAATCAAGGGTGATGTACTGTACTTAGATCCTCCATATAATTCAAGACAATATGGCGCAAATTATCATTTGTTAAACACAATAGCTGAATATATACCCTTTACACCTAAAGGGAAAACAGGGCTGAGAGTCTATAATAAGTCTAATTATTGCAGCAAAGTTACAGTGCAAGACGCATTTGAAGATTTAATTAGAAATAGTGACTTCCCTTATATTGTATTGTCATATAATAATGAAGGTTTGATGCCTATCGATATTATTAAGAAAATAATGAGTAAGTATGGGAAATATCAAGTTTTTCAAAAACAATATCAACGGTTTAGAGCGGATAAAAAGGAAGTCAGAAATCACTTGGCTGATACAACTGTAGAGTATCTTCACGTTTTATCTCGGTAGATTATATAGATGCAAAAGCAGGGTGTGTGATATGATGTCGCACACCCTGCTTTTTGTTATGTAATGCTTATATTGGAATGGGCTGTTTGTTACAGCCGGTTTAAATAGTGTTGTTATTGTCTAATGGTTACAATGCAAGGTGTTTCCATCTCCTTGCGCCAAGCTGTGACGTGGGCAAACCACTCCTCGGCACTCTTGTAGCCAAAGGTCTCTTTCATTGATGTGAAACTGATGTAGTAGCGCATACTTGTTGCACCCGGTGCGCTGACTTGATAAAGATAGTTTACTTTGTCTTTTTCTTCACCTACAACATATTGTGATGGAATGAATGTTGCCAATCCTACTGTCTCTTTGGCATACTTTATTGTATCGTTGACTGGCCAATCTGTTCCCCAACAAGCTATCAGCCCCTTGTGGTCGCTCATCGATTGTGAGTTCTTGATGTTTTGTACTCCGGTACAGAATATTTCGTTACCCAATGGGCGCGAGAATAAAATGTCTACTTGAACATCTCTGTGTCCTCCATATAGTGTGTAGCGACAGGCCATATCAAGTGTGCTATTGCCATATTGCCAACCTTCAACAGCCATCTCGACAATAGTGCGAACAGGCCCACAGCTGATGATTGTGGCACGTCGATTATCGACGGGGTCGATGTGTATGGCCTTTTTCTTTTGTGGATTCCAACCCTTTAATGTTCCTACACCGCAACTTCCGCTTACCCTCAAAACATCATCGCCAAAACCTTGAGCCAATTGTTCGTCGTTGGGGTACCATCCACTGGGTGCTATTTCAAATCCCGGATTGAATTTACCATATATATCGACAGTTTGTTTCTTGTCGAAGTATATGCGATAGGCAACCAATTCGCTCTCAAAAGCGGGCCCGTGATGGTGCAGGTAGTTGTAAAGGTCACCGGTGGGGCTTTCAATGCTGTTGATGGGTGCGTGTGGTCGTTTCTTGCTTTTGGTGGCTACAAGCATATCGGCGTACACGCGCGATGTGTATCGGTCGCGTTTGGCAATTGTGTCGCTCAATACTATGCGAGCTTTGGTGGTAGCACCCGGAGCTATATTTATGAGGAATGCTAACTCGTCGGGAACGCGGTCGTTGTTCAGGTCGTCGATTTGTGAGGGTATCTCTTCTTCCGATATAAATACTGTGGCCGACTGAATATCGAAAGGACACATCGACGGGTCGAGTGCGATAACCACCGGAACATCATTGCGCTGTATATTCATTGTATTTTCTATATCGACATATATAGTGTGCGATGTAGCCCAACTTGCCATTGTCGATAGGAAGAGTGATATGAGTATTGTTACTTTTTTCATTTTTTGTTGTATATCTTATTGTGCTGTAATATCGGAAGATATGGTATGAATAGTGATGTCTTGGCAACTAGGGTCAACCGTAGCATTATCCGCTTGAGGGGTTGTGTATAATCCTTCAATCTCTACATTATTGGCATTGGTGAGGGTGATGACATCTCCTTCCAATGGCTCTACTCGGGTGTTCTTTATTAGTATATTCTCGGCTTGATTGATTACAATTCCGCTCTTGGCATTGAGGATAATGGTATTGTCTATGGAGATGTTATTTATCTTCATTTCGGGTAGACCATTGAAGTACATAGCACGACCGGCACCTCGGCACACTACATTGTTGATGTGAATGTTGCGAAAAACGGGAGTCTCCTCGCTTACCGGTGGAATGCTGTCGGCAGTGGCTTTGCCTTTCTTTCCGTAGAAGAGGTCAAATAGTAGTGCTTCCTCGGGGATGTTGGTCATTACTATGTTATTGATATATATGTTTTCCACTATACCACCGCGACCGCGAGTACTCTTAAATCTAAGACCTACATCTGTACCTATAAAATTGCAATCGCTGATGTAGATGTTGTTGACTCCTCCCGACATCTCACTGCCTACAACAAAACCACCGTGCCCGTGTAGAACCGTGTTGTTGCGTATAACGATATTTTCGCACGGCACAGCCCGGCGTCGTCCGTCTTCGTCTTTGCCCGATTTGATACATATAGCATCATCCCCGGCATCAAACGTGCTGTTGACAACTAATACGTTGCGGCACGATTCGATATCAAGTGCATCGCCATTCTGGGCATACCAAGGGTTGCTCACTTGTACCGCATCGATGGTGAGGTGTGTACACATAAGAGGATGCAGACACCAAGCCGGTGAGTTTTTGAAAGTAGCGTTTTCGAGCAGTACTGTATCGCACGAAATAAAGTTGAGTAGCGTGGGGCGTAACCATCTTTTTATACTTTCCCACTCGGCATCGGTGGTTATGTTGTCGGGAACATTAAAGTCGTAGCACGCTTCGGCTCCTTGTCTCGAAGCTTCCGAAGGATACCATATATCACCTTTTTCGTTGGTCACATTGCATTTCTTGAGCAGTGCTTTCCATTGTTTAGATGTTACTTTGCTTTTCTTTACAGGTCGCCATTCTTCGCCACTACCATCGAAAGTGCCATATCCGGTAATTGCGATATTGTGAGCTTTGTATGCAAATAGTGGTGATTGGCATCGGCGTGTGTCTAGTCCCTCAAACGATGTGTCAATAATCTTGTATGCATCAAGGTCGGCGGTAAAGAGTATCAGTGCTCCATATTCGGTGTGTAGTCGCACATTGCTTTTCAGTTCAATAGGGCCTGTATACCATAATCCTGCAGGAATCAGTACTGTACCGCCACCCTTGTTGTTGACATCGGTAATTGCATTGTTGATGGCATCGGTGCAAAGTGTACGACCATCGCTTATGGCTCCAAAGTCGCGAATGTCAACAGTATAATCGGGAAATGTGGGGCGTACTACTTCGGGCATTTCAAAAGGAACATTATTGTAGTAGCTTGGTGTTTGTGCGTTTACCGAGAAGGCACATATTGCCATTATCATCGGTATTAGGTGTCTTATTTTCATATTGTTTTTATGGTATTATGCGGTATTGCAAAACAAAGATAACAAGAAACGAGCGAGAAATAGGAAGTTTACTTCGGTATTTTTCACAGCGATTGCACTGAATCTTTGCGGTTTGCCTCAAAGATACGAAATATATGGAATGAGCAACTATGTTATATGAGCAATTGAGTGTATTGATGCGGTATGAAACAAACTCGGTGCGTAAAATTCACTGATTTACGCACCGAGACTATCTATTGGATTTTATTTATCAATGGCGACCTTTGCCGTTATGCTTGGCTTGTTGTTTGCGTTGCTCGCGGAGCAGAGCTTCTTGTTGGCGTTGAGCCTCTTCGAGGCGTGCCATAAAGCCACTCTTCTTTTGAGGCTTGCGGGCATTGGCTTCTAGTTGAGCCAATACTTTTTTCTCATCTATCATCTTGCGTATTGCCCAAGTTTGTATAATGGTGATAAGGAGCGATACGAAGTAGTAGTAGCTGAGACCCGAAGCATAGTTGTTGAAGAATACCATAAACATTACCGGCATCAGATACATCATCCATTTCATACCGGGCATTGAGGCTTGTCCGCTTTGTGCCATAGTAATCTTGGTATATAGGATGTTGGTAATTGTCATCAATAAACAGAACAAGCTGATGTGGTTGCCAAAGTAGGGTGTAATGAGGGGAATGTATGTATCCCATTCTACTATTGCATCGTATGATGAAAGGTCTTTGGCCCAAAGGAAAGACTCACCGCGTAACTCAATAGAAGAGGGGAAGAAAGAGAACATCGCTACGAGAATAGGCATCTGCAATAACATCGGAAGGCAGCCACCCATAGGGTTCACACCGGCACGACTGTACAACTCCATCATTGCATTTTGTTTCTTCATTGCATCCTCGGGGTTGGGATATTTCTCATTGAGTGCTTGCATTTGAGGCTGCAATACACGCATCTTGGCTTGTGACTGATATGACTTGAATGTGAAGGGGAAAAGTATCAGCTTGATAAAGATGGTGAGTAAGAAGATGATAAGACCATAGTTGCTGATAAATTTACCTAGAAAGTCAAAAACGTTGATGATAATAAGGGTGTTAATCCAGCGGAACAAGGGCCATCCTAGTGGAATAACGCGGTCGAGGTCGAGACGATCGGCCTTGTCGACATCTTTGTCATACGAGCGGAATAGTTTATAGTCGTTGGGACCGAGGAAAATAGAGAAAGTACCTACGTTGGCATTCATCGGTGTGTAGTCAATGACTGCCTCGCTGTGGAATTTCTTAAGGTATACGGGGTCTCTATCAAGGTCTTCACTCGCCAAAAAGGCTTCGCTGAAGTTATTATCGGCAATAAATGCACTGGTGAAGAATTGATCCTTATAGCCTATCCATTTGAGACTTGTATTGATGCTCTTGTCTTGACTGCCCTTTTGACGGAGATTGTCAACATCATCACCGGGATATTTATAATATAGTGCGCTGTTTTGTTGCTCAAACATACGTCCCTTTTCCTGACGTGGCATCTTCAAGTCCCAGTACATATCGAGGCTTACGATATTACGGGGAATAACTTTCTCCATACCGTTTTGGGTTATCTCCATTGCTACACGATAGCTGCCTTGAGGTAGTGTGTAGCGAATATTCCATTGAGCACCACCGGCCAAGTTGAGTGTCATATCGACAGTACTGTCATTGCTGGTAGGAGTGAAGTATAGTTGTTGGGTGTCGATAATGCGTGAACCGGTATTGAAGATATAGCCATAGCGGTTGTCATTATCTTGGAATAGAACCACATCGGTTGTATCTTTACCGGTATAGTTCTTGTAGTCTTTGAGTGTGGCTTTGCGTATATATCCACCTCGAGTCGACAATTCCAATGCTAGAACGTCATTTTCGAGAGTAACAATCTCTTCGTTACCTTCGGCTACCGAAGCAAAAGCTCCGTATTGTGCAATTAGTTCTACTTGATGTAGCGAATCGGCCGTAAGGCTGTCTACTATAGTGGGTATTATTGCTGCTTGTGCAGCCGAGTCGACTTGTTGTTGCCACTCTTGCATCTCAAGTGCTTGAGCGGCTTCTACTGCTGCTATTGAGTCATTGTATCGTTGTTGTGCCAAAATCTCTTCTTGTGAAGGCTGTGTAAACCACGAGAAGCCTATCACAACGGCAATCATCAGCACAAATCCTATAATTGTATTTTTATCCATACGTGTTTATTATGTTAATATAGCTATTACTTGTTTATAGCTGCGCGAATAAAGTCAATAAAAAGAGGGTTGGGGCGTAGTACTGTGCTATTGTATTCGGGGTGATATTGTGTACCTACAAACCAACGTAGAGTTGGAATTTCAACAACTTCTACCAAATTGGTGTCAGGGTTTGTTCCTACGCATTGCATACCGGCCTTTTCAAATTCTTCGCGATAGTCGCTGTTAAATTCAAAGCGGTGACGGTGACGCTCGCTTATTTGTGTTGTGCCATAGGCATTGGCCGGTGTCGAACCTTCTCTCAATATACAGTCGTAGGCACCCAAACGCATTGTTCCACCCATATTGGATATGCTCTTTTGACTATCCATCAAGTCTATAACGTTGTGTTTGGTCTTGACATCCATCTCTACCGAGTTGGCATCTTCATAACCTAATACATTGCGTGCAAATTCAATAACCATACATTGCATACCCAAACAGATACCGAATGTGGGTATATTGTTTTCGCGTGCATACTTGATAGCTACAAATTTACCTTCTATACCGCGTTGTCCAAATCCGGGAGCAATGAGTATTCCATCCATATCTTTGAGCATCTCAGCCACATTGCTGCTGTTGAGCTTTTCTGAGTGGATGTATTGGAGGTCGAGCTTGCGGTCGTTATAGATAGCAGCTTGGAGCAACGATTCGTTGATTGACTTGTAAGCATCGGGTAGCTCTACATATTTACCAACAAGACCGATACGTACAGTCTCGGTTGCGTTGTTCATACGATGCAAGAAGTCGCACCATTGCTTGAGGTCGGGCTCTCCTTCACACGACAATCCGGTTTTGTTAAGAACAATTTGGTCGAGACCTTGTTCGTGCATCTTCAAAGGTACTTGATAGATTGTGGGTACGTCGACCGATTGTATTACGGCTTCGGGATCGATGTTGCAGAAAAGACCCACTTTACGACATACCGAACTTGATACTTCGTGCTCTGTACGCAAAACAAGAATATCGGGTTGTATACCCAATTCTTGCAGTTTTTTTACCGAGTGTTGAGTGGGTTTTGTTTTCAACTCTTTGGCTGCTGCAATGTAGGGAACGTAAGTAAGGTGGATGCAAACGCAACGTTTGCCCAATTCCCAACGCAACTGACGAACACTCTCGAGGAAAGGTAATGACTCGATGTCACCTACTGTGCCACCTATCTCGGTAATAACGAAATCATATTCGTTTTTGCTGCCCAACTTGAGCATATTGCGTTTTATCTCGTCGGTAATGTGGGGGATAACCTGAACGGTCTTTCCTAGATAATCGCCACGACGCTCTTTGTCGATAACGCTTTGATATATGCGACCGGTGGTGATATTGTTGGCGCGAGTTGTTGCTGTGTTGGTAAAGCGCTCATAGTGACCTAGATCGAGGTCGGCCTCGTGGCCATCAACTGTAACATAGCACTCACCGTGTTCGTAGGGGTTGAGTGTGCCTGGGTCTATGTTGATGTACGGGTCAAACTTTTGAATTGTTACTTTATAACCTCTTGCCAATAACAAACGTGCCAATGAGGCCGAAATAATACCTTTACCGAGCGATGATACAACGCCACCGGTTACGAAAATATATCTTGTTTCCACGTTATAAATTGTGTTGGTTGTGTTAATCGTTATGTGTGAAAAAATACACGTGCAAAAGTAAGAAAAATAATCGACATACTATATATACGATTGTCAATAATTCACAAAGATGGGATGTATCTTCCTTGCCCGATTATACGAACGGATGTGAATTGTGTGTCTTGGTTTATAAAATTGAAGAAAAAATATATGGAGTGTGAATAAATATTTCGTTTTGCGCCATATTTATATTATCTTCGCAACATAATCATATAATGCTTGTGAAAGATGAAATCACTATTTCGTATTTGTTTATCAGTGGTATTTTTGATGGTAGGAGTGAGTGTAACTGCGCAGGATGAGGTTTTTGTAGACAGTATTGCAGTTGATACGATCGAAGCCCCTCTGCCATTGTTTATTACCAATGTCGATTCTATAATAGATGATCGGTTGTTGGATTATAGGACGTGTATGTTGTTTATGCCGCTTGTGTTTGATAATCAACAGATACCCGAGCGTGCTACTTTGAAAGTGCCTCACTATGATATAGTGCCACCATCGACAATGCAACTTGATGAGCCGCAATGTGATGAGTGGCTGTTGCGGGCTCGCCGAGAAGCGGCTTATGTCAAGGCTTTGCGATATGATTATATGGTTAATTATGCCGAAATGGTGAAGTACAACAGGGAGACAATGCCCAAAGCTCCCAAAGAGTTTGTGATTGTTAATGATCCTACTAAACAAACGGTAACGATTATAGAAAAGCCTCTCACACCCGAGATTGCCGAAGTTGCATCGGAACCAAAGTTGAAACGATGGAAAACATCTTTTACCAGTGCAATACAGTTCTCGCAGATTTATGTTTCGCCCAATTGGTATCAAGGTGGAACATCGAGCCTTAATTTATTGAGCGATCAGCTTTTTACATTCAGCTATAATGACCCTTCAGGAAAATTATTGTTTGAGAACTTGATACAATGGAAATTCAATCTCACTACGTCGGCCGAAGATACTGTACATTCGGTGAGAGTGAGCGAGGATTTGTTCCAAATAAACTCAAAATTTGGTTATAAGGCTTTTGGTAAGTGGTATTATTCGGCCTCATTGTTGTTCAAGACACAGTTGCTTACCAATTATGAAGCAAACTCCAATGTGAAACAAGCCGAATTTTTCTCTCCCGGTGAGTTTAATTTGGGTATTGGTATGTCTTATTCACATAGTTATGAGAAACCGGTTAAGTTGTCACATACCCTTACCATTGCCCCGCTTTCATATAATATGCGCTTTGTAGCATTCCCTAAAGAGATTGATCCTCAGAAGTTTGGTATAGATAAAGGTAATGTTCGTAATGATTTCGGTTCGTCGTTAGACTATACACTTACTTGGGACTTACGATACAATATTCGTTGGATGAGTCATATCTATGCATTTACCAATTATAAAACTGCATTGATAGAATGGACCAACGCTTTTGACTTCTCATTCTCATCGTTGTTCTCGGCACGTGTTTACTTGGATATGCGTTTCGATAACAGTGTCGCTCCTGACCCCAAGTTGGGGTATTTGCAGCTCAAGGAATTGTTGAGTATAGGTTTCTCGTATAAGATATAAAGAAAACCGATATGAACCGAAGTTGGGTGGTAGTATTGCTTCTTATTGTAGCAGGCACAATGATGTCGTGTGTCAAAATCTACAATAGTGCCAACAATATATTGCCCGATTATGAGTTTCCCGATAGTATCGATCGTCAGAAGTGTATAGCTTATCTCGATACGGCTGCTGTTGATGATTGGGAGGGTATCTGGTTGATGATTGGCAACGAACAATATTGTTATCTGTATATCGAGCGGATTAATAACAATATGTCGGCCTCTTTCTACACCCATCGCATCCTATTGTGGAATCCTATAGAGATTTTTTTTCAGAAGATACCGGCGGGCTTGCGTGTGGGCTATCTCGAGCAAGGCTTGTATGATAATAGTAAGCGTATTGTACTTTTTGAGGATTTTATCTTTAACAGTATGCGTTTGAGGGCTACTGTAACATTGGATAAGACACACAGCCTTATGTTATTTGATGATTCCGATGTTGATGATTTTAATGTAGGAGAACTGGGTTTGAGACGTGTATATCCTATTCGTTCGGTAGAGGAGCGAAAGTACAAGGTGAGATACCTATAGTGATGTAAAGATTGTGTAATTATCTGTGGTATATCGATTTATACAAGTTTCGCCAACCACTTTTGTTCACATTACCTTGTTTTTAGTTGAGTTTCTTGAAGTTGTAGTATTTATTGTTATACTCCAATATCATTTCATTGCGATTGAGGGTGTTTATCTTGAACAATGGAGTCAAGTTGTCGATATAGAGCGGAGCAAGATGTCTCAGTGCCGTGGCAGAGTCTTGTGCGGTGATAATATCATAGCTCATATAGCTCAAGATATTTATTTCCAATTGATTATTGCCTTGTTCGTATAGGCCTGTATAGAACTTATAATCGTATGAGTTGTAATCGACCAATCTGATATCGCAGATATTGGATTGAAATGCCCAAAACACAGTGTCGCATTGTTGAGGAGTGATATTTCCCGATTGGTCGTTTTCCGATATACTTTCCAATCGCCATTGTCCGAATAAGTGCCCAATATCTCCACCATTGTGTGTACAAGCAACAGTGCTACATAGCACAGATAGTATGATGATGTGAAGGAGGTGTTTCATATTTGTTATTTTTTGAATTTAAATAAAGAGCCACTCTTGGTTATGCTCAAGCAAATACCTACGTTATCGCCAATGAGATTGCCTGCATCGACAGCTACCGCACCACAGAATTTCCAACCATCCAGTTTTTGTGGTGAGTATGTGCATTCTATGAGCATAGAGCCTTGATATTTATCTTCTTTAGCAGGAATAAAGGGGGTTCCCCAAGCCTCTCGGTAGGAAGCCATTATGCGATATTGCCAATTGCTGTTCATATAACCTTGCAGGGCTATATGACCACCGCGAACACGAGTGTTGAGATAGCGCATATATCCGTCGGTGTTGTACATTATAGAGGGTGACATAGGAGTACCAAGACCGTGACCGGCTTGTTGCCATCCATTGTAGCGATAGTTGTTGTAATAGTCGTCGCCTCCCGATGTTTGGGTAGTGACTTGTGTGCCGGGACGATCGGTTGGTTGCCAGGGTATTGCGCCACTTTGGTTATCCAGTCCTATATACTCGATAACAATGTCGGAAAAGATGCTGTTGCGATGGGTGTGGTAGGCTATACCCCACAGCCCGTCCCATCCATTCAGTTTGTTCATACCGGAGCCGTCCTCATATATCCATTGTGTATAGGCTCGAAGTTGAGAGCGATTGGCAAAGTTGTATTCCAATGCGATGTCTATTGCTCCTACGTGGTTGCCGTAGACAAATAGTTGGTCTCCTTTGTTGGCATTTTCATCGCCTGAGCTTGGCAGGAAGGCTTGTGCAAATGCCTTGATGTTTACAGTTGATTTTTCTGATGAGACTAGTTCACCATTTCTATAAGTATCGGTGTCTCCTCCAAATTGTACTCCGTCCTCAATGCCAATAGTTACAACAAAAGGCTTGTTGGGGTTACTACGCAGGTACAATGACTTGTAGTGGTAGAATACATTGGTGGTGAGAAATGATGAGTATTGGTAGTAATGATTGCGCAGATAGTTGTCACCTAAAAATTTGCCGTAGGCAATATCTCCTTTGATTTGTACCCAGCCTTGTGTAAATGGAATGTCAACAAATCGATGAAATCCGGCTTGTACTTGAGGTATAGGCCGACTATTGCCCGAAAGAACCAAGTTGCCTGATGATAGGCGGTGGTTGGTAATAGGATTTTCGTGTGCTTTCTGTCGCATACCTATTGAAAGAAAAACAGCGCGGTACTTCAAGTCGGCGTATAATTGTTGTATGCGGAAGATTTGTGGTCGGATTTGGAGCATTGAGAATGTACCATTTTCCCATCGGCGAGTAGGTGATGTGCTTTCATATATTCCCATCAAATCTATTCCGGCAGCGTAAGAAAATCTTTTGGTGGTATCCATCTCGATAAATGCGCCTGCTCGTAAGTATGCACCACTGCCATTCATAATGATGCCATATTGGTTGGCACTCATATAGTGTGGAGCAAACGTTCCGGATGCTGTGTGTGCCGAGGCTTCGACAATGTAGTTTATGCCATCTTGAGCGTTGATATTGGGGGCTATAAGCAGTATCCCGATAATTATGGCTATTGTTTTTCTTATCATTGCATAGTATTGTTGGTAGTACAAAGATACAACAAATGACTGAATTGTATTTTGTTCCGTAATTCTTATATGTCACATCATACGGTGTGATTATTGCAAAGATAGTAAGATTATAATCAAAACCGATAGAACAGGTGGGAAATCGTAATGCAAGGCAAAAAGAAAGCTATGCCCGAGCATCATTTTGCCGAGGGCATAGCTTTATATGAATGTTTATGTTTTGACCTTAGAAAGTTACACCTACGTGGAAACCAATGTTGTTGTAACCATTGATTTCGTAACATAGTACTTGGTTGCGGTTGGTCGAATAGCTATAGTACATAGCTAAGTGAATACCAAAACGATTGTGAGCCGATGGGTAGATAGAGACACCTATTTCCGGTTGAGCATTGAAGCCCCATCCTTCGTCGTAAAATTCGAGAACTTGTGTCTCGGAGGTCATTCGTGAGAACATAGCACCCAATTTGATGGTTGCATAGGGTTCAAACATTCTATCCTCAATAAAGCGATATTTGAGTAGTGCGCCAAATGGAACTTGGAATGTCGAGTGAATTTGATCGGTATACAAGTCGCTGTTGCTGTTGAGGTGCAATAGTTGCTCTCCAATATACTTGTCGTTGGTGTGGAATGAGGCATATAGACCCACTGCAATTTTTGAGGTAGCATAGTAGCCACCTTCAAAGTTCATACCCCAACCGCTAGGGGTGTCGGCATAGTCATTGGTAACCAATCCGTTGAATTGCCAGTCGATGTTGAAATATGAGGGCTTGTATATTTGTGCATTGGCTGTGAGGGGCAGTGCCATAGTTGCTATAATAAAAGTGATGCCCAATATTTTGGCTATATTTTTCATTATCGTAATTTTTATAGTTGTAAATAGTGATTGTGTGATATTTATCTTTATTTGCCAAGATAGGGCGATTGCTCAAAGGCTTGATATACACCGGCCAATGCGCGAGAAATATTAATCTGGTTGCTGCTCTCTATACCGGCAATGTAGGCGGTCCAGGCAAACGGTATAAGTTTGTCTTTGGAGCTTGCATCAATGTCTTTCAAAGCTATAATCTCGGCTGCAAGTGTTCCTACTGTGAATGAGTAGTAGCTTACAGGGTAGGGGTAATAGGGATACCAATCGAAATAGAAGGGATCCCAATAGCTGAATGGCCAATAGTAGTAGAAATCGTACCACCAATAGGGGTAATCATAACCTATGTATGTGTTGGTAGTTTTGATATAAGTAAGTTGTAGACCTAGGTCGGCGTCATCTTTGTTGGTTGTTCTCTTGTAGCCAAGAGCATCCATTTCATCTTCAAAAGCATCTAGAATGTAGCCGGCGCGAGTATCTTTCTTTGTGTAATATACGGGCTCTTCAATGGTGTTGTCAAGCATCAGTATGCTATCGGGCAGATAGTATGTGCTGTATTGAGAGAAGTCGCAATTATCGTCATAGTGGGTGTAGACCATCAAGTTGTCTGATAATTTGCCCAAATCGGGTTCTTTTTGGCAAGATGTCAGTGCAAAAATCAATACCAATAGAGGGAGCATTCTTTTTATCATAATAATTATCTTTAGTTTTCTAAATTTAAGTATATCTAACCAATTTGATGCAAAGTTGCGAGTTTTATTTTAAAATTACAAATTAAATGGGGATAAAATTGCATTTGGATTACGTTTGAAATCGCTGCAACCGTTGTTTTGTTGATGCAATGGTTGAAGAATAAAATATTGTGTAGCAACTATGTTGTAGGGATGAATGGTGGAGAAATAAAAGAGGATTGCAATGTAGTTTTTTAAATATCTTAAGAAAAAACACTTTTAGTGAGAATGTCCGGTTGAATTATGGAGATTTAAGATAAATGAGACTGATGAAAAAGGTTGATAACTATAATAGATGTGTAATTATTAATTGAATAATGATGGCAGTGCTTGAGTGAATAAATGATATAAACAAGCACTGCCATTATCGTTACACACACCTTTGTGGTGATAAAGGTGTAGGATGCCTCAGAACGAAAGTCCTACGTGAAAACCGATGTTGTTGTAGTTGTCAATGTCATAGGTGAGAACTTTGCTCTTGTTGGTAGAGTAGTTGTAATAGAGTGCAATATGTATACCAACTCGTTTCATTGGCATTGGAAATATATTGACTCCTACCTCGGGTTGAACATTAAATCCCCAAGTCGTATCGTAGTATGTGTATACTTGAGTGTCGGACTCCATACGGGAATACATAGCACCTAGTTTGGCAGCAATGTATGGCTCGAACATCCTATCTTCGGTAAATCTCCATCGCATAACAGCTCCGAATGGTAATTGGTATAACGAATGTTGCTGGTCGGTAAACAGGCTCTCGGTGTCGCTGAGGTGAAGTACCTCCTCACCAATATATTTGTTGTTGGTATGAAACGACATAAAAAGACCAATCGACATTTTGGGAATAATGTAATATCCGCCTTCTACATTCATACCCCATCCGCTGGCAACATTGGCAAATTCATTGCCGATGGGAGCATTAAATTGCCAATCGACATTCATATAACCATTATTGATAATTTGTGCTTGAGTTATATGAGGTGTTATCATCGCAGATAGCACCAATATGACTCCTAATATTTTACATCTGTTTTTCATTGTAGTAATTGTTTGGTGAAATATTTAATATAAAGAGTTGCAGTGTCTTATAGATAGTTATCTGTGTTATTGTGACACACCGGTTTTGATGTAAGCAGACTGTTCAAAGGCTTGATATATACCCGATACGGTGCGATTGATATTCATCTGGTTGCTAGAAAGAATACCGGCCATATATGCTGTCCATATAACGGGTATCTTCTTGGTTGTTGGATTGGCATCTTCGAGGGCAACTATCTCAATGATGAGCGAGCCGATTGTATAGGTGTATGAAATGGGATAGTTGTAGGATGGTCCCCAGCCCCACCAGTAAGGATTCCAATAGCTGCCCGGCCAATAATAATCATAGCCGTACCACCAATATGGATTGGTAGAAGCGTATGAAATAATGGTATTGGTGTCTTTTACATAACTTACTTGTACACCTAGGTCGGCATCAGCGTTGTTTTCTACGCGGGTGTATCCTCTTGTGCTCATCTCGCTATTGATGGCGCGTACGATTGCAATAGTGCGGGGATCGGTTGCCGAGTAGTACGTGGGCTTAGCCTTATCATCGAGTAGCAAAATGCTATCGGGAATGGCGTAGGTCGTGTACTTACCAAAATTGGTGTTCTTGTCGTAGTTTGTGTACACAATTAACTCGCTCGACAATTGGTCGAGGTCGGGATTTTTTTGGCAGGCTGTCAGTGCTACTGCCAATAGTAAAATAGGAATTGCCTTTTTCATAACACTGTTTTTGGGTAGTGATTAATACTCATTTGCGACACTCGCGGTTATATGAATGTCGTACCTGTAAAACAATGTTGTGATGGTAAAAGTTTTTTTAAGAGTGAAAAACAGCCTACTTAACACATCGAGTCATATAACTCTTTGATTTGCTGTGCGATGTAGTCCCAATTATAGGGTGTGAGGTCGTATGACCGCATTCCCGGGTTGTTGTTGAGTTTTCTTTCTATAACTTTTTTCAATGCATCGATGTCGCCTACTTGATGGAAATCGTCATCTTGGAGGCAGGAGAGTGTATTGGCCGGAATATTGCTCACTGTAACATCCAGATTGTAACTCATAGCTTCCAATAGAGCAATTGGCAGACCTTCGTGTGATGATGGAAGTACATATAGTGCGGCGTGTGATAGTATCTCGTTGAGTTTTGCACCTTTGATAAAGCCTGTGAGTACTACATTGTTATCGTGTGCAAGTTGTTTGAGGCTCTTGCTGTATTCATCGGGGTGATCGGCATCACCGGCGATGGCGAGTCGATAATCATTTTTTATGCTTGATTGAGCGTATGCCTTAATGAGTAAGTCAAAGTTTTTTTCTTTGACAAAACGTCCTGTTGCCAGAATATATTTGCCTGCTTCAAGCCCTAATGATTCGATATATTGTGTTGTAGTGGCGCGTTGAGGTGTATTCACACCATTATATATAAGATGTGTATCGGGCCGCTTATGTTGCTTACTGCATATATCGGCTATAACCTGTGATATGACAACCACCTGATTGGAATGCCTAACGCCCCATTTTTCGCCTAGTCTTAATATGGCCTTGGCTAGTTTTCCCCACTTCTGTCGGTCGTAGTCGGGGCCGTGATGTGTCATTATGACTTTCAGACCCAGCAAACGTGCGAATGGCACCATAATAGAGGGGCCGATGGCGTGAATGTGCAGGATGTCGGCGTGCTGTCTCTTGGCGTAGATAATGGCCAAAAAAGTGTGCGTGATGGCTTCAAAACTCTTTTTGCGAGGTGCAAAAATATCGTGAAGTTTAACACCTTTGTATGACTTGATTTGGTTCTGTGGTGTAATGTAGCTTGATCGGCGCACAACGGTAACGTCACACCCCATCTCTACAAGGCGAGGGTACAATTCCTCGCAGTGGGTTTCTACTCCACCCAGTATATTGGGTATTCCTCGTGTGCCTACTACTACTACTTTCATTGCAAGATTATTTGCGAGGCTGTAAGTCGCCTTGTCGCGGGTCTTGACCTACATCATACCATTGTTTATCGATGCATACCGGCTTGCCCATCATTACGTTTAGTTTATTACGTAATACCCATTTGAGAGGGTGCTTGATGTAAGCCTTCTTTTTCATAACTGGCGATGCAGTTCCTACCATCCAGCAGTTTTTGGGGCAAGTGCGCACCAATTCTCTTACACGAGCTGCTTGCTCACTCTCCCATATCTCGGCAAAATTATTTGCTTTTCGGATGTTGCCCATACTCTCTTTCCAGAATTTCTCTTCCAGTCCGTTGCAAGGGTATACCTCACCGTATGGGTCGACAAAGAAGTTAATCATACCGGCCTCGCAAGGGAGCATACGTCTGTTGCCTTCGATATAGTTGATAAGTCCCATATTGAAGAATGCGCGGAACCACGATTTGGGGTGCTTCTCTTTGAGTTGCAACTCGATGAGTTTGGCAAAATTATTGCATACCTCGTCCTTGTTGCTTATGACATTGTCATCTTTGTGGAAGTAGTATGAGTTGTGGAATGCTGCTGTTGCAAATTCCATATTGAGCTTTTTGGATAGGCTGTAGAGTGACAGCATATCGGCTGAGTTGTTGTTGGAAACTGTGATACCAAATCCAACATCTTTTACGCCCATCTCGCGCAGGGTGAGCAATGTTCTCAAGCCTTTGTCAAAGCCACCTTGTCGACCTCGTAACTCGTCGTTTTTCTGTGACAATCCTTCGATACTTATACGTATGCCGATATTGGGAAAGCGACGAGCCAATGCGATGACACGATCTTCAAACCATCCTGATGTCGAGATTACCACACGAGGCGCTTTGCGGAATGCAACTTCTACTATCTCGGGAAGATCCTCACGTATAAAAGGCTCTCCACCTGTAATGTTGATAAACTTTACATTGGGCAATATCTCGAGATCTTTGGGCTGTATCTCGTCTTTGGCAAGTGTGGGGTTTTTCCAGATATTACACATCTTGCATTGCATAGGGCAACGGTAAGTTGTGATAATACTTATATCGGTGGGCGCAGGAATCTTCATATCAATAACAATTTATAAAACGAAAAGTGTGTGATGATAGATAATGTTTCTGTCGGTCACTCTCTTTTCAGTTATTCGAGAAAAATGATGCAAGCACGTGAATAAAAGTAAGTGAATATGTTTTTATCCCTAGCTACAACATATATTCAAGGTTTTACTGCAAATATACAAAAAAATGTATTAGCTTACGGTAAGCCTATACAATTTTATAAAAATCTTGCCAAATTGTTATAGTGTTGTGATATATTGGTCGATGTGTTGTGCGATGTTCTCGAATGAAAGAACCTCGTTCCCAATGATATTATGTTTGAATTCTCTGTTATTCTCTACCTGGATGAGTGGATATGTGTTGGCCGGTGAGAATGGGCTCTCTTTGGACGATTGTATTGTGTCGTAATCAATAATCCAAATGGGTTTCTCAAAAAACAACGGGTAGATAAGAGCTGTACTGTAATGACCGATGGCTAGACTACACTGAGCATACTCCTCTTTGTTGTCGACGTATTTGATGGTGATGTCAGTGTCGCTATATAGTCGCTTGTAGTGTTCTATTGACTCTCGTGGGTGTAGGGAAACAGTGAGCGAGAGTCCTTGCTGTTTTACCTCATTGTTGAGTTGGGTGAGCATCTCTTTCTCGCGGTTATAATCCCATCGTGTCAGCATATCCTTGATAAAGGGTTGATGGATGTATATAGCTGTTCCGTTGTGTAGGTTGTTTGTTGCCAACTGTTGTATGCGGTTGTATTCTTGATTGGTATCGACAAGGGGATAGCCAATATATTCGATTTGGTTTTCTTTGTAACCAAAATGTGAATTGATGTGCTCGTAACCGTATGGGGCAAAGAACATTGCTCTTGAGAATTGTGTGCTACTGTAATCTTTGCGAAGAATGGCTCGGTATAGTACCGTCATTTCTTCTTTCCAATTTCGGCTCTTGCAGGCTAACTCGAGGTAACGATATAAGAAATATAGGTTGCGATGTATAACGTGGAATGCTTGTGTCGAGAGTACCTTGTTGTAGGCTATGTTGGCGGTTTGTTGTGAATATATACCGTGCTCCAAAAACAGAGTGGGTATGCCTAGCATTTTGGCTATACGCAACATATACAGCTCATATATAGAGATAAATCCCGGTAATACAAAAAGTGACGGACTGCTCTCTTGCAACAATTGTATGATTTGTTGTGAACTGTAGTCCGATATATCTATGAGATGTAAGTTATCGTATTTCTTGTCGGGAAATCCGTTTCTCTTGTTGAGGTGTAGTATGGTGATGTCGAATTTCTCGGTGAGAAACTTACATATGGGATTGATGAAATAATCAAGAATCCCGGTCTTGTGTATGTAGAAAAATATCTTTCTCATACGTTCAGGATATATTCTATAAATTCTCTTACACAACCTTCGCCACCCTTGTGCGATAGAATCATTATATTGGGAATCTCTTTTATGGCAGGAAGGGCATCGGTCGGACAGGCTTTGATACCTGCAGCCGAGAGTAGGTCGTAACAATTTATGTCGTCTCCGATGTATGCCACGTTGTCGATAGTTATTCCCTCTTTTTGGCATATCTCGAGAGCTGCAGCCAACTTGCCTCCGTGTCGCTTGCCTTGGTAGAGGTAGTCGATGTTGAGTTTCTTGGCTCGGCGACTTACCATCTCGGTGTCTTCGGAGGTGATAATAGCTGTTTTGATACCTTTTTCTTTGAGTATCTTCAGCCCCATTCCATCTCGGGTGTTGAATTTTTTAAGTTCGTCTCCGTTTTCCGAATAGTACATACCGGCATCGGTAAGTACACCGTCAACATCGGTTATAAACAACTTGATGTTGCTTGTTGATTGTTTTTGCAGAGATAAGATGTGCCTGCGCATCAGGTTTTCTATGATTACCCAATCGTCGGGCTCGTCTATTTCGGTGGCTGTATATTCCGGCATTTCATATATACCTATCTTGCCACTGAGTCGGTTGCCCGACGTGCGTATGTTGGCAACAGTATTGATATAGAATGCTCCGTTTTCCATTAGCTGGCCTTCAAAGTTTTGTCGGCGAGGGCGGTTGCGATAATCGTAGTTGCTACTTGTGCCATCGCTGTTCCAGAAGAAACGGAAGTTCCTGACACAAGTGAGCATTGAGTCGTAATTACCTTCGCTATACATCTGTAAGGCCTCGGTAAAGTGTTGAGTCTGTGTCAGAGGCGATGTGGCTTGAACCAACATAAAAATGTTGTCCTGTGGTAAATTGGCATTTTCGATGTATTCTAGCATTACACTCTCGGTAGAGGCGGTATCAGTGGCATTTTGTGCCGAGCGTCGATAAATGTGAGTTTTGGGATAATTGCGCTCGCATACGGTACTTATGATTTGTTCCGAGTCGGTTGCTACAATAATCTCGTCGACTAAGGCGCAGTTTTCCAAAGCCTCTATGTTCCAGCATACAAGAGGCTTGTTGCATAGGGGCTTGATGTTTTTGAGGGGAATAGACTTGCTGCCGCCTCTCACAGGTATGAATGCTATAACTTTCATTTTGCTTTTACCACTTGACTTGATTTTTCTTGAGTTTATCGCGTTGAACGGCTTCGATGTCGAGTATCTCTTTTTCTTTGAAAGTGAGAGCCTTTGCAACTGCGCGACAATCGCGAGCCAACTTGCGTACCCCGTCGGGTTCGAGTGATGCTGCGTGGTCGGTGCCTTTCCAAGTGCGGTCGAGTGTGTAGTGTCGTTCTATATATTGGGCACCAAGGGCTACAGCTGCCGAGTCAACGGCTATGCCAAGGTGGTGTCCTGAGAAACCTATTGCCTTGACACGATGGCTGTAAAGCTCTTTCAAACGGTTTATTTCTAGCAGACAGATGTCTTCGAAGGGAACCGGGTAGCCCGATGTGCAGTTGTATATGACCAAATCTTTGTTACGACCCTTCGACTCAAAGAAAGATACTATTTGTTCTTCTTCGTCGTGGGTAGTCATTCCAAATGAGAGGTGTATCTCGCCCTTGAAATTGTCGCAAAGATATTCCAACAACTCTTTGTTGAGGTTACAAGCCGATGGTACTTTGATGAGGCGTGGATTGAGAGAGGTTATTTCTCGTGCCGAAGTCACATCCCATACCGAAGTAGAGTATTCAATGCCAAATTCGTTGCACCATTCAAGCAATTGGCGGTGTTGCTCAAGTGTGAATTCGAGGTACTCTCTGTGAAGTCCGTATGTTTCACCGTATGAATTGGCAGGGTTGGGGTGAGGGGCATTATATTCTTCGGGTGAGAGCAACTCGGTGTTGCATCTTTTTTGAAATTTTACTATATCAGCGTTGCAATATGTAGCTGCGGTCTTAATCATCTCGTAGGCAATAGACATATCACCTTTGTGATTACAACCAATTTCGGCAATTATAAGAGGTGCTTTCATAATGCTATTAGTTCTTTATATTGTTTTTTGATATATTCATTCATCTCATCTACATAGGCAATACCTTCTTGTGCTAGCTTATTGCGCAATGAGGGTTGTTCCAGTAGTGAAATGATATGTTGTGCATATTCGTTATAAGTGTGTCCGACTAATGTGGGCGCGGAAGTTGCTTTATATAGCCCCTCAATGCTGTGAGGGTCTACTACTGTTGCTTTTCCGTACGACAGAGCTTCCAATGTTTTTATCTTTAGTCCGGTTCCTTGATATATGGGGTTGATGGCTATCTCTCCCATACTGTAGAACTGCTTTACATCATCGATACGACCCAATTGAGTTATGTTGCTGTGTTGTATATCGTTGAGTTTGTTGCATATATTACCGGCTATAATTAGGCGTGCTTGAGGGTGCTTGTCAAGCACAAGCGGGAAGATGTTGTTGATAAAGCGTTTTATACCATTTATGTTTAGTTGACTGTCACCCGAGAAGAAGAGAATATTCTCGTTGGGGAGGTCGCTTTTTACCCATTGTGTGGGGAATATGGAATATACAGTCATTACCCTGCTGTCGGGTGCCAAGTATTCAAACAAGGTAGTCTCGTTGTCTTGTATCGATAGGACTGTGTCGCAACGTCGCAAGGCGCGAGCTTCATCGTTGGGCTTGAGGTTGAAAAACGATTTATCGGTGTGTAATCGTTCATTCTTGAAGGTGAAGCAGTCGTGAGCAAAAAGGACTTTGTGGCAATCGAGCTTGCCTATAAACAGTCTTGACAGTGTAAGGTAGTTGATAATGATAATATCAAAGTGGTGCTTCTTTTGTAGTTCTTGTACGTACGATGTGAGCCCAAACGGATATTTCTCATCGAGGAAATTGAATGGCGTGAAACAAGCTCTTATTTTACCCCACAAACGTATGGGGGCTTCCAGTGCTATCTTGCGATTGTATATGTGCAGATTATCGCCCCAATATCGGTGTAAAATATCAAACTCTTCTTGTGCTAATTTTTTGTGTCCTTGCAGATATAGAAAAGATACATCGGCATTCAATCCTTTCAGCATTTCGCAGTATTCAAAAATGCATTTCTGATTGCCGGCGTACACGGGTGGCGTGTGATTTTGTGATATGACCAAAATTTTTTTCATCTGCTAGAAAAATCTTTTGTTACAAAGATACAATTTTAGTCTTATATGCCATCTAAAATTTGAAATATTATTATGTGTTTTTGTTTGATGTCTTTCTATAAGGGGCGCAGGCAACGACAAAAAACGTAAATATCCAAATATTTCTCATCGGTGCATTCATCGGAGCCCAGTCGCTCATACCGTGTACGAGGAGATAGCACAGTACGCCAATGGCAAAAAGTGCGCTGATATGGTACTCGGTAGATGCTTCACGACGCAATTGAGGCTTGATATTTAGAAATTTGCGTATGATGAAGTATATGATGGGAAGTGTGCCCAATATACCAAATTCGGTCAGGAATATGAAGAATATGTTGTGTATGGGGTTACTGAATATAAACTCTTCGGGTCGCCAAGCTGTCTTATCGAATAGTGAGAATATTCCCGGGTCGATATTATTGCGGATGTATTCGAGGTGTGCATTGAGACCTACACCAATGAATGGGTGTTCAACAATTGTTTCATATCCGCAATAGAAGTGCATAAGGCGTGCAACAAACATTTCATCTACGTTGCTACCTATGAAACTATCTTTGATAGGGGTGAGGAATATGAGGGCAACAGCCAGAATAATAAGAGGTATGATGCGATAAAATACATTCTTTACGGTAAAGATTGAGCCGTATCGAGTCTTGTAAATGAGGTACATCACGCCTACGGCAAAAATACTAGCCAACAACGCTGAACGTGAGTAGGTAAAAAACAGTACGAAAAAGGCTAATATGGCATATACGATGCTCTGTTTGCGCTTATATCCGTAGAGGATACAAGCTGTGAAGAATGTAAACACGTATGAAATATAACCACCCAGAACGTTGGGGTGATTGAATGTTCCCGGGGCACCGGGACGCTCTTCGGCTCTAATGGAAACACCTTCTCGGAATAGTTGTGTTACCTCGTATATACCCAATACCGGATAGCAAAGTGTGAGAACTGTTTGTAGTAATACCGTGTATGTAAATCCCTCAAATATTCCTCTCATTATGACTTCTATCGATACGCTTGAGCATACTATATACAAGAATATCAGATATAATATTATCTGCGCCAAGGCTATTACTGTTGATGCAACAGCCATATTATTGGGGTTGAATATATTAATGGCGCTGAATAGTACCAAGCCGAATATTACATACCAGGGTAGTGGTAATAGATGCCATTGTGTGCGACGAGATAAGACTATAAAGAAGATGGGGGCTATAATCATATATACCTCAAGCCTTAGTTGCATACCAAATGTACCGTCGACATATTGGTTGCCTAGGTCGAAGTAGGTGAGTCCAAAGTTAAGGCAGTTGGTAAAGATAAAGAATGAGATAAATATTTCGCACCACTTATCAAAAGTAAGATTGCGCGCATTGTGTATTATCTTTATAACATATACAGCTACCGATATGGCGATAAATAATATTGCTCCCATTATTTATCCTTTCTGTTTAAGAGTACTTGACGAGCATATACAGCCAACGAGGCAGCTCCTATAGCAATTATAGCTATAAGAAGATATGATGGGATGGGCATATATACCACAATTGCACCTACTGCAAGTATTGCCAATGATATAAAAAACAGTGTATTGGGAGCTATGCGGAAACAGAATCGGGTATCGAAAAGACGGTATGTCATCAGATAACCGTATGATAGTATGAGTGAAATAGATACTCCCATTAGACCCCAACGTGTTACGGTGAAGTAGTATAATACGATTGACAATATGGCGGTAGATATGATGGAAGGCAGCCCTCGGTAGGTTTTACGAGAGCATTGATATGCCAAGTCGAGAAATGAACTGATGGCGTGCAGTTGAACAGCTATAAATAAGGGGTATATATAGATGTAACTCTCTTGATAAGATTCGGCAACAATATAGGGGTATATGAGGCGGAGTGCCAATGTCGCGAGCAGAACGGTGCAAGACAGCAGGAAAAAATAGTTGTTGAAAATCTTTGAGAAGAACCGATTGTGATCGTTTGAGTTCATCTCTTTGATAGCTGTCTCTTGCCACGTCTGATAGAATATACTGGCTGCGATTTGTAGAATGTTGGAAAACTTGATTGCTACTGCAAAGATACCGTTTTCGCCTAGTCCCAAATATTGTACAATGAATATCTTGCTTGAACTTTCAATAGCCCACCAAGCCAATACATTGGGCAATAGCGGTATCGTATATTTCAATAGTTCTTTTCCTACGTCTTTACTGCATTCTTTGTGATTGTGTATAAACAAAGGTATGAGTTTGAGTCGCCATTCGATAATCAAAAGTGAAATGATGCGACTGATAAGATTGGCAAGGAAGATAGAGAGTACCCCCCATTTGAGTACTACAAGAAATAGGATGCTCAGTAGCAGTATGAGTGCTGTATTGATGATACCGATTGTCACAAACAGTTTGGTCTGTCCCATTCCGCGCACCACCTGTATTATAACCTCGTAGCAGGAATATGCAATGAGGGTTGCTACCAATATGGGGTAGAAGGATAGATGTGAAAGATATACGTAACCTATTGCCGACAGTATGACAATGATAACACTGTTGCGAGCTAGTGTCTTGACAATGTATGAAATGACTTCTTTGGGAGGATGAGGGCAGGTCTTGTCTATGAGAAATCGAAAAGCCCCGTCTCTCAAGTCGAATGTGGCAAAGGGGACAAGTAACATAATGAGTGTGATAGAGATATCGAAATATCCCATATCCTCTTTGGCCAAGTAGAATGTATATAATGGCATCAGTGCAAAGGCTATAAGCTTTGCACCCACTGTTCCTACAGCGTATATCGAGAAGGTATTGAGAAATTCTTTCCCTCGACTGTGTGCCATTAAATATAAACTTTAAGGGTTATATTTATTTGTGTAATCTTATGCGCTCACCTTTGTGGTTTTGACCATATCCGTAGCCTTGTTTGGCTGCTGTGGCGTTGATAACCAACGATACATTGCGGAGACGCTCTTCGGCTACCAACTCGTTGCAGTAGCGAATGTAATCGCGGTTTGTATAGTTGGCGCGACATACATAGACAACTGTGTCGGATACGCGCATCAGTGAGAATGTGTCAGAAACCATTGCAACAGGTGCCGAGTCAATAATGATGTAGTCGTATTGTTTGCGTAATGTTTCAAAAAGTTGTTCCAAGCGATTGTTGAGAAGCAACTCGGCGGGGTTGGGCGGAACAGGACCGGCAACAATCACATCGAGGTTGGGTGTGATGCCGCTAGGAGTGATAATCTGCTCAACTGTAATATCTTCCGATGCCAGGTAGTTGGTTGCACCCAGACGTGGACGTATGTTCATATATTCCGACAATTTAGGATTACGGATGTCGAGACCTATTATGACTACTCGCTTATTGATGAGTGCCAATGATGTTGCCAAGTTGACGCTCACAAAAGATTTACCTTCACCGCTGATAGATGAGGTGAGCAAGATAACCTTGTCGTTCTTTCCGGTAAGTAGGAATTGTAAGTTGGTACGCAACAAACGGAATAGCTCGGTGATCGAACTTGTGTCTCCTTCGCGAACAACAATGTTTTGGTTGGTACGATTGATGCAAACTTCGCCAAGTACGGGCACACGAGTGATTTGTTCCAGCTCTTCTTTGCTGCTAAATTTGGTGCGGAATATTGCTTTGAGATATAGGTATACCGATGGTATAACGATACCTATTACAAAGCCTAAGAAGAGGAGGGTGAGAGTCGATATGTTTGATGGCTCGCTATAGTTAAAGGCGGCATCGACAATCTGACCCTTGGGTGAAGCCATCGCCAATGTAATAGCGTTTTCTTCTTGCTTTTGGAGTAAGAAGATGTACAGCTCTTCTTTAATGGCCTTTTGGCGGTATATTGATATAAACTCACGCTCTTGTGATGGCATAGTGCGTATGCGTGAGATATATTTGTCTTCTTGATTGCGGAGGTCGGCCAATGCTATCTCTGCACTCTCTTTGGCAGTGCGGATGGTTGTGATAACGTTGGTTCTCGATGCATCGATTTGATTTTCGAGGGTCTTAAGAGCCGGGCTGCCGGGTTTGGCGGTGCTACTCATATTGATATGTGTCAAAGCCAACTCGTTGTATTCGATAATGGCCTTGCCCGATGATTCGCTCATACCGGTTGTAAACGGAATGAGTGCAAAGCGATTTTCGGGACGAGATATAAAGTCTAGCACGTACTCCAAAACTTTTACTTCGGTCTCGGCTTCAACGAGCTTGGTGCGGAAGAGTACATCGTTTTCGAGTATTGCTTTGGCTTCGGTTTCTATATCCGATAGGTTGTGGTCTTTTTTGTATTTTTCAACTTCTCGTTCGGCAGTATCTAGTTCGGCAGCGATGATAGCAAGACGTTCGTTGATGAAGATGGCGGTATTGCTGGCCTCGATGTTTTTCTCGGCTATACCACGCTCGTTGTATAGTGTTGCTATGGTGTTGAGTAGTTCTTTGCCGTGGTCGGTATAGGGAGTTTCGTATGTGAGGCGAATGAGGTTGGCCAATTTGTTGGGGATGAATATGTCTACGTGTTTGGCAATATCCTCGGCTACGATGTCATATCCGCTGAGCTTGAGGTTGTAGGCGTATTTTTCACCGGCTACATAATTGGGGGTTGTTGTAATAACAAAATCGCCATATATGGTGTTGACTGTGGCCGGAAGAGTGACGTTCTTGAGGTTGACCAACTTCTTGAAGAATCCTTTTTTGAGTGTGATGTCGGCCAATCCGTCTTCTCCGATGGTAACTTTAAAGTTGAGGGTTCTGCCCAGTGTGTCGCATACATTGTTGGTGTCGATAATGTCGACTGCATAGTCTTCAAACTCAACGAAACGTACAAAGAAGTTCTCGCGATAGATGCGTTTCTTGTTGAGTTGCATTTCAACAGCGGTTTGTCTTAGCAGAGAGTGCGATGCAATGATGTTTATTTCATCGTCTACGCTGATGCCTTGTCCCATAAGGCTTCCTAGTCCCATTTGTTGCATAAAAGCACCGGCCATATTACCGGTCGATGACATATCGGTGCGTATCATTACGTTCGACTCTACAACATATTTGTCGGGTGTAATCTTAGAATAGAAGAATGCAAATGCTACGCATAGTACTACCGATACTGCGTAAATGGGCCAATTGCGGGTTACAGTAGCTACAATGTTGCTGAGGCTTATGCTTTCGTTGTTGAAGTTGTTTTGTGAAGACTCCATATATGATATGATTATAGGGCTCGTGATTGTGTTTATTTAACAAAAAGTGCTATACAAAGTGATACGATGACCGACGCGGCAGAGGTGACGGCACTTACTACCGAAACAAGATATTGTTTGTCTTGGCTGTAACCTGCATAACCTTGGCGGGCTTCGTTGGGCTCGACATATATTACATCATTGCGCTTGACGTAGTAGTAGGGTGATGTAAATATATCGGGTTGTGTAAGGTCGATGCGATGGAATGTGCGCACTCCGTTTTCCTCGCGAATGAGTAGTACGTTGGCGTGATTACCATAGATGGTTATGTCGTTGGCATATCCGAGTGCATCGAGCAGAGTGATACGGTCGCTGTTGAATTGATAGGTACCGGGTTTTGTTACCTCTCCCAGTACGCTGAACTTGTAGTTGGTGCATTGGATGGTCACGATGGGATCCTCGACATAGGCTTTGAGTTTTGCTTGTAAAAACTCGGTAGCTTCGCTACGAGTGAGACCTCCCAACTTTATTTTACCCAATACCGGAAATTCTATATAGCCACCATTGTCGACAATATATGTTTGCAGTGAGGGTGTTGCCGATATAAGAGCTTTTCCGGGTGTGAGGAAATTGGACGTAGGCAAGTTGAAAACTGCTACAGCATTAGGGTCAATAGAGTTGACTGTAATGAGCAACATATCGTCGGGCATAATTTTCGACTCGTAGTTTTTGAGCGAGTCGGGTATGACTTGGGTTACGTCGCTTTCGGTTGCAAAATCGGGGAAGTATAACATATCTTGTGTCGTTTTGCAACCAACTAATAATATTGCAAGAATTGGAATAAGTAGTCTATATTTTTTCATCTCTTTTTTTTTAGCGTGGCAAAGATATTACTTTTTTCTTTATTTATTCTCTTTTTTAACGAATAACCCCCATACTTTATTATATAGATGTGCCGATTTTTTTTGCTTGGTTTAACTGTTTGAGTTTATATATTTGATATTTAATATGTTGTGTAAAAGTTGTGGTTGCTCTTTTATTTCTGAATTTTAGGTAATGGTGGGGTGTGATTATTATGTGTGAGAATAGATATTGTGAGCCTCTAAAATGGTAAAAAATTCAAAACAAATACTTATTTTTGCAGTGTCAAATTTTATAAATGATATGTATGTCACATTTTTTGGATTTTAACTTTTCAACACTTCAAATTATAGTATTCTCTTTATTGTTATGCTTGCTGATTATAGTGCTATTGTATCTCTACGTAATATACTATCGTGTAGTGAGTTATAGACATAAGGCTGATGCCGGGAAGGTCGGCTATACAACCGATATGCCATCTGTGTCGGTAGTGGTTTATGCTCACGCCGAGGAGGCAGGTCGCGTGCTTGATTTGTTGCCTAAGTTGCTGGTGCAGAAATATCCCGAATATGAGGTGATTGTTGTCAATGATGGCACTTCGGAAGAGATTCAAAACGCAGTGTCGATGTATGAATGTGAACATAGCAATGTGTATCAGACTTTTGTGCCCGACCGAGTGAGTAACGTGAGCCGCAAAAAGTTGGGAATTACATTGGGTATAAAAGCTTCAAAATATGATGTTATAGTGCTGACAGATGCCAATTGTGTGCCGGTGAGTGATAATTGGTTGCAGTCGATAGCACGTAATTTTGTGCCCGGAGTGGATGTGGTGTTGGGTTATACCCGAATGGCCAATGATACTGTGGGAAGAAAATGCCGATTTAAAGTATTTGACAGGATGACTTTTGCCTTGCGATTTTTGTCTTTTGCAGTTCTGCATCGTCCTTATATGGGAATGGGTAGTAATTTGGCCTATCGTAAGGAGGCATTTTTTGCGCTTAATGGTTTCTCTTCGACGCTCAACCTGCATTTTGGCGATGATGATTTGTTGGTTAATGAGATTGCGCATAAGTCAAATACTCGTATTGAGATTTCGCCCGAAAGTATAGTTGAGAGCATTAATGAAGATAATTGTGCCGCGTGGGATGAGTTGCGAATGAGATATAATTTTACGTCCAAATATTTACGCACATCGTCCAAGGCGATTTTCCGTTTCGAGACCTTTGTTCACATCTTGTTTTGGATTACGTTTGCAGCCTCATTGGCGGTGGGTTATACTCACTTGTTGTGTGTGATAGCAGCATTGTTGATGATGCTATTGTATTGGTTGTTTATTTGGCGTGTGTATCTTACGATGTCGCGTCTGTTGGGCGAGAGTTGTCGCAGTGGGTTGGTGCCGTTTTATTACCTGTTGCGACCCTGCTATCAATTTTACTATTCGATGGTGGGCAAGAGTTATAACAAAAGCAACTTTACTTGGCAATATTTGCGTTGATAATGCGTTAGAAAAGAAATGAATAGTCTATTATAACTAATATTTTGGAATATGAAAAAGACCCTGTTTTTTATTGCTGTTGCAGCCTTGTTGCAAGCCTGTGTAAGCGAAAACGGACTCAAGGTTGAGGTTTACAACGATACCGAGTGGGTGCGTATGAACGAGATGGTTGAGGTTGACTATGGTGTGGTTGCCGATAAATTGTTGGTCGGTGATGGTCAGCAAGTCGTAGTACTTGATGCGGCTCGCAAACAAGTACCTTATCAGATTACGTTCGATAATAAATTGATATTCCTTACCGATGTTGAGCCGGGTTCTTGTGCCGAGTATCTTATAACCCTCGGAGTGCCCGATACTTTTGCTGTGTGTGCAGTGGGTGCACAGTATCCTGAGCGTGTTGATGATATTGCTTGGGAGAATGATTGTATCGCCTTCCGTGCTTATGGCCCGGCCTTGCAGGAGAGTGGTGAAGCGGCTTATGGATATGATGTGTGGGTAAAACGTGTGGCCCATCCTGTGGTCGCCGATCGTTATGCGGCCGAGTTGGATACAGCTACCGTTGCCGAGATAGCACGCCTGAAGAGCGTTGCACCCGATTCGGCTGCCGCGCTTTATAATAGTGTGTCGTATCACGTCGACCACGGTAATGGTATGGATTATTACAAGGTGGGTCCCACCCTTGGTGCCGGTGCTACGGCTCTTGTCGATGCCGATGGTTCTATTGTTTATCCCTACTGTTATGCCGACTATCAAATTCTTGATAATGGTCCGTTGCGTTTTACTGTAAGTCTTAAGTATCGACCGTTTGTCTTTGGTAATGATACAGTTATAGAGACACGTGTTATCAGCCTGGACGAAGGTAGTCAACTCAATCGCATAGATGTCGTATATCACGGATTGAACGAACCGGCTACTGTGGTGAGTGGTATTGTGCTACACGACACCGACAGCGTAATGATGTATGATGCTGAGCGAGGTTTTGCTGCTTACGCCGAGCCTTGCGACAGTATCAATGGTCAGACATTCTTAGGTATGGCTTACGGTCGTTCGGTACAACGAATATTGCCGGTTTATTTCGATGAAATGGAGCGTGAGGCGCGTGGTGCCGAGGGTCATTTGCTCGTAGAAAGTATATATGTTCCCGGTGAAACATTGACTTATTATACAGGGGCCGGATGGAGTAAATGGGGATTTGAAAATGCCGAAGATTGGTTTGTATATATGCAGTATTATTCGGCTACATTGGCATCTCCTCTGCGAGTGGTGGTAGAGTAAGGTATGTTACATAAAACTAGCGAGAGACGGCATTTTGCCGTCTCTCGCTAGTTTTATTATATTGAGTATCTGTGAGTAATATTACTATTGATTGATGGAGTGGTTATCTGAGGTTTACTTTTGTTCGTCCATTCTCTTTACATAAAATGTGTATGCAGGTGGCTAGTATGAGGTATATGTTCTCCTTGTCTTCTTCTATTCCGCATACATTGGTGTATGGAATGAATATAGAGGTGTTATTTCCCAAATATATTCCTTTCTCGTCAAGAGTGGCACTGAATGTTTCTTGATGGGGTTTGAGAATTTGTTCTATTAATGAAACTTCGGCTTGCTTGTTTTCGTGTCTTCTGTATAGTTCGGTAAAAAATGCCATAGAATATATTTGTTTGTGATTTGTAAGGTTAACTAATATTGTTCTGGAATGTTTTGTTAGCCTCTGTATAATGATTTGATTATAGGAGTATTAGTTAATTGTGTTTATATTTTAAAAAGACTGTGTCAAAATTTTGACACAGTCTTTATTATATAATTGGTTTATTATAATAAGAAACCAAGCAATACACCGGCTGCAACGGCCGAACCAATTACACCTGCAACGTTGGGGCCCATAGCGTGCATCAACAAGTAGTTAGAAGGATCGTATTCAAGACCTACGTGTTGTGAAATGCGAGCTGCGTCGGGTACTGCCGATACGCCTGAGTTACCGATGAGGGGATTGATTTTGTTACCTTCTTTCAAGAAGAGGTTGAAGAACTTAACAAACAATACACCCGATGCGGTAGCAATCACGAATGACAATGCACCAAGACCAAAGATGAGTACCGAGTTGAGGGTGAGGAATTCCGAGGCTTGAGTAGATGCACCTACGGTAACACCGAGAAGAATGGTGATAACATCGATGAGCGGACCGCGAGCAGTCTCGGCCAAACGACGAGTCACGCCACTTTCTTTCAAGAGGTTACCAAAGAAGAGCATACCCAATAGAGGAAGACCTGATGGTACGATGAAGCAGGTAAGTAGCAAACCGATTACCGGGAACATTACTTTCTCAGTGTGTGATACAGCGCGAGGAGGTTTCATACGGATTACACGCTCCTTAGATGTTGTGAGCAATCGCATAATGGGCGGTTGGATTACAGGCACAAGAGCCATATAAGAGTAGGCCGATACTGCGATAGCACCCATCAAGTTGGGAGCGAGTTTCGATGAAAGGAAGATAGCTGTAGGACCGTCGGCACCACCGATGATACCGATAGCACCTGCTTGCATTGGGTCGAAACCGAGTAGAAGGGCAATCATATATGCACCGAAGATACCAAATTGGGCGGCAGCACCTACAAGCATCAGTTTGGGATTAGAGATAAGAGCCGAGAAGTCGGTCATAGCACCAATACCCAAGAAGATGAGTGGCGGATACCAACCCTGTTGTACACCTTGATAGAAAATGTTCAAAACCGAGTTTTGTTCGTATATACCCACTTGTAATCCGGCCTCCATATTGAAGGGAATGTTACCGATGAGCATACCGAAACCGATAGGAATCAAGAGCATTGGCTCAAATTCCTTGGCCACGGCGAGATAGATGAAGAATATACCGATGGCTATCATCGCAAAGTGTTGCCACGTTGCGTTGGCAAAGCCGGTATATCCCCAGAAGTCACCGAGGTTTTCGCCTAAGAAATGAATAAAATCCATCATATTACTCGATAGTTACGAGAGCAGCACCTTCGAGAACCGACTCTCCTTGTTTAACATTGATGGCTGCAATCTTACCATCGCGGTCGGCTTTGATAGCATTTTCCATCTTCATGGCTTCGAGGATAAGAATGGTATCGCCTTTCTTTACTTCATCGCCAACGTTAACTTTAACGCTGAGGATAACACCGGGGAGCGGTGACTTGATAGTTCCTGCACCGGCAGCAGCCGAGGGACGAGTGAGTTGGGTAGTAGGAGCAGCGGGAGTTGTGGGGCGTGCTTTTACTACGGGTTTCATGGTGGGTTTTACCACTTTTTCCATTTCGACAAGGTAGGGAGTACCGTTAACCTCAACGTGTGCTACGTTTTCTTCGATGTCTCCGATTGTTACCTTATAAATATTGCCGTTGATGGTATATTTATAGTCTTTCATTGTTGTAAGTTTTGAATGTTAAGATTTAGATTATTTTTTAGGAAGATCACGCAAAGAGTAAATCTTAGAGTTCCATGGAGAGTAGCGGCGTTCCACTTGGTGGATGGTAAGGATGGTGTCCTCCACATCGTGTACGTCTTCTTGCATCTCATGCATAGCCATGGCAATAGCCGCAAACACTTCACCCGGGGTAGAACCTTTGGCCATTGCTTCTTTGGTCTCTTCTTCGTTCAGTCCCTTGGTCTTGGCGGCAACACGCTTAGCATTCCATGCCGATATTTTACCAATGCACTTGAATACTATGTAAAGAATAATCAAACAGCTGAAGACTACTACCATTGCAGATATAGCCATACCTACACCAGCAGGGTCTTTCTCTGTGAAATTCTCCATCTTTATGTTGCGGTCGAGTGTAAAGTTGTTGGTACTGGGTGTTACGAACTTTTCGGTTCCTGCACCTTTAATTTCCCATGACTCTTTAACACCGTCTTCTTTCAGAGCGTATGATTGGTCGGCCAATGTGAGTGTGCCGGCGGGGATTGTAGTCTCGTCGAGGAGTTTATCGCCCGAATCATACAAGCGGATAGTTACATCTTTTGTTGTGCTGCAACTATCGAGCATGAAGTTGACATGGAATGTACCGCGGTTGGGTTGAGCGTCAGCCCAGAAGAGGGTGTGTTGACGTGATGGAATAAGAGTGAGTACGTCACCTTTGGGGATAGTGTATTTAACGGCTTGACCATCAATCTCGCATTCTAATTTGTAGCCTGCTATGTTGACATTGCCGAATGATTTGTTAAATAGCTCTATCCACGCACTATGCATGCCGTAGTCGTCTTGGAAGTTGGTTTCATTTACCATCAGCACTTCGTTGATGATAATCTTGGAATTTCCAAGTGTTTCTTCACCTTTATTTCCACAAGAAGTGAATGCTACGACAACTGCCAGCAACATGCTCAATATTCCAAATTTATTTTTGTTCATATTGATATGTTTTTAAG
>CALATP010000015.1 GCA_937891845.1 uncultured Porphyromonadaceae bacterium | reverse complement strand
CAAAAATCGAAATCGTGGTGGAAGACGGCTTGACAAAGATGTTCAAGACAATGCTCTATGCCTATAATGGAAAGGTGACGATTGTCAATATCGGCGAGGTGCTGGAAAATTATATGTTGGCAAACGACAAGGTGTTTACCGCGTTCACGGTATATTACAACACTGCCGAGGGTGCTTATATAGGTTCGTTCAACCTCAATACTCAGTATTGCTCGCTGAAACTTGACACGAATCCCGGACTATTTGGCTCATATAATTTCCTATCGACATTGACTGCGAAGCGTGTGCCGAGAAATGCCATTGATTATATATGGCTACTTCACGGTCAGGATAGTGGCGTGGTAATGGCGCATTGCGTCTATGAACAGGAGAATGGCGAAATTGCCAACAAGACTGTTACAGTGCGTAGGTTGATAACCAATGACCTGGGCGTTACGCAGATTATCATCAACCAAACTCAGTTACTTCTCCTATTGCGTAGTGGTGGGACAAGCGTGTCGAAACTGCTATCGTTTGCGATAGAGTTCAACAACCGATATTTCACGTATTATGTCACGGACAAAGTGGCTGATGTGTCGTTTGTTTTCAAGAACTGTTTCAATGTGGACGAGATAGCATATTTCAATGCTATCACTACCACTACAACAAAGGTCAATCGCTCTACGGCAGTGGTAGGTGGACGGCATTTGTTCTACGACCAATCTGTGGATAAAACCTACGAAGTCGAGTCAGCTCCATTGACAAGCGATGAAGCCTATTGGGTAGAACAACTGCTAATGTCGCATTCCGTAAGGCTGAATGATTCATCGCTTCACGATGTAATAATTACCGATAGCACTTGCGAAATTAGCGACAACGATGAACAACTTAACAAGGTTAAGTTTACTTGGCAGTTTGCAATGAAAACGCCACATCTAATGAAATCGTTCCGTGAGGACACTAACGGAATATTTACCGAACCTTATAATCAAACATTTAACTAATGGCTAACGCAGTACACATATCAACACTACGGAAAATGCTTCAAGCCGGCGACCCTGTAAACATATCGCTTTGGACGAAAGACGGCCAAATACAGCACTGGAATAATTGTATTCCGTTGCGATATGATTTCTATAAGGGTGTGCGTCGTATGAAACTCCTCACAAGCCGACAAATACGCCAAGTGCGTGATGTCTGCATTTTCCGTATCAATGGAATGGAAGTATTCTTATAAATCTCATAATACTATGAACAACTTACAATTTAACTCCGTAGAGAACATACCGATACTCAATGCTCAGGCAGCGTTCCAAGTGGATAGCTCGGCTGTGTTCCGTGAACAAGGCGACATAGTGCCTA
>CALATP010000014.1 GCA_937891845.1 uncultured Porphyromonadaceae bacterium | reverse complement strand
ATTCCGATTTTCTTTCCTAATAATCCTGGCATTTCTTTTCTTTGTTAATAATGATATTACACTTTAATTTCTACGTGAACGCCGCTGGGCAATTCCAACTTCATCAATGCGTCAACAGTTTGTGTTGTTGAGCCATAGATGTCGATAAGGCGTTTGTACGAACACAATTCAAATTGCTCTCTTGACTTCTTGTTTACGAAGGTAGAGCGGTTTACTGTGAAAATGCGTTTGTGAGTAGGTAGGGGTACAGGACCTTTCCAAGTTGCACCGGTAGCTTTCACAGCATCTACGATTTTCTTGCTTGATTTGTCAACCAAGTTATGATCGTATGATTTCAGTTTGATTCTGATTTTTTGTTCCATTTTATTTAGCTGTTCAATTTTTTACAATAGATCGGCACGACCGTTAACTTCGGCCAAAACAGTTTTGGCAATTGATGTGCTCACCTCGTCATAGTGCGAGAAGGTCATTGTTGAAGTAGCACGACCAGATGTGATAGTACGCAATGCTGTTACGTAACCAAACATCTCGGCAAGAGGTGTTTTGGCCTTAACAATGCGAGCACCTGAACGGCTTGACTCCATACCCTCTACTTGACCACGACGCTTGTTGAGGTCAGAGATTACATCACCCATACTTTCTTCGGGAGTTACTACTTCTACCTTCATAATAGGCTCGAGCAATACGGGGCGTGCTTTGGCGCAAGCCTCTTTGAATGCTTGGATAGCACAGAGTTCGAATGAAAGTTGGTCTGAGTCAACGGGGTGATATTGACCATCGATAACAGTTACTTTGAGCGAATCCAAGGGGAAACCGGCCAACACACCGTTCTTCATTGCGGTAGTGAAACCTTTTTGAATTGAGGGGATAAACTCTTTGGGAATGTTACCACCCTTAACTTCGTCTACAAATTGGAGACCGCCTTCGAAACCGGGATCGGCAGGCTCGATACGAACCACGATAACGGCAAATTTACCGCGACCACCAGATTGTTTCTTGAATGCTTCACGGTGCTCAACAGCTGTTGTGATAGCCTCTTTGTAAGTAACTTGAGGACGACCTTGGTTACACTCTACCTTAAACTCACGACGGAGACGGTCGATAATGATATCGAGGTGAAGCTCACCCATACCGCTGATAACGGTTTGACCTGTTTCTTCGTTGCTTTGTACGCGGAATGTGGGGTCTTCTTCAGCAAGCTTTTGAAGACCAACTCCAAGTTTATCAAGGTCTTTTTGAGTTTTAGGCTCTACAGCGATACCGATAACGGGCTCGGGGAAGTCCATTGCCTCAAGGATAATGGGTGCATCCTCAGCGCAGAGTGTATCACCTGTACGGATATCTTTAAAACCTACACCGGCACCGATATCACCACAACCAATGATTTCTCTGGGGTTTTGTTTGTTCGAGTGCATTTGGAAGAGGCGTGATACACGTTCTTTCTTGCCCGAACGAGCATTAAGGATATATGTTCCGGCTACCATCTCACCCGAGTATACACGGAAGAAGCAAAGACGACCTACATAGGGGTCTGTTGCAATCTTGAATGCCAATGCACACATAGGCTCAGTTGAAAGGGGTTGACGAGTAATTACTGCATCGGGATCATCGATGGGGTGACCCTCAACAGCGGGTGTGTCGGCGGGGCTGGGAAGGTAGGCACAAACCGAGTTGAGAAGTGTTTGAACACCTTTGTTCTTGAAAGAAGAACCACAGACCATAGGAACGATTGACATTGAGAGTGTACCCTTACGGATAGCAGCACGGATTTCGTCCTCTGTGATTGAAGCAGGATCTTCAAAGTATTTTTCCATCAACTCTTCATCGCACTCAGCGATAGCTTCGAGCATTTTGTCGCGCCATTCCTCGGCCTCAGCTTGTAGAGGTGCGGGGACATCTGTGATTTCATAGTCGGCACCCATTGTCTCATCGTTCCACACGATTGCCTTCATAGTCACAAGGTCAACTACGCCCTTGAAAGTCTCTTCGGCACCGATAGGAATTTGAATGGGACAAGGATTAGCACCGAGCACTTCTTTAAGCTGACGAACAACCTCAAAGAAGTTGGCACCCGAACGGTCCATTTTGTTTACGTAACCGATACGAGGAACGTTATACTTATCAGCTTGACGCCACACAGTCTCTGATTGAGGCTCAACACCACCAACAGCACAGAAAGCAGCAACGGCACCATCAAGCACACGCAAAGAACGCTCTACCTCAACGGTAAAGTCAACGTGTCCCGGGGTGTCGATCAAGTTGATTTTATATTTCTCATCACGATAATTCCAGAATGTGGTTGTAGCAGCAGATTGAATGGTAATACCACGCTCTTGCTCTT
>CALATP010000013.1 GCA_937891845.1 uncultured Porphyromonadaceae bacterium | reverse complement strand
TTGTGGTGCTGCCATATCCTGCCTCATACAAGGTTATGGCTTTCTTTTGAACTGCTTTCATTGTTGTTCTCTTTTTTTGTCCAACTTTTGGGGTGCAGTACACAGATAGGGGGAGTGCCCACAGAGCGAGGGGGTTATAATGACCGGATGGGTAAAAAAATCAACTTCTCATTGTCCCGTACCAAGTTGCCAAGCTGCTAAATACATACTCCTCATTGTCCCCTACTAAGTTAGCAGAAATCATACTACCCAATAAATGAAACGCCTCAATCGGTAATGATTGAGGCGTTTCTCAAAGGATGTACCCTCTGATTAATGCAAGCTGTGAGGAGGGCAATCCGTTTTATGAAGACTTATACATTAAATATTATACCAAACGGCCACCGTGCTTGATGTGAGTGCGTTGCTCCAAAGCAAGTGTGACAGTGGGCTGATCGCACACCTCGGTAGGGCCAAAGTATTGGATAGGACCGGGATATACATACATAGTTCCTTCGGCCCACGACTTGCGATTCTCGGCATAGTAACGGAAGGGCTCACCATTGAGGTCGACAAGAGCCTTTTGGATAACAGGCTTCATCTCACCGTGACGACGCTCCATATTCATCATCATCGTAACAGGCACACCACCGGCAATCCACTCGGCTGCGGGACGTGTAGTGTTGCGAACACTGGCCATATAGCCTGTCTTGCCCTCACCTATGAGCAACGATGCAGTGAAACCAAGCGAGTAGCAATAGTCGGCATCGAAGTTGGAGGGAGTGGCGCAACGACCTTCGTAACCAAAGAAGTGGTATTGTGTAGAGAACTTACCGTTGTACTTGCCGGCCTCTTTCATCTGAGCCAACTTGCGACCTACCATCTCGCCAAGAAGTTTCTCGGTCTCGATGAGCGAAACTTGCACGTTGCCGTGGGGGTCGCGGTCGAGTGTGAGCTGACGAGCCACACGCTCGGGAAGGCTGGCATAGATGGCAGCATTCTCGGGTGAGATGTGTTCGATGATATATTTGATTTGCTCGTTGCGAGGAACACGCGAGAACTCAAGAGCATACTTGGCCAAGAAGTCGTTCAACTCGGCAATGAGTTTCTTCATAGCGGGGATAAACTCGATAACACCCTCGGGGATGAGCGCAACACCATAGTTGCAACCATTGGCAGCACGTTGTGCCACAATGTTGGCAATAGAGGTAACGATGTCATCGAGAGTCATTTGTCTTTGCTCAATCTCTTCCGAGATGAGACAAATGTTGGGTTGTGTCTGCAAGGCACACTCGAGAGTGATGTGCGATGCCGAGCGACCCATCAACTTGATGAAGTGCCAATACTTTTGTGCCGAATTGCAGTCGCGTTGAATGTTACCAATCATCTCGCCGTACACCTTACAAGCGGTGTCGAAACCAAAGGAAGTCTCGATCATCTCGTTCTTCAAGTCACCGTCGATAGTCTTGGGGCAACCGATAACTTGCACACCGGCATTGATTTTCTTGTAATACTCGGCCAACACACAAGCATTGGTATTGGAGTCGTCACCACCGATGATGACCAACGCCTTGATGTCGAGCGCACGCAATATTTCGAGACCGCTGTCAAATTGCTCTTTGGTCTCCAACTTGGTACGACCCGAACCGATGATGTCGAAACCACCGGTGTTGCGATACTCGTCGATGATGTCGGCAGTGAGTTCTTTGTATTGGTGATTGATGAGACCGGCAGGACCTAACAAGAAACCGAAAAGACGGCTCTCGCTGTTCATACGCTTAAGACCGTCGAACAGACCCGAAATGACATTGTGTCCGCCGGGAGCTTGGCCACCCGAAAGGATGACACCAACATTAATGGCAGGATAATTGCGTGTATCGTCGCTCTTCAAGAAACGAAGCACGGGCATACCGTAAGTATTGGGGAATAATTCTGAAATCTCTTTTTGGTCGGCAACCGACTCTGTTGCAGCGCCTTCAACGCAGCGTACACCACACTTTAACGCCTCGGGCAACTTGGGTTGATACGCAGCGCGAGCAATTTGCAATGAACTCTTTTTCATAAGATAATACCTTAATCTTAAAATTAATACTTATTTCAAAGCGCAAAATTAGACAAAAATGAGCAACCTCACAACACTAACCGACAGAAAAGTGTGCAAATGTTGCACAAACGTTGCACTAATAAGTTGCAAAGTTTTGGCCGACAAAATTGTGAAATAAAAAATGTTTTTTATACCTTTGCGCAAAATTGCGGCAAAGCGAAGGCTAGCGTACAAAGAGATAAAAAAAGACGCCACGACAGCCCGAAAAAAGCCATAAAAGATTAAGGTAAAAGAACTACGGTTTTTCACTCTTTGATAGGTAAATTATATATAACTATATTCATATAACACTAAAAACAAATAAGTTATGATTTATTCACACGAAGTAGAACATATGTGTGTTGTGAAAAAAGGACCTAACCACGGTCCGGCACCCATCCCCGAAGAGGGTCGTTGGGTAAAAGCAAAAGAAGTGGTAGACATTTCGGGCTTGACACACGGTGTGGGTTGGTGTGCCCCTCAACAAGGAGCTTGTAAACTCACCCTCAACGTGAAAGAAGGCGTTATCCAAGAAGCCCTTGTAGAGACAATCGGTTGCTCGGGTATGACACACTCGGCAGCAATGGCATCGGAAATCCTCCCCGGAAAGACAATTCTCGAAGCCCTCAACACCGACCTCGTATGCGATGCTATCAACACCGCAATGCGTGAGTTGTTCTTGCAAATTGTTTATGGTCGCACACAATCGGCCTTCAGCGAAGGTGGTTTGATGATTGGTGCCGGTCTTGAGGACCTCGGTAAAGGTCTCCGCAGCCAAGTAGGTACTATGTACGGTACATTGGCCAAAGGTCCCCGTTACCTCGAAATGGCCGAAGGCTATTGCAACCGCGTAGCTCTTGACGAAAACAACGAGATAATCGGTTACGAGTTTGTACACCTAGGCAAGTTTATGGATATGGTGAAGAAAGGCGAAGATGCCAACGAAGCCCTCAAGAAAGCTACCGGCACTTATGGCCGCTTCACAACCGAGCAAGGTGCAGTTAAACACATTGACCCCCGTCACGAATAATATATAGGAGGAAGAAACTATGATAAGAGAAGTAAAATTTGAAAGCCAAGACCGTCGTATCAAGCAAATTCTTGCTGCATTGAACGCTAACGGCATCAAAGACATCGAAGAGGCAAACGCAATATGCGAATCATACGGTCTCGACCCCTATAAAACTTGCGAGGAAACACAACCCATCTGCTTTGAGAACGCCAAGTGGGCTTACGTTGTAGGCGCAGCTATCGCGTTGAAGAAAGGTTGCACATCGGCAGCCGACGCAGCAGAAGCTATCGGTATCGGTTTGCAAGCATTCTGTATCCCCGGTTCAGTAGCCGACGACCGCAAAGTAGGTCTCGGTCACGGTAATCTTGCTGCCCGCTTGCTCCGCGAGGAGACTAAGTGCTTTGCTTTCTTGGCAGGTCACGAATCATTCGCTGCAGCCGAAGGTGCTATCAAGATTGCAGCCAAAGCCGACAAAGTACGTAAAGAGCCCCTCCGTTGCATCCTCAACGGTCTTGGTAAAGATGCTGCTTACATCATCTCACGTATCAACGGCTTTACATACGTACAAACCGAACTCGACTACGCTACCGGTGAGTTGAAAGTAATACGCGAAGTACCCTTCTCACAAGGCGATCGCGCCAAAGTAAAATGCTACGGTGCCGACGATGTACGTGAAGGTGTAGCTATTATGTGGCACGAAGGCGTTGACGTATCTATTACAGGTAACTCAACCAACCCCACCCGCTTCCAACACCCCGTTGCCGGTACATACAAGAAAGAGTGCAACGAGCGCGGTAAGAAGTACTTCTCAGTAGCATCGGGCGGTGGTACAGGTCGTACACTCCACCCCGACAATATGGCTGCCGGTCCTGCTTCATACGGTATGACCGACACTATGGGTCGTATGCACAGCGACGCACAATTTGCCGGTTCTTCATCAGTACCTGCTCACGTAGAGATGATGGGCTTCCTCGGCATCGGTAACAACCCGATGGTAGGTTGCACCGTAGCTTGCGCCGTTGACGTTGCTACTGCACTCAACAAGTAATTGAACAGCGTATAAGTTATAAGGATAAGATTTCTTATACTATATTAATTACAGCTATGATATAAACACCGATACCTGCAACGGGTATCGGTGTTTTTGTTTTCACGCAGTTTGAGTAATTTAACACCACAAAATGCGTAGCGATATTGTATATATATGCATTTTTTGTATCTTTGCGGTAGATGGTGATAAACAACTAACCTTAACACACTATGAACACACGCACAGACAAGTCATCGATGAAAGTTCCATCGATATGGATTTCACTTATTCCTCTACTAGTATTAGGACTTCTTCTTGTATTGATACTGAAAGCCAACAGCGATGATGCGTTGTCGGGTGGAATACAAGTAGCGTTGCTTGTATCGACAGCCGTGTGTATAGCCCTGTCGATGGGCGTGTATAAGACCAAATGGCAGGTAATGGAAGATGCTATGGTCGACAATATCAAGTCGTCGGCTGTTGCCATTATTATCCTGCTTATGATAGGAGCCATATCGGGTACTTGGATGGTGAGCGGAGTGGTTCCTACTATGATATGTTACGGATTGGAGATATTGAGCCCGTCGTGGTTCTTGGCAGCGTGCTGTATAATATGTGGTGTGGTATCGCTGATGACCGGTAGCTCTTGGACAACCATTGCCACAATAGGTGTTGCATTGATGGGTATAGGTCACGCACTGGGTTTCTCCGAAGGTTGGGTAGCAGGAGCAGTTATTTCGGGAGCATACTTTGGTGACAAATTCTCTCCCCTATCCGACACCAATGTATTGGCAACGTCGACAACCGAGGTTCACCTCTTTTCACATATCAAGTATATGATATATACAACCGTTCCGTCGTTATTGATAGCACTTACAGTATTTCTTGTAGTGAGCCTCACTCACCCTTCAAGTGGCAGTAGCGACATCAACCTCTACACCAGCACACTCAATGCCTCTTTCAATATATCACCGTGGCTGCTTATAGTGCCTGTACTCACCGGTATAATGATATATCTGCGTCTCAATGCGCTTATCACCTTGTTTATGGCCGTCGTATTTGCCGTAATAGCACTTATAATAAGTCAGCCCGAATTACTGCCGGCACTGGCCGGTGAGGCAGGAGCAGAAGGTTTCTGGCCGGCACTGCGCGGAACGCTCACCGCTGTTTATGGAGCGACATCAATTGATACCGGTGTTGCCGAGGTCAATGACTTGGTGTCTACACGCGGTATGGCGGGTATGATGGATACTATCTGGCTCATCCTGTGTGCTATGTGTTTTGGCGGAGCTATGAGTGGTAGCCGTATGCTCGATTCACTCACACAACTGTTTTTGCGATTTGTACGTCGTACTACATCGGCCGTAGCCTCTACCGTAGGCGCGGGCATTTTGTTCAATATGACTACTTCCGACCAATATATCTCAATCATTCTATCGAGCCGCTTGTTTAAGGGGTTGTATAACGAATTGGGATTGGAAAACCGTCTGCTCAGTCGCTCGGTTGTCGACTCAGCCACAGTAACCTCGGTTCTTGTTCCTTGGAATTCGTGCGGTATGGTACAATCGACAGTATTGGGTGTTGCTACATTAGCCTACCTTCCCTATTGCGTATTTAACTACGTATCGCCACTCATTACAATATTAGTGGCAGCCATTGGATTTAAAGTGTATAAACGTCCAAAGGGAGAAACGACCGGTGATATGGCAGTTCAATAAAGGCTTTATCGATGGCTCTGCGACAAGAGCTGTTCAAAGAGTGTAATATATTTTCCACCCACAACATCGGGAGAGAAACGTTGCACAACTTCATTGTGCAAGAATGTGCGCTCTATACCGGCATCAGTCGCCCACACAATACCTTTTGCAAAGTCGTCGCTCGACTTATACTCGGCTATATATCCGGTGTGCAAATGCTCGACAATATCGGTCTGTCCACCGCATCCAAACGTTACCGGAACACATCCTGCAGCCTGTCCTTCTATAAGAGTTCCTCCAAAAGACTCATACAATGAAGTAGACAGAACGATATCGGAGTGAGTCATAATGTGTCGTACCTTACCGGTATCGACACGCCCCAAATGCGTATATGGTATAGCAATCTGTTGCAAGAGCGACATATCACGCAGGTCACCGAAGAGCAATAAATGGAACTTTTGTGACTGGTCGGGATATTGCGAACGGAGCGCCCGAGTAACATCAATGAGGATATCAAAGCCCTTGACAGGGTCGTCGAGACGAGCAGCACCCATAGCAAGCACTGTCGTATCGTGTGGTAGTCCATAATGAGCATTGTCACCGCGCTGTGCAGTAAAATCGGCAACGGGCATCGTATTGGGAATTACTTCTATGGGCTTATGTGCAAGCAACGAACTGTTTCGGCACTTCTCGGCCAACCAATTGCTTACTGCCACAAAATGCAGATTGTCATATCTATACAATTCTTTTTTTCTCTTCCAAACCGTACGAGACAAGTCTTTATCGCGTGTCGATGACAGATACATACACGAGCCGCAAGCATCGACATATCTATTGCAATCGTAGGCGTGATGACATATTCCCGTACATTGCCACATATCGTGCATAGTCCACACTATGGGCTTACCCATACGGCACAACTCCTCAATACAATCGAGCGACAAAGCACCTTGATTAATCCAATTGAGTACAATAACATCGGCATCGACTATCATAGGATGCTTACTGATGTTGCGTCCCCAAGAAGCAGTATCTACCTTGAAGAGATTTTTTCGAGAGAACCCATTGCGACAGAAAATCTGTAATCGTTCGGCCAAGAATAGAGCCCGATCAGCAACGCTACTGGCATAATCAATCACATTGGCATCCTGTCCGATGCGGTCGCACACCAGCATCGATGCATCTATACCCATTGCTCGTAAGGCATTCATTAGGCGATAAGTAAATACAGCCGCCCCACCTCGCAAGTCACTACGGTTTATGATTGCTACTTTCACGTCTCTTTATGTTTGGTTATAATATTGTACAAAGTTACAAAAAACGGCCAAACAATAATGTGATATAGAAAGAATGTTGTAATTTTGCTGTCGATTTTAGCACAAAAAAACAATACTATTATGAATAAGGTTGCGGAAAACCCTTCAAAAAACCGAGCAAACAGTCATTGGCCATTGATGATTGTAACAGCGCTGTTTGTAACGCTATATCTCGTATCAAATGTAATGGCAGTAAAGGTGATAGGACTATTCAATCTGTTTTATTTCGATGCCGGAACTATCACATTCCCATTTGCCTATATGCTAGGCGACGTACTCACCGAAATATGGGGATTTCGCACCTCCAAGCGTGTTATATACCTTACACTGCTGTGCAATATCATCCTTGTTGTATGCACACAGATAGGTGTGTGGTTGCCATCACCCGAATACCTGTCGGACAGTGCCACAGCATACAACACAGTTTTCACCTATGTTCCACGCATTGTACTAGGCTCATTGGCCGGATTTTTATGCGGAGAGTTATCAAATGCCTGGGTAATGGAACGCATCAAAGTAATGATGCAAGGTCGTCACCTGTGGGTACGCACCATAGCCAGTTCGGCAGTAGGCTACTTGTTTGACACCCTCCCATTTGTACTGATAGCCTTTGCCGGTGTTGTTTCGACACACGACTTGATATATATGTTGGTATTCCAATATGTAAGCAAACTCACCATAGAGGCATCGATGGGCACACCGATGGCCTATGTTGTGATAAGATGGATAAGAAAACACGTAAACAACAGGCAATAATACAGTATGAATAGATACGCAGTCATACGAGAAAAATTTCCTCGCGAATTTGTATTGTTGCAAGGCACAGGCTGCCGATGGAGCAAATGCACATTCTGCGATTACCATACCGACACCGGCTCGCAACCTTACGAAACAAATAAAGCGGAACTCTCGCAAGTAACCGGCATATATGGCACACTCGACGTAATCAACTCGGGTTCGGGTATAGAACTTGACAACCAAACCATAGCCCTACTGCAACAAACAATCAAGGAGCATAACATCCACACCGTATGGTTCGAGATGCATTATATGTATCGTTACAAGCTCAACGAGTTTGCTCAACAATTTGCACCTGCACAAGTCAAGTTTCGCTGCGGGATAGAGAGTTTCGACAGTTCATTGCGTAGCAGCTGGAACAAAGGCATATCTCCCGACGTGACCGCCCAAGATGTAGCCAAGTATTTTCAAGGCGTATGTTTACTGTGTTGTACACAAGGTGACAGCAAAGAGCGAATTATTCGAGACATAGCAACAGCCACGCAATACTTTGAATACACCAGTGTCAACATATTCAACAACAACACAACACCGATACAACAAGACGCCCAATTGGTACAATGGTTTGTCCAAGAGTTATACCCATCATTGGCAACCGATAGTCGCATTGAAATATTGATAGAAAACACCGACCTGGGTGTAGGATAAGGAGAGACAAGGCAACCCATATAACAAATATCAGCATCTATTAAGCCATATAAATATAAATCGTAAGAATAGTGTAAAGATTAACACAATAAATAGCAAAAATTTACGGTATATGTTTATTTTTTTCGTATCTTCGCGGATATTTTTATTGCAAGAAATATAATAGAAACAAATATATGAGCAAGAAGTTTACTGAATACAGCAATTTCAACCTCTCGGATATCAATAAAGAGGTACTGAAATCGTGGGACGAGCAAGACGTTTTTCACAAGAGTATAGAAACACGTGAAGGTTGCCCTTCATTTGTATTTTATGAAGGCCCTCCTTCGGCCAACGGTATGCCCGGTATTCACCACGTAATGGCACGTTCTATCAAAGATATATTCTGCCGTTATAAGACAATGAAAGGTTATAAAGTAATGCGTAAAGCCGGTTGGGATACCCACGGACTTCCCGTAGAGTTGGGAGTAGAAAAAGCTATGGGCATTACCAAAGAAGATATTGGCAAAAACATCAGCGTAGCCGATTACAACGCAGCTTGTCGCAAAGATGTAATGAAATATACCCACGAGTGGGAAGACCTCACACACAAGATGGGCTATTGGGTAGATATGGAAAATCCTTATATCACCTACGACAATCGCTACATCGAGACATTGTGGTGGCTCTTGAAACAGCTATACAACAAAAATTTGCTTTATAAAGGCTATACCATCCAACCCTACTCACCCGCAGCAGGTACCGGATTGAGCTCGCACGAGTTGAACCAACCCGGATGTTATCGCGATGTAAAGGATACAACAGTTATAGGACAGTTCAAAATAACAACTCCCAAACCCGAGATGACCGAATGGGGTACTCCCTACTTCATCGCTTGGACTACAACTCCTTGGACTCTCCCCTCAAACACCGCATTGTGTGTTGGTCCTAAAATCGATTATGTAGCCGTACAAACCTACAACGCATACAACGGTGAGAAAATGACTGTCGTATTGGCCAAACCTCTACTATACAGCCACTTCAACCAAAAAGCCGAAGGTATAGCGCTCGAAGAATATAAGCAAGGAGACAAACTTGTCCCCTTCAAAGTAGTTGGCGAATATAAGGGTACCGACCTAGTAGGTATGAAATATGAGCAACTCCTGCCTTGGGTAAAACCTGTGAGTGTAGACGAAGAAGGCAACTGGGTAGAAGCATCTGACAAAGCCTTCCGCGTTATCCCCGGTGACTATGTAACAACCGAGGATGGTACCGGCATTGTTCACATCGCACCCACATTTGGTGCCGATGACGCATTTGTAGCACGCGCTGCAGGTATTCCTTCACTCTTTATGATAAACAAACGCGGTGAGACCCGTCCTATGGTCGACCTCACCGGAAAGTTCTATATGATAGATGAGTTGGATGAGCGTTTTGTAGCCGAGTGTATCAATCTAGCCGAATACAACGAGTACCAAGGTCGCTGGGTAAAAAATGCATACGACCCACAATTCACCGTAGAAGGACGCTACGACGAAAAGGCCGCTGCCGCAGCCGAGAGTCTCGACATATATATATGTATGAAGATGAAAGCCGAGCAAAAGGCATTCAAGATAGAAAAGCACGTACACAACTATCCTCACTGCTGGCGTACCGACAAACCTGTCCTCTACTACCCATTGGATAGTTGGTTTATCCGCTCAACAGCTGCCAAAGAGCGTATGATGGAATTGAACAAGACAATCAATTGGAAACCCGAGTCGACCGGTACAGGTCGTTTTGGCAAATGGTTGGAAAACCTCAACGATTGGAACTTGAGCCGTTCACGCTATTGGGGTACACCTCTACCCATCTGGCGCACCGAAGAGGGCGACGAAGAGATATGCATCGAGTCGGCCGAGCAACTCTACAACGAGATTGACAAGGCTGTTGCAGCCGGTGTAATGGCAAGCAACCCCTACCGCGACAACGGATTTATCCCCGGTGTATATACTCAAGAGAACTACGATAAGATAGACTTGCACCGTCCCTATGTTGACGACATCATGCTTGTGTCGGCCAGTGGTAAGCCCATGCGCCGCGAGAGCGACCTCATCGACGTATGGTTCGACTCAGGTGCAATGCCTTATGCTCAAATACACTATCCCTTTGAGAACAAAGAGTCGTTTGAGCGTGGCGATGTATTCCCCTGCGACTTTATCGCCGAGGGTGTAGACCAAACTCGTGGTTGGTTCTACACATTGCACGCCATTTCAACAATGGTATTCGACAACATTTCGTACAAAACCGTTATCTCAAACGGTCTTGTATTGGATAAGAACGGTAACAAGATGTCGAAACGTCTTGGTAACGCCGTTGACCCCTTCGAGACTATCGAGAAGTACGGCTCAGACCCCTTGCGCTGGTACATGATAACCAACTCATCACCTTGGGACAACCTCAAGTTCGATATCGAAGGCGTTGAGGAAGTACGTCGTAAATTCTTCGGCACACTCTACAACACCTACTCATTCTTTGCACTCTACGCCAATGTAGACGGCTTTACAGGCACCGAGGAGCAAGTACCCGTTGCCGAGCGTCCCGAAATTGACCGTTGGATTATCTCACTGCTCAACTCACTTATCAAAGAGGTTGACGAGTACTATGCATCATACGAGCCCACTCGTGCCGGTCGTGCTATTGCCGACTTTGTGAACGACAACTTGAGTAACTGGTATGTACGTCTCAACCGCAAACGTTTCTGGGGTGGTGACATGAACCAAGACAAGCTCGCCGCTTATCAAACCCTCTTCACCTGCCTCGAGACCATTGCTCGCTTGATGGCTCCTATTGCACCGTTCTATGCCGACCGTCTGTACACCGACCTTACTACAGCAGCCGGAACAGACAACCAATCGGTACACCTCAGTCAATACCCCACTTGCCACACCGAGTATATCGACAGCGAGTTGGAGGAGCGCATGCGCATAGCACAAGACATCACATCGATGGTATTGGCATTGCGTCGCAAGGTGAACATCAAGGTACGTCAACCCCTCACCACACTTATGATTCCCGTTGTAGACGAAACACAACGTCGCCACATCGAGGCTATGAAAGAGTTGATTCTCGCTGAGGTAAACGTTAAGGAATTGAAGTTTGTCGACAACGCAGCCGGCATCTTGGTAAAACGCGTAAAACCCGACTTCAAGAAACTCGGCCCGCGTTACGGTAAGATTATGAAACAACTTGCCGCTATCATCGCCGATATGAGCCAAGAAGATATTCTCACATTCGAGAAGAACGGTTCGTTTACATTCAATGTAGACGGTACTGAGGCCGTTGTTGAGGCTGCCGATGTTGAAATTCTCTCGGAGGATATTCCCGGATGGCTCGTAGCCAACGAGGGTCGCCTCACTGTAGCACTCGACATCACAGTTACCGACGAGTTGCGTCGTGAGGGCTATGCTCGTGAGCTTATCAACCGTATACAAAACATCCGCAAATCGAGTGGTTATGAGATAACCGACAAGATATATGTAACACTTGCCCACCATGAAGAGACCGACGCTGTTGTAGCAGAATTCGGCGACTATATGGCTCGTCAAGTACTCGCAGAGAGCTTTGTTGTAGGAGACTTGCAAGAAGGTGCAGATGTTACCGAACTCGATTTCGACACATTCAAGGTAATGGTAAAAGTGGTAAAGGCTTAAAAAGCCTGCCACTTGAACCGTTACGGAGTCGAGTTGTTATGTAATTTATTTAACCTTAAAAAAAATCGAATCACTATGGCTGAGAAAACACGCTATTCAGATGCCGAACTGGAAGAGTTCCGCGAGGTAATCAATATGAAACTCGCCAAGGCAACAAGAGATTACGAAAGTCTCAAATCGGCTATCATGAACAATGATGGCAACGATGTAACAGACACATCACCTACATTTAAGGTACTCGAAGAGGGCGCTGCCACTTTGTCAAAAGAAGAAGCCGGACGTCTTGCCGAGCGTCAGATGAAATTCATCCAACACTTGCAAGCTGCCCTTATACGCATTGAGAACAAAACATACGGTATATGTCGCGAAACAGGCAAGCTCATTCCCAAAGAGCGCTTGATGGCTGTACCTCATGCAACACTCAGTGTCGAAGCCAAAAACAAAGGTGTGAAATAACACTCCTAACCATACAACCACATACTTACCTGCTCTGTAACGGGGCAGATAGTATGTGGTTGCAATATTATGTAGAACAACCCGAACACATTACATCAACATATGAAGAGATTATCTCGCGGACAATGGGCTACCATCATAGTACTCGTAGTACTACTCATAGACCAATGTGTAAAATTTATTGTTAAGACCAATATGTACATTGGCGAGTCGATAGATGTTACAAGTTGGTTCAAGATAGCTTTTATTGAAAATAACGGAGCTGCATTCGGCATGGAGCTGGGCAGCAAGTTGTTTCTATCGATTTTCCGCGTTATAGCATCGGGCGTATTGGGCTATGCGCTATGGTATATATGCCGACGTCCGCAATACAGCATGGGATTTATCACCTGCGTAGCACTTATTGAAGCCGGAGCCATAGGTAATATTATCGACTGCATGTTTTACGGTCTGATATTCAATGCCCCCATGCCCCCCGAGGTAGCCACACTATTTCCGGCCGAGGGTGGATATGCTCCCTTCTTCTATGGTCGTGTAGTAGATATGCTCTACTTCCCTCTCTTCTCATTCTACTGGCCCGATTGGATGCCCTTTGTAGGAGGTGAATACTTTGAATTTTTCCGTCCCATATTCAACATTGCCGACTCGGCTATATGTGTGGGTGTAGCCATTATACTCCTGTTTTATTACAAACATTTATCGGCCGAAGACACCTCCTCATCCGATAATACTCTCAATACCGAGAAGAAATAGTTATGAAACACAACTGCCTCATATATACAATCATTGCCATTGTGCTGATATTAACGTCATGCCGTAGCCAACCCGACTATGTTATAGACGAAGACCGCATGGTAGACCTGCTTGTTGACATACACAAGACCGAGGCAGTAATAACACTCAACTACACATCATATCCCACCGACGAGAAAAAACGCGCCCTACGCGAAGCCGTATACATGCGCCACAACACCAACAAAGCCGAGTTTGACACATCGCTGGTGTGGTATGGCAATCACCTTGATGTGTACATGGATGTGTATGACCGAGTAATAGAACGACTCAAACAGGAAGATGAAGAGATAAAAAGACTCATTGCCGAGGAGGATGCTCAAATCCTTACAATGGACGGCGACACAGTCGATATATGGAAACAAGAACATTGGTATGTATTCAACCCCAACAAGGGCGAGAACATCTTGGCCTTCAATATCGACAAAGACGAAAACTTCAAGCGCCTCGACCACTTTACCCTTCGCTTCCGCACCATCAATATACCACAAACCGGCAATCCCTCGGTTGTGTATCTGGCAGCACGACACAACAATCAGCTTATACACTACAACCATGCCACACTCAAAGAGGGGTGGAACACCATAAAAGTGCAAAGCGACTCACTGCACAACATCGACGAACTCTACGGCTACATAGCCATGCCACCTCGCAAGGATGGTCATATCATGTATGTCGACAGTATCGAACTCATTCGCATACACAATACAGCAGTTATGCCACACGAGAAGTTCAATGCCATTATTATCGAAAACAAGAAGATTGAAAGCACAGCCCCAAAAACAACCAAGCAAGAGGCTAAGAAGAATAATAAGACTAAAAATCTCATACAGCCTAAGAAGCTGCAAATGGAGAGCAAAAAATGAAAAAGGGCTATTTGGCACATTACTGTTGTTGCGGTAACACCACACACAAGCAGAGTGTCGTGTATGTTGACAACAACCGACTATACTCAATAGAACGCTTTGTAGCCGAAACACCCTGCACGACCTTCTACGACGGCCTATTGATTGTTGTATCACCCACATTTCACAGCCAACGTGATACGTTTATCGAGCAACTGCAAGAGAAGCTCACAAAACATTCGCAACTCACTATCACCGAAGCCATTCAACAGATAGAGACCTACAACAACCACCCCGCCACCATCAACGGGGAGTGCCTCATATACACCCTATCGCCTATCACATGGCACACACTACGCCCCATAAACCCCAAAGATTTACGGATAAATCTTATTAGATAATTATTAGTTTTCGATATAAAATAACAACTCTAATATCGGCTCTATTTTAAAGCTCTATTTTAAAGGAAGTTTTTATCTTCTATGGGATTTGAAATACAAATTATTTCATAACTTTGTAGGAAAATAAATATATAGGACAACGAAACATTATATTTTATAGATAAAAATTTCAATGAAAGCGAAACCATTTGTCAAGTGGGTTGGCGGAAAAACGCAACTCATTGACCAACTAGAAGCAATGCTTCCAGCTGACTTTGACCAATGGGAGAATGTCACTTACATTGAGC
>CALATP010000012.1 GCA_937891845.1 uncultured Porphyromonadaceae bacterium | reverse complement strand
TAATCGGTGGAAGATTTCTTTTGCGTTTTTAGAAATTGATTCTAAATTGATTTGGTTGTTGTTTTCCATTTCCTTATCTTTGTTGCTACGTTAAAATTAAGGAAAAATATTTGGAATATCTAAATTTAACTGCTTGATTTTAATTGATTATTTATTAATTTTGCGATACAAACAAATACATCTGCCTATGTAACAAAACGAACAAAAGACATAATAATAAAAAAGCGTTAGCTTTATTCTGACTTCTCGAAATCGCCAATTTTGTAATCGTCAAGAGTAAAAGTTAATGCTCACGTGTATAGCGTGGGCTTTTACTTGTTTGACGGTGAGGCGTTTGGCGATGCCCGAGAAGTAAACAAAGTTTTAGTCCGCGTTTTTTTATTGTCTAAACTACAGTTTTTAGGACTAAAAGTATTAAACAATAAAAATTATGAATAATGAAAAAAGTATTATTTATCTGCGCAGTTATTATGACAGTGATGCTGTCAGGTTGTGGTTTCACCCAACACGCCATAAGCAACGAAAATCAAACACAAACATCTGTTGTTTTAAGCCAAGCAAATTACAAAGTGATAGGTACAGTAAGTGGCGAAAGTAGCCAATTGTATGTATTTGGAATTGGTGGATTATCTAAAAAGTCATTGGAGCAAGCCGCTGTAAGCGATATGTACAATAATGCTAATCTAACAGGCTCACAAGCCATTATTAACAGCAATGTATCCTATCGTTCACAATTTTATTTGCTTTGGACTAAAACCAAGGCCATTGCTACGGGTACGATTATTGAGTTTGAGAAATAAAAATTCAATAAAAATAGGCAACGATATAGATGTTGCCCCTATGATGAAAATAATAACCACTTTCGTTTATTGAAGGTGGTTATTTCTATAATTGTAGGTATCGTCTTAATGTTAGCGATAATCAATAAAAAATCAAACTAAAAATTCAAATACGGATTGGAACTTATCCTTTAACTACCACATTGAGGACAGTAGATGTGTCCTTTCCACCTTAATCGGTGGAAGATTTCTTTTGCGTTTTTAGAAATTGATTCTAAATTGATTTGGATGTTGTTTTCCATTTCCTTATCTTTGTTGGTTGTATAAAATTAAGGAAAATATTTTGAATGTTAGAATATAATTGCTTGATTTTTAATTGATTATTGCTATATTTGCAAGGAATATTTATTTGAAGAAAAGAACATCATTCGTTTATATATTTGATATGAAAGTTTTAAGACTATTTGTGGTTTTTTGTTTAATGCTGGCATCGTTCTATGGCTCGGCGCAGGATAATACTTATACTGCTACGTATAACGATTATTCTCTCGATTATCATAAGATAAATGATATTTGTGAAAGATGGAAGGAGGCTCCCGACGATGTCGATTTGCTTAATGAAATAACCAACTTATTGATTACGTTGGACAATGAGCATCAAAGTAAACTGCTATCCTATTTTGTTAGAGAGATGCCTCCAATTCTGCAAAATATCAATGATGAGGCTTTGTTTAAGAGTTATTTCACGTTGTTGCACGATTTGGTAGTATCGCTTTTGGATTATGATGAAAGATTGACAGCAATGTCTATGGGGCGGTCTGTATGTTGGTATCGAAAATCGACGTCAAATGATATTAATGAAATCAGATTTCTTGTATTCAGCAGACTCGATATAGCTACAACTCTCGACTCCTATATAACGGGACAAAAATTTGTAAAAGAGAATAAATTTGTAATACCCACTTGGGGGCTGAATGCTTTACACTATCTCGAAAATGAATTTTATGGCAAAGATGTTTTTATAAAAAGTATTGACCCTATTCCCGATGATGTATTAGAGAGGTTGTTCGTCGCTTTCGATGATTATTCTCATTACGCTATTGGGGTCGACCCTCAATATGAGGTTTTTAACCTTATTAGGGCTGCATATATGAATGGTGCACATCGACTCATTGCCGACAATGCCGAGGATATTATGAGACTTATAAGCATTGTTTTTCCTTCTGTTTCATCTATGACTAACGATGTAACTACCTTTGTACGAGTTGCTTATTTAAATTTGGGCTTGAATATAGCAAATTTACAAGAATTACAGCATAAAATAGATAAGGAACGTCACAAGCACGAGGTTATAGATCTGTACTATGCACATATGGATGTGGCTGTTCCTTCTATGGAAAATGTGATAAAGGATTATGAGGCACATTGTGAGCGACTTAGTGAGGCCGGATGCGACTTTGCCGAATATTGGCCTTGGGAGTGGAGTGGCGAAATAAGTGAGAAGCAGAAAGCTCTGTGGCAAGAGCATACCCGTTTTACGATAGAATTTCTACGCAATATATGGCAGGTATTTTCCATCAGTACCTATCCCGAAAAAGACTTTGAGATGATTAAGAATTTTTTGGCGATGGAGACTTTACATCAGTTTATAGAGGTAAGCCTGTATTTGGCAACAATCTATTATTGGGAGATACCGGCTGTCGCTCTGGAGATAATAGACCGTACAATGCCTATTTGTAATACAATAAGTTATATACCCAATGGTCTTGCCGATGTTGCTTCTCTTTATCTCAACTTGGGACGTATGGATGAGGTCAAACAGTTTGCCGATAATATCTTTATTCCTGTTTTTGACCAATATGATGTCAGCTTGGAAGTTCCTGAATACTACGCCGGCGGATTGCATCAGTTGGCTCTTGTTGCTAGTATTTTGGCCGAGTTGGATGGCGATATTTATAAAGAAAAAAGCCGAACCTACGCCGACCAATGTTTGGCTCACTATGAAAATTTATCGGAGCAAGATTTATATGATGTAGCATCACTTTTGGCCGGTGCTTATGGTTCGCTTGAGCAATACGATATATCGCATCAGATTATCGATAAAATGATTTCGATGACGCAAGATGAACACATTCTATCGTATCTCTATCTTGTAAAGGCCAACAACAATTACGAAATGGGTAATTATGGCGAAGCAGTCACCAATTTGAAAAAATATTATAAGATATATCCTTCTGACCTTTCGTTCTCTACTGTTGGTAATGCTTCTATGTTGAAGTGTGCCGCTCTTGCCGGTGATAGGGAATTGTTTAGATTTTTTGCATCGGAGTATATTACTGTTTTGTTGGAAGAGATAAACGGTAATCTCTTATTGATGGGCGTAGATCAACGCGATAAGTTTTGGAATAGAACATTGACCTATCATAAAGATGTAGTTGATACCTATCGAGCCATTAGCGACCCTAAAGACATCGAAACAATGGCAAGGTTGTTCTACGATTATTCTCTTATAGCAAAGGGTATATTGCTTGGCGTTAATACTCAGATTGATAAATATATAAAGAACCATCCCGACTCTACAGTACGGGCATTATACAATCAGTATCTCGATTTGGCTATGGTAAAAGAAAACCAGGCTATTCAGTCTGATTTATCGTCGGTAGTAATGTCTGCTGGAAACACTTTCGACTATCTGGAGCAAGATATAATGTCGGTTCTGCGTAGTGAAGGAAAAGTCGAATTTTCTTACTATACGTGGCAGGATGTGCAAGCCCGGCTCGATAAGAATAGCGTTACCATCGAGTTTGTGCGTATGCAGGGTGAGGAGAATGACGAAGCTCGTTATGTGGCATTGCTATTGCGTAAAGGGTGGAAATCGCCCCGTATAGTAGAACTTTGTAGCGAAACTCAGTTGATGCCATACATACACAAAGACCGTCGTAAGAGTCAGCGTGTCTACAACACATTCGGCAATACTGAGTTGTATAATCTCGTGTGGCAACCGCTCACACAGTACATCAAAGAAGGCGAAACCGTCTATTTCTCGGTCGATGGAATGCTCAATTTGGTCAATATCGAAGTATTGCACAGCGCAGGTGATAATCGCCTCTGTGACGATGTGTACGATTTGCATCGTTTGTCATCGACTCGCCAGTTGTGTATAACGGACGATGATGGAGAAAATCATAATGCCTCACTCTTTGCCGACCTCAACTATCATATGAATGCTGCCGAGCGTCGTGATGCCATACAGAATGATTACACCTCAATCGATGGTGACGACGTTACACTAGGACGCGCAGCCGCAGGAAGTGTTCCTCGTGATTCGCTTCCTCAGTCACGAATTATGATAAATATAGTAGACAGCCTGTTGCAATGTGGAGGATATAGACCAACAGTCTATCTAGGCAATGAGGGTGTCGAGAGTACATTCAAGTCGTTGTCGGGCAGGGATATAGGTGTAATGCACCTATATACACACGGTTTCTATATCGAGGGAACAACCGAGTATCAGGTAACAGAAGAAGAACTCTCACCGATGATGCGAGCCGGATTGGTAATGTCGGGATCGCCCGATATGAGCCTTATCAATGGCGAGGACGGCTTGTTGTTGGCGCGTGAAGTAGCCGATATGGACTTGAGTAGTGTCGACTTGCTATTCTTGTCGGCTTGCGAGACAGCACAAGGAGAGGTAACGAGTGACGGCGTTTTCGGCATACAACGCGGATTTAAGCAGGCAGGAGTGGAAACAATCATAATGACTCTGTGGGAAGTAAATGCTCGTATGTCGGAGTTTTTGGTAGAGTCGTTCTACCGTTACTATACATCGGGAATGAGCAAGCGTGAGGCCTTCAAGCAGGCTCGAGAGGACACTCGCAACCACCCACAATATGCCAATAGCGACTGGGCTGCATATATAATGATAGATTAATTTAAATATTTTTTGTATATGAGAAAAATTGTTCTTATTTTTGCTTTCGTGATGAGTTGTTGCTTGACAACGATGTCGCAGGTTTATATCGATGCACGCACTTGTTGCAATGTGTATAGAGGGAAACCACAAACTGTAGTTGTTAGTAACAACGGTTTCGTGTCAAAGGCTACATTCGATAACCAGGGACGCATTACATCTGTGGAGGTAGGTATGCAACGAATGGAGTTTAAATGGCGTTCCGATGGTAAAAGAATTACAGTCAAGGGATATAATAATGGCGAATTGCTTGCCACAGAATATATCAATGTTTCGGTCAATACTGCCGAACAATTGGCTTATTCGGCTGGTGGCGCAGATTATGAATTTAATTTCGAGCCGAACGGCCGTGCCAACGATTGCAAAATATCGTTCAATGGTATGACGCAATCAATGTACTACCGATATGCTTCGGACGATGATATTTATCCTATTTATATTGAAGGGAATGCCAGTGGGCAGACGATGCGTACCGACATAGAAATATTAGAAACAGATTCTTACGGAAATGCTATTAAATATGTGATGTCGGCCAATGGGATGGAACAAGTGTTTGAAGTACAAATAACATATTATTAATAAACCAATCAATTTCTAACTATTTAATCTTTTAGAAGTATGAAAAAATTATTTTTGACAATGGCCGTAGTTGCAATGTCTCAACTTACATTTGCACAAGCCACAGAAGCTCCCGCAGTTGACGAAAAAACTACAATGACCGAAGAAATCGAACAAGTACAACTTGCTTCTGATCTTATTAAGTATGGTTATGCCAATTATTCAGCAACTGCACTTTTGCAAGGTGTTGAGATTCTTTATGCTGTGCCCACTGTTGAGGCTACAAACATCGAAGAATTTACTCGTGGTGAAGGTGTTGACGAAGCTAAATTGCAAGTGGTAACTTACGATTTCGCCAAATTGATTGAAGATGCTCGTAAATTTGCCAACGGTGATGCCAATATCTTGGCTTGGGCCGACCGCGTTGCTGCTCAAACTGAAGTGCCTGCTACTACTCTTGGTGCTGTAGGTGGTGCTACCGAAACTCACGAGTGTGTATTGGCCAACACTACCGATACTTATCGTGTTCGTTTCTATGCTCAAGAACAAGCCGAAGTTCTTGTGTCGGGCGACGGTGATACCGATTTGGACCTTTACATCTATGACGAAAATGGCAACCTCATTGACAGTGACACTGACCGTACCGACACTTGCTATTGCAGCTGGACTCCCAGATGGACAGGTGTTTTCATCATCAAAATCAAAAACCTCGGTAGCGTTCGCAACTATTACACAATGTGGACAAACTAATATAGTATAAATAAACACAGTAAAAGGGGCTGCACTGGTCTGGGGTGTAGTCCCTTTTACTGTGTTTATTTAGTGCAAAAATCTGCTGTTTACCAATAAGCCCTGTCTTTTGTCACATTACCTTATTACGCTACACCTCCTGACGGCTTGTCCTTTATCACACATTGCTCTATGGGTTTAACGCGATGCGTTGGGCATTGGTAGGGTGCGGGTATTGGTGCCATTTGTCGGGTTCAGAACTGTATCTTGTTGTTGAGTATGCCGACGGCTTTTTCCGACAATTTGCGATACTCTTTGCAACCTATATAATTATATATGTG
>CALATP010000011.1 GCA_937891845.1 uncultured Porphyromonadaceae bacterium | reverse complement strand
GATGGTATCGACGACTACTATGGTCTTGAAACCAAGGGCGTTCACTTCTGGAAGAATGGCAGTTACTATGGACGTGTGCTATATCAAAATCTTGTTACCGAAGATGAGACCGACACCGAGAACGTTGAGCAGATGTTTATGTGCGATAACGATTTCTATGCTATTATGAGCACTCCTAGTTGGGACGATAATGGTAACCAATTAAGAGTAAAATCGGCTCTCATTCGCAATGAGAAAACGATATGGGTAATTGATGGATTTATTAGTAAAGTTTTATTCTATTAGCCTATGAAAAAGTTTGATATAATATTGTTGGTGGCTCTTTGTAGTATGTGCTTGTTGTCGGCTACGACGGCACGAGCCGAGGCGGGTATTACGATAGTGAGTGGTACTGCAGCCGAGCAGTCGTATGTATTGGCAACCATCGGACGATTGGAGGTTTCGAAGCACTCTATCTCGCTTATCTCGAAAGAGGGTGAGTGCTTGGCTACCGAGCCTCTCGATACAGCATTGAAAATAGTCTTTAAGACCTATTCATCTATGCCATCATTAGCCGGCGATGTGCAAGAACCGGTAGTATGGTTCTCGGAGCAAAGTGATAGGGTTGTGGTGCAGGGTTTTGACTCGTCGTGTATTCTGCGTCTGTTTACGCTGACAGGTCAGCTTGTTATGCAAGAGACACTGCCGGCAGGATGCGGTGAGGTCGATTGCAGTGCCATACCTGCCGGATATTATATATTACAAGCCGGCACACGTGTGATAAAGATATATAAGAGATAGAACCGTAAAATACACAGAATATGAGTCGTCGTATTGTTGCTATACTCGTTGCCCTTGTTGCATTGTGGGCAGGAGCCGATACTTTCAAGAGTTTCGTTTTTTATAAAAAAGGCGAGAAAATCGTTACCGTGCCGGTTGTCGATGTAGACAGTATGGTCTTTGAACGTCCTCAATCGATACCCGATGTGCCGGATGATCCCCCTGTCGATCCTCCTGTTACTCCGCCCGATACAGTTCCGGACACACCCGGTGATACAATTCCCGATGTGCCGAGTGATACAATTCCCGATATTCCTATCGATACAGTACCGGATGTGCCGTCCGATACTATACCCGATATACCGTCCGATACCATTCCCGATGTGCCCGAACCGCCACAATTTGAGATGGTCGATCTCGGATTGTCAGTGCAGTGGGCATCAATGAATGTAGGTGCTACGACTCCCGATGACTATGGCAACTACTATGCTTGGGGTGAGTTAGAACCCAAAGATTATTATCATACCATCAACTATACTTACGAAGGCGTTGATATAGGTAAGAATATATCGGCCACCGAATACGATGTAGCCCGAGCAACCTATGGCAATGAATATCGTATGCCCACGCAATGGGAGTGCAAAGAGCTCACCGAACGTTGTGAGTGGTCGTGGGAGCAGTATGGAGAATCGGGCAATTGGGGTATGAAAGTAACCGGTCCTAATGGTAACAGCATATTCTTGCCGGCAGCAGGATTTATTAATTATGCCGGCGAACAGCGTATGGGATACTACGGCTCATATTGGACATCGACATCCGAGAGGGTCGGTGAGTCATACTATTTATGCTTCGAGCAAGGTCGCGTCGATGCAACATCGTGGGACGGAGCTACATATGTTGGACAGACCGTACGCCCTGTATCGGGTAGTATGAATACAGCCGACAAACTTGCCCTATACGACTTCTACTATTCGACCAATGGTGATGAATGG
>CALATP010000010.1 GCA_937891845.1 uncultured Porphyromonadaceae bacterium | reverse complement strand
GATAAAACCTAAAGTCTTTCCTTTTATATCAATAGGTGTGACCATAACTATATTGTAAATATGATAATTAAAAGAATTAAAATAAAAACAAATCCACCAAGCAGAAGCTTCCAATTAGTAAAAATCCAACTTTTCAAAGAACTCTCCTTACTTCTTTGAAGAGCATCCAATATGGCGAATTTAAATTCGGAAGCAGACTTATAGCGTTTTGCAGGAACCTTTTCTGTTGCTTTCAATATGACATTAAATATACTCCTTGGTATTTTTTTGTCATATGGAAGCTTCATCTTTATCTGTCGCGACAACATTTCTGCTTCCACATCCGTCTTAAAGGGATTTTTACCTGTCAGTAATTCATAATACGTAACTCCCAAGGCATATATGTCAGTTTGGGCATTAATTTCCGTATTATCGGAATCACGAAGAATTTGCTCTGGAGCTGCATATTGAGGTGTCCCAATAAACCCATATGAAGAATATTTATTACCTCCATTCAGACGAGCAATACCTAAATCCATAAGTTTAACAACAGAACCATTTTCTATCATTATGTTAGACGGCTTTACGTCACGATGGATTACGCCTCTTGAATGCAAATACTGTAACGCATCTAAAACTTTGCACAGTTCATTGGAAATCTTTTCGATTCTATCTTCTTGAGGCAAAAGGTTTAATTGTTCTTTTACATGTGCATCTAAAGTTATTCCAGCTACATATCCACTCAATATAAATATTGGCCCGTAATTGGGAGCAACTTCGCACAAACCAATCATCTGTACCAAATTCGGATGAGAGAATGAAAGAGATGCTTCTTGCTTTGCTCTTTCTCTAATCATCTTATTATTGGCATATACATCTTTTACCCTTTTTACAGCAATTCTTTGATTAGAATTACAACTGAATCCTAAATAGACAGTGCCCATTGCTCCATCACCCAATGGCGTACTATTGGGATCATAGTAATACCACTGTCCCATGACATTGAGGTAAATACGAGGATCACCTTCTTTTTGAACTACCTGCTGATAATAATTTGGCATAGGGCTAATTCAATTCTTTTCTACACAAATTCAAGTAACGATTAATATCTTCAGTTAGGTCTTCTTTAGGAAGTCCATTGAATGCTGATTCTGAGGGGGTTGATATTTTCTCCAAAGCTTTAGACAACGTTTCAACCCCCTTTTCCCAGTTATGTTGTTTCCAATAACTATATCCTAATATATATAAAGCATCAACCGAGATCATTTCGTCATCTTTTATACTTTCCAAATATTGGATGGATTGAGTCTCCGAAACATCCTGATTAATACCTAATACTTCTCTTCTTGCTTTAATTTCTGAAGATTGAACTTTACTAAAGGTACAATATGTTAATCCCAATTCTTCAATGGCATCAGCACAATTTTTATCAGCCAACCCTTTCATTAGGTTTAAACCTTCTGTTGCAATATTCTTATCTTTAGAATTGAGCTTAGCTAAAGCCTGATTAAAATCTTTTGAAAAATCTACAATTGGTATATCATCTTTAGACGCATCTATATTATCGTCTATGACAACTACATTTTCACCATCATCTGTTTTACTTTCTGGCGGTAAATTATTTATCCAAAAGATTAAAGTAGCACAAGCGACACTTGACAGCAAGATTACAACTCCATGTTTCCAATATCTATTGATAATACTTGGATGTGAATCTGCGGCTTTATCTATCTCTACTCTTAATTCTGCAACAGACGAATATCTATCAGATTTATTCTTTTCTGTTGCTTTTTTTACGATTTTCGCCAACAATGGATTCTTGATGTGTTTTACAGGAACTTTATCTTTAAGTTGCATCTGTAAAACCTCATATTTATTGCCTGTAAAAGGTAACTTACCCACTAATAATTGATAGAATAAAATACCAATTGCATATATGTCTGTAGGATAGCCTTGACTCCTTACATCTCCAAGGACTAACTCTGGTGATGCAAATTCTGCTTTACCAATAAACTTTCCTGTAGATGTTAAAGATTTATCAATAGTTCCTAATGAACGTACATATTTTGCTATACCGAAGTCTATGAGCTTTATTGTACCTTCATCAGTGACCATTATATTGGTAGGGTCAATGTCTCTATGAATATACCCTTTATCATGCAATGCTAGAATACCGGATAAGATGCATCTGATTATTTCAATAGATGTCTTTTCTTTTTCAGAGACATAATCGGTATATAATTGTTTTGCATATGGTATTTCAATACCATCTTTATCTTTAAATTGCCCTGTAAGCAAATCAGAAAGTACAACACCATTCAAATATTCACTCACAACATAGTACTTGTTCTTCTTCATTCCGTAAGGATCTATTTCTATTTCAGAAATAAATCCCAACATTTCAACAAGATTATCATTACGCAATCGTATAGATGCTTCACGTTCTGCTCTTTCATAGACTTCAGCAGGAAGTCCATCGAACATAGCTTTAATAGCAACTACGCTACGATTTCCTGTAGCTTCGTATATTTTAAATCCCTTATATACGACACCCATACCACCTTCACCAAGTGGCTTAGAGTGCATATCGAATTCGTAATAATAGCCATTACGTTTTTCTAACTGTCCTTGTAATCTCTTGATAAGCATACCCGATATTACATAAATATAGTTCCACCAGGTTTTGTGGATGGTTTATTCTCTACAGGTTCATTGAAACCAACTGTACCACCACTTTGTGGGTTACTGTTGTCTGCATCGTATCCCATTGTTCCATTGTTAAAAGTTGGAGCTGCATATGGATTAGGAGCAGAAGGCTGATAACCATTTGAAATGGCTTGCGTTCCCATAAAATCACGGCACACATTCAAGCCAATCTGTTTTGCATCAATCAATATAAAATACAAATCGTAGTGCTCTCCGATAGTTATAATATCTCCATTAAAACACTCTCTTTGGTCGAAACCGAGACTTTCTCCGTTTATCATTGTTCCACAAGTAGAACGAGCATCACAAATGGAGGCTATTATCTTTTCCGGGTTTTTCATTTGGCGAACTACCAAAACTGCATGTTGCTCTGAAACTGTTGCTTCACCTAAACAAACATCGCAATCAGCAGAACGGCCAATACTATTTGAACCGATTCTTAAAGGCCAAAACTCGCCTGAGGCTGATTTTGAAATTGAATACAAAAAACCTACAATAGGTTTTTTGTTATTCATATTTGGAGTTGTAGGGACTGTACCAAATGGATTAGGTACACATGTACCATCCTGTACTTTTGCATTTTGCTTACCAAAGTTCGGTTGCTCGGTATAAGCATCTTCCATTCCTGGAATAATAGTCTTATTGCTACTCATAAATCAGATATTTATTTGTTTTTACTCTTTACGTCGCTAATATTAACATTTACACATGCATAACCTAATAATTCAATGTGTATCCCGACCATTGGCTTCCCTTTTTCAAAATAACATAATTCTCCAGAAAAACCTTTTAACGGACCTCGAACTATTTCCACCTCTTCACCAACCTCATATACCGAGTCTGAAACGTCAACATTTGAATCTGCATTATTTAGCATAAATTTCAGTTTCTCTATCTGCTCATCGGGAATAATTGCGGCTTCTTTATGTCCGGGATAGGATATAAACTTGTAAATAAACGAGTATGTAATAAGAGACTTTTCTATCTCTTTATCGACTTGTACAAATACAACCATCGGAATTACAATTCTTTCAATTTTCTTTTTGCGGTCACTCCATTGATGAATTTCTGTTTGAGTTGGCACATAATTTGTAATTCCAAGTTTGCTCAATCTTATACTAGCTTTTTGCTCTGTATTCATCTGAACGAGTACTGCAATCCAATATTTCGGGTGCGCTTCGCGGTCGCTTGTCCCATCGACAAGCGATTTTGCGCAAGAATTTAGATTACTTTTACTCGTACCCATAACTCTTGTATTTTTGCATCTCCTAACAGGAGATAGATGCTCCGAATATATTATTAAAGCATAGTGCTTTAGCCATCAAATTCATATGGTGTAGCTAAACAAAGCCCAACTTTTATTAGATTTTTTTGAGCTATGTTCATTTTTGTTTGTTCTAAGTGCGCCTAAATGGAATATTTTTCTTAATTTTGCATGGTGAATTATTATCTCCTGTTAGGAGATTGACTGTTTTGCTTAACTATTAAAAGAAAGCATAATAAAAAAGGAGCTCGCTCCCGAACTCCTCTAAAAAGCATTCTTTGCTTTCATAATAATTTCAGTATTTTCTTATTGGCTTTGTCTATTACCTGCGTTTCCAAAGAGGCCAGATATATCTGTGTAGTACTCTCAGAGTCGTGTCCCATTCCTTTGCTGATTACAGATATTGGAATCCCTTCATCTCTGGCAATACTCGCCCACGAATGGCGTGCAACATACATTGTTAAAGGCAAAGTTAACCCCAACTCCTTACCAATTGCCTTTAAGTTATGATTTATAAGTGTCAAGGCATTATGATACTGCTTTCGGGTATTTCCGGTTGGTTCCTTTATTATCGAAAGGAGAAAAGGCGAACTCAATGAAGAGTATTGATTAACAATGTTTTCCATACAATCCTCCCAACGGATTGACAGTAATTGTCCTGTTTTCTTTCTTCGGTATGTAAGCACATTATCTTTCAGATTCTTTTTCTGTAAGTATGCCATATCCACAAATGCCATTCCTCGTGTATAGAAACTAAATAGGAACATATCACGAGCGAAACTCTTGGAGGGAGAATAGCTCAAATCCAAATCTTTCAATTTACGAACAAACTTCAACGGAATAGCTCTCTTTACCGTCTTTTCCGATGATGTAAACACCTTCTTGAATGGATTCTTATTCTCTACATAGCCATCTTCCACAGCATTATTATATACCGCACGCAAGCGTTTCATATAGAAAGAGATTGTATTGGGAGCCAATTCCTTCGCTCTTAAATGATACTCATACGAAATAAGCATCTCCGAATCAATGTCATCAAAACAAACATCTACACCTTCTCTAAACTTTCTAAAACTGTTAAGGGTAGCTTGATATGTTTCACTTGTGCGATGTTGTCCTTGTCTCCAAAGTTTTGCTATCATTTTTTCCATATACGAAAACAAAGTAATTTCAAATGGCTGGTTATAAAACTCATCTACAACAGTATCAACAGTAAAAGGAGAATCTAGGATGGTCAATTTCTTTACAATTCGTTTGAAACACTTTTTATCCAATTCTATATGATTTTGTACATAATGTAAATAACTTGTACGAGAAAAGTCATCATTTTTAATAATAAGAGCATCCAACTCAGAATCCCATTCACTCTGGGTAATTCGGAAATTCGTTGCAACTTGTCGAACTTTTCGCATATAAATCACTTGGTAGTATAGACTACCTGCTTTCCCTGCAATAGTTGAAGGTCTGAATTTTAATTTAACAGATACCATAGTAAATTCAATTAATCTTTGTTTAACAATAAGAGCCTCCTCTCAATTACTTAAAGGTAGGCTCTTTAAATAACGGCTACTGGATATATAGCAATTGAAACTCTCTTTTGGCGTGTATGAACAGCGCATAGAAGAGTTTTTGAGTAAGATATAAGAACGCTAATATTCAGGCTATTATATCAGCCGTTTGAGGGAGAGTATTTTTACTTCTCAGGATGTGTTTTAAATTTACTTAATCTTGTTGTTTATCGGCAGTATAATCGAGTAGAATAGAAAATAAATAATATAAATCACTATACTAGGAATATTAATTTACAACATTGATAGAAATCGACCTGCTTTTATCTCTTTAAAGAAAACAGCACTAAATATTAACACTAAAACAATCGAATTTATAACCGAAATTGCCATTGGGTATTACCTCCGCATCAAAAAGGCACAATGATTGGATTATTATTAACTCATCCGGTATTGAGAGCCATAGAGGTTGGCACAACTACTTAAGAAGCAATAATTCGGGTTAAAAGAAAATCATATAAAGCCGTTCTCTCACTAGCTAAAAGTGGTAATAGGCCGAAAACGAAATATTATTAAAACAAGTAATAACAACCTTAAAAAAGTATCTGTATGGAAACTAAAAACAATTCACATCACAAACAAGCAACACTCAAGACCGTTTTTCTTGCACTTATCACTTTATTTCTACTCATTCCATTGACAATGGTTCAGAATGTAATAAAAGAAAGAGGCGAAACCAAAACAAGAGTGACAGAACAAGTAATGAGTTCGTACTCCCAACCGCAACTCATATACACGCCCGAACTTAAGAGCATCAAAACCGATAGTATTCAGTCCATAATAATAAATGATTCACAGCGCTACCCCACAAAGTTAGACATCGAAGCCAATGTAACAACCAATACATTACATCGCTCGGTCTATGATGTTATTGTTTACAACACAAATGTAAAGATAAGCGGAACTTTTCCGGTAACTGAACAGTCGTTAGAAGCGACAGAGAACGTAATTTCACTGGACATTACCGACTTCAAGGGTTTGGCAACTCTTCCCACTATGACTTATGGTGGAAAAGAGTTTAAATTTGAACGTAAAGGCAATGGCATCTCAACACACTTCGTACAGCCACAAGATGCGCAGGTCGATGACCAAATACCATTCTCTTTCACACTAGATTTGAAAGGTACAGATTCGTTGATGTTCAATCCATTGGGCGTCGAGACCAAACTCACTGTCAATTCTACCTATAAACACCCTAGTTTCCAAGGTGATATTCTACCCGAGAGCCGCGATATTCGCAATGATGGATTTACCGCAACGTGGAACTTGTCGAGTCATAATCTCGATGATTTCGACTATATTACAGGTGTAAAATTTGTTGAGCCGGCCAATCCTTATCAACAATCTACTCGCTCGGCCAAGTATGGCATACTCATTATTGTACTGGTCTTTGCAGCTGCGTTTTTTGTAGAATTCTTCACTCAAAAGGAGATTTCGCTCATACAATACACGGTGATAGGTTTGTCCCTCGTACTTTTCTACTCTCTCCTACTCTCTTTTTCCGAGTTTGTGGCATTCGGCATAGCCTACACTATATCTTTGGTTATGACCCTTGGTGCATTATTGTTCTACTTCCGCGCCATCCTCAAGAGCAAGACAGCCTATTGGTTGGTAGCTTTTGTAGCTCTTGTTTATGTTGTCAATTTTATGGTATTACAGATGGAAACATACGCACTTCTAGCCGGTTCTCTGGTACTGTTTGTGCTTCTGTGTGGAGTGATGTATCTTACTGCCAACATCAACAACCGCACTATTGAAACCGAGTAAAGTAAAAGCACCGCCATTCGAGAAAACACAAAAATACCCTATGGATAGTCATCACCGACCCATAGGGTAATTTTTTTTGTTTTATATCAGAATATCATATTCCACACGCCCTCTATATCGTTCCAATATCTTGGAAAGATATAGGTTATAGCCCCCCAAAGGCCTCTGCTTACAGTCAGCAAAATTATTGAGAGATTGAAACACCACACTGCAACAATGAAGAGTACCGAACGTACTACTCCCTGCGACTGAATATCGGGCTGCAAGGGATGTGTCTGACGCGCAAAACAGAGTATATGAAACGCCATAGTAAAACCTATAAGAATGTCCATCACATATATCATATCGGCTACGGTAAAGACACGCATCAGAATAAATACGTAGGTAAACAATGGCAAGCAATAGGGAGCCAAAGAGATAAAAATCTGACCTATATCACGTCCGCTATGAAATACGACACCCTCTTGTTCATTGACCTGAAACGAATGTATCTTACGAAAGAACATAATACCCACTACCGCGTGCGACAATTCGTGAGAAAATGTCTGCATCCAGCGTTCATTGCGAGTAAAGAAAGAGAAAAGTCGTAATACAAAATATGATGCAATGCCTATAAGCAACCATTTGTAACCCATTGGAGATCCGGCAGCCACTCGCACTACGTTGCACAGTTCGTAGCCCGTAAGCAATAGCAACAATAATAACAGAGGATATGACAACACACGCAACATATACACTACGTATTACTTTCTACCTGCATTTGCTTTGATGTCGATGGCTCGTTTGAGCGAGAATACAAAGAAATAGAGCGATGCCCATAGGAAAATGAGCATAAAAGCCGCAACCGCGTATGAAAGCCACGGAGCCAATCCGGCACCCAAATGCAAATACTTCATCAGGTTGGTGAGTGTAAACCAAGGACTGATAAAATAGGTACTCATTACCACCTTACCAAGCACAACCACCGAGTTGAATACATAGCATATAAACCACATCAAGAGTGTGGCAACAATAAACGATATGATATAGTTACGTTTCATATTTCATAATTTTTAATAGTGCAAATGTAATATTTAGTGCCGAGATATCGATAATGCAGCAATTTTTTTTACCTTTGTTGCATAAAATGAATGTATTTTTAGACAACAAACAAGAAAAGCGTTTGAAATACAAACCAAGACCTTAGAAAAACTATGTAACAACACACCTATATAATTATGAAATACGGATTTATAAAAGTAGCAGCAGCCATTCCCCCTGTCACCGTAGCCGATTGCCGTCGCAACGTAGCGGGAATGATTGAATTGGCACACGAAGCCGCTCGCCAAGAAGTAGAGTGGCTTGTTTTCCCCGAATTGTGTATCACAGCATATACTTGTGGCGATTTGTTCAGTCAAAGATTACTCCTTGATGAAACCGAAAAATCGTTGGCACATTTTATTGAAGAGACCAAAGATTTGAATATGGTGTGTGTAACCGGTGCGCCCGTAAGATGTGACAACCAATTGTTCAACTGCGCCATCGTATCGTCACACGGAAAGATACACGGAGTAGTACCCAAAAGCTATCTTCCCGGATATAAAGAATTTAACGAAGAACGTTGGTTTGCAACAGCCGATGATGCATATAGTGACACAGTCACACTATGCGGACAGACAGCCCCACTCGATTCTCGACAACTTTTTGTCATAGGAGAAGCAAAATTTGCCATAGAGATATGTGAAGACGTATGGACACCCGTCCCCCCCAGCTGTCACCACGCACAGAATGGAGCCAACATACTAGTCAATCTCTCGGCCAGTAACGAGCAAATAGGCAAGAACAAATATCTACGTTCGCTCATTTCGCAACAGAGTGCCCGTTGTATGAGTGGATATATCTATGCATCGTCGGGCTTTGGAGAATCATCGGCCGACCTTGTTTTTGCCGGAAATGCATTGGTATATGAGAGTGGCTCACTATTGGCAACAGCCGATCGTTTCTGCATCACGCCACAACTTGCCATAAGCGAAATAGATGTAAACCGCTTGAACAATGAGCGTCAGGCCACTACCAGCTTTATGGGTGGTGCTGCCGCATTGCGTCAGATACAACCATACAAAGAGATTATCATCCCCAACGTACGACACAAGAGTATCAACCTCACACGTCGCATAGATGCGTCGCCATTTGTTCCCACCGAAGCCACAGCACTCAACGAGGTGTGTCAAGAGGCATTCAACATACAAGTTTCGGCCTTGCTACGACGCATACTTCACACCAATACTCAAGCATTGGTATTGGGCGTCTCGGGAGGCTTGGATTCAACCCTCGCATTACTCGTATGTGCCGAGGCTATGCGCAAGATAGGTCGACCGATGACCGATATAATAGGTGTAACAATGCCCGGATTTGGAACTAGCGATCGCACCCACAACAATGCAATTGTCTTGATGAAAGAGTTGGGCATAACAACACGCGAAATATCGATTGTAGCGGCAGTAAAACAACACTTTGCCGACATCAATCACGACATAAACATCCACGATGTAACATACGAGAACTCACAAGCGCGCGAGCGTACACAAATCTTGATGGATATTGCCAACCAAACCAACGGTATGGTAATAGGAACAGGAGATCTCTCGGAGCTGGCACTTGGATGGGCTACATACAACGGTGACCATATGTCTATGTACGGAGTATCGGCCGGAGTGCCTAAAACTCTGGTTCGCGCGCTTGTCGAATGGTCGGCTCATAAATGTGACAACGAAACTATCAAACAATCGTTGCTCGATGTTGTAGCCACACCTATCAGTCCCGAACTTACCCCGGCCAACGAAGATGGAAAGATAAATCAAAAGACCGAAGATTTGGTAGGCCCTTACGAGTTGCACGACTTCTTTATATACTACACCTTGCAACACGGTTTCAGCCCCTCAAAAATATTCTTCCTCGCACGCCACGCCTTTGCAGGCCGATACAGTGATGATGTAATAAAGCACTGGTTGCGTACGTTCTACCGTCGTTTCTTCAACAGCCAATTCAAGCGCAGTTGTCTACCCGATGGTCCTAAAGTATGCTCTGTGAGCCTATCGCCACGTGGTAGTTGGCGTATGCCTAGCGATGCATCATCGGCTATATGGCTTGCCGAATGTGACTCGTTATAATTAAAAAATCATAAAGCAAGAGAAATAATTATCGTTTTTCGATAAAAAAATATTGTTTCTCTTGCTTTTTATTTAAATTAGTATTTTCTTTGCATCCGTAAAAAGAAAAAAACGCAATTATGGCATTGATAAATCCACAAAGAAAAATACAATTCTTGGCAGGCATAATAGCACTACTGCTCACAATTCCAATGTGCTATGATATGTTGTACGGTATGGTACTCGGATTTAACTCTCCCGAGATAACCGATGTTTTGGAATACGAATCATACCCATCAGGATTTGAAATCAAGCCGGAGAATGCCAACGATATGCAGAGCATCGACACCAACGTAGGGTCATTAAAAGTGAGCGATATCAAACGTGAAACGATGATATATATGCCTTCACAAATCATCTCTCCATCAGTGTCGATAATATGCACCATCATATCATTTGTAGCCATTGTGATAACCATCTATTATATTATATCGGTTATCAAGTTCACCTCTACCATTATGTGTCAAGGCATAATGAACAATATGGCACTCACACAGTTGCGCAAGGTATCATATAGTATGCTTACAGCCTATGTACTCTTTACCCTGGCAACATATATTCCCACATTCTACTATTCCAAGATTATCGATATAGAGGGTTACACACTCTCCTACCCACGCATCAGTGAGAGTTTTGTTATCGCCATTATCTTCATCTTGCTTACAGAGATACTTAACATCACGTTGAAACTCAAAGAAGAACAAGACTTAACCATCTAAAGGAGAATGATATGGCAATAATAGTAAACCTAGATGTAATGATGGCCAAGCGCAAAATATCGCTCAATGAGCTGTCGGAACGAATCGATATCACGCCTGCCAACCTTTCGATATTAAAAACCGGCAAGGCCAAGGCTATAAGATTCTCGACACTCGAAGCTATATGTCGTGAGTTGCAATGCCAACCCGGCGATATACTCGAATACAACGATAATAATAATCAACCAGAATAATAACTTAAAAAACTAACAACAATGAACGTGAAAGTATTAAAAAGTTTCCTTCTGATGGCCATTATGGCATTTGTAATGCCCGCCATAGCACAGGAACAAGATCCGATGGCTCAACCTCTGCCCATCGATCAACAAGTACGTTACGGTGTTCTTGAAAACGGACTCACTTATTACATCCGCCACAACGAGACACCCAAAAATCGTGCTGAATTCCACATTGCACAACGTGTAGGTTCGGTACTCGAAGAAGAAAACCAACGCGGTCTTGCCCACTTCCTTGAGCATATGGCATTTAACGGAACTGGCAACTTCCCCGACAAAAATATGCTCAACTATCTAGAGCATAATGGTATTAAGTTTGGTGTAGACATCAATGCATACACCGGTCTTGACGAAACAGTATATCGCGTATCTAACGTACCCACAACCAATCCGGGTCTTGTAGACTCTTGCTTGCTTGTACTTCACGACTGGGCTTGCGATATTCTCTTGAAAGAAGCCGAAATCGACAATGAGCGCGGTGTTATCCACGAAGAGTGGCGTACACGCAACAACGCTCAATGGCGTATTATGGAGAAAGTTATTCCCGTAATGTTTCAAGGCAGCCAATATGCCAACCGTCTCCCCATCGGTACAATGGAAGTAGTAATGAACTTCCCCTACCAAGACCTTCGCGACTACTATCACAAATGGTATCGTCCCGACAACCAAGCTATCATCGTAGTAGGTGACTTTGACGTAGAGCAAATGGAGGCCCGCGTTATCGAATTGTTCAGTGGTATCAAAATGCCCGAAAATCCTGCAGAGCGCATCTTCCACGAAGTACCCAATAACGATGAGCCCATCTACGTTGTAGGTAGCGACATCGAAGCCACTCAATCGGGTGTTGAAATATACTTCAAACACGATCCTATGCCTCGCGAATATCGCGGTACACTCTATGGTGTTATACAAGACTACATCAAAGAAATGGCCAGCATTATGCTTTCAAACCGCTTTAGCGAATTGACCAACAAGCCCAATGCACCCTTTATGTATGCATACGGCTACGACAGCAAATACTTTGGCTTGGCTTCAACCAAAGATGCTTACACCTTGAGCGCAGGAGTTGAAGAAGGTAAAATCATAGAAGGTCTGCAAGGTCTTATCCGCGAGGCTGAGCGTGCTGCTCGCTTTGGCTTCACAGCATCGGAATATGAGCGTGCCAAAGCCGATATGATTTCGGCCTACGAAAACAGATACAACGAGCGCAACAACCGTCGTAACATTCAATATGCCAACGAATATATCCGTCACTACATCGATGGTGGTTATATTCCCGGTATTGAAATAGAATATCAACTCATTCAAGGTCTTGCACCCCAAATTCCCGTTGAAGCTATCAACGAATATATGGCCGGAGTTATTACCGACAATAATATCGTTATCTGCGTAACAGGTCCCGAGAAAGAAGGTATCGTATATCCTACTGCCGAAGAGGCTGTTGCAGCTATCAAAGCTACTCAAAGCGAAGAACTCACTGCCTATGTTGATGAAGTATCGGATGAGCCTCTTATCGCTCACGAACTCACACCCGGCAAGGTAATTGCCGAATTGCCCGGTTACATTCCCGGTACTACCGAGTGGTTGCTCTCTAACGGTGCTCGCGTTGTATTGAAACAAACAGACTTCAAAGATGACGAAATCATTATGAATGCAATAAGTTTCGGTGGTAAGACACTCTACAGTGCAGCCGATGCTTCTACACTCAAGGTATTCCCCTACCTCCACGAGATAGGTGGTCTTGGCAACTTCTCATCAACCAACTTGACCAAAGCACTTGCCGGTAAGAATGTCTCTACAGGCCTCTCATTGGGCACATTCACCGAGTCGGTAAATGGTAGTTGTGCTGTAAAAGACCTTGAAACAATGTTGCAACTTGTTTACCTCACATTCACCGACATCCGCAAAGATCAAGAAGTATATGATGTAAACAGAAACCAATATTACAACATCTTGGCCGGTAACGCTTCTAACCCCAAATTTATCTGCAGCGACTCTTTGTACAACACTATGTATAAGAGAAATCCTCTCTTCTCTATAACCAAAGCCGAGGATATTGCAGCTGCCGACTACGACCGTATGCTTGCCATCGCTCAAGAGCGTACAGCCAATGCTGCCGACTTTACATTCAACTTTGTTGGCTCATTCGACCCCGCTGTATTGCGTCCTCTCGTAGAGAAGTACATCGCAACTCTTCCCTCAACAACCGAACGTGAACAAGCCAACTTCCAATCTCTCTATGCTAAAGGCGAAAACATCAACCACTTCAGTGTTCCTATGGAGAACCCTGCAGCCAGCGTTTATGTTATCTACTCGGGTGAGCAAAAATACTCTCTCCGTCAAGGCATTATGATGGATATGTTCAGCCAAATTATGGACATCGTTTACACCGAAACTATCCGCGAACAAGAGGGTGGTACATACGGTGTAGGTACAAGCGCTTCATTCAACGACTTGACCAACGAGTGGATGTTCCTCTTTGCATTCGACACCAACGTTGAGCAACAAGCATATCTCACCGGTCGCGCCAAAGAAGAGTTGATGAAAGTTGTGAACAACGGTGTGCGCGAAGCCGACTTTAATAAAGTAAAAGAGTATATGCTCAAAGAGTACGAAAACAACATCCGTGAGAACAGTTATTGGAGCGGTGTACTCGTTGATATGGCTCTTGGCAACAACACTCATACCGGTTACAAACAAATCCTTGAAAGTATCACAGCTAAAGATTTGAACTACTTCCTCCGTTCGCTCTTCAGAGACAACGACAATATGATCGAAGTGGTTATGAGCGGTGAAACAAAATAAACCATTCCTAACCCATCTATAACAAACGGGAGTGTGTTTTATAGCGCACTCCCATTTTTTCTTCAATAATTACAAGTAAACAGAAAGATGAACAAATTATTCAATACATTAATAGCTATCCTTATCGCCCTGAATATATGCTCGTGCCGCAATAACGAGGTTGCCGAACCCGACTTTTGGTTAGGAGCCGACATCAGTTGGATAACCGAAATGGAGGCCAACGGCCATAAATTCTACAACAAAAACGGAGAAGAGCGAGAATGCACTGCTCTGATGAAGGAAATGGGACTCAATGCCGTACGTTTGCGTGTATGGGTAGACCCTTCGGCTCACGGCAACTGGTGTAACAAAGAAGACCTTCTTGTCAAGTGCCAACGAGCCAAAGAACTGGGAATGGCTATAATGGTAGATTTTCATTATAGCGACTGGTGGGCCGATCCCAACAAACAAAACATACCGGCCTCTTGGAGTGGACACAGCTATGAGGAGATGAAACAAGACCTTGCCAACCACACCATCGAAGTATTGCAATACCTCAAAGACAACGGCATAGAACCCAAATGGATACAAGTAGGTAACGAAACACGTTTCGGCTTTTTATGGAGCGTAAAATCGAATGAATGGGGCTGGCCCGAAGTAGACGAAAACGGCAATACTACCATTACCGAGTCAATGGGACACGCTATCAACAATCCCGAACAATACGCCGGATTTTTTGCCACAGGCTACGATGCTTGCAAGCAAGTATTCCCCAATGCCATTGTTATTGCTCACCTTGACAACGGATTTGACCAAGAACTCTACGACTGGAACTTGGGTATTCTCAAAGACAACGGAGCCAAATGGGATATGATAGGTATGTCGCTCTATCCCTACTGGGCTATGGAGGGCGGCTACCGCGATGATGCCGAGACAACAATTACCGACTGTATTGCCAACATACGCCACGTGAGCGAAAAGTTTGATTGCGATGTTATGATTGTCGAAACCGGGTTCTATGTAGACGAAGAAAATCCCGAGATTCTAGAACAAGGTCGCCAACAATTGGCTCGCGTCATTCGTGAAAGCATCAACGAGACTAACGGTCGTTGCAAAGGTGTATTCTATTGGGAACCTGAATGTAAGCCTTCACAATATCGTCTTGGCGCATTTACCGAAGATGGTCATCCCACTGTTATAATGGATGCATTCAGCAATTGGGATGATGAAGCAATTGAAGTAGCAGAATAATACGATCCCGCGACGAGTTGTATGGCCGAACATTTGGAAATTTCACAAGGCAACAAAGAGGACAAATATCGCCTTCTTTACAGCCAAATTGTGTCGCTCACCAATGGCGAGACAGATACCATTGCCAATATGGCAAACATTGCAGCTATGATACACGAAACTTTTGGTTTCTGGTGGACCGGTTTCTACCGAGTCATTGGAGGTCAATTGGTTCTCGGTCCTTTTCAAGGGCCTCTCGCTTGTAGTCGCATTGCCTATGGGCGAGGCGTATGCGGTACTGCTTGGAAAGAAGGTAAAACTCAACTAGTACCCGATGTGGAACTATTTCCCGGCCATATCGCGTGCAGCAGTGCGTCTAAAAGCGAGATTGTAGTTCCTATTTTCAACAGCGAAAACATTGTAACCGCAGTTCTTGACATCGACAGCAAAGAGCTGGCTACATTTGACGAATGTGACCGCGAATGGCTCGAAAGAATTGTAAAACTATTGTGTCTATAAAATCACACCAACTCACAACAAGAGGGCAGCAACATATTATTGTTGACTGCCCTCTTTTATATGCAAGAAAAGCGATAGATAAACAACTGTGTTTGTCATCGGCTCAATGTAAACAAAAACTTATCTTGACAAGGACTCTTCCTATTCAGTTTTTCTTTTTTTGAGGTAACCCTCGAAGATGTGGCGCACTCGCTGTGAAAAATACTGAAGCAAACTTCATATTTCTCGCTCGTTTCTTTGTATCTTTGTTTTCTAAAATCAGAGTATACACAAGTTATGCAAGAATATAGATTACAAGACTGGTTACCTACTTCGCGCAAAGAGATGGAACTACGCGGATGGGATGAAGTGGATATAATATTCTTCTCGGGCGATGCCTACGTCGATCACCCTTCGTTCGGAGCTGCCGTAATAGGTCGCATACTGGAAGCCGAAGGCTATCGCGTGGCTATAGTACCACAACCCAATTGGCGCGACGACCTTCGCGACTTTCGCAAACTAGGCCGACCACGCCTGTTTTTTGCCGTATCGGCCGGTGCTATGGATTCAATGGTCAACCACTACACCGCCAACAAGCGACTACGTAGTGATGATGCCTATACGCCCGACGGTCGTTACGGTATGCGTCCCGACTATCCAACCATCGTATATACTCGTATCCTCAAAGAATTATATCCCGACGTTCCGGTAGTAGTAGGTGGTATAGAGGCCTCCTTGCGCCGTGTCACACACTACGATTATTGGCAAGACCAACTGCGCCCGTCCATCATCACCGAATGTCGTGCCGATATTATGGTGTATGGAATGGGTGAGCGTTCGGTACGTGAGATTGCCCATCGCTTGGAAGCCGGAGAGAGAATCGAAACAATGCACGATATACCTCAAACTGTCGTATTGGAAACGGTAGATATGATACCGGAAGAAAGCGATGAACACGCCATACTGGCGGCTCACGAGGCGTGTATGAAAGACAAACGAGTACAAGCAGCCAACTTCAAGATTGTAGAAGAGGAGTCAAACGCATTCCGTGCGCGACATCTGTGGCAACGCTGTGGAAATGAAGCAGTACACATCAACCCACCCTATCCGCCTATGACAACAGAGGAGGTTGATGCCACCTTCGACCTACCCTACACACGACTACCTCACCCGCGATATAAGGGCAAGACTATTCCTGCCTACGAAATGATACGTCACTCGGTGTGTTTGCATCGGGGATGTTTTGGCGGATGCGCATTCTGCACCATATCGGCACATCAAGGAAAGTTTATCTCATCGCGTTCTCAACAATCTATTATGCGCGAGGTGAAAGCAGTAACCCAAATGCCCGATTTCAAAGGCTACATAAGCGACTTGGGTGGCCCCTCGGCCAATATGTATATGATGCAGGGAGAAAACAAAGAGGCTTGTCATCACTGTCGTCGTCCGTCGTGTCTGTTTCCCACCGTATGCCCCAATCTTGTCACCGACCATCGTCCGTTACTCGAACTGTTCAAGCAAGTAGACAGCCTCAAAGAGGTAAAAAAATCGCACGTGGGTAGCGGTGTACGATATGACTTGGTAATGCACCGACATCGCAACCCCGATATTGCCGACAGTGGCAGATTATATGCCGAAGAGTTGATAGCACATCACGTATCGGGACGACTCAAGGTTGCTCCCGAACACACCTCGGACAAGGTATTGAATTATATGCGAAAACCATCGTTCAGATTGTTTCACGACTTCAAGTCACTATTCGACAAAGTAAACAAGCGAGAAGGTCTGCGCCAGCAACTCATACCCTACTTCATATCCAGCCACCCCGGTTGTTCAGAAGAGGCAATGGCCGAACTGGCCGTAATGACCAAATACCTCAATTTTCATCTCGAGCAAGTGCAAGACTTCACTCCAACGCCTATGACACTAGCCACAGAAATGTACTATACAGGCATAGATCCCTATACCGGAGAGAAAGTATTTACAGCACGCACTGCCGAACAAAAACTAGGACAGCGCAAATATTTCTTCTGGTATAAACGTGAGAGTGAGGAGGAAATACGCAACTCCCTCAACCGTATGCATCGAGCCGACTTGATACGCCAATTGTATGGCGATCGCCCATTTGTACCTCTGCACAATAATCAATCATCACAACAAGCCAACAAGAGGTATAACAAATCGGGACGCTTTCAATCACAAGAACGCAATACAAAGAGCAACACGCTCAATCATAAAAAGAAGAAATAACTTAAGAAATGTATAGTCGATTGTACAGAGTGAAATTTTTATATATATTTGTCTTTTAATACCGACTATACCCTAGTCAATACAAAGAATATACCGCACAGGTTATTTTTATGGAAGAACGTATCGACAATAAAATACACGATGACAAGATAGTAGAAGAGGCCTTTCAAGACCTTTTGGATGGCTATATACGCTCAAATCATCGCAAGAAAATAGAAATTATAAAATCGGCCTACAACTTTGCCCGCGAAGCGCATAAAGGAGTGCGCCGACGCTCGGGTGAGCCTTATATATTACATCCTATTGCGGTAGCTCGCATTGTGAGCCAAGAGATAGGATTGGGCTCGACATCTATTTGCGCTGCCCTACTGCACGATGTTGTAGAGGATACCGACTATACAGTAGAAGACATAGAAAATCAATTTGGGCACAAGATAGCATCTATCGTAGAAGGACTGACCAAAATATCGGGCGGTGTTGTAGCCGACCATATATCACTTCAGACCGAGAACTTGCGTAAATTGTTGCTCACAATGTCGGAAGACATCCGTGTGATTATTATCAAAATTGCCGACCGACTGCACAATATGCGCACCCTCGACTCTATGTCACCGGCCAAACAATTCAAGATTGCAGGCGAGACAGCCTATATATATGCTCCTTTGGCTCACCGATTGGGTCTTTTTGCCATCAAATCGGAATTGGAGGATTTGAGTTTCAAGTTTGAGCATCCCGATGCCTACGAGAAAATTAAGCGCAAAATCATTGAAACCGAGAGCAATCGTCATCAACTATTCAGCAACTTTGCACAGCCTATTGAGGAAAAACTCAAAGAAAAAGGTCTGGAATACACGATGAAAGCCCGCGTAAAAACGGCCTACTCTATCTGGCGAAAGATGCAGAAGAAGAATATTCGCTTTGAGGAGGTTTACGACATCTTTGCAGCTCGTATAGTCTTTAAATGTCCCGAAGGGAAAGACGAAGCAGAGATGTGTTGGAGCATATACAACATCATCGTGGGTCGTTATTACGAAAACAGTGAGCGTCTGCGCAATTGGTTAGCAACAGCCAAGCCCAACGGATATCGAGCCTTGCACACCACAGTAATGGGGCCCGACGGACAATGGATTGAAGTACAAATCCGCTCGGAAAAGATGGAAGAGATAGCAGAACGCGGTGTTGCGGCACACTGGAAATATAAGAGCGGTGATAAGAGCGATGACACAGAACTCAACAACTGGATAGAGAACATCAAGACTGCTTTGGACAACCCGTCACCCGACGCTATGGATATGCTGTCGAGCATCAAGATGAATCTATACAGCAACGACATCTTTGTCTTTACGCCCAAGGGTGATATGTTTACCATCCCCAAGAATGCAACCGTTCTAGACTTTGCATTCAAGCTCAACACCGAAATAGGCTCACACTGCATTGCTGCCAAGGTCAACCACAAATTGGTATCTATGGCTCAACAACTGCGCAGTGGCGATCAAGTTGAGATACTCACATCCAAGTCTCAAACACCCAAGCCCGAATGGGCAGAAATACTCACAACGGTAGAAGCCAAGTCGGCTCTCAAGAGTTTATTACTCAAAGATCGTCGTCTAGTAATAGAAATAGGTCGCAACAGATTTAAAGAATTTCTCACATCCAAAGGAAAAAATCCGAGCGAAGAGTTTATTGCCAAAGCAACCACCCGCCTAGGCTATAAAAGCACCGACAGTCTATACTACAAAATAGGATGTGACAATCTTATACTAGATGATAACTTGCTCAAACGCATCACTCATAAAGATGGCAGCAATACCCTTATGCAATATCTCACGCTAGGTCTTGCCAAACCCAAAGATACTGATATACCGGAAGTTACCGACAATGTGAGAGAAAGCATCGACCGCAAGGCCACATACGTATTGAGCAACATCAATGGCAAAGCCAATTATCACATCGCCGAATGTTGCCACCCCATACCGGGAGATGATGTATTAGGATTTGTCGAGCCTAACGAGCTGATGGTTATCGTACACAAGCAAGAGTGCCCCGAGGCTATGAAACTCAAGACATCAAGAGGAACAAGCATCGTTTCTACTATGTGGCAAGCCGATGACACACGCTCCTTCCTCGTAACTCTCGAGATACAAGGCATTGACCGTATGGGTATTACACACGACATATCGGACGTATTGAGTAACAAACTCCACATCAATATCAATCACATCAACATCGGTGAAGAAAATGGCGTGTTTGTGGGTAGAGTGAAGATATTTGTACAAGATACAGCAACAATGGAAAGTGTAAGACAAGAGTTGAAAAAAATAAAAGGCGTGAAGCGTGTAATGCGCATCAATGACTAATCATCTTAACAATTGTGATTATGAAGAACGAGCAGAAAGAGAACAACAATAAAGTGAGCAAATGGATAGTACGTATAGCACTGTTTATATTATCGGTAGCTATACTCACTTATTTTTTCCCACGCCAAGGCATTATCAAATACGAATTTCACGAAGGCCGACCGTGGGCTTATAATCTGTTGACTGCTCCATTCGATTTTCCCATCTATAAGGATGATGCCACACTACAACAAGAGCGCGACAGTATTCTTCGCGATTTTCGTCCTATATATCACTACGATACCATCGTTGCGCAGAAGATGATTGCCGACTTTGATCTTGCGATTACCAACAATACACAATGGAAAGTCGGACAAACAACACATAACAAACTCATTGCTCTATTACAAAATGTATACCACACCGGTATTATCACTACCGAGAATCTGAATGCACTCAACAAAAATAACACGACTGCAATACGACTCTTGGAAAATAATATTGCAAAAAATAAAAACATAAGCGAACTTATAACCCCCAAAATGGCCTATGAGTATATTGTCAATCAGTTTCCCGACACATATACACGCCACATCATACAATCGAGCAACCTCAACAACTTTCTTGTAGCCAACGTACTGTACGACAGCATTACGTCGCAAAAGGTACGTGATGAATATCTGCAAAATATCTCACGCTCGGAGGGTTTGGTACAAGCCGGTGAACGCATCGTAGACCGCGGAGAAATCGTAACGCCCGAGATATATCGCATCCTCACGTCATACGAAACAACTCTGGCCAAAAACAACTCTAACAATACGAACTACACCCAATATACCGTTGTAGGACAGATTATTGTCTTTGGATGCATCATAACATTCCTCTTTGTTTTTATGGCTTTCTTCCGACCTTACATTTGGAACAACAACCGAGCCGTAACCCTCATAATGTTACTGGTAACAGCACTATCAGCAGTTACATTCATTGTATCAAATCGCGGAGTTGATGCAATATATCTGGTACCTCTCACTATTGCACCTATTATCATCGTAACCTTCTTCGACTCCCGCACCGCAATGTATGTGCATATCATCACAACGATAATATGCTCATTTACAGCCTCACAACCAATGTTATTTGTATTCCTGCAGATGACAGCCGGTATGGCAGTGATTGATAGTCTCAATAACTTGTCTAAACGTTCTGAGTTGTTTAGATGTACTGTAATCGTGTTTGTTATTTATGCACTCACATATGCCGGTTTTACACTGTTCACAGAGGGTGACATCAGCAAGCTGTCAACCTCAATGATGATAAATCTAGGTATCAACAGTGTATTGTTGTTGTTCTCATACCTACTCATCTACATCTTTGAGCGCACCTTTGGTTTCCTTTCGTCAGTAACACTGGTAGAATTGTCCGACATCAATACCCCTCTATTACTGAGATTATCGGAAGAAGCTCCCGGAACATTCCAACACGCAATGCAGGTGTCAAACTTGGCGGCTGCCGCAGCCAACCGTCTCAGAGCCAACGCCCAGTTGGTACGTACCGGCGCACTATATCACGACATAGGCAAATTGGCCAATCCTGCATTCTTCACCGAAAATCAATCGGGAGCCGACAGCCCCCACAAAAATCTTGCATTGGAAGAGAGTGCGCATATAATTATTTCGCACGTAAAAGACGGCTTGAAAATGGCCGAAAAGGAGAGTCTACCTCCTCAAGTACGAGAATTTATAGCTACACACCACGGCCACGGCAAAGCCAAATATTTCTATAATACTTACTGCAACCAACATCCCGGCGAACCGGTAGACGAAGAAAAATTCACTTATCCCGGCCACAATCCTCAAACCAAAGAAACCGGTATATTGATGATGGCCGATGCTGTAGAAGCAGCATCTCGCAGTCTCAAAGAATACAACCGAGAGAGCATTTCGCGGTTGGTAAATAACATTATCGACACCCAAATTGCCGATGGATTGCTTAAAGAGACACCGTTAAGTTTCCGCGATGTGGAAGACATAAAAAATATCTTTACCGATAAACTGATGACAATATATCACACTCGTATTGCCTACCCCACCCTCAACAAGCAAGAAGAGAAAAAGTAATCCCTCATCACACCCAGATACAAAAATCGCAAGCATCCTGACTATTGATGTTTGCGATTTTGATTTTATAACTCAACCTCAATTACGCTTGCAAATGGTCTTAAAATCACAATATTTGCAATGCGACTCGACGGCTGTCTGTGTAAATGGTATATCCAGATCGAATATCTCTTCAAGACACTTATCTAGCAATGGCTCAAACAAGGATGCTACCATATCATAGTCATTTATCTCCACCGCTCGACGTTCGGCAACTATCAACTGTGGGTCGTTTGTAGACAACGCCGGCGACAAGTCCTTGAATGCATCACGCACCTTATATATGAGCGGTTGTAAGTTGCGCTTGTCATCGGGAAAACTTATTCTATACAATTTGCAGTACAGCAGAACTTGGAAAATAGCACCATACTGTTTTTCACTTTCGCGATTGAACAACTCTGCAATAGACGGTACTTTTATTAAGTCCGAACCTGTCTTATAATCGACAATACGCAGACAATCCTTTACATAATCGACACGGTCGATAAGAGCCTTAAAACGTACTTTCTTACCACTAGGCAACGGATATAGCAAGTCACACTCATTGATATTGGCAGCACGTGCAGGACGAGGCATCTCGAGTTCCGATGCAACGTATATAAAAGGTGTCAGTAGGCTGTCGTGCTCCAATGTACTGATTATATAGGTATATACCGTATGTAATGTGATATGATATTGTGCTGCAATCTTGCGTTGCTTTTGAGACTTGTCTTGTCGGAAGAAAAGTGATACAAACTCATCCTCTATTTTGGTCATTACATAGTCACGATTGGCTATCACCTCATCAATCATAGACTTTGTAACATTTACCGAGGCATTTTCTCCTTTCATCTCGTCATATATGGCAGCCATCACATTATGATAGATGCTACCGAATATGCTGCTATCAACTTCCTCACTAATATCATCGTCGGGGCGCATACGCTCCACTGTTTGAAGATAGAATTGTAAAGGGCAGTTTATATAGGTCTTTATTGTACTGGCCGACAACAATCGTTTCTTACCATCAGTGCCATCAAGAAACTCGGACAATCGTGCCGCGACATTACCTTTCTTATCGATAGATATAACCGGGGAAGATTTCACCTTAATGCTATGTGCCACCGATTCGGTTTTCACATTATAGTTTTCCAACACACGTGCATAGTGGTACTTGAGCTGGAAGATAAATCTACTAGGCTCACCACGTTTGAGCGAGTCGTGACGGGTATCATACAACATAAACACGCGCTCGGCACGCGCTATCATACGATAGAAATAGTAGGCATATATGCTGTCTTGATGTTCGGTCGTAGATAGACCATACCCACTACGTAAATTATATGGAATAAAACTGCCGGCTACGCTTTTTTTCGGGAAAATACCATCGTTCATCGACAAGATAATGATATTCTTAAAGTCAAGCACACGAGTTTCCAACACGCCCATTACCTGCAACCCCGACAACGGTTCACCGACAAATGGCATCGATACTTGTATTTTACTTAACAAAGCAAAGTAAGTATTCACATTCATCGATAATCCGGGATGGGCCTCGATTACATCATTGACCCGCGAAATGAGATTCTGATAATGATAGGTATATTCGTGTTCGAGATTGGATAGTCCTACGCTTTCATTATCATCCTCATTGTATGTTATATCGATAAGATACTCTAGAATATTGTCGAGATAGGCAGGAGCCTGCACATTTTCGGCAATAGGAGTAAAGATAAGTGATAACAATGTCAAGTGACTATCGGTGAGAAACTCGGCCGGCACATACACCATATTTCTCTTTTTCATTGTTGCTAAGATAGCATCAACCTCACTCCTACCCACAGCCATCACAACAGTGCGATGGTTGAGAATTGCAGCTACCTCTACGTGATAATATAGAGCCTTACCGCCCGACCATCTTACGCGACGTTGCAACTGAAAAATAGCCTCAAATAACGATGCGACAGAAGTATTCTTCAAGTTATATCCCATCGTAACATTTACATTACCTACTTGCTCGGGAATACTATATACCATCGGTATAAGCAAATCCTCATCGGGTAACACAACAGCAGTATCTAACGATTTGGACGGATCGAGATGCTGCTCGGCAATAAGAGTTTTTAATATCTCACCGGCTTGTTTTACCTGTCCTATACCCGACGAAATGGGTATAACCGTCATTTCGGGCGCTGTTGTTATATCGTGAATTCCTATCAAATTGTATCTTGATGGAAATTCTTTTACGTAACGATATATAAAATATCCGGCACGGTTCTCGGCCGCTATTTCAGGTCGTAGAGTTGGAGCATAACTATCCCAATAAAAATCGGCTATATCGGCATCACGGTAGTATTGCATCAACACGCGCTCGGCTTCGGTAAGAGCATTAAATCCTACAAAAATCACTCTTTCGCAACCTTGTAAAGATGTTATTTCGTCGAATGATGGGAGCTTTCCTTCGCGAGCTTTTTCGGCCACGGCTCGAAATATCATACCTTCATACCCGACAGATCGTTGCGCAAGATTGTTACGCAAGTTGTGATACAAATCGAGCATTATATTCCACAGACGATTAAACTCGACTTTTCGTTCACTATTGCAATCGGGCAAGAAGAAACTATCCCAAAACTGCCTGATTACAGCCAGTTGCTCAGGCTCGAGATATAATTGCTCCAGATCTTTGAGGTCTTTGATATTGGTAAACAATTGACGTGCATCTACCATATACTTATCAACATCATCAAAGTCGCTCAAAAGCAGTTCGCCCCAAAACACAAATTTGTCAAAGCTCTCTTCTCTATCCAACAGCCCGGCAAACTCTTCATAAATCGTAAACAACAAATCAATTTTATCTACCATCTGCATTTGTGACAAAGACACCATCAGATTATTGATTGTAGTAATACGGGGCGAAAAGAAAGCCTTTCCCTGTTGGTGGGTCGTTGCCTTAGCTGCCACCTCGCCCAAGTAATGCTGAAAAAACTTACCACTACGTTGATTGGGAAAGACAAAAAGTAACTTGCTGAAATTCTCTCTTTCGTAGGTATAGAAAGTATCGGCCAGATGGTATAGGAAAGGGCGCATAACTATTTAATTATAATGAGCATAACGACAAGAGACAAGGTAAAGACAAGTAGATTGAGTGATGTCTTGCCCAATATAGGATTGAGGGCAGCACCTTGCAATTGAGTGAGTTTTCGGTATGTCTTGATATGCAAGAACAGGTATATAATATACAGCAAAGCAACCCAATGAGAGTGTTGACTCCATACCGGATATAGACACATTACTGCAACAAAACCATTGAGCAGATACCACGTTGAGGCAAAACGTCGGCCAAACAATACGACAGTGGTTTTTTTATTGGCTGCTGCATCTTCATCTCTATCTCGATAATTGTTTACCAACAAAATATTGATAGCCAACAATCCTTGTGCCACCGAAATGAAGAAAAGAGGCATTGTAAAGACTCCCGATTGCACATAATAGGTAAAGTTAACGGCTATAAGACCGAAGAAGATAAATACGGTTACATCACCCAATCCATAACGAGATAAAGGGAATGGGCCGGCCGAATAGGCCAACGCAAAGATAGCAATAACCGCACCGACCGGTATGAGCTGCCAACCACGATAATATACCAATCCGAGTCCTACACAACAAGCTAACGCCAATACCGCCAGTGTAGCAAACAACATAGCTCGCGGTGTGATAAGTCCCGAAACCACGGCTCGCTGAGGACCTACTCTATCGGGCGAATCGCCACCCTTTACATAATCGAAATAATCATTAGCCATATTGGAGGCTATCTGTGCCAAAATTGCAAAAGCCAAGCACAATAGAGCCGCAGGCCACAACAACACACCATCATACCAAGCATAGGCAATGGCTGCAATAACCGGTGCAGCCGATGCAGGTAATGTGCGAGGGCGTGTAGCTTCAACCCAAGCCTTTCGAGTTTCCGGTTTCATATTGATTGGTATTATTTATATCAATTTCAGAATACCTCTGTTACGATACGCAAGTCGGGACGAGAATCGGTAGTGGCCACAATCCACGACTTTCCATTTAGGACATTAACCACCTCGACAGTGCGACATAGATAATATTGAACCTGTGCGCCACTCTCTTGTATGGCTATCATACCGTTAGTCAATTTACCACGTACAGAAAAATCGCCTACCGCCGAAAGTCTACAATAAGCACCTTCTTCTATAAAATAAAAACCAAAGGTCGTTGCACCATCGGCCTTGCGTCCGGCAGCATCAATTCCTGCTTCACAAGTTACCTGCAGGCCATCGGTTGTCTCGGTCTTGACCGTTTCGGGCAACCAATTTTCCACACGAGGTGTAGATATTATCTCAAAATCTTTTTGAGCTGCACTCTTAACTACGGTTATTACACAAGTAACCGAGTGTTCTCTATCCTTATCGGTCACGGTAAGACGGCAATCACCCACTTTTATACCGGTGATGCTAATTGTACTAGCGTTACGCTCACAAGACACATTGTTATTATCGATGGTAAATACAAAATCATCCACTCCGCTTACACTTATCGGCTCTGTCTCTCCTTCAACGATTGACAAGGCCTCTCCACAAGAGAGCGAAATTTCTCCATCACGCTCACCTTTAGGCTCACAAGCGACTACATTGAAAAGAGATAGAACAATGACTACATTGTATATCAGATTATATATCTTTTTCATAATATTGTCAATTTTATTGTGTTATTGTTATACGCACTTTACCACACACACTATTGGTCTTAAATGATATAGTATGACGACCCACCGTAAGAGCCTTGGGCGATAAGATACCATCAGGCTGTTTCACACCATCAATATACCACTCGACGGTTTCATTGCAATTGCTCAATGATAATTGCATATCGGCATCGGAAATACGATATGACGACTTGAGATCATCAACTGAAATAATAGCCGGTTGTTGAGGCATACACACACCCTTCAACTCAATGACAACATCGTCGGGAAGATCATCGCAAGCAATAACAAGATGCGCTGTGTGAATACCATAATCGCGGGGATGATATGTTATATATAGTGTGGCACCTCCTGCCGATGTCACATCAGATGCATCGATAGAAGCGTTCTCAACATCGAAGTGTTGCGTATCATCTATACTCAACATCAATTGTGAAGTGATATTTTCACCACACAATTGTATAGCCATTGTACGGCTGCCATTGTACACCTCACTATCAAATATTATCACATCACCGGTCTTATAATTAAGAAGCGGTGCAACAATAGGTTCACCTTCAAAGCGGAACGCAAAATTGACAGAATCGCCCCATATATACTCTGCCATCTGCGGATAGTCGATAAAGGGGTTGCGATTGAACTGATGACGATATACCGCATTGTTACGATCTATCTCTTTACGACTTACAGGGTCATTACGATGCCACTTGAGTAACAGGTTCTGCGAATATGAATTGAGCGTAGGATAAGCACCGGTGATAAACATATTGGTGCCTAGTGAACGCCACGAGTAATCTTGATAGCAAGTAACGAAATACATATACATACGAGCAAAATCGCCCTTGTACTCATCGGCCGGCTCAAATACATTGAATGAATAACCGGTAGCTTTACCAACCTTCGACACACCATTGTTAAAGGCCGGTGTTCCATCCACCTCACCTAGTGCATAGTTTGACTTGGCCGAATTGGCATCGGCATCGGCCGGCACAAGATGGTGCAGGTCGAAAGAGCCATCAACGGTATAGGGATAATCATCACCCCACCAACTTTTGGGCACACTATGCTCTATATTCATACCTTTGGCAGCACCCGATGCCGGGAAATAGCGATCGATATTGGAATACATATCCCATACGGTTCCATCATCACGAATATCACTTTCGCGAAAGACCACCCAAGTTCCATATTTACCGTACTCGATACGACGGTGGTCTTTGATAAGTTTATGCAACTCGGTTTTTAGGTCTCCTTTATTGCGACCCTCCAAGTCATCGGGATAGTAATCACGTGGCATATCGGCTACGGCATTCACCGCACACAATATACCCACTAAAGTAATAAATGTTCCTAATTTCGACATTGTAATATGATTATATTAAGCCTACAAAGATAGTGAAATAACAAATAAAAACAACTATACAACGGGCTAATCTTCGTTACGACCTCCATAACAACAACGAGCAATCATCATTACATTGTCCAATAAGTCGTTGCGCGGTAACTAGTTGATTATAGGCGATTTACAACAACAATATGCAATCGATTTACTCAAAGAGGAAATTTTTAAAAAGTCATAACACTTGCCGTGGAATGATTTTTTCACTAATTTTGCAACGTCTTTGAACAAAAAGTTCGACGTAAGAAAAATGAAAAATAATATGTCAAATCAAACTACCACCACCTTTTTTGCTATTGGTATGATGAATATGCATTGTTGTATGGAGAAGTGGAAAAGTACAGGACATATTATATTCTGATATATTAGGGGAATTGCGTCACTACACAACCTAGTTTACACAAAATCAAACATTATTTAATAACTAACACTTATGAACAATTACAGATTGCTCATAACGTTGCTATATGTAACGTTATGCGCTGTAACCGCTGTGTCGCAACAGGATGCGAGCATAGCCCTTACAACCGATACCTGCCACAATGGGGTACTGACTGTCGATGAGATGTTTCGCTTGGCCGACATCAACAGCAAGCAGCTGCGGCCATTACTGAGCGGAGTGGAAGAAGCCGAAGCCGGCATCTCGGTGGCTAAATCAAATCGTCTGCCCGATGTTAATGCCAACTTGTCATTCAGCTACTTGGGCGACGGATTTGTCACCGACCGTGATTTTACGCATTTCACCCCTGCACCCATTCCTCATTATGGCAATAATTTTGCCTTAGAGGCAAGTCAAGTCGTATATGCCGGAGGTGCTATACGCAATGGCATAAATATGGCCGAATTGCAACGCGATATGGCACAATTGCAATTGGATGATAAGCGCAACGCCATTCATTTTATGCTCATTGGGTACTACCTCGACCTATATAAATGTAGCAATATACGCACGGTACTCATAGAGAATATAAGTCAGACACGAGAAGTACTCCGAGAGATGCAAGCACGTGAGCAAGAAGGCATTATACTCAAAAACGATATTACACGCTATGAGTTGTTACTAGCCAATCTTGAGCTCAACCTCACTCAGATAGACAATACGCTATCTATCCTGAACAAAAATCTCACTATGACACTGGGGCTACCGGACGATTATATTATCAAGCCCGACACAACTATCTTGTTGCAATCGTTACCTCACGCACAATACGACGAATGGGTAGAAAACGCATTGAACAATTCGCCGGTACTACGTATGGCCGAAACCGGCATAAAAATAAGCCAAAAGAACGAGTCTATCATCAAAGCCGAAAGACTCCCCCACATCGCACTCTTTGCCGGATATAAACTTGATGGCCCTATAATAATAGAGGTTCCTCCTATCGATAAGAATTTCAATTATTGGTATGTAGGAATAGGTGTCAACTATAACATCTCGTCGCTTTTCAAAAGCAACAAAAAACTAAGCCGTAGCAGAGTAGCCACGCATAAGGCAATAGAAGAATATGATGCTGCCGAAGAGCATATCACTCTTGCCATCAATGCCGACTATACACGCTATCTCGAAGCTTTCGAGGAGTTTAAGACTCAACAAAAAAGCGTAGAATTGGCACTGCAAAACTATGACATCACATCCAACCGCTATCGCAACGATATGGCACTCATTACAGATATGTTGGATGCCACAAATGCCAAATTGAATGCCGAGCAGAACCTTGTCAATGCACAAATCAACATTATTTACTATTACTACAAACTACTTTATACATCAGGAGCATTATGAAAAAAAGAGTAAAGAAAACATTATCAGGAATATTGGTAATTGTCGTACTATTGGGTGGTGTAATATGGGTATCATCCAAATTTATTCATCTAGGTAGCGTAGAATATACCGACAACGCACAAGTACATCAACATATCGTACCCGTCAATTGCCGTATATCGGGCTTTATCAAAGAGATACGTTTTGATGAATATACCCACGTAAAGCAAGGCGACACTTTGGTTATTATAGAAGATAGCGAATTTCGCCTGCGTCTGGCTCAAACCAAAGCCGACTATCAGAATGCTCTTGCCGGCAAGAGTGTTACCACTAGTACAATAGAGACTATAAGCAACAATATAGCTGTAAACGAAGCCACCATAGAAGAGGCTCGCATTGTAATGGAAAATGCCGAAAAAGACTTTCAGCGCTACGAAAATCTCTTGGCACAAAATGCCGTCACTCGCCAACAATACGACAATGTAAAGACTCACTACGAATCGACCAAAGCTCGATATGAGACCTTGCAACGCCAACGCCAATCGACCTCACTGGCTCGCGAGGAATCAGCTCAACGCCTCAGCCAAAACAATGCCGGCATAGAACTTGCGCAAGCTGCTCTAGACCTAGCATACCTCAACCTTTCGTATACCATTATTACTGCACCCTGCGATGGATATACATCGCACAGAGATATACAAGTAGGTCAACTCGTGCAACCGGGACAGACGATGATAGAGATAATCGATGAGAGCGATGTATGGGTCATTGCCAACTATCGAGAGACACAAATAGCCAATATAGACTGCGGTATGCCGGTAGAAATAAGAGTAGACGCCATCCCGGGTGTAACTTTTAAAGGCATTGTCAAGTCGCTGTCGGCATCGACAGGAGCCAGTGTTTCACTACTTCCTCAAGACAATTCGGCCGGAAATTTCGTCAAGATAGAACAACGAGTACCTGTACGCATTGAGTTTAGTGAAGAGAACGATACCGAAGCAATGAAACGTCTGCGCGCAGGATTGAATGTAGAATGTGAAGTAAATTACTAATGGGAGCACCATTGATACCACAAGGGAAATTCGACATTCCCGATATAAGCAACAAAGTACCACGCCGCTTAAAGCCTTGGATATTTATCGTCTTTGTACTGATATTTCAACTATCGGGCGGTGTGTACCTAGCTGCAGCCACAGATATGGTGGGTGCAACAGCTCTGATGCACGAAGACATTATGATGGCAGGATATGCCTCATTGATAGGTATGTCGCTCAACTTTGCAGTAATGTTTAGGTTGAAGTTTCGCTTTTCGCTTCGCACAAGCCTCAAAACTTGCTGTGTGGCTCTCATTGTGTGCAATCTGATATGCCTACACACTACCAGTGTGCCCCTATTGGTTGCTACGTGCTTCATAGCCGGATGGTTCAGGATGTGGGGAACATTTATGTGCAATACGACCATACAATTGTGGATAACCCCCAAGCGCGATATGGCCGAGTGGTTTTGTTTTATCTACTTGATAGTACAAGGCAGTATGCAGATTGATGGTATAGCCATCGTATGCACCGGCTTTTGGACTTCTTGGAGGTATATGCATTGGCTGGTAATAGGATTGCTGAGTAGCGTTTTTATACTCACTACATTACTCACCCATCACCATCGTGTTATGCCCAAGTTACCACTGTTTGGCATCGATTGGTTGGGCTCGGCTTTGTGGGGCGGTGTAATGTTGTGTATCGTGTTTATATGCCTCTATGGCGACTATTATGATTGGTGGTACTCGCCATACATACGCATTGCAACATTTATGGCCATCATAGGTGTGGGCATAAATGTATGGAGAATGAGTCTTTTGCGGCATCCCTACATTGCACCGATTGTATGGAAAAATAGAATAATCATCAAAACAACTATTTTATACTTGATTATTGATTTCCTCGTCTCGACCGAACACGTCGTAGAACACGCATTTGGGGAGACTATCTTGGGGTACAACTCTTTGCACTCCATATCGCTCAACCTATATGTATTGGCCGGTGTCTTGTTCAGTTGTATATTTTGCTACATAGTATTTGCCAAGAAAAGATGGACTTTCAGGCGAATGACCATAATAGGTTTTATTTTTGCAACCTTTTATTTGGCCTATTTCTACTTTTTTATCGACTACAACCTTACCAAAGAGATGTTATTCATTCCGCTGTTTTGTCGTGGAGCGGCAGTTGTTACCTGCTCGATATGTTTTCTCACGGCCATATCGCAAGCCCGACTACCATTTCCCAACTTTGCACAGGCTCTTACCATCAACGGATTTGCCAGTGCGGTATTGGGCAGTACTGTAGGGCCGGCCATATTGGGTGAAATATTTGAGCACACTATAACCAAGAACGCAATGCTTATAGGCAGCTCTATGACCGCTGTCAACACTCAAGCGGCACATATACCCCTGCCACAGCTCTATGGCATCGTACAACAGCAGGCTTTGATTGTGTCGATGAAAGAGGTATTCGGATGGCTTCTACTCATAGCCATTACTATGGTAGTGATGTTGGCGGTAATAGCATCCGACCCCATCCGTCCATCGGCCATTCACCCCAAGTGGAGTACTATACGCAAAGGATTTAAGAACAGTCTCAAAATATATCGTCGCCTGCCTATTCCATTTGTCCACAAAAGATGGGATGCTATCGATGATGAATAGAAACGAAGAATACTACTACATAACGAGCGCTCAGTGGAGATAATCCATTGTGCGCTCGTTATTTTAACTTGTAGCTTGTAGCTATTGTATATTATCTCACGTAGTGAGGCATCTCGGCAGGAACAACCATCGATATTTCGACAAGGCCTTTCACTACACCGTTTTCGCGCCAAGCAGTCTGATAGATAACCTTGTGTAGCCCCTCCTTCTCTATCGTATAGGCATTTGTACCACCGGTGGCCAACAATTCGCGAATCTTGGCTTGCGAAGCCGGATTGTGACAGTCAAACATATTCTTGCCAATCAAGTCACCGTGTCGGGCAAATGTTTGACGAGCTTTTTCATTCATATAAAGGATAATACCTTCGGTATCACACACTGTTACAGCACAGTTCATTTCATCACTCCAAGGATACATAGTATTCATTATTAAGACATTAATAGAAAAATAGAGCCCATTCCTAGTGGAACAAGCTCTATATGGTTATTTGTTATTTCAAAGCATCAATATTTTGTTGATTCATCAATTGTTTGCCCTCGGGAGTATAGAGATATGCCAAACGCTCGGTATAGGCTTTTTCTATCTTACCGCGTACCATCTTCATCGTACTATTTATCATCTGATTTTGCTCGGTAAAGGGTTCGGCCAATATAGCCAAGCCAGAGGGCAACCAACGGTCGGGGAACATTGTTTCTAGATCGCCACCTTTCTTGAAACGGGCAACAGAGTTATTGATAAGTGTGAGCGCAGCCTTGCGACCTTCCTCGGTATCGAGTCCCAAACCTTGCTCTTTGAGTGCTGCACGGAGGCGTTCTTTATTGGGAACAATAAGTGCCGTAGTATAAGGTGACTGGTTGTTATATAACATCACTTGGTCGATATAAGGTGACAACTCGACAAGTGACTCTTCGATACCTTCGGGACTATATTTCTCGCCATCACTCGAAATGAGCAGGCTCTTGAAACGTCCTTTGACATACAACAAGCCCTCGGCAGTCATATAACCTAAATCGCCTGTATATAGATAGCCATCACGAACAGTCTCGGCCGATGATTCGGGATTTTTCCAATATCCGGCCATCACGTTCTCGCCTTTGACAACGATTTCGCCCATTTCGCCCAAAGGCAACTCTTTACCTTCGCTGTCACATATTTTCAATTCGATAGGTTTAACCAGCTTACCGCTCGAACCGAAACGATATTTCTCGGGGCCATTAGAAGAAATAACAGGGGTAGCCTCTGACAAGCCATAACCTTGATACATAGGCATACCTACGCCCACATAAAACTTCTGCAAGTCCTTGTCAAGCAAAGCACCACCACCAATAAAGAATTTCAACTCACCGCCAAAGTTCTCACGCACTTTCGAGAAAATGAGTTTATCAAATAGTGCAACAATTGGTTGTAGGAAGATGCGCCAACCTTTGGGATCGAGGTTGCTATCGCCATAATATATTTGTTTAACCTTGAGACCCATATTGAACAACTTCTCGGTCGTAGCACCTTTGGCGCGAATGGCACCCTCGATATTCTTTTTGAAAGTCTTGGCAAGAGCCGGAACACTAAGAATAAAGTGAGGACGTACTTCCTTGATGTTCTTAGGAATGTTCTTGAGTGTTTCCATAGGATTGCGTCCTACTTGTACGGTGGCTACGGTTGCACCCTTCGACATCATAATGTAGAAGCCGACAACGTGTGCAAAACAGTGGTCTAGCGGCAATATAATGAGTGTACGCCACGTTTGGTCTATTGCTACCAATGTAAGAGCTTGCTCTACGTTGGCTGTATAATTGCGGTGTGTAAGCACTACGCCTTTGGGGTCGGCAGTGGTACCACTGGTGTATGTAATGGTTGCGTAGTCGTCATTTTCGATAGACTTACCTACGGCCAAGAATTCTTCCATTGTGTGTGTTGCGAGGAACTCATCACCCATCTTTTGCAACTCGGCAAGTGACATTTCTCTATCTTGATACTCTTGTACCTCATCAAATACAATTATCTTTTTGACAGCAGGAAGTTGATCCTTGATAAGTCGTATTTTCTTGAGTTGTTGAGCCGAAACCATTACATATTGCACATCACCGTGTATAAGACGGAATAGAAGGTCGTTGCTCTCCTCCAACTTGATAGACAAAGGAACGTTTATGGCACCTGCATAAAACATTGCCAACTCACCAATAATCCACATATTGCGGCCCTCGCTCAAGAGAGCCATAGTATCGCCTTTTTTCACACCAAGTGCCTGCAGACCCGCGCCCAAGCGATATACTTGCTCTTTTACTTGTGCATAGGTCGTAGGTTGAAATTCTTTATCGGTCTTTTCCAACAAGAATGTATTATTGGGATATAGTCTTACCGACTCCTCAAATAGGTCAACTAATGTTTTTTTCATATTGTTCACTTTTATAATTTCAGAATTTTTTATTGTCCAAGTTACCCGTAATATACTGTCTATAGACAACTAGCGTACAAAAATACAAAATATTACGTAAATTATATATTACTTTTCTTTATTTCCGGCTATGCGGTCGATAATTACGGCAATAGCACCATCACCGGTTACATTGCAAGCAGTACCAAAGCTATCCATCGCTATATATAGGGCAATCATCAGAGCTTGATCCATCTCACCAAAACCCAACATACCCTCCAAGACACCTAACGCGGCCATAATAGCACCACCCGGCACTCCCGGTGCAGCTACCATTGTGATTCCCAACATACAGATAAATCCGGCATAGCTGGCAAAGTCTATACCCATACCATTCATCAATAGTACAGCCATAGAGCAAGCAACAATCTTCATTGTGCTACCCGATAAGTGAATTGTAGCACAGAGTGGAATTACAAATGTGGCTATATTGGGTGTCACGCCGTTTTTTATTGTTTGTTGCAGAGTAACAGGTATTGTTGCAGCCGATGATTGTGTACCCAATGCAGTGAAATAGGCAACCATCATATTACGCAACAGTGAAAATGGATTTTTCTTTCCCACTATACCGGCTATAATAAACTGAACAACAAGCAATACGACGTGTAGAATAAATATCACAATAATAATTTTGAGGAATACCGACATTACCGATACTACTTGTCCGGTCACTGTCATATTCAAGAAAATACCAAAGATGTGCAAGGGCAATAATGGAACTATAACCTTAGAAATGAGCATCGTGACAATATCACGAAAATCATCGGCGGCACGCTTGAGCGTATCGCCTTTGACAGCCGACAAGCCCAATCCCACACAGAAGGCCAACAGCAACGCTGTCATTATATCCATAAGCGGTGGCATAGCGACTGTAAAATAGGGAGAAAGAGCCTCTTTCGACTCGCCCAATGCAGCCACACCTGCACCCGAAGATATCAGAGCAGGAAATATCGGGTCACATACAAAGAAGGTAAAAAATCCGGAAAAGATCGTAAATCCGTATGCCATAAGTGCCGTCATCAACAACATACGACCGGCACCCTTGCCAAGATCGGCAATAGCCGGGATGATAAGTCCTACGATAATGAGGGGGATGGCAAAGGTAAGGAAATTACCAAACAGAGAGTTGAACGTAACAAAAATACGTGCAATAACTTCGGGTAAGAATTGTCCAAAAACAACACCCAATACAACAGCAATAAGTACTTGAATAAGTAAAGATGGTTTCTTCATTTTCATAGTAGAGAAATTTATTCGATGCAAATTTACGCAAAATATGTCACAAATATGTAACTTCGCACACAAAACCAACCGTGTTATCGACTAGCTAAAAAATTTAATAACTAAAGAGATGAAAAAGAACACTACCACTCAGATATTAGCGCTACTAGGTATATTGGCACTTTTCACCATAATGCTGAGCATCGCCATCATAATCTTGCAAATGAAAGGTGTGGAACAATGGCGTATGACAATGGCTATAATGACATTACAAAATATAGGATTATTTGTCCTACCCGCCATCATAATGGCTCGCATATTCAATCCGGGCAAAACAATGAGTGTAATGCAACTCAACCGCCTGCCGGGTATCAAGCATATAATAATGATGCTACTCATATACATTGCATCTATACCGATGATGAATATGCTGATAGAATGGAATGAGAGTTGGCATCTGCCCGAGGCATTGAGCAGTGTAGAGAATTGGTTGAGAGCATCGGAGGACAGTGCCACAGCTGCAACCGAGCAGCTCCTCAATGTCACATCAATAGGCCAACTCATATTGGTCATAATCGTAGTAGGAATTCTCACCGGTATTGGCGAAGAGTTTATCTTTAGAGGGACACTGCAACGCATTTTCTTGGAACAAAGCAACAAGATACATTGCGCAATATGGGTAACAGCATTTATATTCAGCGCAATACATATGCAATTTTACGGATTTTTACCTCGTATGCTCATAGGCGCATTTCTTGGTTATCTACTCGTATGGAGCGGTAGCTTATGGTTGCCTGTATTGGCGCACGCCCTCAATAACAGTATGGCTGTCCTCAGCTATCATTACGAATCGGTACAAAATGCCTATTGGATTGGAGAGACACAAAGTACCATCAATATCATCATTAGCACAATAATTACTTTGGCTCTTATATACAGCTATATAAAGTGGATAAGAATAAAAGAATAAAGCGACCTCAACACATACCGACATATAGCGAGGGCTGTGCCAAGATTTCATATCCGGCACAGCCCTTATAAGTTGTAATATGTGTTGTGGAGAGGTATTAATTGTCTATGTAATGTATTCTAAAACGAGGCTTTATGGCATTCTAGAACTACATAAAATCCGGCTCTTGACAACACATACAATAATAGTATCAGAAATATCGATTATTTTGTATCAAGCAAATCGTCCCACGAACGATTCTTCTCGCCACTCAAACGTGTAGCCTTGGCCTCATCTCTATCAACACCCAGTCCATTGTTATAGCAATATATAAGACCATCCATTACACGATCATAATGATCACACTTGAGCGAAACAGAAACTCCGTTATAATAAATTGTATTGTATATTTCAAAGGCTCTTTCGGGATTTTTCTCAAAATGGTGTCCCATCAACAGACAATCGGCCAAATCGAGTTGTGCTTCACGATCGCCTGCCGCAGCGCGTGCTTCGAGACCTTCTAAGATTTCGGGTGACAAACTATGAATTCTCATATGTACATAAAATTAAGGTTGTAACAACAAATATTATTGTGCTAATATCGGGAATAGGCATAGTCTATCCCAATATCTTATACTATTGCAAATATAAACATTTTATTTAGAAAAAATGTTTTTTTAGATAAATTTAATTCAAACTGAAAAATAGTTGTAATTGCAGTGATATAAAAAAGCCCTTCGGCAATATGAAGGGCTAGGAAAAACAAGGATTTTGTTATTACGATTTTGAGAGTATATCTTCGAGGTCTTTACCCGATAGAGCCAATTGGAATTTACCATTCTGTGCAACAGAAATATTTCCGGTTTCTTCACTCACAATAATGGCTATGGCATCGGTTTCTTGACTGAGTCCTAATGCCGAACGGTGTCGCAAACCCAAAGATTTGGGTATGTCGGTATTGTGCGATACAGGTAGGATACACGACGCGGCTTCTATTCTATTGTTTGAAATTACCATCGCACCATCGTGCAACGGGCTGTTCTTGAAAAATATATTTTCAATCAATCGGGCATTAACATCGGCATTGATGGGCTCGCCTGTCTTGGCATACTTGTCAAGTGGAGTGTTACACTCTACAATAATAAGCGCTCCGGTCTTGGTCTTGGCCATACTCATACAAGCGTAGACAATGGGCATAACATAAGGCTTGATTTCTTCCTTTTCATTCTTATGAAATATGTTCAACAGGAATTTCCAACGATTACGAGAGCCTAGTTCTATAAGGAAACGCCTGATTTCTTCTTGAAATAGGATTACGATTACCAATATACCTATGTTCATAAACTTATCCATAATTGCACCCAAAAGACGCATATCGAGGATAAGACGGAATACAATCCAAACGACGACAAATGCTACCAAACCGCTGAATATCTTTATAGCTCCCGACTCTTTCATCATCTTGAAGATGTAGTAGAGCAACATAGCAACTATAAGAATATCAATCGCATCTTTCAATCCAAATTCTATCATAATCTCTTTTTCTTGGTAACGTTATCGTATAGTTTGGGTCACTAATTTTACAGCCTCAACAGCTTGACGCACATCGTGAACACGCAGGATATGCGCACCACCCATCAATGCCAACACATTGAGGACTGTTGTACCATTAAGACTTTGAGCCGGCGTAACATCAAGCAGCTTGTATATAAGCGACTTACGAGACACACCAACCAATAGCGGTAATCCTAATCGTGAAAACTCATCAAGGTGGCGCAAAAGGCGATAGTTGTCGTCTATCGACTTGCTAAATCCGAAACCGGGGTCGAGAATAATATCATTTACACCCATCAGGGTGAGCTTGTCAATTTTGTGGGCAAAATATTGTAAAACATCCGATACAACATCCTCATACCGGAGATACTCGGGATTCATCATTTTTTCGGGCACACCGCGCATATGCATCATCACGTATGGCACTTGCAGCTGCGCCACCGTTTCATACATATTATCGTCTAACTCTCCACCCGAGATATCATTGATAATATTTACGCCCCACTCTTCAACGCACCAACGAGCCACATCGGCACGGAAAGTATCTACCGATATTATCGTCTGGGGTGATTGACGTCTGATGGCTTCAAGTCCAATAGACAAGCGTCTTTTTTCTTCTTCTACGCTCACATCATCACATCCGGGACGCGACGAATATCCACCCACATCTATTATATCGGCACCCTCATCCAACAGTGTTTCGACACGACGTGCCACCGCGTCGGCATTAAGACATCTGCTGCCATCGTAAAATGAGTCGGGGGTAACATTGAGTATACCCATTACACGCGGTTGGGACAAGTCGAGCAAGCGACCACCAACGTTGATACTGAGATTTCTATTTCTATTATCGTTGAGCATTGATATATTCTTCTTTACAACAAGCGAAGTTACTACTTTTCTGCGAAAGTAGATGCTATATTACAAGAGAAATGCATAAAAACCACAAATTAATTGTGAAGACCGAGTACACAATCAATATTCAACATCATTTACCCGCCTACTCAGTACTCCGCACGATGCTTTTTTACACCCTAGTGTCGACAGAACGATGTAAGAAGGGCTGCACAAAAGTATTATTGCTATGGTTCTTTATCCTCTTCTATGCGCGGTACAGGTTGTATCACTTCGGGTTGCACAGGCTTGGGGTTCTGTTTTTTACGAGTCACGCTTCTCAATGGTACTGATAAGGTTGTTGTTGAGTCGGTGTATGCGTGTGTGCGCCTTACATATACCGGGGGGCGTTCTTCCTCGGGAATGGTGTCTAGTTGACTGCGAAAATGAGCAATATCATCTTCCAATACGGTATAATCTGCTGTTGTCGATAATGCTTTGCGAGTATGCACATTGACTGCAACCTGTACCAATGTCAACAATACTACAACACACAGCAACACGACAATAGCTCGTCGCTGACCGAGTGGCAAAGCGCACCACATATCTATCCATTTGTTGCTCTTCATTAACGATTATCCGATTTTTCTTATGCAATAGCTCTTATTTGCTACAAATTTAATAATTTTGCGACATACAATAAACAACTATTGCCAATATCTCGTTATAATGTGGCTGTAAATCTTCTACCTATGCTCAATATAAGATACTACATACCCAATTACCTGCCTACCATTATTGTATTGACGGCAATATGTTATCTCTCTTTGGCACCCGATCCCCTACCCGACAGCAAAGGGTTTTTCCATTTTTATGGTTCGGACAAGGTAGTACACTGCATTATGTATTTGGCACTCACCTTTACATTTTGCTTCGACTACATCCGCCATCGTCGTGATACTGTCTCATACAAAAATTTATGGCTCGCCACCGCTCTCATAATCGCAATAGCAATAGGTAGTGTCATCGAAATACTGCAAGCATATATGGCATTAGGACGTAGTGGAGATATACTGGATTTGGTTGCCGACGCAATAGGAGCAGTAATAGGCATTATAATTGGAAATAAAATATTCAAATAAAAAATCCTCTCGATTAGTCGTACATATCCGGCACACTGCTCTATGCGATTTGTTGCAGAAAATCTGAGGTGAATTTCGTCTATATAAAGAGTTCACCTTGTATAATCATACAGGTCTAAAACCAACTATTTCTTGCCACATTACCCTTTTACATACAAATAGCCATATCACAAACCAGTTGTAATACGGCTATTTTGTTCAGTACAATAAAAGTGCTGTGTACACTTGGGCTGTTAAGCCATAGCACCCGAAATTTCTTTAATATCAAATTTTCCGTCCATATCGCGCACAGTGATACGACCTTCGAGGATAGAGAAGAAGAATTGACGAATGTTCTCGACTGTCAGTTGTGTCTCTTTACCATCTTTACCGACACCCAAGTCGTAGGTACGTAGCAATTGAGAGCCAAGACTTGCCGCTGTGAGTAGGAAGTGATTTTGGAACTTATCGGTATCTATCAAATCGGCAGCCAACACCTTGCCTACGACAGTATAACTGCGCAATACCTTCTGCACATCCTCGCCCACAAGATTACTCTTTATTTCGTCCGAATCAAAGTTCATAGCTATCCTACCAGAGTTTGCAGCTTCAGGGAGGCCTTTGTATAAAGAGCCCAAGTCGGCCAACGACAGATTATACATACGTGCATCGGCTGTAGCAATGAGTTTCTCGATTGAGAATGCACTAGGCAGCAATAAATTCAATATACCCGAAATGCGCACGAGCGGTGCATTGAATGTACCAACAATAGAGTTGTTAATCTCGGCCTCTTGAGTAGCAAACACACCGCCTATTACCACACAATTGGTAAGTGTTATTTCGTCGGCATAAATGCTACCTGCAACAAAAGTATTGCATAGAGCTACACTCTTGGCATTGATATCCGAACAGAATGTCATATTGCATTTGGTGGCTCGCGAAACAACCGAATTGGCCGATCCTACGCATTTTTTAAACTCTACATTACCTGTTGCATCGGTATTGACATATAATTCTTGTTGGGCAAATACTGCACCTTGCACCGACAGGTCGCCCTTTTGCACCTCAATGCGATTGCCAAAGATGGCTCCTTCTACCACATTATTGCCTTTAAAGATGATGTTGCGATTGAGCTCGGCTATCTTCTCGGGTATAATAGTGCTTCTCACCAGGTTGTCTTGTAATATTATATCGGTTTGATTGAAACGTATTTCATTTAACTCTTTCATAGTATGAATCTTATTTTACGACTTTAATAGAGTCATTATTAAACAATTGATTGATACAATCGCGCACACGTTCTTGATGTGTATCAGCGTTTTTATAGTGAGTGCTCACCTCGGTATTGAAATGTTGTTTGATGCTCTTGAGTTGTCCATCAGACATTTTACGCCAACCATAATTGGCATCTATGAGGTCTATTATGTCACCGCCTAGCGGAGGTAATATATCGGAATGATATACTTTGCGGTCTACTACATCTCCACTGTTGTTTGTCTCGACAAAACAGATAGGCATATACTCGACAGCTTCATCACTCTCATTGATGATACAATTCTGAAGAATATTTTCGGTTTGTTTCTGCTTGGCAAGGAACTTATTGGTAACTCCAATCGTATCGTAAGCTCTTTTCTTGGCCACCGATGCTCCTATTCGAGCCTGCAAGGCACTATTTTCCTGTCCGCCTACGGCTATGGTTGTTACCATATCACCCTTCTGTGAGCGGTTGGTTATATCCTCACACGTCTTGCGAAAGACAAATGTGGGTCTATCCAACTCTATAATACGATTATACAACTCTTTATTAAGGTCTTCAAAGGTCTTTATATAGCGTGAGCATAGACGATTGTAATCGACTTCCATCTGACGTTGTTTGTCGGTACAACGTTGTGCCAACTCATATAGGTGTCCTAGTGTAGTCTCTACCTTTATCTTCAATTCGGCAATCTGCTGGCTCACCTCCGAATGTACTGTCTTGAAGAAGCCATCGACGATAGTCTGCCCTACTTTGAGCGAATTTTTGCGAATAGACTCCACCTGTGCGGCTTCTGTGGCAACAACAGCACCGGTGAGCAGATTCACTGTATTGTTACAACGGCTCACACTATCGTCAAAGGGGTCGGTATCGACGTGAATATTTACTGTCACATCTTCATAGGCCGTACCACTGTACGACACACTACCTCCACTCTGTGATGCCGGATAGCTCACCGAACCCGAATAGTGAATGGCTATTGTTTTATGGAATGATCTCCTGTAACTCATATCTACTATCTTTTAAGGGTTTTGGTGTCGCTATTGGCAAACATTGTGCTTATCATATCTTTCACTCTGGGTGAAGCCGACGATTGTGCCAAACAACGGTTAAATTCGTTTGTAATATTTTTATCAAGACCGGCTTTAGACCACCTCAACTCAGAGTTTATCGCGTTAAAGGCCTGCTTGATATAGGTCGTACTACCCGAGTTCATAGCCTTCTCATTGAAGATTATCTCGATGCTGGTATTGCCGTGACGGTCATAATTGGCCTCGGTTACAACCACTGGTATCATAACCGGACGGTCTACCTGGGCTCTCTCGTTGAGCAATATACGATCTGTCAACTCCTTCTGATGTTGCATATCGCACAAGAAGTTATGCATCGACTCGATAACCATCTCTCCTCGGTGCTTGACATTGGATGCCAAGATTTTTTGGCTCAGTGTCAACGATTCCAACTGCGAAACGGGCACTGTGGCGGGCAATTGTCGGGTTCGATTGCTTATCACATTTACATCACGTACCGCAAAGTCAAGTACCGGTCGGTCCAGCTCGGTAACGCGATGCAATAAGTTCTTATTCAATCCATTGAACAGTTTGATATATCGCGCCGAAATCATACCATAATCACGTTCCATACGTGACTTTATAGCTACCAATTGCTTGCGTTGCTGATTGAGTTGCATAAAGTGCGAATCAACCTCACTGCGCAACTTGGCTATCTTTTGCGATATTTGTGAGTGTATCAGACTGTAAAATCCTCTGTTTACATTCTGACAAACGTGTTCTGCAGCTTGTTCTTCGGCCTGAATTACAGCTGCCCGCATACCTACAACCGCTGTTGTTGTACCGGCTACGTGCTTCGATACCGAGTTTATCTCACTCGCCATCGGTTGGGTGTCAACTACACAATCTATACTAGCCATAATTCAAGTTTTTTATTTGTTAGTTGTATCTTCATCGTCTTCATACTCCTCATCATCCTCGTATTCCTCCTCCTCATCATCTTCATATTCTTCGTCATCTTCATACTCTTCATCGTCCTCGTACTCTTCTTCTTCCTCTTCTTCTTCGTATTCATCTTCTTCCTCTTCTTCGTACTCCTCTTCTTCGTACTCCTCTTCCTCTTCGTATTCTTCTTCTACTTCTTCTTCATATTGTTCTTCGTTTTCATCGAGGACTTCTTCCGAGTTGTCTGCTATTTCTTCTTCCGGTACGATGGCATCGGCAGGCTCTTCTACCACCTCTTCATCTACAACCGGTGCTGCATTTTCCAACCCTTCAAGAGCATTCTTGGCAATAATAGGAAGGTTGAGGGTAATGTGTTCAAACGTAATATCTTCGACTTTGGGTTGCGGGGGAAGTTCGGAAGTCTTGGCAAATAACGGATTGACTCCGGCCAACGACTTGCGACGTTCGTCTAGATTATGTATCTCGTTTGTAGCAACAGCTACCTCATTCGAGTAGCCATCACGCAACTTGGCATCGTAATACTCTACGTGACCAAATTTCTCGGCTTTGAGGTCTATATCATCTTTGAGTCGATCCATATACTCCTCAAATGCATTTTGTGTCTTTTGGAATTCTTGCGATTGCAATTCAAAGGCAGCCAATGTCTCGGCCGAATTTTCTACTACATTGACAACGGTCGAATCGAGCTGACCACCCGATTGAACCATACTTTCCTCGGTCTTTTTCAACGTTACCAGCGTATTGTAGGCTGCAATATACTCACGAAGGCTCTCTTGCATATGAGTGATAATATTGCTACTCTCGGCACGATTGGCACGGTAGAATGCTTCGGTGTCTTGATGCCACTTATTGAGATAACTTATCTTTTGGTCTTTGATGTGGTTATATATTTTGAGACGTTCTACACGATTTTCCAACATCAGATTTTGCACAACGGGTGCAACGATCTCTTCATATATTTGGTGTACTCCGAAGGGCATATTGGTTACATTACCATCCTCGGCTGTCCACATTCCGGTGTGCAGGTTGAAGCGCACGCGCGAACTTTGTTTGAGATTGAACGGTTCGTAATCCATTACATCCTCACTGTAATCAAATTTCTCGTGACTGATGCGTTCTATTTCGTCGTGCTCGAGAAGTGGCGAATAGTGGTTGTAGGGCGATTTGAGTATTTGCAAGAGTGCTTTATTCGACTCAAACACCACCTTGTCGGTAGAGGCTACTTTCATAGCCGAAACAGCCTGAACCGAACTTGCCATAGATGCCATAAGCGACTTTAACACTTCCTCAAATTGGGCTGTCTCGGTTGAGAGTGAGTCTTTCAGTTCGTTGAGTTTCTGGAAGTGATTGATGCGCTCTTCATATTGTTGTGAGTCAAATACCTCGACAACAGGCGCATTATCGGGTATCTCTTTTGTGCCATACTCTTTTATATATTTCAGGTAGTCGCTGTTTTGTGCCACCAACGGGAGCGATACCGAACGTATATCGAGGTCGTCCATACAGAATGATATGGTACGCAACGAACGGTCTAGACTTCCCATATAGTCGTGCTGATTGAGCGATTGTATCGAGGTCGAATAGGCATCTGTTTCCAACGCCTCTACATTCTCCGATGTCTCAACGATTGGTGCCTCTTTCGACAGCTCTTCCAAGCGGCCTATTGTATCGATGAGCAGGTCATTTTGTCGCGACACTTGCAGTGTCACTTTCGACTCGTCTACGTTGCCGGTATAGTCTACTATAAAACTCTTATCTTCATACTTTATCTGCTCGGCAACGGGCACATAGGCTACACCCATCTTCGACACCTGATAGTCGCGGAATATCTCTTGATGTTGTTTCTTATACTCGGCAATACGCACTTCTATATCTTCAATCTGCTTTTGCAACGAGTTTTTCTTGATAAAATACACAAAGAACAAGATAATGGTAAGGAACCACACCCACAAGCCCGATATTTGAGTTTCAAGTGCGCTTTTCTCGGCTTCCAATGTTCTTATTTCTTTCTCTATGCGTTCTTCTTCTGCCACGATTTTTTCGGCAGCTTGTTGATAATAATTAAACAATATCTTGGCTTGATCTTGATAGATATTGCTCGACTCCGGGAAGATTTTTCCTTTCATAGTATTATATATTATATGTGTAAATTATATTGAATAGACCGACTTGCGATTGCTGAAAATTATCTCGGCCTCGGCCACGCTTCTCTCTATTCTTTCCTTGTTAAGTTCATATTGGGGCAATGCAACAATTATGTCATTCACCTTCTCGACAAATCTACACTCATATTGAGCGGCATCGGGATTGTTGCAAGGGGATATATAGCGCACCGAATCGCACAGACTTTTTATGCGTGCTTTCACATCGGCAGGCAGGCCGGTGTGCAGTGTCGCTGCATTATTGAGTCGGAGTGCCACACGTTTCATCTCCTCTACGCCTTGTAGCAACATTTGCTCCTCGTGATGCACATCACCGGTATGATCGGCTACAAAGAGTTGGGTAATAATGCCACCCAACAGCAACAGTACCAAGACACAATGTATCAATGCTTGAATGGTGAATGATACTTCATACACATAATTGCACACTACCATTACAGCTACAACCGATAGTACATACATTATGGTAGTAGTCCAACGGAACGACAAGCTGCCTACGGTGCGATGGGCACGGTCTTTAAAGTCGACAATGGGTGTAAAGACATCAGCCACCAACAGGCAATAGGCTATTATCGACACTACTAGATTGAGATAAAACAAGTTATCGGGGGTCTCCCCTCTGAATATTACAAAAAGTGCAATGATGAGAGCCAGGCCTCCCAGACCGGCTACAATCATAAGTATTCTTTTGGCATCCATAGTTGTTTGTTTTTATCGTTTATTACCACACTTCGGACAGAACTTGGCAGTAGGCGGCAAGGTTGAGCCGCAACGAGAGCATATATCGCTCGATATGATGGGCTTGCCACAGTTGCCACAGAACGCGGCATTGGGTGTAACCGGTGCATTGCAATGCGGACACGATCCTGCTCCCACACTCAATTGTCGGCCACAACTCACGCAGCAACGTGCATTGGCATCATTGTCGGTACCACATTGCGGACAAGGACGGTAGGCATCGCCACAATGCGGACAATGCGAATAGGTGTTGGGAAACTTCTTGGCACAATTGGAGCAATATACCATCTTTACTTGCGGTTGCTGCATATTGTTGTTGCCATAGTTGCCTACGGGCTGGTTGTTACCGCCAAATCCGGGTTGGTCATACTGCGGATTTATCATTCCCGCAGCGGCATTGCCATTGTTCATATTACCCATCATTTGCAACGCGATAAGGCTTCCGAGCAACGAATTTCCCCCTCCGTTGGCTCCCGACATCCCCTCTATGGCATTGTTGGCCGTACCGAACATCTGCTCTTGTTGCCAAGTGTGACCGGTAATCTTCATTGAGCTTTGTTGTGCGAGGGCATTCTTGACTCTTGCGCCTTCGGGTGTCGAGTCGTCTATATCGATGGTATTGATGTAAAACTTTGTCAACTCCAAGCCCAACTCTTCCCAAAAGGCACTCATCGAGTTGCGCAGATATCCCGACAACATATCGAGATAGGCCGATATTTGCTTGAACCCTACACGATTTTGTATCATATATTGCATTATGCCCGACTTGGTCTTGCTCGAAAACTCGCCCTCAAATTGCTCGGTCATATCCTCTTGATCGAACGAAGTACGAGTGCCCACTACCTTTATCAAGAACTTCTCGGCTTCTACTATGCGCAAGCCATACTGTCCCTCGGCCATAAGAGGCAACATCGAGTCGTAATCGGCATCGTGTATGGTCATCTGCTTGACAGACCATCCTATATTATAGGGTTGTGTTTTATTGACAAACCATACCTCGGCCGTAAAGGGGTTCTTACCACCGAATGGCAAGCCAAACAGCGAACGAAGAATGGGTATATTCTCGGTATTGAGAGTGTGCTTGCCGGGGCCGAATTTCCCCAATATCTGACCTTTGGAAAACAGCACTGCCTCCTGCGATTCTTGAACGATAAGTTGAGTGAACGTACTCAAATTGGTATGCGGAAAACGCCACGCAAATATTGTTTCATTTCCTTGTGGTGACCAACTCACCAAATCAATAATTGCCATATAGTTCGATTTATTATAATATTATGGTTATATACTTCTGAATAGATGTGAGAGCCTTCAAACGCAAACTTATGAATAATTTACATTTATTGCAAGAATTACCTTGTATTTTTTACAAAAAGTTATTACGCCCTATTTCCGATATTAAATATTAGTTATTAAGTTGTTTAATAGAGGTGGTCGCAGACCGGAGGTGTTGGTTTCTGTCCTAGCATCCGACCGAGCGCGGTACGCGAGGTATTCTGCCCCTGCGAGCGTTAGCGAGATAGGGGAAGTCCCCGCAGGGGGAAGGGGTTAATTTTTTTTCATACTCCTCATTGTCATATCATACTCCTCATTGTCTTCGACCAAGTTGCTAACGCTCGGAATTGCTTGTGCTAGCACAGCACTCCTCTCGCTCAATCGCAACAGTCAGTCAAGCTGACAGCTCCTCTATCTTAGAGGAGCATTACCTCGCGCTTCGTGCTCGGTGGCTACCGCTGTAAAGCACAACCACAAGGCACAACCGCAAAGCACAACCACAAAGCACAACCGCACGAAAGGCGGTTGTATTCCCCCTCTGCCACGCAGTGGATAGGGGGAGTGGCCAGCAGAGGGCGTTCTAATGACCGGAGGGTAAAAAAATAATTTTGATAATTATTAAAAAAATCTCTCTCATTTTTAATATTTTAGACAAAATTTGATATATTTGCACATTCAATGCGTTATGAGTTGTAGCGACAGCCCTTGCATTGTTATTTATTTAATTAGGTGTTATTGATATTATCTTCTAAAGTCAAACTTCGCAACTTTGAATCAGCAAGAAGATGATAGACGATAGCACCTACATCGATAGCATATATGGCTACACACCGGTGTAGAACTGTATATCGAGTCGGTGTGGGGCTGTTGTCTTATCTATGCTGAGGGTAGCGAAGACCTGACTTTAAGATAAGACGGTGCAATCTCCACACCTTTTTTTATATCCACACGGTTGCCGGCAAGTTCCGGCACAATCGGGTTGTTCCGGGCTTTATGACAGCCCGAGCACAATGATTATCCGCTAAACGTCCAAGTTGGGAGATTGGGAGGACATATTGTAGAAAAAAATATGTCGACAGACGAACTACTGAATTTTTGTCAAGCCTCACAAGGTTGCCATTGTTGCATTACCACACGCGGTGGTAAGCAGTACAGTGGCGAGTTGGTGTCGTACAATACATCCTCGACACTGCTTAACACGACCATCCAAATAATAATATGGGATGACAATCGCCCCTACGAATTCGACCAACAAGAAATCTTTAAAATAGAAAAATTATGAGAGAACACACACTACGTGCGCTCATAACAGCTATGCTAATGCTGTTGAGCCTGACAGGCTACGCACAAGACCGCAACAACGAAGAAGAGGTTGTTAAAATCGATGCCCGCGCATCGCAATTCAGTTATCGCGAAGGCGAAATAATCGTCAAGTTCAAGCCCACAGGTGCATTGAAGATGCGTTCCAACGCCAAAGGTCAATTTGCCACCTCGGGAGTAAACAACATCGATGCCGTACTGCAATCTATCGGTGTTGAGAGTGTCGAGACGCTGATGCCCTTCACCGGCAAAGAGGTTACTCGTCGCAGTGCCCGTGCCATCAACGGCCAAGAGATTGTTGCCCGCGACCTTTCGCAACTCTATCGCCTGCGCATCGATGCCGACAAGGTTCAGTCGGTATATGAGGCTATCGAGAAGTTGCAAGTTCTCGAAGAAGTAGAATTTGCCGAACCCAACTATATCGTCTACTCCACCGCCACCACAGCCGGTGAATACAACGACCCGCTCTATCCCGACCAATGGTACTTGGAGGCTGTCAACCTCCCCGCTTTGTGGCAAGTTCCCACCATCAGCGACGAGCGTCCCATCATCGGTATTCTCGATACCGGTGTAGAGTTTACCCACATCGACCTGTTGGGTAACGTATGGGCAAACGAACTGGAGCTGAACGGTACTGCCGATGTAGATGATGATGGCAATGGTTTTGTCGACGATATGTATGGTTGGGACTTTGTCAACCAGACCAACCGTATGGACGACTACAACGGTCACGGTACTCACTGTGCCGGTATAGCCGCCGCTACTGCCGGTAACGAAAAGGGTATTGTAGGAGCCAACCCCGATGCACTCATTATGCCCATCGCGGTGATGCAGAGCGACGGTACCGGCGATATTGCTACCATCATCAAGGGTATCGACTACGCCACTGCCAATGGTGTAGATGTATTGAGTATGAGTTTGGGTACATACGCCCGGTCTGCGGCACTCGAGCAGGCACTTGCCAAGGCCTACCAAAAGGCAGTTCTTGTGGCCGCCGCCGGTAATGACAATCTATGCATCTATCCGCACGAATGTCTCATTAATCGTAGAATAGGAGCTCCTATGTTCCCCGCTGCCTACACGTTTGTACTCGGTGTGCAAGCCTCGGTGCAAGGGGGTGGATTGGCGTCGTTCAGCAACTATGATGAGGACGGAGCAACCCTCTGTAACTCACAATTCTACAGCGAAGAACAACTCTATAACTATGAGTTGACCGCCCCCGGTGTATCTATGATGAGCACCTATCCCGGTGGTCGTTACAAAACCCTCAACGGTACTTCTATGGCTTGCCCGCTGGTGGCAGGTGGTATCTCTCGCCTCTTGCAGACCAAGGAGTATGCCTCGAAGGAGATGCTCTTCGGCGACCTTATTCACGCCTCGGCAGGGGGTGATATCGATTTCTATGCCGCCTACCAAATAACCGATGCCGACCGCCAACCCACCTTGCAACTTGTTACCTACCAACTCAACGACTCGACCGGTGGCGATGGCGACTTGCGTGCCGATGCCGGTGAGACCATCGCTTTCTATCCCACCTTGCGCAACAACTGGGGTCTTGCCGAGAATATAAAGATAACGCTCGAACTCCCCGAGGAGGAAGACCAATCTATCGTTCGCTTCCTCGACAACAATGTCGATTACGGCTACACCCTGTCGAGCTATAGCAAGAACAAAGCCGCCAACCCCGTCCGTTTCACCGTGCGTGAGGATTGTGTAGATGGCCGCCACATACGTCTCCTCCTCCGCGCCACTTGCGACAATATAGCCGAGGAGTTGGTACAAGAGTTTGTCATCACCGTAGAGAATGGTGTGGAGATAGGCGGTATGATTACCGAAGACCTTACCCTCTACCCCGATGTTCACTATATCGTCACCAAGCCCCTTGCCGTTCCCGAAGGCGTAACACTTACCATCAAGCCCGGTACAGTATTGAAGTTTAAGGCCGGTACCGGTCTTTCTTTAGCCCAAAATGCCATTCTCGATTGCGTGGGAGAACCGGGTAATATGATTGTATTTACTATGGCTGATGGGGAAACAGGAAATATGATTGGCTTTTCAGGAAATGGTCAAACAATGAATTATGTGCAATTTTACGGATTGAATACTGGTACGAATAGTCTTAACCAAAAAGTTTACACTATAAATTGTGAATATATAAATTGTAATTCTTATACCATAATATATAAGAACAACAGAATTGAAAAGTGTAATTTTTTCTCTAATCAATTTCAAAGATTCCTAGAAAATACCTTCTTCTATAATTTCAAAGACTGTAATTATAACAATAATACAAGTCAGAATGCTAGTAATATTAATTTGCCTGCTATGAATATGAATTTTGAATTTTATTCCAGTTCAAATTTTTACAATAACAAAATAATAATAAAAACACTTGTAGTATCAACAAAACTACTAGAAAATACTATAACTTGTGCAACAGCATACTACTCTGAAACACCTTCACTATATACACCTGAATATCCATCCTATTTCGGCACATCTCGCGAAGATATTGCTCGTGAAAACATTTTAGATATGGAGAACCCCTACAATCCGATTGGTTTTGGTAAAGTAGACCTCTCTAATATGCTCACACAACCGGTGGCCGAGGCACACGGTATTGTATGGAAGGTGGTAGTGAATGGCTATGATGCACAGGATGAGTACGAATTGTTACCCCCGCTGGGTGTGGGCAAGCACAAGTTTGAGGTTTACTTCAACCGCCCGATGAACAAGGCTGTGGCTCCCACCATAGCAATGGGTGTGCGTCCGCCTTATACCCAAAACAGCATAGCCGAAGAGGGTAGCTGGAACAACGAAGGGACTATCTACACCGCCTACCTCACCATCACCGGCAAGAGTGCCACCGATGGCGTGAACCGCATCTACGTAGCCGGTGCCGAGGATGACGAATACTTTGAAATTCCGGTCGAGGACATCCGCTTCAATGTGAACGTGCAGGCAGCCGGCTCGATGAGTACCGGACTGATGGCCGAGGCCGGTCTGGGCAAAGTTACCCTCACGTGGGAGACCGACGAGGAGGACTTTGAGGACTTGATGGGCTACAACATTATGCGATATACAATGATAAACGACAGTGTGCCAAGCGACACTATCGTAGTGAACAAGAGCCTTATCGATAGCGAGGAACAGGAGTTTGTCGACTATGACGTAGTGCCGGGAACCACCTATTACTACACCATCAAGCAAGTAACCACCTCACTGACCAGTCACGACCTGAGCAACGTGGTAGCCGCCACACCGCTCACAGCATCGAAGGGTGATGCCAACGGCTCGATGAGCGTAGACGTGGCCGACGTAGTGACCGAGGTAGCCTATATGACCGGTCAAGACCCGCAACCCTTCATCTTCGAGGCTGCCGACGTGAACAGTGACTTGGCAGTGAACGTACTCGACGTGGTGGGTACAGTGAACATCATCAAGACACCCGCCGCAGCCGCTGCAACGGTAGATAACTCTGCCACCTACACCATAGAAGATGGCATACTCTATGTAGAGTGTCCCGTAGCATTGGGTGGCGTGCAAGTACGACTGATGGGTGTGAGCGAAGTGACACCGCTGGAAGCACTCGCCAACTTTGAGTTTGTAACCGACAACCAAGGCGAAAACGGACTGCTCGTACTCGCCTACTCGATGACCGGTCGCAGCATAGCCACCGGCAAGCAAGCCCTTATGCGCATAGACGGTGCCACTATAGGCGAGATAATACTCAGTGACGTAATGGGTCGCAACGTGGTAACCATAGACGGTAATGCCGCCGGTGTGGGTAGTGTAGAGGCTGCTCAAATGCAATTGCCCTACCCCACAACCTTTGTTGAGAGCCTGAACATACCTTATGTGATAGGTCGCTCGGGAGAGAACGAAGTGAGCATCGTTATTACCGACTTGTCAGGTCGCACCGTACACCGCTACGAGACCACTGCCAATTATGGCACTTATACCTACACTTGGCAACCCAATGGCACCGGTCGCGGTGTGTATATCGTATCGCTCTATATGAACGATGTACTGATGCAAACAGCCAAAGTTGTGAAAAGATAAACAGTCATTGAGGTTACGAACCATCGGATGACTCAATCTCAACTCATAATACCCTGATTATGAAAAGAATACTATCCCTGTTCCTGCTGGCGGTGAGCTATATGCTCACTGCCTACGGAGCAAATAATGTTATACTATCGACTGCCGAGGGTGCGCCGGGCGAAACGGTAACGGTGACACTGTCACTGACCAACAGTGACGCTGTAACGGCAGTAGATGTGACAATACCCCTAGACGCACAACTCACCTATGTTGAGGGGTCGTGTCGCCTCAATAACGAGCGTGCCGACGGGCACTCACTCACAGCGGGTGTGAACGGGGGTGCATTGCGCATCATTGTTATGAACCTCGGCCTCACCCCCTTAGTGGGTAATGAGGGCGTATTGGCTACTTTCGACTTGAAACTGCGCCGACAACCGGCTGTATATAAGCTCAACCCCACAGTGATACTGAGCGATGAGAATGGTGCATCACTGCCGGCAACCACAACCGCCGGAGCAGTAACCATCCTTGCCCCACGACTCACTGTCGTTACCTCAAGTACCGACTATGGTCATATACCCATCCGCTCGACCTATACACGCAACATTACCTTGCGCAATGACGGAACATCGACACTCAACGTAAGCAACGTGACATTCTCGGCCGAGGAGTTCTCCTTGAGCGAACCCGCCTTCAGCATCCTTGCCGGTGCAAGCAGGAATGTAACCATCACGTATGACCCTGTCACTTATGGTGCAATAGAAGAGCAAGTAACATTCTACAGCGATGCCATCAACGGCACACAGAGCGCCACACTCATAGCCGACCCCTACTCGGTAAACGAACTGCACGTGAGCAACGGTAGCGGTATCTCGGACGAAGAGGTGGAAATAACCGTAAGAATGAACAATATGGAGCCTATCATCGCCGCTCAATGGTCATTCAAGATGCCCAAAGAGCTGGTCTATGTAGAGGGTAGCCTCACACCGACCGACCGCGCCGGCTCACACACCCCGATGACAACCATCAAAGGCGATACCCTCACGATGATATTATACACAAGCAACAATACCATCATAACGGGTGATGACGGTGTATTGGCAACCTTCAAGGTGCGCCCCAACGGCAAGAGCGGATACTACTACTTGCGCCCCATCGATGTGGTGTTGGGTAACATCAAGTTGGATAATATGACCTCGGCCACAAGCTATGGGTATGTCAACGTGAAAAGTCCTAAATTGACAAGCAACGCCACACTGAATATGGGTAATGTATCGGTAACGAAGAGTGCCACAACCACATATACCGTGCGCAACTCGGGTGCAGCACCTCTCACCATCGACAGGGTAAACTTCCTGTCAGAAGGATGGGAAAGCACTACCCCGCTGCCCATTACCCTTGCTGTGGGTAAGAGTACGACCCTCGATGTGACATACACCCCGACAACTGCCGGAGCGTATGAAGGAGTGATGAACATCTATACCAACGACCCCGACAACCGTATGAAGAGCGTAACGGTGAGTGCCAATGTATATGAACCCAACGACCTCACCATCGAGGGATGCCCTACCATCGAGGGATATGCCATCGACGTAGCACTAGACAACTATACCGACTTGGCAGCTATCCAAATGGATATACATTGGATAGAGGGAATGACAAGCAACAACAGCCGAATGGCGCTTACCGACCGCTTGTCGGGACTATCGGCCACCGTATCGGATATGGGAGACAATACCTATCGCGTAGTTATCTTCTCACTCGATAACTCCCTTGTAAACGGCAAGGAGGGCAATATATTCAGAATCTCATTTGCAGCCGACGAAAGCACCGAGTATATAGGTACAACCCTCACGATCGACAACATTGTAATGAGTAGTAAAGAGGGTGTAAATATGACCTCTACCACATCGGTAAGTCATACCGCTACCAACCTGCCCGGCGATGCCAACGGTGACGGACAACTCACCATATCGGATGTAGTACTCACCGCAAACAGCGTATTGAGCGGAACAACAACCGGTGTGGTAATGGTCAATGCCGACACATCGGGCGACGGAGAATTGACCGTAACCGATGTTGTTGGTGTAGCCAACATAGTACTATCGGCACAATAAGAAGAAAGAAAAAAGATTATCGATAAAAAAAAGGATATGAAAAATTCAGTAATGAAATGGTGGGTGATGTTGGCGCTGACAAGCGTGAGCATACTCACACAAGCACAAAACCGATTTTACACCGAGGACTTTGAAATAGCTGCCGGCGAAACCAAAGAGATAGTATTCTATCTTGACAATACGACGGTCTATACAGCCTTCCAAGCCGACATCTATTTTCCCAAAGGCATAAGTGTAACGATTACAGACGGATATTACGACATCTTTCCGTCCGACCGTTTGCCTCGTCGATACACAGTAGATGCACTCTATCACGAAGAGGGCGACTTCACACGCATTATGGGCTACTCGACACAAAATTCGGCCATCAAAGATACAGAGGGAGAACTGGTGTATCTGCAAATATATGCCGATGAAACCTTTGCCGGAACCCATACACTCACCCTCAAGAACGTGCGATTTGCCACACCGCCCGACGAGGAAGATGTTATTATCGAAGACCTCTTTGATATAGAGACCTGCACCGTAACCGGCCCCGCAATAGAAGAAGTGCCGTTGTATATCAAAGACTCGTTCTACAACATCTTCACGCTGTTTACTCGCAAAGGCAACAACGAAAAATTCTTGATAGAGCCAACCGAGTTGAGTCGAGGCATCAAGGGTGTAAGCTATAATGATGAGGATGTAATGAGTGAGTTGGTAGATGGAGTGTTCACAACACCGGCCATAGAGAGTGCCTCGACACTCGTCGTAGAGTATGACAGAGAGGATGTAAAGAGCAGCGCATCACGAATGGGCGTGTCAAAAGCCGGTGCAGTAACGTATGAAGAGATACCCTTGCACATTGTAGACTCGGAGTACGGAACAATCACACTCTACACCGAGCGTCGCGACAGAGAGAAAATAGGATTTACTTCACTCAATAATACATACGTTATCAATACTGTGATGTTTAACGATGTAGATGTTACATCGGAATTGGCAGACGGAGTGTATCTTACCCCCGAGATAACCGAAGAGTCGACCCTCAGCATCAGCTATCAAATACCCACATCGGAAGGTATGACACTGCAAGAAAGCAACCTCAAAGTGTATGGCAACAACGGTAATATCGTGGTGAACGGTTGTGAGGTCGGCGAGAGTATTGCCATCTACAACACCGACGGTGTATTGCTACACACCCGATATGCTACCGGCAACACTGTACGCATAGAGATGCCTACCGATGCCATCTACGTGGTAAAAGCAGGAGATACAGCCGTAAAGGTAGCGTTGTAGTAGTTGTAATCCTCCCCTGTGTTGCACAGCAATAGCACAGACCGGAGGGGGTCGTATTCTCCCTCTGCATCCGACCGAGCGCGGTACGCGAGGTATTTTGCCCCTGCGAGCGTTAGCGAGATAGGGGAAGTCCCCGCAGGGGGAAGGGGTTGAAAAAAACAGGAAGTAATTAGTTTTAATAGATAGTTTATAGAAATCGATGATGTGACAAGGGCAATGCGCAGAGCATTGCCCTTGTTGTATTGGGTAGCGATGCGGGGTATGACTTTTCTGTGACTACTGTGAGGGATAGCCGGCAAAGACTTGCACAAAATATTTCTTTTGCATACATTTGTGGAAAGAAACGAAAGAATTGTCTCGACCGGAGAGAATGTAACATACAAAGACTCAAACAGAATAGTTATGATAGAATATATCGTAGGTGAAGTAGTAGAATTAACACCTGCATCGGCTGTAGTAGAGACCTCGGGCGGTGTAGGATACTTCTTAAATATATCGCTCAACACTTTTTCGGGATTGAAACAGGGTCAACGCTCCCGTTTATTGGTATATGAAGCAATACGCGAGGATGCCTATGTTTTATACGGATTTACATCGCGTAAAGAGCGAGAATTGTTTCAACTACTGATATCGGTATCGGGCGTAGGGCCTAATACAGCGCGTATGATACTCTCGGGATTGTCGCCCGACGAACTAGAACAAGTGGTGGCAACCGAGAATGTGGCAATGCTGAAATCGGTGAAGGGAATAGGTGCAAAAACAGCACAAAGAATAATTGTTGACCTCAAAGATAAAATAAAATCGGTATCTTCTACGTTAGTAAGTAGTATGCCTGCCATCTCGGCTGTATATGACGAGGCCGTAGCAGCACTGTCGATGTTGGGATTTGCCCCACAAGCCTCACAGAAGGTAGTACAGAAGCTGCTGCAAGAAAACCCGGGCATACGGGTCGAAGAGGTCATCAAGCAAGCATTGAAAATGCTATGACACTCGTAGGCCATATAAAACGTATGGTGACGCATAGATGAAAAAAATAGAGAGATATCTTATTGTTTTTATCATTCTCATTGGTTGGGTGAGCATTCTGTTTCCCGGCCAAGCACAGGTATCGACAACCGCAACAACTGCGGCTGCCGATAGCGTTGTGCGCTTTCCTGTCACCAAGACCGTACCCGGCAGCTATGAGGATATAGGCGAGACGGGAACCATCGACTTGCGTACGCCGTCGAATATAGAGACCGTTATCGAATACGACCCGATAACCAACAGCTACATTTTCCGCACACGAATGGGAGAAACCGAGCTATCTACCCCTTTCAGCCTCACAGCCAACGAGTATAACGACTATTCGTTTCGCAAATCTATGCAGGCCTATTACCGCGAGAAAAACGTTTTTGACCCTACTACTGCCGAGTCGGATGCGTTTGACTTCTTGAATATGAACTTCAGCCTCGGCCCATTGGAAAAGATTTTCGGTCCGGGAGGTGTGCAGCTCAAGACTCAAGGTTCGGTAGAGTTGAATATGGGTGTGAAATATAACCGCATAGACAACCCGGCCCTCTCGTTGGAAGCTCGCTCAAAAACCTACTTCGACTTCGATACCAAGATACAAGCATCGGTCAATGCCAAAGTGGGTAATAAGTTGGGATTTAACCTCAACTACAATACCGACGCTACATTTGCTTTTGACTCGCAAAACCTCAAGTTGCAATTCCAAGGCGAGGAAGATGATATTATCAAGAATATCGAGGCCGGTAACGTGTCGATGACAACCGGTTCGTCGCTCATACGCGGTAGCACATCGCTGTTTGGTTTCAAGACTACGTTGCAATTTGGCAAACTTACCGTTACCGGTCTTGTGTCGCAACAACAATCGGAAACCAAGAGTGTGAGTACCAGCGGAGGTGTGCAGACAACTCCATTTGAGTTTAATGCCGACAAATATGACGAAAACCGTCACTTCTTCTTGGCTCACTACTTCCGCGACAACTACGACGAGTTTGCATCGAAACTACCTTACGTACAGTCGGGTATCACCATCAACCGTATAGAAGTATGGGTAACAAACAAGCAAGGTAACTACGACCAGTCGCGCAACATCGTAGGATTTATGGATTTGGGCGAGAGCCAGCATATCTATAACGACCATTGGAGAGGCTCGGGCTCGCCCCTCCCCGGCAACAATGCCAATACACTGCTCAATGAGATAAAAACACAATATCCCGATGCTCGTAACATCAACAACGTGTCGCAAGCCCTTGAAGGGTTGGCGGCATACGGCTTTGAGGGTGGACAAGACTATGTAAAGATAGAGAGCGCCCGCAAACTCAATTCAAACGAATATACCCTCAACAGCACACTGGGTTACATATCACTGAAGGTAGCCTTGAACTCAGACGAGATGTTGGCCGTTGCATTTGAATATACTTACGGTGGACAAGTATATCAAGTGGGTGAATTTGCATCGGATATTACTGCCAGCGACCAGAACCTATACCTCAAACTACTCAAAGGAGTAACCGTTTCGCCCCATCTGCCCATCTGGGATTTGATGATGAAGAACGTATATTCGCTCAATGCATACCAACTCAAGCGAGACCACTTCCGTCTCGAAATCAAATACTTGAGCGACACAACCGGTGTGCTGCTTAACTACATTCCCGCCGGAAACATTGCCGATAAGACACTGTTGCAGGCAATGAACCTAGACCGCCTAGATGCCAACCAAGAGAGTAATCCCGATGGTTTCTATGACTATATAGAGGGTTACACCGTACAATCGAGCAACGGACGCATCATCTTCCCCGTTGTCGAGCCATTTGGCAGCCATTTGGCCAAGGTAATAGGCGATGAAGAGATAGCCAAACGATACGTATTCCAAGAGTTGTACGACTCAACCCTCACGGTGGCACAACAAGTATCAGACAAGAACAAATTTGTCATCACAGGTGAATATCAAGCTTCGTCGGGCTCGGAAATAAGCCTAGGCGCAATGAATGTGCCACGAGGCTCGGTAGTTGTTACGGCCGGAGGTGTAACGCTGGTGGAGAACAGCGACTACACCGTAGACTATACAATGGGTACAGTAACCATCCTCAATCAGAGCATTATAGACGCAGGAACCCCTATCAATGTATCGATGGAGAACCAGTCACTATTCAATATGCAACGAAAGACGATGGTGGGACTGGATCTTACGTACGCATTCAACAAAAACTTCAAGATAGGCGGTACGATATTACACCTGTCGGAGAAACCTATTACCAACAAGGTAAATACAGGCGACGAGCTACTGAACAATACACTTTGGGGCTTAAATCTGTCATACAACACCCAATTCAATTGGCTCACCAACTGGCTCAACGCCATTCCCACAGTCAATGCCACAGCCCCATCGACCTTGTCGATAACAGGAGAATTTGCCCAGTTGGTAACACATCAAGCCCCACAAGGCAGCCAGAATGGTATGTCTTATCTGGATGACTTCGAGTCGACACAAAGTGGTATAGACCTACGCTCGCCATACGCGTGGAGCTTATCGTCTACCCCTACATTATTTGCCGAATCGCAACTCAACAACAATCCCGATTACGGCAAGAACCGTGCCCTCTTGGCGTGGTATTACATAGATCGTATGTTTACCGACAAGCACACCTCACTCGCCCCATCATACATCAAAAACGACCTAGACCAACTATCTAACCCCTATGTCCGCGAGGTGAGTGTACACGAAATGTTCCCCAATAAGGAGTTGTCATACGGCGAAAGCACCACAATACAGACCCTCAACCTCTCGTTCTATCCGAGCGAACGCGGTCCTTATAACCTCGACGCCCAACGCATTGACAGTGAAGGTTTCCTACTCAATCCCGAACAACGATGGGGAGGTATTATGCGCAAGATGGACAACACCGACTTTGAGACAAGCAACATCGAAACAATACGTTTCTGGCTGATGGACCCCTTCCTCGACCCCGAAAACCCCAATTATGAGGGTGGAGATCTCTACATCAACTTGGGTGAAATATCGGAAGATATTCTCAAAGACGGAATGAAATCGTTTGAGAACGGCTTGCCTATCGACGGCGATACTACACACATCGAAAGCACCCAATGGGGTATAGTATCGCGCAACCAATCACTCACATACGCTTTTGATAATGCCGTAGGCGCACGTAAGTTGCAAGATGTAGGATTGGATGGTCTGAGCAACGATCAAGAATATTCGTTCGACACATACAAGTTATTCCTCGAAGAGTTGAGCCGCCACCTCTCTCCCGAGGCCGAAGCTCGTATGCGAGAAGATCAATTCTCGCCCTTCAATGACCCTGCCAGCGACAATTACCACTTCTACCGCGGTGTCGACTATGACAATCAGCAGCTATCGGTACTCGAACGATATAAACGCTACAATGGCGTAGAAGGCAACTCATCATCAAACGAAGATGTCGACGACCCATATTATCAATCATCTCGCAGTGTACCCGATGTAGAAGATGTCAACCAAGACAACACACTCAATGAATATGAGCGCTACTTCCAATACCGCATATCTATACGCCCCGACGACCTCAAAGTAGGACGCAACTATATCACCGACTCTACCTCGACAGAGATCACATTGCGCAACGGGCAGAAAGGTCGTGCCGTATGGTATCAATTCAAAGTACCCATCAGCGAGTTTGAGAGCAAGGTTGGTTCTATCAACGACTTCAAGACCATACGTTTTATGCGTATGTTTATGACCGGATTTACAGCACCTACACACTTGCGTTTCGCCACACTCGAACTGGTACGTGGCGAATGGCGCACCTACCAGTATGCACTCAACAATCGTGGTGATGCACCGGCTCAAGGCAGCCTCGATATGAGCGTTGTAAACATCGAAGAGAATGCAGGTCAACGCCCGGTCAACTATGTGCTACCCCCGGGTGTAACACGAATTGTAGACCCTAGCCAGTCGCAAGCCACCCAACTCAACGAGCAAGCATTGGCACTGAAAGTAACCGACTTGCAATCGGGCGACGCGCGTGCCGTATATAAAAACATCAGTATGGACTTGCGCTATTACAAACGACTGCAAATGTTTGTACACGCCGAACGCCTCATCGACGATTACACCGACTTGCAGAATGGCGACCTCTCTATATTTATCCGTTTGGGTAGTGACAGCCGCTCGAACTACTATGAGTATGAAATACCCCTTACACTCACTCCCGAGGGGCATTACAGCACATACAATGCAAGCGACCAATACACCGTATGGCCCATAGAGAATATGTTTGACTTTGCGCTGGAACATCTCCCCGAACTCAAGACCCAACGCAACAGAGACAAACGCACCGACAACACCAATGTCTCTTTTGCACAACCCTACTCTATGTACGACCCCGATAACGAACGTAACAAAATGACCGTTGTGGGTAATCCCTCATTATCCAACATACGCACCATCCTTATCGGTGTGCGCAACAACTCGGGAAATGTCAAGAATGGTACTATTTGGGTAAACGAAATGCGTCTGACCGATTTCGATCAGAGCGGAGGTTGGGCAGCAAAAGGTAATATCAATCTGGGTATATCGGATATTGCAACCGTAAACGTGGGTGGACATATCGAGACATCGGGCTTTGGCTCAATAGACCAAAGCCTCACACAACGTCGTATGGATGACTACTACCAATACAATATTGCCACACAAATCAACTTGGGTCGATTCCTTCCCGAAAAAGCTCAAGTTTCGGCACCGCTATACTACTCATATTCCGAGCAAGTAACATCTCCACAATACAACCCGGTAGATGAAGATGTGCGCCTATCCGATGCCCTTGATGCTGCCGAGACTGCTTTTGAGCGCGACTCTATATCCAGTATGGCGGTAGAAAAACGTACGGTAGAGAGTCTGAGTATCACCGGTGTAAAAGTAAACATCAAGAGTGAAAATCCGATGCCTTACGACCCGGCAAACTTTACTATCGGATACTCATACAACCGCCAGAGTAACGAAAACCCCTCAACACAATATGAGAACACCTACGATCATCGAGGTAGTCTCACTTACAGTTATACCCCATACGCCAAGCCGTGGAAACCCTTTGCCGGCATCAAGAGCCAGTCGAAAAATGCCAATTTCATAAAAGAATGGGAATTTAATTATCTGCCCACCAATATTACATTCAACACCAATGTATCGCGTTACTACTACGAACAACAGGTTCGCGACCTCAATGCTATTGTATCGGGTATAAAAGGCATAGAACTCCCTGTATCGGTAAGTAAGAACTTCTTATGGGACAGACAGTTCTCATTACAATGGAACTTAACAAAGTCTCTCAACTTCTCATTGCAGACAATGACCAATGCCCGTATTGATGAGACTGCCGGCCCTGTAAACAAAGCCCTCTTCCCCAACGAATACCAACAATGGCAAGACTCGGTGTGGAACAGCTTTACCGGTATGGGTACACCTTGGGAATATAATCAGACATTCAATGCCTCGTGGACAGCACCTTTCAACAAAATGCCGGCATTGGATTTTATCACATTCTCGGTAAAATACAATGCAACATATCGTTGGCAGAAAGGCACTCAAATAGAAGATGTGGATATGGGCAACACCATCTCCAACCAATCTCAATGGAACTTTGACGGTCGCATCAATTTTGAGCAACTCTACAACAAAGTGCCCTATCTGAGCAATGTAAACAAACGTTTTACATCGAAAGGTAGTTCGGGAAGTCGCAGCAGCAGTCGCGCCTCCAAGCAAAAGACCAAATACGAGCGCACCATCACCCTCAAAGAGGATACAACGGTAATGGTACGCCACAACCTACGCAACAAGAAAGTTGTGGTTTCGGCTACTACCCTCAAGGGAGAAACATTTACCGTAGAGAGTCGTATTGTAGACGACAACAATGTAGAAATTCTCACCCGAGGAAAGCGACAAATAAAAGTACGCGTAGTAATACCGGAAGAGAAGAAAAATTTCTGGACCGAGGCGGCACAATACACAACCCGCTTCTTGATGATGGTGCGCAGTGCCAATGCCCGCTATCGAGAAGTCAGCTCTATCAATCTCCCCTTATTCCGACCGACAATAGGTGACGGATTTGGACAAACAAAGGCATACGGTCCTATGGCACCGGGTCTCGATTTTGCCTTTGGCTTCACCGACGAAAGCTACGTACAGCGAGCCATAGACAATAATTGGCTCATACGTGATGAGATGCAAATAAATCCTGCCATATCGGGTATGACTCGTGAGTTCAGCATCGATGTCGACATTGAGCCTATAAGCGGACTCAAAATAAAACTTTCGGGTAATTGGAACAAAACCGAGAGCAACCAGATGCAATTTATGTTTGAGGGCACCCCCACCATCTATGGCGGTAATTACACCAAGACCCACGTAGCCATACTTACAGCATTGCGTCCTTCATCGGTAGCCGATGGTTACCAATCGGCCGCATTCGACCGCTTTATGGAAAACCGCGAGATTATAGCTGCGCGATATGAACAGATGTATAGCAACGCCAAATATCCTTCCAGCGGATTTATGGCCGGACACCCACTGGCCGGTCAGCCCTACAACAAGAACAACGGTGGTGTCAACACTTCATCTCCCGACGTAATGATACCGGCATTCCTCGCTGCTTATTCGGGTTTCAGTGCCGATAACATCGCACTAACAGCGTTCCCCGCCCTATCAAGTATCTTGCCCAACTGGCGTATAACTTACGAAGGACTGATGCAGATACCTGCCATCAAGGAACACTTCAAAAACTTCACCATCAACCACGCCTACACTTGTACATACGCCGTAGGCTCATACACTTCGTTCCTCAACTGGATAGGTACTCCCGGTGAATATATGGGATTTACACTCGACGAGCTATCGGGCAACCCTGTGCCGTCGTCACCATTCGATATATCATCGGTAACACTCACCGAGCGTTTTGCTCCGCTTATTGGTGTAAATGCCACAATGAAGAATAACATAACCTTCCGAGCCGAATATAACGACTCGCGCGTACTCACGCTCAATTCATCGGCAAGCCAAATTGTTGAAGCAACTACCGCTGACATCACTGTGGGTATAAGCTATAAGATAGCCAACTTCAATAAGATATTGAAAATTGGCGGCCAACAAACCGGCGTAAACAACGACCTCACCATCAATGGTGATTTCTCGTGGCGCAACACCATTTCGCTCATTCGTCGTATCGATGAGTATTACACGCAAGCCACAGCCGGAACACGCACACTTGCCATCAAAGCCACTGCAAACTACGTGTTGAGCAAGCGCATTACATTGGGTGTATACTTCGACCACCAAGTAAACACTCCATTGGTATCATCATCGGCATACCCCGTAACCAACAGCAATTACGGTATATCAATACAACTGTCGTTGGTTAAATAACAAATCGGATTTTAGATTTTATAATAGACAGTACCCTTCAGCTTACCTTGTGAGCATATATATCCCAATTCTCGCAATCGCAACAAATCTTTCTTGACAGTATTGACCGATTCTTTGTGAAGATGCTCGACAATACCGGATAATTTAACGGGTTGATTGGCTGCAATAAAGTCCAAGATACGCCTTTGTCGCATATTAATCGGAGACTTACGCGACGGTGATACTTCTTGCAAAACAGGAGCTATATTAGCACCGGCCTTTCGAGCAGCTTCATATATAGAATTGACCCAATACACAAGCCAACGTGACAAGCCATCGACCTGATGAGTACCATTTTTGAGACGATTGATATATTCCACTCGGTTATCAAGCATAACCCTTATCGGTGAGTATAGAGCCACCCAATACGCTTTATTTTGCCTCAACAAAAGATGGGTAAGCAAGTGAGTCATCTCTTCCTTGTGACTAGGCAACGTATCAAGAAAATAGAAGTTATACACAAAAATACCGATGGTCAATATGGGATGTAATTCTTTTCGGTCTGATTTTATCAAATACCATTCGACAAGCGAACTCAGTTGTTGATTTATTTCAATATTGGCATATACCCCGTTGAGTTGTCTTGGTCGAACTCCCGCGGCAAGAAGTTGCTCAATTCTTGATTTTTGAGCCGACCGAGGTATATCGTGACTCAATGTCAATTGTTCAAACAATCGCATTATAACCATTTCGTCCAATCGTCCATCATCGTGACCTTGCATAACGTCTTGAAGAATCATGAAATACCTTTGCAGAAGTCTTATTTCCTCATTGTAAGCCTCTTTGGCTTCAATAAACGAACGCAATTGAGAAGGAGTATAAGGATATTGACATAGCACCGCCGAGGCTACGACGGTTTCCATCAGATTGGATTTATCTAGCGTATCGTCCCAATCTCTGCCCATAAGGAAATCGACATAACGCAACATACGTTCTATCTCAGACGCATTATATCGAGAAAAACCAATATTATCCTGTAGCTCCATAGGGTCAACTATATCTAGCACAAAGTAAGCAAATTCGGTCGAAATGTGCAAATATAAAAAAAACTATAACTATAGAAAAAAAGGACAGACACATTATATATAAAAGAGATAAAATAACTACCTTTGCAAGAAATTTAATTTTAAGGTAAAATTCAAACGAAAAGATAGATTATGAGTAAAAAAGCGTTATTGATGATTCTTGACGGCTGGGGTATTGGCAACCAATCTCAAGCCGATGTTATTGCCTCAACTCCTACCCCCTATTGGGATTATCTCACTGCAACATATCCCCACTCTCAATTACAAGCCAGTGGCGAGAATGTAGGTTTGCCCGATGGTCAAATGGGTAACTCGGAAGTAGGTCACCTCAATATCGGTGCCGGTCGTGTAGTATATCAAGACCTCGTAAAGATAAACAAAGCCTGTCGCGAAAATACAATTATGGAAAATCCCGAAATTGTATCGGCATATTCGTATGCCCGTGACAACAACAAGAACATTCACTTTATGGGATTGACATCGGATGGCGGTGTGCATAGTTCACTCGACCATCTTTTCAAGTTGTGCGACATCTCTCGTGAATACGGTATAGAGAATACTTTTATCCACTGCTTTATGGATGGCCGCGACACCGACCCCAAGAGCGGTAAAGGATTTATCGAAGCACTACAATCACACTGCGAAAAGAGTGCCGGCAAGATAGCATCTATCATTGGCCGTTACTACGCAATGGATCGCGACAAACGTTGGGAACGTATCAAAGAGGCCTACGACCTACTTGTCAACGGTATAGGCAAGCAAGCCACCGATATGGTTGCAGCTATGCAAGAGTCGTATGATGAGGGTGTAACCGATGAGTTTATCAAACCTATTGTCAATGCCAACGTCGACGGCAGAATCAAAGAAGGCGACGTTATTATCTTCTTCAACTACCGTAACGACCGCGCCAAAGAGCTGACAATCGTACTCACACAACAAGATATGCCCGAAGCCGGTATGCACACAATACCCGGATTGCAATATTACTGTATGACTCCATACGATGCATCGTTCCAAGGTGTACATATCCTCTTTGACAAAGAGAACGTAGTGAACACATTGGGTGAATATCTTGCCGAACAAGGCAAGAAACAACTCCACATTGCCGAGACAGAGAAATATGCTCACGTGACATTCTTCTTCAATGGTGGTCGTGAAACACCCTACACCAATGAGGAACGTATTCTCGTAGCATCGCCCAAAGTAGCTACCTACGACCTCAAGCCCGAGATGAGTGCATTTGAGGTAAAAGACAAATTGGTAGAAGCTATCAAAAGCGATACGTTCGATTTTATCGTAGTCAATTATGCCAACGGAGATATGGTGGGACACACCGGTATTTACAATGCTATTGAAAAGGCTGTTGTTGCAGTAGACCAATGTGTCAATGAAACAGTAGAGGCCGCCAAAGCCGCAGGTTACGAAGTTATCATCATAGCCGACCACGGTAATGCCGATAACGCAGTAAATGCCGATGGCACTCCCAATACAGCACACTCGCTCAACCCCGTACCATTTGTATATGTAACAGAGAACAAGAACGCTACCGTAAGCGACGGTATTCTTGCCGACGTAGCACCTTCAATCTTGCATATTATGGGTATGCCTATTCCAGCCGAAATGACAGGCAAAAACCTTATCCAAGACTAACACTATAACACATAGAATTATGACTCAAAAACAAAAAAGCAATGTGTTGGTAATTGTCGTAATGATATTGCTCTTCGGAATGATTTCGTTTGTTACCAACTTGGCATCACCAATGGGTGATATTCTTAAAAATCAGTTTAACGTAGCCAACTGGATGGGTACTCTAGGTGTATTGGCCAACTTTATTGCCTATGCAGTAATGGGTATTCCTGCCGGAAACTTGTTGCAAAAACACGGCTACAAGAAAACAGCTCTTCTTGCTGTAACCGTAGGATTTTTAGGAGTAGGTATTCAAACTATTGCCGGACTTCTCACCGGAAATCTTGCATTTGGCATCTATCTTCTCGGTGCTTTTGTAGCAGGTTTCTCTATGTGTATGCTCAACATTGTTGTTAACCCTATGCTCAACAAGCTAGGTGGTGGTGGCAATCGTGGTAACCAATTGATACAAGTAGGTGGCTCATTCAACTCATTGATGGGTACTGCCGTAATCTTCCTCACCGGTGTATTTGTTCCCGACATTGCCAAGGCTCACATCAGCCAAGTATTCCCCTTGATGTTCATAGCATTGGCTATTTTTGCACTCGCATTTATCGTAATCTTCTGCACACAAATACCCGAAAATACACCTCAAGCCATCAAGAATGAAGGAGCATCTAAATACGGCCCTATGTCATTCCGCCACTTTGTTTTGGGTGCAATAGCTATTTTTATCTACGTAGGTGTTGAGGTAGGTATCCCCAATGTACTACAAAAATGGCTACAAAATGGAGGTCTCTCGGTAACCGAAGGTGCTGAAGCCATTGCCGGAACAGTAACTGCTACATATTGGTTGCTTATGCTCGTTGGCCGTCTTATGGGTGCTGCACTCGGTGCTAAAGTATCGGCCAAAAATATGTTGACTGCAGTTTCATTCATTGGCTTGTGCCTTGTATTGGGAGCTATCTTCTTGTCGCCCGAGACTGTAGTAAACCTACCGGTATTTAAAGGAAGAGCCGGATTTGGTTTTGCTCTTGTACCTGTTAATGCAGCTCTCTTGGTATTGTGCGGTCTGTGTACATCGGTTATGTGGGGTGGTATCTTCAACCTTGCCGTCGAAGGCTTGGGCAAATACACCGAAAAGGCATCCGGTATATTTATGGCACTTGTATGCGGTGGTGGTATCCTACCATTCATCCAAAACCTTGTAGTAGATATGACCAATAACTATTTGGTTAGTTATTGGGTTATTGTTGTAGGTCTTGCATTCTTGCTTTTCTACGCTTTGATTGGCTCAAAGAATGTCAATAAAGATATTCCTACCGAATAACAACAACCTCATAAATACATCAAAGGCGACTACATTGTGGTCGCCTTTGATTACAAAATTACCCTCTGACACAATATACCAACAATGATACAAATAGACAATACAATTGTCACACTTGACATCCTCGAGCGATTTTTCTTATGCAATCTCGACGCTTGCAAAGGCGAGTGCTGTATTGATGGCGATGCCGGTGCCCCAATTACCCCTGCCGAACAGAAGGCTATCGAGGAAGTTCTTGAGGTTGTATGGGATGACTTAAGCCCCGCAGCTCAGGCTGTCATCAAGGAGCAAGGTGTTTCGTATATCGATGAAGAAGCCGACTTGGTAACATCTATCGTAGGTGGGAAAGATTGTGTCTTTACCTGCTACGGTGAAAACGGTATGTGTTATTGCGCCCTAGAGAAAGCCTATCGCGAAGGTCGTTCCAAATTTTATAAACCCCTATCGTGTCATCTTTATCCTATACGTATGCAAGAGTGGTCTAACGGATACACAGCTCTCAACTATCATCGCTGGAAGATATGCAAAGCTGCCGAAGTGTTAGGTCGCAAAGAGGGCGTGCGCGTATATCAATTCCTTCGTGAGCCACTCATTCGTCGTTTTGGAGAGGCTTGGTACAACACACTATGCGAAGTTGCTGATGAATATTTGACTCAATACAGCAAATAAGAAAGAATAATTTATAAGTTTACGACTTTTTTTTGTTACAAATCATCAGAACGAATATTTTTTATTAACTTTGGGAATTAATTACTAATACTTTTTCTCTCATAAACCTTAATTCTAGATTTACAATGTACAATGAATTCACAATGTCGGGATTGAACTACGAAAAATTCCGCTCTAAAATTGATGACAAGGATGTGTTCCTTTACCAATTAACCAACGAAAACGGGTGCGAACTTACCATCTGTAACTATGGTGCCCGCATCATATCTCTACTTGTTCCCGATCGTAATGGTGCAATGGTCGACGTTGTAACAGGTCACGACTCTATCGATAGTATATTGGCTACAAACGACAAATACTTTGGCGTAATATGCGGACGTTATGCCAACCGTATAGCTCGTGGTAGATTTGAGCTTGACGGAAAAGTTTATGACCAACTCGCCATCAACAATGGCCCCAACAACCTGCACGGTGGTGTAAAAGGTTTCAACAGCCAAGTATGGGATGCCCAACAAGTAGGAACCGACACGCTTATACTTGAATATATCTCGCCCGACGGAGAGGAAGGCTTTCCCGGCACTATGCACGTAAAGGTAACATACAAATTGACCAACGACAACAGTGTTGAAATATCATACGAGGCAACAACCGATCGTCCTACAGTAGTAAACCTCACCAACCACGCATTCTTCAACCTTTCGGGCGTTGGAGAAACTACAGTAGATGATCACATCCTCACCATTCACGCCTCTCAATACCTTCCTACCGACAATACAGCGATACCATACGGCGACCCGGCTCCGGTTGCCAACACTCCGATGGACTTTACAAAACCACACGCTATTGGAGAACGAATTAACGAAAATTTCGAGCAACTCATCTTCGGTAACGGATATGACCATTGCTACGTATTGGACAAAGAGAACGCCATATATGCCGAAAGTGCTTATTGCGTATCACCTCGCACCGGTATTGCTATGACCGTATTTACTACCGAGCCCGGCATACAACTATACACTGCCAATTGGCTCAGAGGCGAATATGCCGGCAAACACGATAAAAAATATTTGGCTCGAACAGCGTTCTGTTTAGAAACACAACACTTTCCCGACTCGCCCAACCGCGAACAATATCCTACCACAGTATTGCGTCCCGGTGAAACATTCAAGTCATACACTACATTTTTGTTTACCACTGTAAAATAATACATAAATCAAAAACTATGGATATAGAATTTGTAAGAAGTAGATTTATAAAACACTTCGACGGACTTACCGGCTCGGTATATGCATCTCCCGGTCGTATCAATCTCATAGGCGAACACACCGACTACAATGGTGGTTTTGTATTTCCCGGAGCTATTGATAAAGGTATGATAGCCGAGTTGCGCCCCAACGGCACTAACAAGGTACGCGCATACTCTATCGACTTGAAAGATTATGTAGAGTTTGGTCTTAACGAAGAAGATGCACCACGCACATCGTGGGCAAGATATATATTCGGTGTATGCCGCGAAATGATAAAACGAGGTGTTGACGTTAAAGGTTTCAACACAGCCTTTGCAGGAGATGTTCCTCTGGGTGCCGGTATGTCATCGTCAGCTGCACTCGAAAGCACTTACGCATACGCTCTCAACGACCTTTTCGGTGAAAACAAAGTAGACAAATTTGAACTTGCCAAAGCCGGCCAAGCCACCGAACACAACTACTGTGGCGTGAAGTGCGGTATTATGGATCAATTTGCCTCGGTTTTTGGCAAAGAAGGCAGCCTCATTCGTCTTGATTGTCGCAGCCTCGAATACCAATACTTCCCATTCAAGCCCGAAGGTTACCGTCTGGTCTTACTCGACTCGGTAGTTAAACACGAACTTGCATCTAGTGCTTACAATCAACGTCGTCAAAGTTGCGAAAATGTAGTTGCAGCTATCAAAAAACATCACCCCGAAGTTGAATTCTTGCGCGATGCCGATATGAATATGCTCAACGAAGTAAAAGCCGAAGTTTCGGCCGAGGACTTTATGCGTGCTGAGTATGTTATCGGTGAAGTACAACGTGTACTTGATGTGTGCGAGGCATTGGAGCAGGGCGACTATGAGACTGTGGGAGCTAAAATGTACGAAACACATCACGGTATGAGCAAACTGTATGAAGTAAGTTGCGAAGAACTAGACTTCCTCAACGACATAGCTCGTGAATGTGGCGTAACCGGCTCTCGTGTAATGGGTGGTGGATTTGGTGGTTGTACTATCAACCTTGTCAAAGAAGAACTGTACGACAACTTTATCACACGCGCCAAGAGTGCATATCGTGAAAAATACGGTAAACTTCCCAAAGTTTATGACGTTGTAATCTCTGATGGCTCACGCAAACTTTGTTAATAATCTAAACAAAATAAAGAATATGAAACCAACTCTTTTTGTACTGGCTGCAGGTATGGGTAGCCGATATGGAGGTCTCAAACAATTGGACGGTCTGGGCCCCAATGGCGAGACTATTATGGACTACTCGATATTTGATGCCATTCGTGGCGGTTTTGGTAAAGTTGTCTTTGTGATACGCAAAGATTTTGAAGAGGACTTCCGCGAGAAAATTCTCAATAAATATATCGACCATATTCCCGTAGAACTTGTATTCCAATCGCCCGACAAGTTGCCCGAAGGGTTTACTTGCCCGGCCGACCGTGTGAAACCGTGGGGTACCAACCACGCTGTAATGATGGGTAAAGATGCCATTAACGAACCCTTTGCCGTAATTAATGCCGACGATTTCTACGGACGCGATAGTTTTGCCGTATTGGGCAAATGGCTCAGCGAGATGAATGGCAAGACCAACCGCTACTGTATGGTAGGTTATCGTGTTGGTAATACACTATCGGAGAGTGGCAGCGTATCGCGTGGAGTGTGCTCGATGGATAGCAATCGTATGCTCACCGATGTTGTTGAACGTACCAAGATTGAGCGCATCGACGGTAAGGTACAATACAAAGACGAGAACGACCAATGGGTAGCTATCGATGACAATACTCCGGTATCGATGAATATGTGGGGCTTTACACCCGACTATTTTGCTCACAGTGATGCTGCGTTTATCGAATTTCTCAACGCAAACATCGGCAATCTCAAATCGGAATTTTACATTCCCACGGTTGTCAACAAGCTCATTCAGGAAGGCACATCGACAGTAGAAGTACTCGACACAACAGCTAGTTGGTTTGGTGTTACATATGCCGAGGATCGTCCATCGGTTGTTGCCAAGATACAAGCACTTGTAGATGCAGGTGAATATCCCGAGAGATTGTTCAAGTAAATCAAACCATACACATTATATATAATAAGGTAGCGTGTCGCACTAGGCACGCTACCTCATTTATACAAATACGACACCCGATGCATCCGTTATATCTCTTTGCGCCCGAAAATGATATGGCATTGGCCTTTGGAGGGAAATATTACACCCCTACTCCCATTGCCCAAACCATTGCACGCGACCTCTCACTACTGCCCGTATGGTATGCAACAGAGGCCGATGCACAGGTACTATCGGTGCAAACTATCGACAACGAGATGCAACAACACCTCGATGCTTTGGGTATCACTGCACAAGTCACTGCAAGTCCATCGCATCACACAACGCGCTGTGTACCTTGGGGGTGGAGTGCTTACATAGTAGACAAGTTGCAACGTGCAGGCATAAACGGCAACATACTACCCAATGACAAGCAAATCAGCCTCTTGCGACAACTGTCGAGCAGAGCCATCACCTGTACCATCATCGAGGCACTATCGAACCATAGCGCAGGCTATACACTTCCACCCACACCACAAATACTGCGCAACGACAACGAAGTAAAACAATACATCGAATCATATCCCGCCACAATTCTCAAAGCCCCCTGGTCGAGCAGTGGACGCGGGGTGTGGGCTGTGAGCAACGGCTATGACACATCGACACAACGCTATGCATCCGGCATCATACGCAAGCAAGGCTACATAATGGGCGAAGTACTTCAGGAAAAAATCATCGACCTCGCTATGGAATTTGAAAGCAACGGAAAAGAAGTGAAATTTGCCGGTTACTCACTTTTCACCACCGATAGCAGAGGCGCCTATCAAGGCAATCTTCTCGCATCAAACGAGTACATTGAACAACAACTCTCACAGTACATCGACACCACACACCTGCATAACACCCGCAGGGCAATGGAGCATATCACTTCAACACTCATTGCGCCACACTATCAAGGACACTTCGGTATAGATATGATACTCTATCGCAACAGCAAGAGCAACATTCTGCTACATCCCTGCATCGAGCTAAACCTGCGTATGAGTATGGGAATGGTAGCACGCACCATAGCCGACCGCTTCCTATCGCCTGCAAGCATAGGTACCTACCACGTAGATTATCATCCCGACAGCACCCAAATCATCAAACAACACCACACACTACAACACGCCCACCCGCTACACATCAACAACCATCGCATCACAAGCGGCTACTTCCCCCTCACCCCCATACACAACACCACACACTACACAGCCTACATCGTTGTAGAAGAGTTATAAATCTACCTATCACATAAAGGGAAACGCTATAAAACTTAATTTAGCATCAAATCTCGAATGTATAAAAACGAGAATTCTATAATGCTAAATTATATCTCTATGGCAAGTATCAAAGTAAAATTCCGCGCCTCGACCGTTACCGGTCGCGAGGGTACAATCTATTATCAAGTTATTCACAACAGGTCTGTCAGACAATTACGCACCCACTATCATATTCAACCACACGAATGGGATGAGAAAAATTCGGCAATTATTACAACAAACAGCATCCGTAAGAACTACTTAACATTATTAGCTGAACGGATCAACTGGGATATGAAGCGTCTGCAAACTATAATCAATGAGTGGGAAAACAAACCAATCAAATACACAGCAGACAAAATTATTGCTAGTTTCCTACAATCACACAACAGTCTATCTCTGTTCAATTTTATGCAAGAAGTCATCGTTGAGTTACAACAAATGGGCAAGCAACGCACATCAGAGACCTATCGTTCAACACTACGCAGCTTTATGCAATTTCGTGATGGAAAAGATGTATCGCTGAACGACATCAATTCAGATTTAATGCGAAGGTATGAGGCATACCTAATGGGCCGAGGCATAACCAAAAACAGCAGTTCATTCTATATGCGAATACTCAGAGCCGTATATAATCGTGCAGTTGAAAAGGATTTGACCATCAATCGCAATCCATTCAAACACGTCTATACAGGTATTGATAAAACTGTAAAACGAGCCATTCCATTAAAGATTATCAAACAGATTAAAAATCTCGAGCTATCATTGCGACCATCGTTAGATTTTGCGAGGGATATGTTTCTCTTCTCGTTCTATACTCGCGGAATGTCTTTTATTGATATGGCATATCTCAAGAAGAAGGACTTATCTAATGGGATTCTTTCATACCGCAGACGCAAGACGGGGCAACAACTCTTTATCCGTTGGGAGAAGTGTATGCAGGAGATTGTTACAAAATATGATAATCCGCTATCAATATATCTATTACCCATTATTAAGCCATCTAACGGTGATGAACGAACGCAATATAAACATAGTCTGCACATTATCAATCGCAGGCTGAAACAAATAAGTAAAATCTTAAAAATAGACATACCGCTTACCACCTACGTGGCACGACACTCTTGGGCAAGCATTGCCAAGAGCAAGAACATCCCTATTTCGGTTATCAGTGAAGGTATGGGACACGACTCGGAAATGACGACACAAATCTATCTGGCATCATTGGATAATGCCGTAGTCGATAGAGCAAATGCTCAGATATTAAAGGATTTGTAGAAAGCGAAGATGTTTAGCAAAATGATTGCTCTCTATGTAAGAGATACTACAGATAACGTAACTTATTGATTATTAGATTGGATGCTTTTTGATTATTTGAATTTGCTAAACAATTATCCTCAATTATATGGCTGTCTGCATTTTTTGGGCTCTAAAATGGTGATAATTGTTTTATTTATTGTAATTTTGTAATAAATTAAGTATCTCTTACATAGAGAAAGGAAGAAAACTATGGCATATACCCCATACTAAACGAAATATTTTGCTTAGGAATTAATCAGAAAACGTAATGCTTCAGTTGAGGATAAATTTTCAAGTGTATTCCCTAAAGTAAAAACTGATTAGAATTCTCATCAAGAGGTGACGGCTCTTCTTGCATTCCGCTTTCATCTGTATGCTTACTAACTATAAATTATAATTTTAAATTAAAGAATATAATATGCTATTCAATTCATTACAGTTTTTAATTTTTTTCCCCTTGGTGTGTATAGTATATTTCATCCTAAGGAGCAATAAAAGTCGTATCCCATTTCTTTTAATAGCTAGTTATTATTTCTACATGAATTGGAATCCGGCGTATGCAATATTAATTTTGACATCGACTTTACTTACCTATTTATGTGGAATATTTGTAGAAATAAATAATAGTGAAAAACATAAGAAAAAACTTTTTCTTACAATAAGCCTTATTATCAATTTTAGCATCCTCTTTATTTTTAAATATTTCAACTTTATTAATGAATCTGTTTTTTCTATTATGGAATATGTTGGAATAAGATGGAGTGTGCCAAATCTTGATGTATTACTACCTGTAGGAATATCTTTCTATACATTTCAAGCTGTAGGTTATTCTATTGATGTTTACAGAGGGACAATAAAAGCTGAAAAAAATTTCATCACTTATGCATTATTCGTTTCATTCTTTCCCCAACTAGTTGCCGGCCCTATAGAGAGAGCTAAAAATCTACTACCACAATTTTATGAAGAGCATAAATTTGACTACAACAATGTTGTCGAAGGACTAAAATTAATGCTTTGGGGATTCTTTATGAAAATATGTGTGGCCGACACCCTTTGCGAATATGTAAATGCGGTATTCAACAATGTTGAGCATCATAATGGAGCAAGTTTAATTTTGGCTACCATATTCTTTACTTTTCAAATATATTGTGATTTTGGAGGATACTCCAATATAGCTATTGGAGCAGCAAGGGTAATGGGGTTTAGACTAATGGAGAATTTTCATTATCCATACTTTTCATTGAACATAAAAGAATTTTGGCGTAGATGGCACATATCATTATCATCTTGGTTTATGGATTATGTTTACATACCACTTGGTGGGAATAGGGTAAAATATCCGCGACATTTATTGAATTTGATGATTACTTTTATTGTAAGTGGTATATGGCACGGTGCTAATTGGACTTTTGTTTTATGGGGAGCATTGCATGGTTGCTATCAAGTAATTGGAAATATATTTAGGAAATACATCTATACACCTAAGTACACAACTGTTATTTCGAAAGTGTTTAGTACGTTATTATGTTTTGTTTTAGTGGCATTTGCATGGATATTTTTCAGAGCCAATAATGTAAACGATGCATTTCTAATCATTGAAAAAATATTCACACAGCAGGGACAGGTTTTTGTTGATGTACCATCATTTGTATATGGTTTTGCTGGATTGTTCATCCTTATAATCAAAGATTTTAAAGATAATTTCAATATAGATATACACTTTATGCATTCCAAGTATGCTGTTATAAGATATATCTCTGTTGTAGCTCTGATAACATACATAATTTTATTTGGAACGTTTAGTAGTGGGCAATTTATTTACTTTCAATTTTAAACATTATGAATAAAGATATAAAACATTTTGGAATTTCATTAATCATTACGGCTATACTATTAATAGCTACTGATTTTATTATCGGATATGTTGCAGATAAAGTGGTAGATGAAATGCCTAATTACAGTGGACAAATAGCTAAAGATAATTATAGACTACACCGTTTAGAAACTGATATAGTTATTTTAGGCTCATCTCGTGGCAGTCATCATTATGTTACATCTCTATTGAGCGATAGTATAGATAATTATATGGGGAAAGAATATTCTATTTACAATGCCGCTATTGATGGAAAATTCGCAAATAGTAATTCCTGTGCTGCAGAAATGATAATCTCAAGATATAGACCCAAATTAGTAATAATTGACATTCCGGAAAGTCAATTAGCTTCAAATGATGTTACTGACATAAAGTTTAGCTCGCCTTTTTATCGAAAAGATTCTATCGTACGTAAATATATTGACAACATAAGTTTTGAAGAAAAAATACTTATGAAATCATCACTTTACAGATACAATGGAAAGATTCTTAGAATAGCATCAAGTTTTTTTCGTCAAAAGAATGTAGATGATGGATATTTACCTTTATATGGTACTACAATAGATATAACAAAATACGATGAATCTACTAAAGAATATAATACAGAAACTCAAATTCTAAACCCATATTCTGAAACTAACTTTAGGAATGTTTTGAGAAAGTACACTGCCGAAAACATACCTTTGATTATTGCATGTTCTCCTAGTTTTAGACCAAACAACAACAATAATCAACTACGTGAACTTTGTAATGAATTTAATGTCCCTTTCATTGAATTATATGATTTGCCATATTTTAATGAACATCCTGAATTATTTAAAGATGCGAAGCATTTAAATAATGATGGTGCACATATTTATACAAAAATATTTTTTGAACATCTAAAACCATATCTTGATAATATGAGATAAACATTAAGGTCTAGTTGCGTACAAGGATGAATGTGCGTAGACCGTAAGAGTGATAAAGGAATTTTCTGCCGAAAAGAAGGAGATGAAGAGTAAGCGCAAGCAGATTCAGGATAAACTGATAAAGTTTGCAACCCGAATCCCTGTATTTATGTACCTGACCGACTATCGCGAGCGATGCCTGAAAGATGTAATCACGCAGTTGGAATCGAGATTATTCAAAAAGGTTACAGGCTTAAGCGTAGAGGGCCTCAATATGATCTAATCATTAGGCGTGTTCAACGCGCCGCTAATGAACGATGCCATCTTCAAGTTCAAACGCTACGAGGACGCAAGCCTCACCTATACAGGTATTGACAAGCATACCAACGATGAAGTCGGCGGTTGGGATACCACAATTCGCAAAACTCAATATGAGAAACTGTTCTATAACCAACAATCCTCAATGATGACTATTGATTATGGTTCATATTCAAGGAGTAGCAAACATATTGAGTCTACTCAAAGAGTGGCGAAACCTATTGATAGTAAACCTGCCGAAAAGGTGTCACAAAAGAAGCCTATTGTTCAACCTCAACCTGTGAAACCAACTACGGTTGGCGTACCCTCACAAGAGTCACAAACAATGCATGACCTTGAAGCCTAATTAGAAACAATTGGTATTGACAGCACTGTTATTCACAAGAAACAATTCATCATGGCAGTTTAGAACATAAATCATTTCTAGAACAATATAAAACAATTTTAATACAAGTTCAAACGCAATTAAAAGGTTATCTTCAGAATATGCCAATGCTTGAATCTTACTATAAGTGGATTGATAACATTGTTCATTTTGCACTTGATTGGAGAGAAAATGTTCCCTATTTTTTGCTTAAAATGGCTAATCATGCAGATTTAGCAACAAATGGATGTTGGGGCAAGGCTGTTCATGATGTTGGCACTCCTCTCATGGTTAATAGTCTTGGACATTACTTCAAGATCCTATCACATGACTGTCCTTTAGTTATGGATGTCGAATATTTTAGAGCGTTACGAGAAATAGAAAATCTATTTGAAATAGGCAAAGTTGAATGTTCTATGTATGATTGGTGTACTAATTCTCCAAAATCTTCGCCCAATGCTTTGTGTAATGTAGCTCCTTGGGAAAAGTGTAGTGAAAAAGAAATATGACCTTATGCTCTATTTTGGAGACATTGGAAACTCTCTAGATACAAGCCTTTGCAAAAATAGTGGTGTTTATAATTAATGATTATAAAACTTTGATTACCTTTGCACACGATAAAGCATTCTTTTCAACAATGCAGAATAAGACATATCGGGGAACTTCGCTTGTTTCTAAATCGTTACCTGTCAATATTTCAAATTCTGTAAATCGTTTATTTTCAGTGAGAAACAATATCTACGATGTCTTGAACAATGAAGTGGATCAGATTTACAATAAAAGCATTGTTGATAATTATAGCTGCTATTGCAGTTATAATTGCAGTATGCTATCTTGCGGTGGAAATAATGTCGCATAAGCGAGTATATGACAATGTAGAGGACGTTCCGTACAATCGCGTTGGGCTGGTACTTGGCACTAATCCTAAAACCGGTCGGGGCTACACCAATTATTACTTCAAATACCGTATCGATGCCGCTGCTGCACTATACAAAGCAGGAAAGGTGGAGTATCTGTTGGTGAGTGGCGATAACCACATCAAGGAGTATGACGAGCCCACAGCGATGCGCGATGCATTGATAAAAGCCGGTGTTCCCGAGAGTCGAATTGTACTCGATTATGCCGGATTTAGAACGCTCGACTCGGTTATTCGTGCCCGAGAGGTTTTCGGACAAAAGCAGTTCACTGTTATTTCTCAACCGTTCCACAACAAACGCTCTGTGTGCATAGGCGCTCTCAACAACATTGATGTCTGCGGCTATAATGCCAAGGATGTAATCGTGAGAAGAGCCTGGCTAAAACAGATGGTGCGTGAGAGCCTCTCGCGTGTGAAGATGTTTATTGACCACATCACAGGCAAGCAACCCCACTTCCTCGGCGAGGAGATACACATATAACAATGTAGCACAATAGAATGAAAGCTGATAGTAAACTGATAGGACACTTGGCGTGCTTTGTTGCATATGCTATATTTGGCATCAATATCATTGTATGCAAGGATCTTACAAGTAGTCATCTTATATCACCTTTGGCACTATTTACCTTGCGCTCGATAGGCGCGGGATTACTGTTTTGGATTATTTCGCTCTTTGGCGCACGTGAGAAAGTTGAGTGGCGCGACCATCCCAAGATTATTGCCGCATCGGTACTGGGCTTTTTTCTCACACAGATGACTTTTCTAATTGCTATTCCCAGTATAACACCTCTCGACTGCTCTATTGTAAGTGCTATGTCGCCTATCTACACGATGATTATAGCAGCCATTGCATTGCGTGAGCCTATTACATTGCAAAAGGCCGGTGGTGTAGCATTGAGTTTTGCCGGTATTATATTCCTTATCCTCAACAGCGCTACCGGCAGTGGTGTATCGCACACAACAACCGTAGGCTTGGTATTGATGATATTCAACAGTTTGTGTTTCTCTCTTTATTTAGGCATATTCAAACCACTGATAGGCAAATACTCTGTCATAACATTTATGAAATGGATCTTTTTCTATTCGACACTGTTGGCACTCCCCTTCTCGGCTACCGAGGTTATAACTATCGACTATAATTCATTGCCTCAAAATATCATATCAGAGTTGGTTTTTCTTATTATCTGCTCTACATTCATTACCTATTTTCTAATACCGGTAGGCCAGAAACGCATCCGCCCCACACTGGTGAGTATGTACTCCTATGTACAACCCATCATTGCTACCGGCATAAGCATATACCTAGGTATGGATACCCTTGACTGGCAAAAGATTATTGCAGCCATTACGGTATTTGCAGGCGTAGTTATCGTAAGTTACAGCAAAGCGCGAGAATAAGACCGCTACATCACAGATGTCTATTGCCCTAGTCCTATGGCATAAGGAAGAGGGTCGTAAACACCTTCTCCGCGCTTATTATACACCATTTTAGGTGGTAACATCTGTGTATTATAAAAGACGCGGGCTGCTACATCAAACTGCTTCAATGAATGTTCCAGATTGTTGTTGACACCACCCGTTCCCGAAGGATCGAAAGCAAACCACATACACCATCCATAACCATCGGATAGTATACTCTTGGCGGTTGTTTCCGACAATTTACCTCCATAAGCCAATTGTATCGATGCGCCACTGCATTGTGCATAAGAAAGATCACCGTATGGCTCAACTTGACAACCATAGTCGGCCAATACCATATCTATAAATTCACTTTGAGTATGTTTCACACCATCGACAGTAACAGCCGGCAAACGATATAACGAACCATATTCATAGATAGACACCTCAGTGGGCCAACTGCATTTTTCGGACAAAGCCACTTTCAGCTCATACGCAAGTCGTGCCCCTGCCGACGCCGAACGAGCTGTAAACCATTCGTTCTGCAAATCGGGAGCTTTTGAATACTCATCATCAAGATTGACACCATCCAACTTGTAGCGACAGCACACATCGGCCACCTCTTGCGCCCACTGACGTGCGCCCCAAGCCGATAATTGCGCAACACCTGCGGCATCGTGATTGCCTAGAATACCCAAATAGACCTTTATACCACGCTCGCGTAAGGGTTGCAGATAGGTATCGGTATCATCTAGCAGGGCTTGAACGTTGGGATTATTGTGCAGATAAACACGATTATTTTCGCTATCGTAATTGATATTGGCTGCAAAAAGTATCACTGCATCAAAGAACGGAGAGCCATCGGCCAGATTATACTCCAATATATTAAGCGGATTACAATCGTTGACCTCTATATAGACTACTTGTCTGATACTACGCACTGCACGCTGACACACCTCTATTTGCACTGTCGGAGCTGTTCCGGCTGCAAAAATGATATTTCCTCGACGCATTTCTCCCCCATTGTCAGCAACATTGACTATGAGTTTATTGCTATCTTTTTCAGCAATTACCCATTCGGGGGTATCATAACTCCAACTCTCCACATTCGTATTTACATATAGCGTATCGGCCTCATTATCCTGAGCTGCAAAAAGCATTGCTCGAGAAGGTGTAACCGACAACATATCCTCTTGAGGTTGCGGTGCAGGCTCGGTCTGTTCACAAGATACTGCAACCGATACCGATAACAAAGTAACTAGAAAAGCAACAAAGCGAAAAATTCTCATCTTCATAACAGCATTATTCATTAAACTAAATATCAACGACAATATACTACCCATAGATGCACAGTATGTAACATTCTATGCATATCATCGACAAAGCAAAGATAAGAAAAATACCAACTAATGCCAACCTTATTACTTCTCAATAATAAAGAAAATATAAATAGGAAAATTCTTGTAATTTCACTCAAATTTACGACCAAGAGAAGTTTAAAAAGTGCCCAATAATAATTAAGCAATATATTCTATTCTGCCATATACTTGCAACTATACGTAAAGATTATTAGCTTTGTTATTACTATTCAACAAAACGTTGTAGTATACCCTTTTGAATGTTTCAAAATTTATCACAAACATATTCCTACAATTAAAAACAATTATAATTACCCAATGACCTATGGATATATTTACAAAACTTCAGATTTTACTTACCAAAAGACCTAAAATAATAAGCCTTAATAATGGAAAGATTAAATTTAAAGGAAAATATTGGGGTTCAGTAGGATATGATTATAGAATAGACTACCCCAAAAAGGCATTTCACGTTACAGAAAAATTCACATATCTTCATCCCCAATTGATGGGTGACGGTATGTGCGGAGGAGACGAAGCCACAGTAGAATATACATTAAAACCACTCAAATCGGGGCTATATCGCATCACAGAAGAAACTCTTTTCCGAGGGGAAATCGAAAAACATCATATACACTATTATCTGGTTTGGTAATAATAATTAAGAGCCAAGGGATCGTGCCGATATATCAATATTCCTTAAACAAAAAAAGCAGACTGCTATGCAATCTGCTTTTTGTAGCGGGAACGAGAATTGAACTCGTGACCTCCGGGTTATGAATCCGACGCTCTAACCAACTGAGCTATCCCGCCATCATCAGTGCATTTTTCTCAAATGCGGTGCAAAGATAGACAATTATTTTTACTTATGCAATAGTTATTCCGATTTTATTCTCTTTAAATTCAAAAATATTTAATATCGCAATAACAACCATCTGTATATACACGACTTACGCACTAAAGATAAAACTTTATTTTCTCATCACTCCTGCATCAATCATTACATCGGGATTATGAGGACTGCGTATGCGCCATTCTTGGGGATAGAGGTTGTTGGCTCTATTTCCTAGATTTTTAACCCATCCGATAGCAAAACCTTTATACAATAGCAACACATAGCCACGAGGCACGTCGACCGGCAACACTATCGCTTCTCGGCGCAAATATGACAAGGCTGCATCGTGCGAAACTTCACACGTAACAAATGCTCCTTCGGCACAATTTTGAGAAAGAGCCAACGCGTGAGTGGGAATTATGTCACGTCCCTTGAATGTTGCAACAGGAAGTGCCGAATGTAACACATTGAATTGTTGCTGCATTGCCTGTATATCTGCCGCATAGGCCGAAGGATAGGCTACAACAGCTGTTTCGTCAGCAAGGAATGTAAATGTATCGGTATCGGAAATCCATTGTTTCACCTCGTCGGGTACTCGTATATGCTTGGTCTTACCCGATTGTTGTTTCTTCTTTTTATCTCGTTGCGTGGGAACTACGCCACACGTATTGTCGGCATCTCCGGGTTTGCGCAATACTGCCATAAAAAGTCCTTCACCCCTAGTGCGATGTGGCATAAAACGATATGCCGGTAAATCGCTATGCAATGCACCCGAAATACCCCAATCGGCCTCTATCTCGACCGACAAGGGTTCGGCTTGATAGCTATTGATAAGATGCTGCAACATCGCTTCATTTTCCTCTATATTATACGTACAAGTACTATATATGAGCAATCCACCGGGGCGCAAGGCTGCCCAAACATCGGCCAATATTCCTTCCTGACGAGCAGCACAATGCAATACGTTGGCCGGAGACCACTCGGCTATAGCCTGCTCATCTTTGCGGAACATTCCTTCACCCGAGCAGGGTACATCTGCGGCAATCACATCAAAATAATTATGCCAAGCCCCCCAATCGGCCGGTGCGTTATTCGTTACAACAGAATAGGGACTACCCCATTTTATCATATTTTCGGCCAGCACCTGCGCACGTTGCCGAACATACTCGTTGCTCACAATCAATGAGCCTTGTGGCAACATAGATATGGCGTGTGTAGATTTTCCACCCGGTGCAGCACATAAGTCGAGATATCTTACCGGAGTATTTATATACTGTTTGATAACACTGCCCAAAAACATCGATGCAGCCTCCTGAACATAATATGCTCCGGCGTGAAAAAGAGGATCGAAAGTAAATGTAGGACGTTCGGGCAAATAATACCCCATATCACCCGACCACGGCACTGCAACTGCATTGGAGGAAAGCACTGCGCCTTTGTCGGCATTGAGTCGAATACTTACAGGTTGTTCGTTACAAGTCAAGGCGTGGAGAAATTCTTCACACTCTTCACCCAATAACGACTGCATACGGTCGACAAATGGTTGTGGCAATTTATCAGTCATATTAGTACCAAGTTTGGGTATCATAGGCGTGACTCTGCTTGTCATACTTGAGGTCCTTGAGCATCGAAGCCTTCACTGCAATGTGGAAATTGTATGATTTGTAGGGGCCTACCGGCACAAAACTTGCCGACATAGTAAAACAGTGCAAGTCGCGCGAAATAGTACAGTTCATATAAGCGAGCTTCTTGGCATTGAAATCATAACTGGCCGAAAAGTTGAACGCCCAACCTTTAGTCAAACTTAAATTTCCTGACAAACTGAGGTTCTGCACAAACTTTCCGTCATATTCCATTTTCTCTTTGTTAAACGAGCCGTATGTATAATTGACCGAGTAATTGACCGTAAGACTCCAAGGAACACGCCAACGATAGTATCCATCACTGTCATACTCACTATCAGTCTGCTTACCGGCACCCGCCTGCCTACGATTTCGTTGTCGCTCGTCGGTAGCGGCAGCTCCATTGGCCAGTGGGTCATTTCCTTCGGCAAGTTCTTCATCACCCGTAGGTGGCCTATCACGCTTTTCTTTCTTCTTGAATGTATCGTTGTTGAACGTGTAAGAGAAAGAAGTTCCTGCACTGGACAATCGTGCCCACCCCTTTCCTGCTTGCGAACGCAACACATCCACTCTCACCGGATTACCCGCAGAGTTGAGCTGATAACAATAAGGATCCCAAGTAGTACGCAGATTGAGGTTTAGTCCCTTTGTCAATTTTATTAGCAAATTGACATTGATATTGCTCCACCGCAGAGAGTCAGCGGCCAAGTTGTAACTAGTGCTGACCGCTAGATTTTCGATAAGCGAAATCTTCTTCACACCAGTCGTATCGGCATTGCTCTTGACTTTCATTTCCAAATTATTGGAGAACGATAGACTGAGCAGACCTTTTTGTCCCATTGGCGATGTGCCAAAAAGGCTGTTCTGGAATGGAGAATACACTTGCTCGACATACTGACCGTTTTTGTCGGTATAACTCAACACATCGTATGCGCCCCAAAATGGTGCGCTAAAGTCGGGCGCATAGGTAAACGAAATAGACGGTGTAAGGACGTGGCGTATCTGCTTTATCGCATCACCCAAGAATTTCATCGGAGTATAGAAACCATACAATTTGGTCTGTAACGACACACCTGCATTGAAGTCAAAAACATTATAAAATCCGTATAGTGTATCGTTAACAACAGCCGAGGCTTGAGGATCCCACTCACGCATTACTTTATTGCTATACATACGGTCGGTGAGATTGACCGATGCTGTCATATTGATATACTTGAACAGTGTAAATGTTGCCGATATAGGCACGTTATGAGTCATACCATTACGCCAATCTTTGAGAAGATTTTTCTGGAATATTTCGTTCTGTTTGGCAGTAATCGAGTTTTGAAATCTACCACTATATGATAACTGTATTTTCTCATACCAACGCTCCGGCCCTGTTGCATTCTTGCGCTTGAACGGACGTATCTGACTCAAAGAGAGTGTCAAGTTGGGCAACGAAATATTCAGTGTCGAGTCTTGCGATCGTTGAGTCACATTGGCAGTAGCCGAGATACTGAATGGCGTATTGGGTACTCGATAGGTATAGTTGATAGTAGAACTAGAAGTCGATTGTGTAAACTGATTGGGGTCGTAATAAGAATTCAAGTCATTACGCGTATAACCACTTGTGGTAAAGTTTACACTAGCCGAGAAAGAAGAATTGGAACTTGCCTTCTGGTCTTGCGTATGAGTCCAAGCCACACGGAAGTTATTCTGTTTGGAGTAATCGGGCATACCTTTATCACCTGTAACAGTATTGATAAAACTAATATCGATACTACCCGAGAATTTATAACGCTTGACATAGGCCGAACGGGCTTGCAATCCCCACGAACCTTTGGTATATATTTCGCCCGTTAGCGCCAAATCAAGATAGTCACTCAATGCAAAGTAATAACCGCCATTGCGCGCATAGAAACCCCTGTTCATATCCTCACCAAAGGTTGGGAATATTATACCGGACGAATACTTTTGAGTAATAGGAAAGAATCCAAAAGGCAACGCAAGAGGTAACGGAACATCTTCCAACACCATATATGCAGGGCCTGTCACAACATCCTTCTGCGGACGCACTTTGGCACGAGTCAACTGAAGATAGAAGTGCGGATGCTCGTGATTATCGCACGTGGTATATTTTCCATCCTCCATATACAGCACGTTATCGGCCGTCTTTTTAGTACGGCCTCCGGTCAAATATCCTTCGCCTTGCTCGGTAATCACATTGGTAATATAACCTCTTTTTGACTTGAAGTTATAACGCATTGTTTCCGATTCATATTCACCCGAAGCATCTTTATAGACAGGATTTCCTACCAATGTACCCGTACTGTCTCGTCTACCCACAGCAAAGACCGTATTATCGTCCATATCCAGCTCTATCTGGTCGGCATCAAGCTGTATATCTTGATAGGTCACAACGCTCTTACCGTAGAGGTATGCCATATTATTGGCATCAAATACAAGTGAATCTTGAGCCGTAAAGTCTACAACGGCATCAAGAGCCGACTGGTGCTTGGGACGCGACTTTGCAGGGGTTGTTGCAGTAGCAAGCGAATCGGGTATGGTAGCAAGCGAATCGGCCTCAACGCCTTGCAACACACCTTCGGCGGCAAGACTATCGGCAGTAGCACGAGGCATACGCTGAACGGTGCGCACACCACTCGACGCAGTGTGGCTTACAACTACTGTATCGGGCGATGTAGCAACATCACCATCGGCACACAACGGCATAGCCTTTGTGTGCAGCATCATCATACTTGTAAGCAGTATAACTATTATTATATGTATATAACTCCTACGCGGCATTATATGTGCAATATCTACAAACTGCAAAGTTACACATTTTCCGCGTTATACACGCCATTTATGGGGTTTTAATATTTATTAGCAGCAGTTTATCGCAAATATAAAGAGTCTTTAAAAAAAATTCTCGGCTTCATTCGTTGATTTTTCCAAACAGTTGCGTCAACTCATCAAAGCGTTGCAGATTTTCTTCACCAAAACGCGCAACGGCATCACGCACTTGGGCATACGTACGCATCACTTCGGGACGCGATTTGGAGAAGAAATTATCGGCATAGCACACCAACTTTTCTTCAAGCGTAACAGGCAACATATCGCGATGAGGCAAAGGCAGCCCTTGTTGCACAATCTCCTGTGCTGTAAGCCCCACTCCTATATGTGTTTCGCACACGCGAGCGTGCGCCGGCAAGCCCTCGGCACGCAACAATTCCGCCCCTATAATACCGTGTTGCATATAGGGAGCATCTCCTTGACACAATATAGAGGGGGCATTGGTACGAAACACGCCTATATCGTGCAACATAGCGGCCTCGTAAAGAAAAACAGTATCGATGTGAAGTTGTGAACAACGTTGTGCCACCTCCACCGACAATCGAGCAACCTGCCGGCAATGAGACCAAACCAATTGCGTGATAGGCGCACCCGGCGTGTAATAGTGTGAATAAATATCGGCTATGTCGATCATATATAATTGTATATAAAAACGAGGTGCTATCTTGTGATAGCACCTCGGTATAGTTGTGATATGATTAGTCAAGAATATCGTTCCAACCAAAGATATCTTCAGTCTCACCCTTACGGATAGCGCAAAGGAGATCGTAAAGTTTACGGCAGCAAGGACCTACTGTACCATCGGTAGTATAAGTATAGCTTACACCACGAACGGGGTCATCAATTTGAGAAATGGGGCTGATAACGGCAGCAGTACCACAAGCAGCAGCTTCCTCAAATGTAGCCAATTCTTCCTCGGGAACGGGACGGCATTCAACCTTCATACCGAGATGCTCGGCAAGAGCTTGCAAGCACTTGTTGGTAATAGAAGGAAGGATTGAGTCGCTCTTAGGAGTGATATATGTATTGTCGCGGATACCAAAGAAGTTGGCAGCTCCACACTCGTCAATATACTTTTTCTCTTTGGCATCAAGATAGATAGGATTTGAATAACCTTCATTGTGGGCTATTACAGTAGATGAAAGACTAGCTGCATAGTTACCACCCACTTTGTAACGTCCTGTACCAAGAGGAGCAGCACGGTCATATTCACGCATAATACGCATCTTGGTAGGTTTAATTCCTTCTTTGAAATATGGACCAACGGGAGTTACAAAAACGATGAGAGTATATTCTTGAGCGGGTTTTACACCAACTTGCGCTGATGAACCGATAATAAGAGGACGAATATACAATGAAGCATCGCTCTCATAGGGAGGTACGAAACGCTCGTTTTTCTTTACTGCCAAACGCACTGCATCCATATAGAGGTCGATAGGCATTTCGGGCATAAGAACACCACGGCAAGATGTTTGCATACGTTCTGCGCCTGCTTGGAGACGGAAGATACGGATTTTACCATCTTTACCACGGAAGGCTTTCATACCTTCGAAGCACTCTTGACCATAGTGGAGGCAAGTTGCCGCCATATGCAAGTCGATAGTTTTTTTGTCTGTTACTTCTAGTTCACCCCACTTACCATCTTTGTAAGTGCAGCGTACGTTATAGTCTGTGTCGATATAACCGAAACCTAGACTATTCCAATCAAGATTAGCGAGTTCCATAATATTTAATTAAGTATTTTAGGTGTTTTTTATTTTATTCTACAAAGGTAAGTTTTTTTCATTTAAGAATAAACATTTTACAGATAAATATTCTATAAAATCTTTATTGCCGGCATCAACGGGATTTAACAATCTGATTATCAGAATGGATATTTACGTTTGGGATTTTTAGGGAACCAACCTTTGCGCACTCTTTCTTGCTGTTCAAAAAGTTCTTTTATAGTCCAAAACGAGGAGAAAGAGAATACTCCCAACATTGCCGACCACAAGACCTCATCTACCAACAGAGATAATACCAAGCCCACAATTCCCAACACAAGAAACAACCACCAACAGCCTGTTCCCCAATGATAATGAGCCTTGATAACAATAGGATGAAAGATACCTATTACAAGGAATGTACTGATACCTATCACCAAGCCCAATAAATGATATGTTGTAAGAAATTCTATCATATTTCACATTTTTACAGGTCGCAAAGGTAATATATTTAGGGCTCTAAAGTATTTATAGAACTGTTAATTATGTAGAAATAAAACACTTCTCTTTTTATTGCATATGAGCATAACATAATGGCAGTGATATTTCTTTTCTTTTCACACAAAAAACATTACTTTTGTTTTCACAAAGAGATATAGACAATGGAACTCCTCAAACGACTCTACAAGACATACAGTGGCCAAGAAGCCATCTCTTGCCAACGACTTACAGCTGCCGGATCGGCTCGATGCTATTATAGAATATCGGATGGCAAACAACCGCTTATCGGTGTGATAGGAGAAAGCATCGATGAGAACAATGCCTTTATATCCATTTCACGCCATCTTATTAAAGCCGGCATACCCGTACCCGAAGTGGTAGCTGTCGACAATGACGGCATACGCTACCTGCAAACCGATCTTGGTGATATATCTCTTTATGACACAATGGCAACGTGTCGCAAGAGCGGTGTGTGGGATGAAGCGACTCTTGACTTACTTGCCACCACAATGCGCACGCTGGCACGCACTCAAATAGAGGGCAATAGCGATATGGACTACTCGGTATGTTTCCCATCGCCGGCATTTGACGAGCGTACTATTATGTATGACCTCAACTATTTTAAGTACTGTTTTCTGAAAGCTACCGGAGTAACCTTTCACGAGAACTTACTGCAAAACGATTTTGAACTACTGTCACAACATCTTCTATCGGCCGAGCCAAAAGGATTCTTGTATCGCGATTTTCAGAGTCGCAATATAATGATACATAACGGACAACCTTTTTTCATTGATTTCCAAGGAGGCAGATACGGTGCCGTTCACTACGATGTAGCCTCATTTCTATGGCAAGCTCGCGCACAATATCCGGCCGATGTACGCACTCGACTCATTGATATTTATCTCGATGCTTTGCACAACTACTATCCTCACATAGAGAAGCAAGAGTTTATACAAAATCTAAATCTATACATTCTATTTCGTTCCATTCAGGTATTAGGCGCATACGGGTTCAGGGGGTACTTCGAGCGTAAAGAGTTGTTCTTGCAAAGTATCCCTCAAGCTATCGACAACCTGCGCGAGATACTCAACAAGGGTGTAGCATTACCCTATCCGCATCTTCACTCCACACTTCGCGCTGTGTGTGACCTTCCTTGCTACCAACCCCAAGAACCTCGCACCAACTTGTGTGTCACAATATATAGTTTCTCATATAAGAAAGGATTGCCCACCGACAATAGTGGCAATGGCGGAGGGTTTGTATTCGACTGCCGCGCCGTTCATAATCCGGGACGATATGAAGAGTACAAACAACTGACAGGAATGGATAAGCCGGTTATAGATTTTCTGGAAAAAGACGGAGAGATACTCACGTTTCTCAACCACGCATATGCACTTGTCGATGCCTCGGTCGAAAGATATCTACGTCGCGGATTTACATCGTTACAAGTTGCATTTGGCTGTACCGGTGGACAACATCGCTCGGTATACTCGGCTCAAGCAATGGCCGAACACTTACACAATAAATATAACGTAGAGGTAATGCTCATTCATCGCGAAAGAGAGATAACCCGACACTACACACCACAATAAGAGACTATGAAAGCTATGATTTTTGCAGCGGGATTGGGTACTCGCTTGCGCCCCCTTACCGACACAATGCCCAAGGCTCTCGTTCCTGTCGATGGCAAACCACTACTTCACCACATACTCTCAAAGTTGCAACTTGCAGGTTGCACACACACCGTTATCAACGTACACCACCACGCCGAGCAGATAAAAGAGTACGTTGCCACGCACGACTACGGTATGAAAATTGAGATTTCGGACGAAAGCGAGCTTCTTCTCGACACAGGTGGGGGGCTACGCAAAGCTGCTCAACTTCTTGATGGTAACGAACCCATATTGGTTCACAATGTAGATATACTGTCAAATCTCGATTTTGCCACCCTTATGAGCCAACATACCCCCGACCGCCTTGCCACAGTAGTTGTGAGTCATCGAGAAACCAGTCGATACCTGCTTTTCGACAACAATCATCGTATGCGCGGATGGACCAACGTTAAAACCGAAGAAGTAAAACCGAACGGTCTCGACATTTCTATGCTAGAGCGTGCTGCATTTGCCGGCATACACGTTGTTTCGCCATACATATTCAAACTGATGGCCAACCTGCCCGACAAATTCTCTATTATTGACTTCTACTTGCAAGCAATGACCGACCATATCATCACTGCATACACTCCCTCCAATTTCTCTATGCTCGATGTAGGCAAAATAGACAGTCTTGCTCCTGCCGAAGAGTTTGTGAGAGGAAGCCGATGATAATGTTATATATATAAACAGTCAACTCCCTTTACAAGATTTTGTGTGCCATAATTAAACCAATGTTCGTTTTTACTGTCTTACATCGGAATGATTTTCAATAATAGAACTGATGAGACACTTTATACACATTTGCACGATAGCAATTATGGGACTGTGGTTGACAGCGTGTAACAATGCAACTACAAGAGTTGATGCTGCAGAGGACAACCTCACACCATTTATCGAAAGCCAACTCGACAAATATCCTTATATCACACTTCAAGATTTTTACAAGGGCTGTTTTCAAGATTATTTTGGCCCTGCACACATCATTTCCGATACGTCAAAAGTATATCAATACATCACGTACGAATTAAACACCATCGATAGCATATCAGAAGACTATTTTGAGCCTTGCTACGCACACGGAAACTACTATCGAGTGAGCCTCAGTGTCATACGCGACAGCATTATTCCCATCAATGCCTACACCGATGCTTTTATCCGCAGCACGCTCGACACACTACCCTCTATCGATAACAATTGGATAGATAACTGGAACAAAAGTGCTTCACTTATAAAAAAAGCGGCTCAAGAGGCACAGCATCATTGCTTACTAAATCACTTTGAACAAGACTCAATAATGATAGATTCTCTACTACACAAAGGAGAATATGTGGTGCATCACAGCAATACTTTCAACCGGCATCACCATCCGCACTATCGCATCATACGCAGTGACATATTCGAGAAAGAAATACTGCCCCTCATCTCGGCACACATCCAATCGAAACAACCATCATTGTGAGCGAGTTGCTGTCCGAGCCAACCCATTAACAACTAAAGAAATATAAAACTATTTTAAAAAATCACATTACAACTGTTGAAAGCAATCGAAAAACAACAACGATTTGCCTATTTAAGTCAAAACCACTATATTTGCGTCGCTAAATATGCGCTTACCACGAAAGAGAAGCAAAATAGTAATACCGCTTATAATGTGCATTGTAGTTGATATGATAAGAATATATTCATTTATTACGCTTGGATTGTGTATGCTGTTGAGTTCTTGCAACGGCATAAATAAGAAGTCGGATTCACAAGAAGAAGTATCCGATACAATTGTTATGGAGGACACCATCCCCACCCCCATTGTCTATCCCGACACAATATTAGCATCGGCTCTTGACAATATAAATTTTACCATCGACACGATGTTGCATCATATTGACGGTACGATTAGCGACTATTCCGACCTATACGCATCGGCTCAAGGCATTTTCACGTTCAGAGGAGGGCCTGCACGCATACCCAACTTTGCAGGTCGCATCACCGGAACACCCACCAAAGTTACACAAGCGTGGATGTTTGAGACAGATTATGACACTCGCCAAACCGACTTTGGTATGTGGGGCGGAGGAACCGGTTGGACAGGGCAACCTCTATACATAAACTGGAATAACGAACAAATAGAACATATCCGCAACAATGCGGCCGGCTATATCACTGATGAGTTTGCAGCAGAAGAGATACTTGTAGGCTCATTATGTGGCAAAGTCCACTTTATAAATCTTGCCACAGGAAAGGCTTCTCGTCGCCCTTACGAGATAGGCAACCCTATCAAAGGTACAATGTCTTTCGACCCCACAATGAATGGTAATCTATATGTAGGTCAAGGAGTACCGGCCGAACGGCCTTTTGGAGCAATGGTAATCAACCTATATAATCACACAACTGTCTCTTTTCAAGCCGAAGATGCAAAGGCTTGGCGACGTTGGGGCGCGTACGACTCATCTCCCATACGTGTGGGTGACTTTATGTTCCGTCTAGGCGAAAACGGAACTATCTATAAGATATATTGTAAAGGTGACTCGGTATTGTTACACTCTACATTGCGTTATCGCATTAACGGTGCAGCTCCGGGCATAGAATCATCAATTGCCATCAGTCGCAACTACGGATTTTTCTCGGACAATCACGGCAACGTTATAGCTATCAACCTCAACACATTGCAACCTGTGTGGCGATATAAAAATGTCGATGATTCTGATGCTTCGGTTGTTGTTGAGGAGATTGACGGCATACCCTACGTTTACACAGGATGCGAAATAGATAAACAAGGCGATAAAGGACATTCGCATTTTGTGAAATTAAACGGCCTCACCGGAGAGCTGATATGGAGTGCAACCATTGCCGGCAATAAAAAACCGATGGGAGGGAAAACATTTGACGGAGGAATGTTTGCCACACCACTTATCGGTGCAGGAGATTGCGAGGGTATGATTTTCTCTAATTTCAGTATTCAAGAGTCGGGCAATATGGGCGCACTCATAGCCTTTAACAAAGAGGACGGACAAGAAATATATCGCACCAAAACCCACCACTACTCGTGGTCATCGCCCATAGCAATGTTTAATGAGAATAATGAAATGTACATTATAACCGGCGACACCAACGGATATATATATCTTATCAAAGGAAAAACAGGAGAGGTAATATATAAAGAAGATTTTGCCAACAACTTTGAATCATCGCCCATTGCCATTGGCAATCAGATAGTTGTAGGCTCACGCGGACGAGAAATATACAAATTTATTGTAGAATGAAGAAGATTATTATAATATTGTGTACACTACTTTCGGCTCTCATTACACTAGCCGAAGTAAACCTCACCACACACATTAATGAGGTAGAAAACGGGTATAACTATTGGTTTTATATACCCGACACAACCTGCACAGACACAAGCGATAACATCACAATGGAAGGTGACACCATTCCTGTCATAGTTGCCGATACGTTGGCATTCCCCACCGACTCGTTTGTCATATCATCTTATATAGAAGATATAGTCACCGACTCAAGTGTCGTGGCAGCCTACTTTGAGGCTATTGCAGCCGATTCGCTTGCTATCGACTCCTATTTCAACGCCTTAGAGGGAGACAGCTTGTACATCGACGATGTAACACTACTGCCCGATACCGTAGAATTTGTTGCATCGGACGCCCTGGAACGCGCCGAAATGGATATTGCCTGCAACGAGAACCATCTGGAAATGCTTGAGGATGATGCCATAGCACAACGAAAGAAAAAACCCCTGATTGTATTCTTACACGGACAGAGCTTGTGCGGAACAGACATAAACAAAGTAATGCGATATGGTACTGCAGATGCGGTGAAACGTGGTAGAGAAATAGACGCGTTTATCATAGCGCCACAAAATCCGGGAGGTGTATGGAATCCCGACCGTCTCATTAATATTATCGACCACGTAACAGAATTATATCCCATAGACACCAATCGTATCTACGTACTGGGAATGAGCTTGGGAGGTTTTGGTACCATCGACCTTGTAGCAGCATATCCCGAACGCATTGCCGCTGCTATGGCATTGTGTGGCGGAGGAACAACCAAAGACTTCTCGGGTCTCAATCAAGTTCCCTTGTGGATTATTCACGGAACTGCCGACCGTGATGTATCGGTAAGAGAATCAAGACACGTAAAAGCCGGAATGGAGAAGTGCGGCGAAACACCTCTATTGCGATATGACGAGTGGAAAGGTGTCAACCACAGTCGATTGGCTCGACTATTCTATCTGCCCGAAGTGTACGAATGGTTGTTTAAACATTCACTCACCGACACTCCCCGACAAGTGGATAAAGAGATAAAAATATACAACACCTCGCTCAACAATGTGTATAAAGGCTTGAAATACACACCTCGCAAGCGACGCAGATAAACAGCACAGCAACAGCAAATCTATATTATAAACAACGACTGCTCAGCCTCAAGGAGAGCAGTCGTTGCTGTTTATTCCACCTATACTCAAAGAGTATTAATTGACCTTATTTACCACATTGCCCGAAAGGAATGCGACAATATTATTGACCATAATATCCATCAATCGCACACGAGCCTCGTAGGTAGCCCAAGCAATATGAGGGGTAAAAAATGCGTTTCGCGCAGTCAATAACGGATTTTCGGAAGAAGCCGGTTCGACAGCCAACACATCAAAACCCGCAGCGCGCAGATGACCATTGTTAAGCGCATCGGCAACAGCACCTTCGTCAATGAGCGGGCCACGCCCGGTGTTGATAAGGATAGCCCCTTCCTTCATCTGTGCCAAAGTGTCGGCATTAATAAGGTGTTGGGTATCGGCTGTAAGCGGACAATGCAATGTAAGCACATCACTCTCGGCAAGTATCTGCTCCATAGGCATTGGTGTAATATACGCGGGCAACTCATCGGCTAGCTTTGAAGTGCGAGCTACAACTCTCATACCAAAGGCATCGGCTATCTTTGCAACTGCACGACCAATATTACCCAATCCTATTATACCCATAGTTTTTCCTGCCAACTCGGTTTGTGGTGACAACATATAACTAAAATCGGCACAACGACACCAATCACCACGACGCACACTGTCGGTATGTTGCTGGGTAGCATTAACGATGTTAAGCAAATGAGCAAACACCATTTGAGCCACCGAGTTGGTACTATATGCCGGTATATTTGTAACTACGATACCGCGAGAGGCGGCAGCAACAGTATCAACAATATTATATCCTGTAGCCAAGACTCCAATATATCGTAATCGAGGCAATTGCGACATCTCCACTTCGCGCATAGGCACCTTATTGGTCAAGACAATATCTGCGTCTTTACACCTCTCTACCACATCAGCGGGTGCTGTACGGTCATATATGGTGCAATTACCCAATTTTTTCAATGCATCCCACGACATATCACCGGGATTGAGCGTATAGCCATCAAGTACTACTATATTTTTTTTATCCATAATTATTGAGGTTTTTAAGGTCTGACAATAGTTATTTTTACTTTATCACAAACATACAAAAAAACATTGATATTGCCATAATGTTATCACAATTATAAAAAACAACCAATACTACATAATACGTATACCAGTCAATATACGGCCTATAAATAAAAAAGGAGCTGTTGACAGCTCCTTTTTATCAATTATCTCAATATCAATTCACATTGATAGCGTGAGGCACTTTTTGATTGGTAAGGGCAATATCCCACACATCTTTTATAGTCTTGACATAGTGGAATGTAAGCCCGCTAAGGTACATCTCATTGATTTCTTCGATATCCTTGCGGTTTTCTTCCGAGAGTATAATCTCCTTCATACCCGAACGCTTGGCGGCAAGTATCTTTTCTTTTATACCTCCTACCGGAAGTACCTTACCGCGCAATGTTATCTCACCGGTCATAGCCACTCTGGCACGAACTTTACGTTGTGTCAACAAAGAAGCCAAAGATGTAGCCATAGTAATACCGGCCGATGGGCCATCTTTGGGAATGGCACCCTCGGGAACGTGGATGTGTATATTCCACTTATCAAACACCTCCTCCGATATTCCTAATACATCGGCGTGCGCCTTGATATATTGCAATGCTATAACTGCCGACTCCTTCATTACGTCACCAAGATTACCGGTGAGCGTAAGTTTCTCGCCTTTACCCTTGCTCAAGCTCGACTCTATAAAGAGTATTTCACCACCCACAGCAGTCCACGCCAATCCGGTTACCACACCTGCATATTCGTTGCCTTCGTATACATCGGCAATGTTGGTGGGTACACCCAGATACTCGCGTAGATCATCGAGTTTAACAGTTTTGTTATACTCTGTTTCTGTCGCTTTCTTGACAGCTATCTTGCGCATAATCTTGGCCAACATCTTATCGAGCATACGCACGCCCGATTCACGAGTGTACTTGTCAACAATAGCAGCGATAGTGCGCTTGGGAATGCTCACATCATTTTTTGTCAATCCGTGTGCTTCCATTTGCTTGGGGATAAGGTGACGATGTGCTATTTCGACTTTCTCTTCAATGATATAACCACTGATATCGATAAGCTCCATACGATCGAGCAAAGGGCGCGATATAGTACTCAAATCATTGGCTGTAGCAATGAAAAAGACATTAGACAAATCATAATCTATATCGACATAGTTATCGTGGAAGGCCGAGTTTTGCTCGGGGTCAAGAACTTCAAGCAATGCCGATGCGGGATCACCCTTAAAGTCGGCACCTATCTTGTCTATCTCATCAAGTACGAATACAGGATTGCTTTTCTTGGCCTTTGTTATACCTTGCATAATACGTCCCGGCATAGCACCTATGTATGTACGACGGTGACCACGAATTTCGGCTTCATCGTGCAATCCACCTAACGATATGCGCACATATTGGCGATTGATGGCACGCGCGATACTTTTACCGAGAGATGTTTTACCCACTCCGGGAGGGCCATATAAACACAAAATAGGAGCGTGTGACAAATCGGTGAGCTTCACAACAGCCAAATGCTCGATGATACGTTCTTTGACCTTATCAAGTCCATAATGATCTTCATCCAGCACTCGACGAGCCTCTTTCAAGTCGATATAATCCTCGCTACATTCATTCCAAGGAAGATTTAACAAGTTATCGAGATAACTATATTGCACCGAGTAGTCGGGTGTCTGAGGATGCAAGCGTTCTAGTTTTCGCACCTCTTTTTCAAAGACTTTGGCAACATCTTCATTCCAAGCCTTTTTGGCACCTCTTGCACGCAATTCATTGATTTCTTGTTCTGTTCCGTCACCACCTAACTCCTCTTGAATGGTACGTATCTGTTGTTGCAAAAAATGCTCTCGTTGCTGTTGATTGATACCTTCACGAGTTTTTGACTGAATGTCGGCTTTGAGTTCAATAAGCTGAGCTTCACGACTCAATACCTCATAAAGACTATAAGCTCTGACCTTGAGGTTGTCGGCATCAAGCAGTTTCTGTTTGATAACCGCTTCGATGGGCGAATTGCAACAAACAAAGTTGGTAAGATACTGGGCATTGTCTATATTATTTACAGCAAAAGCCATCTCCTTGCCCGAGTCGCCTACTGAACGTAACATTTTAATCATCAACTCCTTAATAGATATCATAAGAGCCTCAAACTCTTTATCACCTCTAACGGGCAATACGTCATCAAGCAGTTGTATATTGGCACGTACATAGGGTTGCTCGGCTGTTTGCTCACCAAGTCTGAAACGGCGTTTACCTTGCAGAATAACCGTAACGCTATCATCGGGCATCTCCAATATTTTGATAACCTCGGCCACAACGCCAATCTTGTGCAGATCATCGACTGTAGGATCTTCTATATCGGCCTCTACCTGACATACAACACCGATGTGAGTGCGACGACGTTGAGCCTCCTTGACAAGTCGCAATGTTTTTTTACGACCTATCAATACAGGCATTGCCACACCCGGAAAAAGTACCATATCGCGTAGCGTAAGGATAGGTATATCTTGAGTATTTACCTCTATATTTCCCTCGTCAACAGGAGCACTTATCTCTGCAAAAATGGGCATAATATGAGTCGATTTTTCGTCGTTTTCGTTAAACATATATTGTGTTACTTATAAGTGATACATTTTAATGTTGCCAATATGGCAGAATACTGACATAATTGACCGAAATGCACCGATATTTCGGCACAATATATATTAAAACAAGTAACGTGCCAAAGTATAAAGAAAGGGGGATTTAATGACATTTACACTTATTTTTATTTACTTTGCACTAGCAATGCACTTGAATGACAGATTATGAGCGACACAAAATTTTGCTTTAAAAAATTCAATATTCATCAAGATTTATGTGCAATGAAGGTTGGCACCGACAGCGTACTATTGGGAGCTTGGGCAACATTGCCTCAAGAAGGCCGCATCCTTGATATAGGAGCCGGAACTGGTATCTTGTCGCTGATGGCAGCCCAACGCACAGCGGCTTTTATCACAGCCATAGAGATAGAACCTAATGCTGCACGACAAGCACGCTACAACATACAAGAGAGTGTTTGGAACGAAAGAATTAGTGTAGTTGAAGGTAATTTCACTCAATGGGTCACTGCCACATCCGACACATTCGACTGTATCATTTCCAATCCACCATTTTTCGAGCAATCGCTACTATCGCCCGACGACCGTCGTACTACGGCACGCCATACAACAATGCTTACATACAAAGACATCTTTGAACTTTCTCGTAACATTATTTCCACAACAGGGCATCTTGCAATGATTATTCCCTACGACCTATATAATAGTATCAATAAGACGGCAATGCTGTATGGTTGGGGCGCAACTCGAATGACAAAAGTATGCACAACACCCCGCAAAACAGCCAAAAGAGCATTGTGCCAATGGCAACGCAATTATTATGGTAATTGCCACGAAACGACACTCTATCTGCGTTCAGCCGATGGTGAATATAGCGAAGAATATAAACACCTGACAGCCGACTTTTATCTTAATTTCTAGACCTATATTCAAACCATCGTATCTGTTATTTGTTATTTTCATAAACTAAAAACAAATAATATGGATACGATAGATTACATTTTCTGGGGCAAAAGCAAATATTGGTGGATTATTCTTATACCCGGTATACTACTCATACCTTGCGGTTGTTGGTTTCTGTTCTCTCCCTCAGTCGGGTATCTGACAATAACAACTATATTGCTATGGATGCTTATACTCATAGGTATCACACAACTGCTCATAGCATTCAATATGGCCAGGCATCATATTGGATGGGGTTGGTGGCTGGCCGGAGGCATACTAGACCTATTCATTGGTTTTATAATGCTGGGTAATATAGCTGTCAGTGCCTTGATGCTCCCCTACTTCTTTGCGTTTGTATTTCTATACAAAGGTGTCAGCAACCTGATTTCGGCGTTTAGCTCAATCTCGCGTCATCATTCGTGGTGGCTCTACCTTTTCAATGCTTTATTGCTACTCATTATGTCGGCTCTATTCTTCACATCTCCATTTTCGGCATTGATAACAATAGATCTGCTAGTAGGTATTGCTTTTATCTATTGGGGTATCAGTCTTATCTTTTTCTCGTTCGACCTACGCCCCACAACGAGCAGTAATGAGATAGAACGAACAGAGATTTAAAAAAAGAGCAAACGTTTGCACGCCGCAATTGTTAAATTATTTTTTACAAGCATATAGAATTATCACTATATCACTATCTTTGTAAAAAAGATACAACATCTACACATACATTTAAGTAGACACAACAATACAACAATATAATTTTCTTCAATTATTAATAGAAGCTGTAGCGAAGTGATTTCGCTTCAGCTTTTTTTATGCCGTTATCAACTGTAAAAACCGAGTGTACAACCTATCTCTGCCCCTAAAGCCAAGAGTCAAAGAAAACCATAAAAACAATAAATACAACTCTACATATCTCAATACTAGTTAAAAATGTCATTTTCTTATGAAATATTCAAATATATACTTAACTTTGCCCAATAAGAATATTATGGGAAGATTATTGTATAGTCATTAAACCATTGAACATTCAAGCAGTCATATTGTAAAATGACTAAAGATATTGAGAGATAGGAGGAACAAAATAATGAAAACGAAACTTTTTATTAGTGTTACGTTTGCTATTCTAGCAAGTATGCTCCCCATTATGGCACAAAATTACTACGTAGAAGATGACATCTACTATACACCCGGAGATGAGAATCCCGTAGTAGTCCAGAAACGACAAGAAGCACAAGTTGTAGTACCGGCAACAACCACAACCATAACAGTTACACCGGCTGCAACACCCGATACTACACCCACACCTTCGGCCTATATCGAAGAGAGGGATGTCGACGAGTATAACAGACGTTACACAACATACTCGACACCTACGGTAGATGAAAATACCACAACAGGTACAACATTTGTTTACGAGAGCGAAGATGTTGCACCGGGTGATACTTTGTATGTACAGATGGAAGACGGTTATTATCTCAACGATTTCAACGGTTCATTGAGCGATTATCAATATACCGTAGAGATACACCGTTTCTACAATCCGCGTTTCACAGTAAGCATCAGCGATCCTGCCTATACCAGCATCTATATGCTCGACAGCAACGACTGGAACGTATACATTGATGGCTCATACGCCTGGGTAACGCCCACTTGGAGCAATCCTTGGTATTGGAACTATACGTGGGCTCCCTATACATATAGCAGTTGGGCTTGGCGTTGGAGTTGGGGGTATCCCTATTACGACCCTTGGTACTATCCATCATACTATTACGGATGGTATGATCCATTCTTCTATCACGGCTGTTATGGGCCACACTACGCGTGGTACGACCCATATTATCACCACCACCATCATCACTACCATCCCTATCCCGGTCCGGCCTACCCGCACAACCATCACGGTCGTGGTCCCGGGTATGACAACGGTCGTGGTCCCGGTGGGCATCCCGATATGCAACCTCATCCCGGCAGTTCATCCGGCCGATATGGTGGCACCTATGTGGCAGGTGACGGAGACGGTCGTCGTGGCGCTCAAACCATTGGAGGCGAAAGTAGCAGTCGCGGTGGTCGACGTGTAACCATTGATGGAGACGGAACTACAAGACGCGGTAGCGAAAGAAGCTCATCGGTAGGAACTCAATCGGGAACTTCACGTCGCGAAAGTGGTAGCAGCACAGTAGGTTCGGGTCGTCGTGGCAACAACAATGTAAGTACCCCTCGCACATCGGGCAGTGGCCGCAGCAGTGTAAGTACCCCTCGCACATCGGGCAGTGGCCGCAGTAGTGTAAGTACCCCTCGCACATCGAGCGGAGGCCGTAGCAGTGTAAGTACCCCTCGCACATCGAGCGGAGGTCGTAGCAGTGTAAGTTCTCCTCGCTCATCGGGTGGAAGTCGCAGTAGTGGCAGTCACAGCGGTGGTGGTAGCCGAGGCGGCAGTAGTAGCGGTGGCGGTCGCGGAGGTCGCAGATAATATCATACAGTTAATATACATAGATAATGAGAAAACTATTCATATCAGCAATTCTACTCACTTGTACACTCACTATGTGGGGACAAGGTGTAATGGATGTATTACCCGCACTAAGCGGACAAGTGCAAGGTACAGCCCGCTACTCATCGATGGCAGGAGCTTTCGGAGCATTAGGCGGTGACTTGACAACTATCAAGCAAAATCCGGCCGGTATAGGTGTATATCGCAGTTCGGAAGCAACCGTAACAGCAGGTTTCAACTTCTTTAATAATACGGTTGAAACACCTTCCCACGTAAGTAAAAACAATGACTTCTATTTCACAGGAGACAATATGGGCTTAGTGGGTGTTATCAATTTCCGTTCGGGAGCTTTACGCAACCTCAACTTTGGTTTTGCATATAATAATATAGCCAACTTCAACAACAAGTTTAGTGCCGATTGGAGCAACATCGACCAATCACTTACACAACTGATAGCCGGTAAAACCACAGCCGGAGGCTTTGCTCCCAGCGAATTGTCGTTGCACGGCATACATAACAATCCATACAATACCAATCATCTGCCTTGGATGTCGGTACTTGCTTATAACACCAACTTGATAAGCATATCGAGCAATAATACTTACGCAGGAATTTTCGGACCTTCAACAAGAGGTAATGCCTATCTCGATTTCTACTCATCGGGGGCTATCGACGAATACGACTTCAACATCAGTGGAAATGTTCTCGACAAGCTATATTGGGGATTAACCATCAATGTCACCAATATAAACTATCGTCTTGAGAGCTATTACGGAGAGGAACTAACAAATGCCCACGTGGCCGATAACAGCAGTTCGTCAATAGCAACATCACAAACCAATGGCGGCTATGAATTGCGCAACCTCTTGCACACCGACGGATACGGAGCCGGCGTAAAATTGGGGGTGATATACCGCCCACATCCCTACGTCCGCATTGGCCTTGCGTTTCACAGTCCCACATTCTACAACCTATCCGACACATATAGCGCTGCTGTAGGATACGAATTTGACAAGGTAAACGGAAGCAGATTATATGGTAATATGGATAATATTGACAACCAGACCGATATAGGTAGTATTTATTACAACCTCTCCACACCTTGTCACTATTTGGCAAGCATTGCAACAGTAATAGGCAAGTTGGGTATGATAAGTTTTGACTACGAATATATCGACTCAAAAAGAACCAAATATTCGGGGGGATATTACAGCTATCAATATGAAAATAAGATGATAAACGAACAACTGAAAGGTATACACAACATACGCACCGGCTTGGAGATTCGTGTAACACCCTCATTCAGTCTTCGTGCGGGATATGCCTACGAAAGTGCTCCTATGGATCAAAGCTATTTCAATGGTATCACAACACCACAACTTACCGAAAGCACCATAGCCCACTATCAAGTACCGGCCGACGCCCATAATATCAGCTGTGGCTTGGGATACCGTATCAACAATTTCTTTATTGATGCAGCATACGTTCATCGTAAACAAATGTATAGCATACATCCTTTTGAACAAAATGCATCGGACTATCAGTTTACTACGATGGATATGCGACACAACTCAATAAAAGCCACCATCGGATTTAGATTTTAACTCTTGATACATAATGTATAGCGAGATAGCCCCTTTACAGCTATCTCGCTTTTTTCATCTCAAAAATGAAGATGGCAATAGCAACTATTCGACAGAATAGTCGTATATTTGTAAATAGATAGTCAAAGGCCGAGAATAAAAACAACAGTATGCTTAAATTCTATTCACAACCCTTATAACACAGATTATCACAACGCAACAAGCATTGGCACATATATAGATTATGCATCAGTATATCGAACATAAGATTGACACCGATAATGCCGCCTTCCAAGATGCGTATGCACTCTTGCAATACACTCACCAATCGGTATTTCTTACCGGAAAGGCCGGCACAGGCAAGTCAACATTCTTACGATATATATGTGAAAACACTCGCAAGAAATATGTTGTTTTGGCACCAACGGGCATAGCAGCCATCAATGCCGGAGGCAGTACCATCCACTCTTTTTTCAAAATGCCGTTCCGCCCCATTATGCCCGATGACCCGGACTTAAGTATACAGAACAATCGCATATACGACCTACTCAAATACAATAAAACACAACGCAAGCTACTCAAAGAAGTGGAACTTATCATAATCGACGAAATATCGATGGTTCGCGCCGATATGATAGACTTTATAGATAGAGTATTGCGTGTATTCTCGGGCAATATGCGACTACCATTTGGTGGTAAGCAACTACTTCTTGTAGGCGATATATACCAGCTTGAACCGGTTGTGACAGCCGATATTCGCGATATTCTGTTCAGATTTTATCCCACACCGTTCTTCTTTTCGGCTAGAGCTTTCCAAGAAATATCACTCGTTCCCATCGAGTTGCAAAAGACTTACCGGCAGACCGATGCAACCTTTGTGAGTTTATTAGACAAGATACGCTGCAACAAAGCAGGAAGTGCCGAACTTTCACAACTCAACACTCGGTATAATCCACATTGTCGGGTCAATACTAATATCGAGGATGACTTCTCCATCACTCTTGCTACAAGACGCGATCAGGTTGACAGCATAAACGAACAACACCTCGACAATCTGAACGGCAAGACCATAATTCTTGAAGGAGAAATTACCGGTGATTTTCCTACAAGCAGCCTACCCACCCCCGAAAAACTTGAGCTGAAAGAGGGGGCTCAAGTGATGTTTATAAAAAACGACACCGAGCACCGCTGGGTCAACGGCTCACTAGGTATAGTATCGGAGATTGATTGCAATGGAGGCATCAGAGTTATTCTGGAAGATGGAGACGAACATTTGGTAGAACCCACCTTGTGGGAAAACATACGCTACTCATACAACGAGAAAGAGAAACGCATTGAAGAAAAGGTATTAGGAACATACAAGCAATATCCTTTACGACTTGCTTGGGCAATTACTATACATAAGAGTCAAGGCCTCACCTTCAATAAGGTTGTAATAGACCTTACCGGAGGTGCTTTTGCCGGAGGCCAAACATACGTAGCCCTCAGTCGTTGCACATCGCTCGAAGGTATCACCCTGACCCGCCCTATATCGGCTCGCGACATCTTTGTCAACACCGAGGTAGTACGTTTCAGCCAGCTATTCAACAATCAAAAGCTCATAGACCAAGCCCTACAACAAGCCGAGGCCGACCGTCGATACAAAGCTGCTATTGATGCTTTCGACAACAATAATATGGAACTGTGCCTAGATGAGTTTTTCAAGGCCATACACTTGAGATATGATATAGAAAAACCTGTAATACGGCGATACATACAACGAAAGCTAGGCATCATACGCCGTCTTAAACAAGAAAACGCCCGTCTGCGTCGTGCTATGGATGAGCGCAATGAGTCATTGCGTCAGTATGCCTATGAATACTATCTGATGGGCAATGAATGCGTCGTTAAGGCTCACGACACCCGAGCAGCACTAGCCAACTTTGACAAGGCTCTTACCCTCGACCCAACTCTTGTGGACGCTTGGGTGCGTAAAGGAGTCACTCTTGTAGATACAAATGAAGGTATAGCTGCTATGGCTTGCTTTAACGAGGCATTACGATTGAGCCCGCTCAATTTCAAAGCTCTTTATAATCGAGGGAAATTGCGCTATGAATGTCACGAATATGAAGGTGCAGCATCGGACTTTGCCAAAGCCGTGGCACAGAAACCTCAACACGCAGCAGCCCACGAACGTCTTGGCGATTCTTTTATGCGATTGGGGCTTGAAGATATGGCTGCTCGCCATTGGGCTGTAGCAGAAGATTTACGACAAAACAAAAGAAAAAAATAGGTCACAGTCCTACGGTCGATGTATAGTGCATAAACTACATTTTTTTGTAAAAAATCCATTACAATGCTATCTTTGATAGCAATATCTTTGCATTGATGAAATTTCATAACTCATCACACCACTTTTTATAACTATCACTTTAAGAATACTCGGTAGGCTCGTGAGAGTTACGACCGAGTATTTTTTATTACGGAAGTATTTATTTGTTAGTTATTTGCGCCACGCACCGCAACAGATAATCTATTACAATATAAGCATATTCACAAGCTACAATAATTATTGCGTTGGTACTAAAAAAGACGAATGGGCCGCTACTCACGCAGCACACCCATCCTGAGGAATTCATCACATTATGCTTATAAAAGTGCTATATGGCAACTATGCTCACGCACAGTTATATATCAAATCTGTTATGGAAATTAATAAGGAAACATTCAAAAGTTATACCGCTCTTCGACTATACCCCAATCGATAATCTCCCACAACCGATGCACGTGGCTGTCTCTGCGATTACGATAATCGATGTAGTAAGCGTGCTCCCACACGTCAAAAACAAGAAGCGGTTTGAGCCCTTCGGTAAGCGGAGTGCCGGCATTACTGAGGTTGCGTATCCCCAGATGTCCGCTTTCATCGCTACACAACCACACCCATCCCGAGCCAAAAAGAGACACAGCATTTTGCTCAAAAATCTCTTTGAAGTTGTCAAACGATTGCCAATGTCGTTCAATAGCTCGCGCCAATTTCCCTTCCGGAAAACGACGGGCATCGGGAGAAAATGTATTGAAGTAAAAAATATGATTAAAGGCTTGTGAAGCATTATTGAACAAAGCGCCACTCGACGAGCGGATAATATCCTCCAACGGCATATCCTCATAGTCGGTTCCGGCTATCATATCATTGAGTTTGTTGATATATGCCTGCTCGTGCTTCCCATAATGCACCTCTATGGTCTCTTTACTAATAATAGGTTCTAGAGCTTCGGCGTTATATGATAATGGTGGCAAACTATACTTCATAAATACAATTTTTTAATGTTATTACGGTACTATAAACAATTCATTACGCAAAAGGTTCATCCAACACACTATTTTTTTTAGGAAAACAAAAAAATAAAAAATTTGACTTATTTACCACTATTTATTACACCAAATCACGCCATTATATAATATGTTTTTGTAACTTTACGGCAATTATTAATATGGCGTAGTGTGTATCGGCGGATACCTTTACAATAAAAAGCATCACAAGAGGCTGAAAGATGCATATAAAAATGTTGCCAAGGGTGCGTGTACTACACAATGTAGTAAAAACCAACACGTGAGAAGCCCACAAGGATGAAACAGAAAAACACACTCTTCGCTCGCACAATATGAGTATTCATAAGAATAACGTAGCAGAAGATTTCATCTTGTAGCAACAAGGTTGTGTAACACAAAGCACAAATTGAAGTGTCGGACAATTCGATAAGACAGGCATTCTATTTCGACACGACACAGTTTACCACACAACCATTGAGGCTGTATCTAAAACACAGATTACGACACAGCCCCCGAGACAGATAAAAAATAAAAAAACACATAAATGAATAATAAATGGAATCACTTGCCCCTTACATCGGAACAAGAGCTTATAAGCGCGACATTGGAGGAGAAATACCCCCAGTGCCCAACTATATGTAAGCTACTTGCACAGCGAGGGGTGACAACTGTCTCGGAAGCTGAGAAGTTTTTCAGGCCCCAGCTGAGCGACCTGCACGATCCTTTCTTAATGAAGGATATGCATAAGGCCGTCAATAGGCTCAATCAAGCTATTGGGGCAAAAGAGAAAATAATGATTTATGGCGACTACGACGTAGATGGTACTACCGCCGTAGCATTGGTGTATCGTTTTCTGATGAATTATTACTCAGGACTCGACTACTATATCCCTGACCGATACGAGGAGGGCTATGGCATATCGACCAAGAGTATTAACTACGCAGCAGAGAACGACATATCGCTGATTATCACCGTAGACTGTGGCATCAAAGCCGTTGAACGCATCGAATACGCTCGTAGCAAAGGCATCGATTTTATTATATGCGACCACCACGTACCCGACAATCAGCTACCTAATGCTACTGCCATTCTCAACCCGAAACTCGAAGACGAGCCCTATCCCTACAAACATTTATCGGGATGTGGTGTAGCCTACAAGTTTATGGAAGGATTTGCCATCAGCAATGGTCTGGATATTAATAACGACCTCATCCCACTGCTCGACTTGGTTGCTGTAAGTATTATATCGGACATAGTACCCATTACAGGCGAAAACCGCATACTGGCATATCACGGACTACGTAGAATTAATACCAACCCGGGAGTAGGACTGCGAGCCATCATAAGAGTGTGTCAGCTACAAAACAAAAAGAATATAAACATCAGCGACATTATCTTCAAGATAGGTCCTCGCATCAATGCATCGGGTCGTATGCAATCGGGCAAAGAGGCTGTTGACCTGCTTGTTACCCGCGACTATAACGAAGCCTACCGCAAGAGTCGTGAGATAGACCAATATAACGAGGATAGAAAAGAACTGGACAAACGCATCACCGAGGAGGCTAACGAGATACTGCAAAACCACGTTGACATAGCCAACCGTCGCACTATTGTCATCTACAACAAAGATTGGCACAAAGGCATTATCGGTATTGTGGCATCACGCTTTACCGAGCTATATTACCGACCCGCAGTAGTATTAACCCTCTCCGACGGACTTGCCACCGGCTCGGCTCGTTCGGTGCAAGGTTTTGACATTTATAGAGCCGTAGAATCGTGTCGCGACTTACTTGAAAACTTTGGCGGTCACACCTATGCAGTTGGGCTATCACTTAAAGAGGAACACATCAAAGAATTTACTCAACGATTTGAAGAATTTGTGGCTCAAAACATCGAGCCGGCACAAATCACGCCCCAAATAGACATTGATACCGAACTGGACTTCTCGGAAATCACGCCCGAATTTGTCAGCCTGCTACGCCAATTCAACCCCTTTGGCCCCGGAAACAACAAGCCCACATTCCTCTCTCGCAATGTAAAAGACTACGGTACAAGTCGTTTGGTAGGTCGACAACAAGAGCATCTCAAGCTCGAACTTGTTGACAGCAAATCGGGCGACATCTTCAACGGTATAGCATTCAACAAAAAAGAATTCTACGACTATATCAAAGCAGGCAAGGCATTTGATATATGCTACTCTATTGAGGACAACCAACGGAGTGGCAACGATGATATACAACTTCTCATCCGCGACATACGTTGCTGCGAATAGAGTTGTATCTCAAGAATATATATAAACAACGAGGATGCGCCTACATAGAACGCATCCTCGTTGTTTATAGCACATACTCCCTATTGAGCAAGCGTCTCAATCCGGGACGTAGAGTTTACTGTTTTATACCGTAAAGCATTGGGCAATATCACCCTCTTTGACGCACGACTTCATACATCATCACACCGGCTGCAACCGACACGTTGAGCGAACCGATATTACCCTTCATAGGGATGGCTACCATCTCATCACAGTATCGCAACACAGCAGGTGACACACCGGTATCTTCGGCTCCCATCACAATGGCAACCGGTGCTGTATAATCAACTTCGGTGTAATTCTTCACAGCTTTTTCCGAAGCGGCAACAACTGTAAAGCCACTGTCACGCAAGTAACGAACTGCATCCTGCACACTGCGTTCACGACATACAGGAAGCGTGTGTAATGCACCGGCCGAAGTCTTTACAGCATCTGCATTGACCGACACACTGCCACGAGCCGGTATAACAATAGCATTAGCTCCCACACATTCACAAGTACGGGCAATGGCACCAAAGTTGCGAACATCGGTTACACCATCCAACAGAACTACAAAAGGCACCTCTCCGGCCTCATACAAAGAGGGTATAAGTGTATCGAGCGAATAATATTCTACAGCCGAAATAAAGGCCACCACTCCTTGATGATTTTTTCGTGTGATACGATTGATACGTTCTATAGGCACACGTTGCACTTGCGCACCTATCGAGCGGGCTGCTGCAAATAATTCCTGCGCCAAATCACCTTGCAGGTCTTTCTTGACCATTATTTTGTCTATCTCTTTACCGGCTTCAATAGCCTCTATAACGGCACGAATGCCAAAGATATAATCGTTTTTCTCCATAGCTGTAAAATTTATTATTCCTGCGATGACAGCAACACCCTTGCATTGTTGAGAGCAGCCTCGGTAAGCGTCGTACCACTGAGCATACGCGCTATTTCTTCAATGCGTTCTTCGGTACTCAACGGCACCAGATGGGTTTGAGATGTATCTCCACTGTTATCCTTATAAACTTTAAATTGATAATTGCCGGTGGCAGCCACCTGTGGCAAATGCGTAATAGCTATAACTTGCATATATTGCGACATCTGCTTCATAATAGCACCCATACGGGCAGCAATATCGCCCGATACACCGGTATCTATCTCATCAAATATGATTGTTGGTAATGCCAAAGCATCAGCCACCAATGACTTAATGCACAACATCAGGCGCGAAATTTCGCCACCCGACGCAACGTCAGACACCGGATGGAGTGGTTGATTTTTGTTGGCCGAAAATCGTATCTCCACTTGCTCCGCACCCATTTGGTAATAGTCACACGGTATAAGATCTACCGACAACTGTGCGTGTGGCATCCCCAACGGAGATAATAAGTCGACTAATGATGATGCCAATTGTTCAACTTCTTTTCGACGAGATTGAGAGAGGATAAGAGCCAACTCGGCACGTTCCTTACGGGCAGTATTCAACTCTTTTTCAATCTTCTCTACCATCATATCACCACCATCGATACCGCTCAACTTACGCTCATAATCATCGCGTAAGGCTATCAACTCGGCGACACTCTTCACACGATGTTTCTGTTGCAGTGTGTAGATGGTATCGAGTCGTTCTTCTACCCAAGACAAGCGTTCGGGATCGACAGCAAGTGACTCGCCCCACTGTTCAAACGTAGCATTTACATCTTTCAAGTCGATATATGTCGACTCGATACGAGATGCCAACTGCTCGGCTTCGGGAAAAAATCCCGACAACTGACGAGTGCGCGAAAGTACTGTATTTAATGCACGAATTACTCCTGCATCATCGCCCGCTAGCAACGAACCCACCTCAAACAACAGTTCTTTTATATCACCGGCGTGCGTAAGACGCTCTTGCTCCAGTTCCAGTTCCTCTTGCTCGCCATCTACCAACCTTGCATCATATAGTTGAGAATATTGAAAACGAATATAATCCTCATCGGCCTTAGCTTCAGACATCTGCATTTGAGCATCGGCCAACTTTCGAGCCAACTGCTCATAACGCTTGTGCGCTTGTTGATAATCGGCAAGTTGCTGTGCATTATGCGCCATCACGTCAACCAGCCGCAATTGGAATCCACCATCGGCAAGAAGAAGATTTTGATGCTGCGAGTGTATATCTATAAGTCTATCACCCAGACATTTAAGCTGCACAACAGTCACCGGGGTGTCATTTACAAAAGCCCTAGACTTGCCGGCAGGTGATATTTCTCGACGTATTATACAGTCTGTCGCATCATAATCAATATCATACTCTTGAAAAAGGGGTTCTAAGTCATAGTTTGATATATCAAAAGTACCCTCGACAACAGTTTTGGCCGTTTTATCGGTTACAACCTTGGTGTCGACACGCTGTCCCAATATAAGCGACAAAGCACCTAGAATGATAGACTTACCCGCTCCTGTTTCACCGGTTATAACTGTAAATCCCGATGAAAAATCTATTTCAAGATTATCTATCAACGCATAGTTGCGTATTACGAGTTTCTTTATCATACACTATCAACGGCTTGTTTCCTTAATCTTTTGCAGTATATTATTATCGGCCGGATATATATCGATGAGTAAGTCATACATATCGGTTTTCTCGGTAGTGGGAGCTTGAGAGTATATATTGATAATCTCATCGAACTTGGCTTCTTTAAACATCGGGAACAATACCGAAGTTGAATTATTACTGTGTAGCTTTGTAAGAGTTTCCAATGCCTTACCCACAGTAGCACGCGCCTTGGCTACACCCAATACCATTTCATCAAGTCCTTTACGGTGATAATTATACCACATCTCACGAAATGATTTAGTGGCAGGCTCTGTGAATGCAGCCAATATAGCTGCTCTATTACGGTTGTTTTCAAATGCTTTCCATCCGGGTTCTTGAGTAGACTGACCTAACGACACCATTGTACGAGCCATCTCGTAAAAAGAGTCACCCCCATAGAGGATAAAACTATCGAAGTCTATACCTATTATCATATAGGCATAGAAATTGAGTATACAAGTCAAATTATTCTCATAGGTAGATGTAGAAAATACCAAAGGATCATACTCTTTATAGGTAAACTCCACCTCATTATCTTGAAAATTGATAAGCGTTGAAGTATACGTACTATTATATACAGGACGACGCGATTGTATTTGCAATTGGCATATCATACGCTCATCGGTATACTCCGACACTATAAATTGTAAGGTACACTCTATACGCTCGGTATTGGATAGCTGCACCGAGGTAAACTTTGTATTGTTCATATACTCGGTAATGGCTTGTTGCAAGGTATTGAAAACCTCTTTGTTCGTACCTTGCACCTTGTCACTATTGACAACAACACGACAATTCAACTCTTGCGCATCGACAATGAGAATTGACAACAAAACGAGGAGCAATGATAGGATGTATCTTTTCATTATATATTTTTCTACGGTTGTTTATGTCAGCATACTGTATGTAACCATCAATCGTCCGATGCCGATGTGAGTGTTTCTAAATACTCAGTCAGATGCTCTACTATATCGGCTGCAACTTCACTCTTAGGCTTACAGGGATATTCTGTCACCTTTCCATTACGCTCGATAATAGTCACTTGATTGGTATCGTGGCGAAATCCGGCTCCGGGATTTTGCAACGAATTGAGAACTACAAAATCCAAATTTTTCTTGGACAACTTACTTTGTGCATTAGCCTCTTCATTGTTTGTCTCCAGAGCAAAACCCACCAAGCACTGATTATCTCGCTTCATCGCACCCATTGCAGCAGCAATGTCACGATTGGGAACAAGTTGCAGAGTAAGGTCGTCGGCACTTCGCTTCATCTTCACGTCGCTACAATTTGCCGGCTTATAATCGGCTACTGCGGCACACATTATGGCAGCATCGCACAATGCAAAATTCTCCACAGCGGCATCATACATTTGGTCGGCACTCTCCACATCGATACGTCTAATGGCAGGGTGTGTAGTCTTGAGCGATACAGGGCCCGCAATAAGAACGACCTCAGCACCTGCTTTGGCACACGCTTCGGCAATGGCAAAGCCCATCTTACCCGAAGAGTAGTTACCTATAAAACGTACAGGGTCTAGTTTTTCATACGTCGGCCCTGCTGTTATCATCACTTTTTTTTTTGACAACGACTGTTTCGCTGCAAAAAAATCCTCTATGATGGCAACAATACGATCGGGCTCTTCCATACGTCCTTTACCCTCCAAGTGGCTGGCCAGTTCACCCGATGTCGGCTCAATAATGTGATTGCCATAAGAACGCAACAAATCGAGATTATTTTGCGTAGAGGGATGAGCAAACATATCCAAGTCCATAGCCGGAGCTATAAAAACAGGAGCCTTACTAGACAAATAAGTAGTAATGAGCATATTATCGGCTATTCCGTGAGCCATCTTACCAATTGAAGAAGCGGTGGCAGGTGCAATGACCATTGCATCGGCCCATATACCCAAATCGACGTGGCTATGCCAAGTACCATCATTGGCTGTAAAAAACTCGCTTACAACAGGCTTACCGCTCAGTGCCGAGAGAGTAACCGGTGTAATAAATTCCTTACCGGCAGGTGTGATAACCACTTGCACTTCGGCACCTTTCTTGACAAATGCACGCAACAGATAGGCTGCTTTATAGGCAGCAATACTACCGGTAATGCCCAATACAATATGTTTACCTTTGAGTGACATAGATTATTTTTGTGTATTATTGCGCGAACGCAAATATATGTTTGTTATAACATTCTTGGTATTGAGGGGAAAATCGCCTTGCATCATCCAACTATAATAGCCCGAATCGCGCAAGAGTACTTCGGCAACCGGCATTCCCTTATATTTACCAAAATTAAATACCGGCACATCCTTATCGTTATAAACAATACGACCGGCAAAATCGACATTGCGAGAGTGCGTAGAAAACTGAGACAAGAAATTTATATCGTTTTGCAAGGTATCATAGCGTTCCAACTGAGCCAAAAGCACCTCATAAGTGGCACGTGTATCGGCTTGAGCCGAGTGAGCATCTTCGAGGTTCTTGTCACAATAGAAACGATAAGCAGCCGATAGAGTGCGCTGTTCCATTTTATGATAAATGGTCTGCACATCAACAAATCGGCAATTGGAAAAGTCAATATTGACACCGGCTCGCAAGAACTCCTCTACCAAAAGAGGAACATCAAAACGATTACTATTGAAACCGGCAATATCGACATTGGTAAATACCTCGCTCAACGCTTGGGCTACTTGCTCAAATCTAGGTTCATCCTTTACATCTTCATCGCTTATATGATGCACAGCTGTAGCTTCGGCCGGAATAGGTCGACCGGGATTGATACGTCTTGTGCCACTCTCTTCGTGCCCATCGGGATATACCTTGATGTACGAAATCTCGACAATACGATCATCACCTATATTTGTACCTGTAGTCTCCAGGTCAAAGAATACAATAGGTCGGTCTAGTTTTAACGACATATCAAGAAGCTATATTATTTATTAAGCAACATAGGCATAAGAAGCATAAGCAACTCTTCACCTTCTTCATTTTCTACGGGGCAAATAACACCGGCACGACTAGCGTCGGACAACGATACTGTTACCTCATCCGATTGGATTGTATTAAATACCTCGATAAGTTTGGGTGCATTGAAACCGATAGTGAACGGTGTACCGGCATAATTGCACTCGACGGTCTCTGTTGCCGAGATAGAATAGTCGATATTCTGAGTCGAAACGACCATTCGACGATCGTCAAAGTCTAATTCTACAAGACCCAACGCTTGGTCGGAGAAAACAGATACACGACGTAAAACATTGACAAACAACGAACGATCGATTGTAAGTACATTAGGGCTGTTTTGTGGTATTACCGAGTTATAGTTGGGATAATTACCCTCTATAAGACGACAAGTCAATATGAAGTTTGAAAGTGTAAATCGGGCTCTCTTTTCATCAAAATTGATAGTTACCTCACCACTCTCTTTGGGAAGAATAGATTTGAGAAGAGTAGCGGGTTTCTTGGGCAAGATAAATGAGGCACGAATACCCGATTGCACCGAAAGGTCGCGAAAACGCACCAGCTTGTGTATATCGGAGGCCACAAAAGCAATATTATCGGGGAATATATCAAAATTGATACCATTCATAACGGGACGATATGTATCATCGGCAGTTGCGAACAATGTGTAACCAATACCACGCAATAAACGCTCGGCCGGCATTGTCAACGTATTGGCCTCACCGGTCAATGGCAACTCTTGAGGATATTCACTGCCATTTACACCCATAAGATTGAATCGACCATTTTGATAGTTGATAAAAATCTCTAAGTTGTCATCATCTATTTCAAATGTAAGAGGTTGATCGGGCAACTCTTTCAAGGGGTCTAGCAGTATCTTGGCCGATACAGCAAAACATCCTTCACCACTAGCCTCTATCACATCGATACTGGTCTTCATTGTTGTTTCTTGATCAGAGGCTGTAACTTCAAGATTATTGCCTTTGAGTTCAAAGAGGAAATTCTCAAGGATAGCCATCGAATTTTTTGAGTTGATAACTCTACTGATAATTTGCAAATGCGACAGCAGTGCTGTACTTGATACAATAAATTTCATAGTTTTATTATTTTTCTTGTTTTTACTTCTAAATCAATTATTTGCGCGCACCTTACAGGCAACGGCTTTAACATACAAATATAGATATTTTTTTTTATTCCTCACAGTATTGAGACAAAAAATTACTAACTTTGTATTGTGAGCAATAAGAGGCAAATATTGTACAGCATAACAACTATAATCTTGATAGTTATATGCATTACAATGGGTTGTATTCTATACTTATCCGACAGGCAAGAGATAAGCCAAACATACACCCATTGCAGCCCGCTATTGCACATATCTCAACCCGGGCAAGCATATATATTTTCGGCAGAAAACGCATATGATATCAAGCAACTGAAACAATGTTTCTTCAGCACCGCTACACTTCCACCGGCCTCTATTTGGAACAATCGCACACCCGACACACAACAACCCATTTTTATAGCATTGTACCCCAATAACAACACCGCTATATGGTGTGCAATCAAGCCCGAACAAGAAAAAGAAATCACAGCTCACATTACAGACAGCATAAGCAATGGATTTGAGCCCATAATTGAAGAGTATGCCGACGGCAAGTTATTGCATTTTTCCACCAAGGACAATAAATTCTTACACCTGTACTTAGGCAACTGCATTGCAGGATGCAGCTACAACGAGAGCCTGCTGAAACACCCCGACAACGACTCAACACTCAACACAATCTACCATAGCGCACAACACAACTCGAGCAGCGGTCTGATATTTTATGATAACGAGTATAGATATGCCGACATTCACATCACACAACAAGATTACGAGGTAAGATACACCGGTCATTGCGACTTGCCGTTAGATACAACCGTTACGACAATCGACACCACACTTATCACCACAAACATCGGTACTTTGATACAATTCTCATCGACACACAATCCGTCATTAAGTCCGCTAATTACTTTGGTTTACCCCACACTATCGGTCGATAGCACAACACATCCGATATGGATTATCCCCATTATCAACCGCAACGAGCTTCGCAAGCAACTTCGTGCCTGTTACACACCAAACGGATTTATCGCCGACAGCACAACCCTATCACAATGGATTCCTCAAGAGTTTATTGACCACGACAGCTACTCTCTAGCCACGCGCCAAGGCATCCTTTATATATCGACTTCTCAACAAGCACTCAGAACATATATCAAGGAAATAGGCAACAAGAATTCATATAGCCGACCACTGCCATCACCGGCCTCTTTCACGCTCATTGCCGACAGTCTCAACACAACACTGCTCCCCAAAAACATTACTACTCTACTACCGGAGCGCATCATCAGCAAGGCCAAGATAATACAAATCACACACACTCCCAAAGGCCATAAGTTCAGTATTAGATATTGAAACTAAACCTATCAACAAAAGGGATATGCGATTTTGAGCTTACTTTTTTATCTTCCCTACCTTTTTTGTTGCAACACGTTTTTCGGGAGCAGAAATTTCAGTACTATGCAACAGGATATAAAAAAAGAGAGATGCCTCTTTTTGAAGCATCTCTCTTTCTAGTGTCCGAGATGAGATTCGAACTCACACAGGCCTACGCCCACTACCCCCTCAAA
>CALATP010000009.1 GCA_937891845.1 uncultured Porphyromonadaceae bacterium | reverse complement strand
CGAGCTACGGCTGCTTTACGACGGCCTACTACAGCTTTTTCGAGAAGATACATATATTATTACTTGTAGAGGTTAATATCTATTGTTCTGGGGTTTTGGGCGGCGTGCTCGTGCTCGGCACCACCATATACGCGAAGGTTGCGCAACAATTGTGCTCCAAGTTTGTTCTTGGGAAGCATACCTTTTACTACGCGGAGCAAAAGACGATCGGCACCCTTAGCCATCAAGTCGGCGGGCGATTTGATGCGTTGACCACCGGGATAGCCTGTGTAGTCGATATACTCTTTGTCGGTCATCTTCTTACCTGTGAGGATGATTTTGTCGGCATTGATAATGATTACATTGTCACCGCAATCTACGTGGGGTGTGTAGTTGGGTTTGTATTTGCCGCGCAAAATTTTGGCAACCTTACTTGCAAGGCGACCCAAAACTTGGTCGGTAGCGTCTACTACTACCCACTCTTTGGTCACTGTAGCCTTGTTGGCTGATACTGTCTTATAACTTAAAGTGTTCACTTCTTTAAAGTTTTAATAATTAGTTACTTAATCCTGCTTGCGCACTATATTTCCGGCCAAAGAAATTATAATCCGCTTGCAAATTTGTCTTATTTGGCTAATAATCGGACTGCAAAGGTAGTGGTTTTTATTTTATAGAACAAATATTTTTTAAACTTTTTTCCTTTGGATATTAACGATATAGCGCAGTAAGATATGGCGGTTAGTCACCGGCCGATGGTTTGAGATTATAGATTTTAGTCATTAAAACGTAACGAGGGCGTCTCTATTATATGTAGTGTTTACAATTTAGAGGCGTCCTCGTACATATCTTGTAGTGGTTGTCTGGCTATATCCTGCTGTGGTTCGTTGTGTGGTTGGGATTGATATATTATATATATAATGTATTAGAATTTAATACCAACACCGACCATAGCTTGTATGCGAGGTGCTGCTAGTCCGTAGTAATAGTCATACTTGCAGTTGAGTAGGTTATTACCTTGTATAAATACCGAAATCCAATCGATGGGGAAATAGGTGACAGCTGCTTGCAGGTTGTGAATATCGGCTAGTTTGCCCCATTGTCCAAAGTCACGATCGAGCTGCATATTGTAGCCAAGGTCTATATTGAATTGTTTGTGTGGGTGTATAGTGACTTTGACATTCCCTTCCCATCGGGGGCGGTTGTAGCTGATAACCTCTCTGTTGTGTCGCCATAGGCGGTATGTAACATCGGCGCTGAGGTCGATGTAACGGGTGATGTTGGCATCGAGTCGAACTCCGCCTTTGATACAGTTGGCTTTGAGCGATTGCCAAGCTATAGCTTGTGAAGCTGTACCTACCGATTGGAATAGTGCACCGGTTGCTGCTTCATATCCTGCGTATGCCGAGAGTGACACTTCGGGGATGAAGTGCAGACGAAAACCTAGTCGGGCGTCGAGGGGGGTGTAGCTGGATGGAATGCGTTGTGAGGGGTCGAAGTATAGGCAATACTTTGACATTTCGTCCCACGTGTGCAGGCGTTTACCGCCATCGATTGTGGCATAAAGGAAGTAGTTCCTGACAAATTCCCAGTTGAAGTGTATATCGGGGGCAAAACGGAATATTGTGCCGTCACCTGTCGAAATATCAATTTTGACACCTGCGCGGAAGTGCATACGTCCCTTGTTCCAATCGATGTGGGGTAACAATCGCGCCATAAAGATATTGTCGCTATATGTTTCGGGAAGTGTAGATAGGTTGGCACTGCTGCCGAGGATGTTGTTGTAGTGGAGATAGTCGAGATTTATCTCTCCTCCGACGCTCCATTCATCGGTGAGCAAACGGCTATATGTCCCTTTTAGGTAAGCGTGATGCTCGGTCGAGGGTGTAGGCAGGTATGCACCTGTGGCATTGGTATATAGGGTGTATCCTCCGGTAGCACTCCACTGTTCAAAGTCGTAGCTACGTGCCTTGTGGTTGTCGACTTGTGCTTCGATAAATATGTTGTTGGCCGTTTGGAACGGATGTGTTTCGCACAAGGTCGGTTGATTTCCGGCAGCACCGTAATAGTTGAAATGAGCCAATCGATAAGAGCCATTGATGGCTGCTGTGATGTTGTTGCCGAAAGTGTGAGCGTAATGCGCCCCGATGCGGAGGTCATAGAATGTTTGGCGTGTTTTCTCTTCGGCAATATCTGAAGCATAGCTGTTGACTGGGATGTCCCAATTGAGCGATGTGTATTGTAGGCCTATATTAAGACGATCTTTGTTTGTGTCGAGTATGCGATAACCGGCATTGGCTGTCATAGCCAAGTATGTACCCATTGCTACGTCGGCATAGCCACGATGATGTGTGTAATATCGGTCGTTGAGCCTAGAGAATGGAATGTTGAGGTTGGATGCAATGGTGGGTACTTCGGCTGTAAGGATATCATAATTGTAAGTGACAGCCGAGCGACGAAAGATTGGTGTGGCCTCGGAGGGTTGTGTGGTAATCTTCTCGGCCTCACGTACAACGGGTGTAAAATCCTTGGTAATAGTCACTTCGTTGTGTATATTATCTTCGGGTGCTGCAAAGGTCGTAGATGTTACCGAGAGCAGTGCTGCTATGAGGGCAATGTAATGTTTCATAGTCGGGGCTTTTTTTTATTGGTTTTGCAACGTGTTCAAGCGTTGCTCTATAAGAGTGTTAATATCATCGTTGCTACCGGGGTAATTCTCCTTGAGGCTTTCGAGGTATTGAATGGCGATGTCATATTCCTCCCGATAGGTGTATATGTCGGCAATGAGAATAAATAGGCGTGCCACCCAATAGGCGTGCGGAGAACCTTTCTCGATAAACTCGAAAGCTTTCTCTTCGGCCTCATCAATGCGATTGTTGTGATAGAGATATTCTACCACCCTCATAGCAGCCTCGGCGCCGTAAATGTTGCGGGTATCGGTCGATAATGCTACAAAGTCTTCGTAAGCAGTAGCCGAGTCGCCTAGTGCCAAGTGTGCCGATGCACGACTGTATATTGTTTCGAGGCGTAGCTCGGGTTGCAGGTTTTCGTTGGTGAGTAGCCGATCGGCACAACCTATAGCGTTGTTGTATTCGTTGGTCTTGTTATAACAGCGCATTGCACTCAGTCTTGCCAGTTGTCTTATCTCTCCCGATGAGGCTACAGTTTCCAGTCGGTCGTAGTATTGAGCAGCCTCGGTATATTGCTCTTTGTTGTAGTTGATGTCGCCACAGCGTAAGAGTGCATCCTCGGCAAACTCGCTGTCGGGGTTGGCATCGAGCAAGCTCTTATAACATAATAGGGCTTTCTCTTCGTTTTGCTCTGCATCTGCAACATTACCCAAGTAGAAAAATGCCTTGTCGATATATACACCTTGAGGGAATTGAGTGAGATAGGTTTCTAATCCATCAATGGCACCGGTATCGGTGTATTTGTGTTGTGCTGCCATATAATTGAGCGAATCCAATTCGTAGCTTTCGTAGTTGATGCCTTGTTTGTGCATAAAGGCCGTTAACTCTTCTATACGATTATGCTCGACGCATATCGACTTGTAGTCATTGATAGCCATCTTGGCTTCACTACTCGCGGGATGCTCGGTAATGAGTGTCTGGTAGGCTATAATGGCATTGGGAATGTCGTTTTTGTTGTAATATAGAGAGGCAAGTTGCAACGTAGCCTTGCGAGCCGATGTACTGTGTGGGAACTTTTGTAGTATTTGTCGGTATGTATCGATGGCCTCTGTGGGACGATTCATTGTGATATAAGTTTGTCCCAACTCGTTGAGAGCATCCTCAATATACTCCGACTGCGGATATTGTGCGACAAGTTCCTTGAGCAAGGTAGCTTTCTTGGTGTAATTTTTTGTGGCACCCAATGTGATAGCTTGTTGCAATAGTGCGTAGTCGCTACCGCTGCCTTTTGAAGTGGCTGCCTTGGCATAGTAACGTTCGGCAGTAGTGAAGTTGCTCTTGAGAAAATAGCAATCGCCCAGACGATTGTAGGCATCGATAATAAGAGTCGTATTGTCTTTTTCGAGTTTTACAAACTTGTCAAATTCGGTGAGGGCATTATCGTACTTCTGCATTGTAAAGTAGCAATAAGCAATGTCGTATTGGGCTTGGTTGCGCGATTCTTGTTCGATTGTTACATCGGCATTCAGAAATTGAGTGTAGTATTTGAGTGCTTCGTTATGAAATCCTTTGCGATAACAGCACTCGCCAAGCCAGTAGAATGAGCGGGTGCGGTGTTCGGGCGAATAGTTGCCCAATGTAGCTGCTTGAGTAAACCACTCGCTAGCCTCGTCGTAGTTCTTGTTTACGTAGGTCTCGGTACCCAATGTATATAGAATTTGCTGACGTTGTCGGAGTATCTCGCGAGAAGGATTGTTGATTCGATCGATAAAGTTGAGAGCCGAACGATAGTCTCGTGATGAAATGTAAAGGTCGGAAAGTCGAGCGTTTATTTCATCAATATATTGTGAGTCGGGGTACTCGGCTATGAACTTTTCAAACAGTGTAATTGTGCTGTCAAAAAGCGAAATTTCATTTTCATAGGCACACATTGCCTGATTGTATAAAGCAACTTCGCGTATGTGGTCGTCGTGTGTGGCTTGGGCTGCCTGTTCAAAGGCTTGAGCCGCTTTGGACTTGTTGTTTTGTTGAAGATGTGCCAATCCCAGATGCAAGTAAGCATTTTGGCTCATAGCGTCATCGGTTGCTGTGGTGCGAGATAGCAATTCTATGGCATCGTCGTACTTGTTGTTGCGGAATGCAATAATACCGGCTATGTAGAGCGCATTTCGGGTAGGGGCTGAAGTGCTGTTGAGGTACTCGGTAAGGTATTCCTCGGCTTTTTTGTCGTTGCCTAGTTGGAAATGACACTCACCTGCAATGCGGTTGAGCTCGGTGAGGTGTGTGGGGTTGGTGCAATTGTTGATGAGTTGTTCCGACAAGGCAATGGCTTGTGCGTAGTTGTTCTCAATATAGTTGATATTGACCAATAAGTAGAGTGACTCGTAAGAGTAAGTAGAGCTGGACTGTACTAACGACAATGTGCGTCGGGCATTCTTAAAGTCGTTGCTGATGTAGTATATGTAACCTTCGTAATATCGTGCTTCGTTGCGATATCTTGAGGAGTTTTGTGACAAATTCTTGAACAGAGGTAATGCCGCTTCATACTGCTCGGTCTGTACATAGCAGAAAGCTTTGTGGAAATTGTACATATCTTGCTTGTCTTGCTTGATATTATCGACATCGAGCCGTAACAACAATTCAAGGGCTTTATCATACCTGCCGGTGTAATAATAGTGTTCGCCTAGAGCCAAATATATCTCATTGCGATGATGGGTATACGGATAATCGTAGAGATATTGGTTGAGGATGTCGGGAGTGTTTTCAACTCCACGATGAGCTTGCGACATAGCCGCAAGAAAGGCTGCTTCTTCGTGAAGTGAAGCTGCATCGTCTCGGCGTAACAAGGATTGCATTATGTCCCAACATCCGGCATAATTGCCATTTTGGTACATTGTATTACCACGGTTGTAATCGGATAGGGCATCGGTCGTATGGAGTATTTGTGCCAATGCACAAACCGTGCCCATAACCGATAGTATGATTGTTAAAAAAAATCTGTTCATAATGTTTAGTATGATACCTATATTATTGTTTGCGGTCGGTGTCGACCCACTTGTATAGCTTGTCCGATGGGCGTATCTTGCTATCAAGCTTGATGGAGAAGTGGTCTCCTTTAACAGCCTTTTCGACCGATTTGAGAGCCACACGGATTTCTTCAACTGTAACAAATATGGCTCCCGTGGTAGGGCCGGTGATGAGTATCTCGTCGCCAACGGCCAGTTCGCCACTCTCTAACAAAAACTCGGCAACACCAAGGTTCGAGAAGTATTTGATGCCTTTGCCAATGTACTCTTTGCGTTTTGTTGCCGAAGAGCCGTAATTTTTAGACCACTCGCCTAGTCGTTGTCCTAGATAATATCCGTTCCAGAAACCTCTGTTGAATACTGTGGAAAGGCGTTCATCCCACGCGAGGATACGCTCGTCGGTGAAAGTGTCGTTGAGACAAGCCTCAATAGCCTCATTGTAGCACGAAACTACGGTGCTAACATATTCGGGCCCGCGAGCACGTCCTTCTATCTTAAATACTCTCACGCCCGAGTCGATGAGTTTGTTGAGGAAGTGAATAGTTTTTAGGTCTTTGGGCGACATAATGTATTGGTTCTCGATAGCGAGTTCTTCACCGGTCTCGCGGTCGGTAACGTTGTATGAGCGACGGCATATCTGCATACATCCGCCACGATTGGCCGAGTGGTTCATTTCGTGCAGACTCAAATAGCATTTACCCGATACGGCCATACATAGAGCGCCGTGACAGAACATCTCGATGCGTATAGGCTTGCCTGCCGGTCCGGTGATATTTTCTTCTTGTATTGCCTTGTATATGTGAGCCACTTGATCCATATTCAACTCGCGTGCCAACACAACAACGTCGGCAAATTGAGCATAGAATCGCAGAGCTTCTACATTGGATATGTTGAGCTGTGTAGAGAGGTGTACTTCTACACCCACACTGCGAGCGTAGGTCATAGCAGCAACATCACTGGCAATGATGGCCGAGATGCCTGCTTCGTGGGCGGCATTGATGATGTTGCGCATCAACTCCATATCGTTGTCATAGATAATGGTGTTGACAGTGAGATAGCTTTTCAGTCCGTTTTCGTTACAGATACGAGCAATGTTGTGCAAATCGTCGATTGTAAAATTGACCGATGAGCGTGCGCGCATATTCAATCCTTCGATACCGAAATATATAGAGTTGGCACCACTTTGTATAGCTGCTTGTAATGACTCATAGCATCCCACAGGAGCCATTATTTCAAATTCTTCTCTTCTCATATTGGTTGTGTTGTTATGAAGTGGGAGTTGTTAGTCGCGGTTTCCAAAGAAACGCAATAGGTATAAAAACATATTTATAAAGTCGAGGTATAGCGACAGGGCTCCAATGATGGCCAATTTACCCACTTGCGAGGCCTCGATGTTGTAGGCGGCTTCTTTGATTTTCTGTGTATCCCAAGCAGTGAGTCCCATAAAAATACCTACTCCGATGAAACTGACAATCCACTCCAATGTGCTACTGTGTATAAATATATTGACAATTGAAGCGATAATGATGCCAAAAAGTCCCATTATGCAGTATGAACCAAAGCTGTGTAAGCTCTTTTTGGTAACAAAACCGTATATCGACATAGCCAAGAATACTCCGGCCGTAATGGCAAAAGTGTAGGCGATGGAACTGAAGGTGTAGACAAGAAATACGGCCGATAGCATAACTCCGTTGAGTATCGAATATAATAATAACATAATACCGGCTACCGTGGTGTTGAGCTTGTTGATGGCTGCCGATAGTGTTATTACCAATGCTATTTCTGCAATAACCAATCCTCCCAAAAGAATGTTATTGGTGTATAATGCGCTGATGATCGTCGGAGAGGATATAACGTAGAATGAGGTGAGCGCTGTCACCAACAAGGCAATGAACATACGCAGATAAACTTGGCGCATAACCAACGAAAGCATATCGACTTGTACGCCTGCAAAAATTTTGTTCTCTTGTTCCATAATTCGTTTTCTTTATATAGTTATTGCAAAGATAATACAATCGTGCGAATAAAAATTTATTGGCACGATTGTATTTGATAAAAAGACGTTTTTTCTGTTAATATTTAAAACTGCTGCCACCAAGAAACTCTCGTAAGAGGGATGTGGGAGGAATTTCCTTAACAGGAAGTGAGCGGAAGTAATGTAAGAATTTGAGTAGTCGAGCAGCCTCGGCATACTCCGGGCAGTTGCGCGAAACAGAGCGTAATACAGGTATGGCATAATCGCGTATAACAGCCAATTCAAATAGTAATGACGAGTTGAACATTGCATCGGCATTTTCTTGGTATGGGAAAATCCAACGGTCTTCGCCGCGACGCACGCTAGGCCAGCGCGCTATTGTGTCACGAGGTGTTACACCGCGCGTCTTGGCATCGCGAACGATGCGTCGCAACAGGCGGTTGTCGGTGCTGGGTATCCAATTGTGTGCATCGATAGAGAGTGAGGTGAGTGCCGATGCGTATATACGAAACTTCTGTTTGTCGGAAATAGATGCTGTAAGTTCGGGATTGAGTGCGTGAATGCCTTCGAGTATGAGTACTGTACGGGGGGTGAGTTGTAGGCATTTGCCGGTTTCTACGCGCGAGCCACTCTTGAAGTCGTATGTGGGAAGTTCTACGCACTCACCGGCCAATAGACGTGTGAGGTCGCTGTTGAACCGTTTCAAATCGAGGGCATAGAGTGATTCGTAATCATAATCACCGTTTTCGTCGATAGGGGTATTGACTCTGTTGACAAAGTAGTCGTCGAGAGAGATGGGGGCGGGGATGAGCCGGTTGGTCATCAATTGCACTGATAGGCGTTTTGAGAAAGTTGTCTTGCCCGATGATGATGGTCCCGAGATGAGGACAATGCGGGCACCATCCTTTTCAAATCGTTCGGCTATTTCATCGGCTATCGCAGCAATTTGTTTCTCGTGTAGGGCTTCGGCTACTTGTATGAGTGTCGATGCATCACCATTATCTATGCTACGATTGAGTTTTCCCACGCCATCGATGCCCAGGATGAGGTTGAATTGTGTATACTGATTGAATGCCTTGAGCATTTTTTCTTGTTTAATAGGTGTTGCTACCTGCGTGGGGCGGTTCTTGTCGGGAGGGAGAAGTAGCAGTCCGTTGGCGTAACCTTGCAAATCGAACACTTTGAGATAGCCGGTTGATGGCACAAGCCAACTATAATATATGTCGGCAAGCCCGTCGAGCATATAATACGTGGTGTAAAGGTCACCTGTAGTGCGCAGTAACTCAACCTTGGCCGGTAGTCCTTGTTTCTCAAAAATTTCTATGACCTCATCGGTATGTGCCATACATTGTTCAAAGGGTATATCGCGCTCAATGATTTGCGACATACGGTTGCGTAGGGCGGCAACTACCTCGGGCTCTATGGGGGTGTCGCCATTGTTGAGTATACAATAATTGCCGTTTGACACCGAGTGGGCAATGCGCAATTGTGTGCCGGGGTATAATTCCTCGACAGCCTTGTATAGCACAAAGCAGAGTGAACGTATGTAGGCTCTCATACCCGAGGGGTCGGTAATGTCGACAAATTCTATGTCGCACTTGTTGTATACTCTGAAGTCTAGGCTTTCCGATTTGTTGTTGACACGGGCTGTAACTGCCGGCAAACTTTTGTCGAGAGAAAGCCTGTTGTATATGTGTAATAACTTTTCTCCACCCTCTACGGTTATATTCGATTGATTATTAAGGCAATAAATCTCTATTTTCTTCTCCATCGTATATTTATAAGAATGTTAAAATTTGAAACATTTGTGAAATACTGATTACAACAGTGTTACAGATATTTTAATTTGTTTAAATTTGCAAACAGATTAAGTAACTTCGGTTTTACGATGCTAAATTACGATTATTAGCGGAAAGAAACCAAATTTAAATGTAAATTAAATATAATGAACTATTCGTTTTTTGATTTCTTGACCCTCGTAGGCTCATTGGGAATGTTCCTTTATGGTATGAAGATTATGAGTGAGGGTCTGCAAAAGGCTGCCGGTGATAGAATGCAGCATATTCTGGCGTCAATGACCAACAATCGTTTTGCCGGAGTCTTAACAGGCGTTCTTATTACAGCACTTATTCAGTCATCTTCGGCCACAACTGTGATGGTAGTAAGTTTTGTTAATGCCGGATTGTTATCGCTTACTCAATCAATAGCTGTTATTATGGGTGCCAACGTGGGTACAACCGTTACAGCTTGGATTATATCACTTTTCGGTTTTACTGTGAAGATAGCCGATATGGTATTCCCCATATTGGCTATTTCTATACCGCTTATTTTCTCAAAGAACAATCAACGTCGTTATTGGGGTGAGTTCTTAATAGGTTTCTCACTGTTGTTCTTGGGTATGGAATATATGAAGCAATCGGTACCCGACCTTCAAGAAAATCCCGCAGTATTGGCCTATTTGAACAATTACACCAATATGGGTTATGGCTCGGTATTGTTGTTTATGCTCATCGGTGCCATACTGACCATTATTATGCAATCGTCAAGTGCAATGATGGCTATCACGCTCATTATGTGTAGCCAAGGTTGGGTGTCATTTGAAATTGCAGCTGCAATGGTACTGGGTGAGAATATAGGTACAACCATTACAGCCAATATGGCGGCTCTTTCGGCCAATGTATCGGCCAAGCGTGCTGCTTTTGCACACTTGTTGTTCAATATCTTTGGTGTATGTTGGATGCTTATCTTATTCTATCCATTTACTCGAATGATTATTGCTCTTGTTGGTCACATCAATGGTATGTCTACCGACGAAGTAAACAGCCTGCTTGACTCGTCGGCATCAATGCTTTCGCCCGAGGAGGCAGCCAAGGCAGCTACTACAGTGTCATTCTCACTCGCTCTTTTCCACTCGATATTCAATGTGTGCAATGTGCTCATTATGATATGGTTTGTAAAGGTTTATGAGCGTATCGTATGTGCCGTAATCAAGCAGAAGGCTAGCAATGATGAGGAGTTCCAGCTCAAATATATCAATACCGGTATGATGGCAGCTTCGGAATTGAACTTGCCTCAAGCTCGTCAAGAGATTGTTGTTTATGCCGAGCGTGTGCGTCGTATGTTTGGTATGGTACAAGATTTATTGCACGAAAAAGAGGGTGGAGAGGCCTTTTCAAAACTATATAGTCGTATAGAAAAGTATGAGCAGATATGCGACCGTATGGAGATAGAGATAGCTTCGTTCTTGAATAAAGTTGTGAGCGGACGTTTGAGTTATGATGGAAAATTGCAAGTAAATGCAATGCTTACAATGGTAACGGAGATAGAAAGTATAGGTGACTGCTGTTATAACCTGGCTCGCACATTGTTGCGCAAGCAAGAGGCCGGTGTCAAGTTTAATGATGATGTTATGGCCAATATAGATGTGCTTTTGGCACTTGATGCCGATGCCCTAGATGGGTTGGTTACTGTCTTGGCTAAGGGCGAAAATGCCGATATTGTGGCTGCTTACAACAAAGAAAACGAAATAAATAACTTCCGTAATCAATTGCGTTCGGCCAATATGGATAATATTAATGCCAAGTTGTATAATTATCAAGAGGGTATATATTATATGGATGTTGTTGCCGAGGCTGAGAGTCTGGGTGATTATGTGGTAAATGTAATCGATGCCGTGAAGCAACAATCTCGTCATAAAGTGAAGATCTAAAGAATCATCCAATATTTCTGTAATTATGGAGGCGTTATTGCAATGCCTCCATAATTTTATAGTGTTATGTCAAATTGTGATGCGTGATATAAAAAAATGGAATGAGAGATAGTGGCTGTTTGCCGCTTTTTTAGTTTATTTGCATTGTATTTCGATAAAACTTAATCTTATAATTATATGAAGAAAATTATTACTCTCGTAGTGGCTGTCGTGATGGCCTTTGGTATTGCAACAGCACAATCTGTGTTGGTCGATTATGACTTTAATAACGGTGATAAAACCGGATTGAGCATTTATGATGTCGATAACAATACTCCATCATCATTTATGCAACAAATAGGTTTTACAACCGGAAATACTTGGATCCTTATCAAGGATAGTAATACAAGTACCGATATGTTCTTGGGTAGCACATCGCAATATGTTCCTGCAGCTCAAGCCAATGACTGGTTGGTTTTGCCGGCTATCGATATTACCGGTAAAGGCTATGTACTTGAATGGAAGTCGCAAGCATTCTATGCCAACAAGCGTGACGGTTTGAAGGTTTTTATTTCTACCGAAGGTGGTCTGCCCGAAAATTTCCCGGCAACCCCGGTATGGGAAGTGGAGGAAGAGGAAATAGGTGCAACAGAAGATTATTTTGAGGGCGAGTTTATCGCACACTCTATTTCGTTGGACGACTATGTGGGAAAGAGAATCTATATTGCTTTTGTAAACCAAAGCTATGACAAAAGTCTGCTATGTATCGATGATATAAAGGTGTGCAGTAAAGAGAGTTTCTCGATAGATTTGGATCTTGAAAGAGTTGTATATGAACAAGACGAAATTACTTTCTCTGGTACTATCAATAACTGGACTGTAGATAAAATCGAACAAGTTGATTTCTATTTGAAGTATAATGGTAATGAGTATAGTGAGGCGCTTCAAAATCTAGATTTGACACCCGGTGAGAGTGCCGAATTTACTTTGTCTCACAAGGCTCCGATTGCCTTGAATGAGAAATTGGATTATAGTATTATAGCTTCAACATATAATGCCGGCTCATCGAATGATGCGTCCAATATTATTACCGAGTATATTTCATCGGTGACAAATGTATTTCGTCGTCGCGTAGTGATAGAAGACCACACCGGTGTGTGGTGTGAAAACTGTCCTGCCGGTATTTGGGGACTCGACTCACTCAAAGAGGTAGCTCCCGATAACATCGCTCCTATTTCGGTGCAAAATAACAATGGTATTCCCAATCCTCGATTGGTTGTAGATGCGTATGATGCTGGTCTTTCGGGTGCAGGTTGTACACAATTCCCATCGGGATGGGTTAATCGTACATATATAGAACACCCTTGGGGTAATGGCTCGTACAACTTTGATGATGAAAAATCTTGGGTTTCGCTCTTCTATCAAATAATGGAAGAAGTGCCTGAAGCCGGTATCAGCGTGACAGGTTATTTCAATGCCAATCGTACATATATCAATGCACGTGCCAGTGTGCGTACTGCCGAACTGAAGGACAATCTAGATTGGCGCATAGTCTATGTATTGACCGAGGATAGTGTAACGGGCTTCTATCAAAACAATAAATACTCAGGTATGTCAACTTGGGTAGGTGGTTGGGAAAGCAGACCTCGCAATGTGAGTGTTGTGTTTAATGATATTGCTCGTGGTATTTATCCGTCGTTCTATGGCGAGAAGGGTAGTATGCCTTCTACTATTGCTGTGGGAGATGTTGCCGAGTATACTTATGGTATAGCAGTGCCTTATACAGCAGTAGATAGCAAAGGAAATACAGTAGAGATTATTCAGGATGCCGATAAACTCAATCTTATTGCAATGCTTGTAGATGGTACTACCAATAGAGTTGTAAATGCTGCAATGGTGCGCGTTTCCGATGTACCCGAAGCGGTAGAGGGTGTTGTAGGTGATGCATTGCAAGCTCGTGTATGGGCTGTTGACAACGGTGTGAATATATCGACCGGACAAGATGTGAATTTTGTTGCTACAATGTATTCTGTTGATGGTCGTGTTATCGCTACCACCGATGGTAAAGGCGAGGCTATCCTCTCAGCGGCAGGCTACAAAGGTGTTGCCATCGTACAAGTTGTGAGCGAGGGTGTTGCTCACACAGCCAAGGTCGTGATACGATAAATCTTATATCAATGATTGTAAAAGGGATGTTTCTGCTTGTGAAACATCCCTTTTATTGTTGGTGGTGGATGGATTGTAGGATGATATTGTTGTCTTATATAGAGTGTCAATTGTAGGCTTTATGGAGGGGGCTATATTGTATATATTGTTTGTTTTGCCCCGTAAGCCCTAATGTGTATACTAACCTTTTCTCTATATGTACAATCGGGTTTCCAGATAAAAAAACACAAGGTCGACTTCTTTGTGTCGACCTTGCGTTGTATGTATCGGAGGTGAAAATATTATAGTGTTTTCTTAACCTCTACTTCTTCGTAGGCCTCTATGAGGTCGCCCACTTTTACGTCGTTATAATTGGTAATGTTAAGACCGCACTCATATCCGGTAAGTACCTCTTTGACATCGTCTTTGAAGCGCTTGAGTGAGCCTAGTTCTCCGGTGTATATTACGATACCATCGCGGATGAGGCGAACACGAGCCGAGCGACGTAGCTTGCCTTCTTTGACAACACATCCGGCAATAGTACCCACTTTCGAGATGTGGAATGTTTCGCGTACTTCGGCAGTACCAATAATCTCTTCACGAACCTCGGGCGAAAGCATACCTTCCATAGCAGCCTTAACCTGTTCAATGGCATCATAAATGATTGAGTACATACGTACATCGACACCTTCTTTCTCGGCCAAACGACGAGCGGCTACCGAAGGACGTACTTGGAAACCAACAATGATGGCATTTGATGCAGCTGCGAGGATAATATCCGATTCGGAGATTTGACCAACAGCTTTGTGTAGTACGTTTACTTGAATTTGTTCGGTCGATAGTTTGATAAGCGAGTCGGTCAATGCCTCAACAGAACCGTCTACGTCACCCTTAACAATGATATTAAGCTCTTGGAATCCTCCGACGGCAATGCGACGACCGATATCGTCGAGTGTGAGGAGTTTTTGTGTGCGTAGACCTTGTTCGCGTTGCAATTGTTCACGTTTATTGGCTATTTCGCGAGCCTCTTGCTCGGTTTCCATTACGTTGAATGTGTCACCGGCCTGGGGCGCACCATTCAAACCGAGGATAAGAACCGGTTCGGCGGGGCCTGCTTCTTGTATGCGTTGGTTACGCTCGTTAAACATAGCCTTGATACGACCGTGATGTGTTCCGGCCAAGACAATATCACCCATACGTAGTGTACCGTTCTGTACCAATACGGTAGCAACATATCCGCGACCTTTGTCGAGGGTAGATTCTATGATAGAACCAACGGCGCGACGATCGGGGTTGGCTTTGAGTTCGAGTAGTTCGGCTTCCAACAATACTTTTTCAAGCAATTCTTCGATACCTGTACCTTTCTTGGCCGATATTTCTTGCGATTGATATTTACCACCCCAATCCTCTACAAGATAGTTCATATTGGCAAGAGCCTCTTTGATTTTCTCGGGGTTGGCAGTGGGTTTATCTACCTTGTTGATGGCAAATACGATGGGTACACCGGCAGCTGAAGCGTGGTTGATAGCTTCGACTGTTTGAGGCATCACACTGTCATCGGCAGCCACAATAATGATGGCGATGTCGGTAATCTTGGCACCACGAGCACGCATCGCTGTAAAGGCTTCGTGACCGGGGGTGTCGAGGAATGTGATGTGGCGACCATCATCGAGGGTTACATTGTATGCACCGATGTGTTGGGTGATACCTCCGGCCTCACCGGCAATTACATTGGCATTGCGAATGTAGTCGAGCAGTGATGTCTTACCGTGGTCAACGTGACCCATCACGGTTACGATGGGAGGACGTTGCATCAATTCATCGGGATTGTCCTCTTCGTCGGCTATGGCTTCAGAAACTTCGGCACTTACATATTCGGTTTGGAAACCAAACTCTTCGGCTACGATATTGATGGTCTCAGCGTCAAGGCGTTGGTTGATTGAGACCATAATGCCCAAGCTCATACAAGTGCCTATTACCTTGTTGATGGGCACATCCATCATTGATGCAAGGTCGTTGGCTGTAACAAACTCGGTGAGCTTCAATATCTTGCTTTCGGCAAGTTCTTGCTCTACGCGCTCTTGTTCACGAGAAGAGAATGCCTCACGTTTTTCTTTACGCCATTTGGCGCCTTTCTTTTGTCCCTTTTGGGTAAGGCGTGCAAGAGTCTCTTTGATTTGCTTTTGTACGTCTTCTTCGTTTACTTCGGCTTTGATGGGACGTTTAGGCTGTTTGTTGGCCTTGTTATTTTTCTTTCCGGCATTTCCGGCATTGTTGTTGTTATTGTTGTTGGCGTTTTTGCGCTCAGGATTAGCACCTATAGTCGAGGCTGTTTTCTCAATATCGATGCGATCCTTGTTGATGCGTTTGCGTTTTTTGCGTTCGCCATTGGCTGTTGCATTGGTTGCAGTAGCAGTTGCGTTTTGTTGCTTGGCTTCACGCTCTTTACGGCGTTCTTCTTTGCTTTTTTTCTTGGGACGGGTTTGTTGGTTGATGCTATCCAAATCGATGCGACCCAGTACTTGAGGCATTGGAGCTGCGGCAACACTACCTAGTGAGAATACTTCGTTTTTGTTCTCTTCTACGGTGGTTGTTTCTACGGGCTTTTCTGCTTTATTCGCAACAGTGGGTTGAGGTGCGGGAGTAGCCTTGGGCTCTTCAACTTTAGGTTGAGGGGTTGCCGGTTCTTTTTTCTCTACCGGTTTTACTACGGGCTTTTCTTCCTTTTTCTCAACTACCGGTTGAGGGGCAGGCGCAGGCTCTTCCTTTTTAGGTTGAGGTGCGGGAGCCGGTTTTGGCTCTTCTTTTTTGGGTTGAGGAGCCACCGGTTCTTTTTTCTCAATCGGTTTTTCGGCAGGTTTTTCCACCACGGGTGTGGGGGTAAGCTCCTGTTTGGGTTCTTCCTGTTTGGGTTGAGGTATAGTAGGTTTGTCAGTAGTAGGTTTGTTATCCAAGTTGATTGTGCGCAAAACACGAGGTTTGGCAGTTTCGGGAATAGCGGTCGCTACGGGAGAGGGTGTAGCGGGCTCTTCGACGTGTGCGGGGCGTTTGTGTCGCTCATCGCTTATTTTATCCGATTCTTTTTTTAGGATTTTATCGGGCGCAAATTCCTTAACGAGCATTTCATATTGCTCGTCGCTGATTTTTGCATTGGGGTTTGAGTCAACCTCGATACCTTTTTTCTTGAGGAAACCGACAACTGTGTCGATACCTACGTTCAAGTCTCTTACTACTTTATTTAACCTTACTGACATAAACTTTAATTACTGGTTAGAAATAATGTTACACTCACACGTGAAGTATTACCTCTTAGTCTTCAAATTCGGCCTTGAGTATTTCTATTACTTCATCTACAGTGTCCTCTTCGAGGTCTGCGCGGTCTATAAGCTCTTCGCGTGAATGAGCCAAAACTCGTTTGGCGGTGTCACAACCCATCTTCTTGAGTGCATCGATAACCCATTGATCTATTTCGTTGGCAAATTCGTCAAGGAATACATCCTCTTCGTCATTGAGGAATGTTTGTATTTGAGCCACGAGTTCGTTATCAAGACCTGTTTTGGCTACCAACTCTTCAACCGAAGTGCGTATGATGCTTTGGTCGGTTGTATAGCCTGCGGCCATAAATGCATTGATGGCTGCTGAATCTATTTCGCCATCGTATTTATCAAGAGTGATACCAACACTCTCTTCACCTTCTTGTTTCATACGGCATACTTCGATTTCGTATCCGGTGAGTTTCATAGCAAGGCGTATGTTGAGACCGTTCTTACCGATGGCAAGTGATACTTCTTTAGAGTCGCTCAAATATACCGATGCTCGCTTGTTCTCTTCATCTACCTCGATAGAAGCTATTTTGGCTGGGCTCAATGCGCGTTGGATGAAGAGCGAGGGGTTGGATGTATAGTTGATTACATCGATGTTTTCGTTGCGCAACTCGCGTACTATGCCGTGTATACGAGAACCCTTAACTCCTACGCACGCTCCTACGGGGTCGATGCGGTCGTCGTAAGATTCTACGGCAATCTTGGCGCGTTCGCCGGGAATACGTGCAATGGCGCGAATGAGAATAAGGCCATCGTGTATTTCGGGTACTTCCAATTCAAACAATCGACGGAGGAAGTCGTTTGATGTACGAGAAACAATGATTTTGGGGTTGTTATTTTTGTTTTCTACATCCAATACTATGGCACGGGCAGTATCACCTTTGCGATAGAAGTCGGTGGGTATTTGCTCTTCTTTGGGCAGAAGTAACTCGTTGTTTTCGTCATCTACGAGGAGTATCTCCTTTTTCCATATTTGATACACCTCGGCACTTACCAACTCTCCGATGCGGTCTTTATAGTTGTTGTATAGAGCATCTTTCTGTAAGTCGAGAATTTTTGATGCGAGTGTCTGACGGAGGTTGAGAATGGCACGACGTCCAAACTTTTCAAAGATTACTTCGTCGGTAACTTCTTCGCCTACTTCAAAGTCGGCATCAATAGCTTTGGCCTCACTTATGGATATTTGCATATTGGGGTTGGTTACAGCTCCATCTTCGACAATCTCGCGGTTGCGCCATATCTCAAAGTCGCCTTTGGTGGGGTTTACGATAACGTCAAAGTTTTCATCTGTACCAAACATCTTGGCAAGCACGTTGCGGAACGACTCTTCCAAAACGCTTATCATTGTGGTTACTTCAATGTTCTTGAGTTCTTTAAACTCGGAGAACGTATCTACCATACTGATGTTTTCTGCTTTTTTTGCCATAACTTATTTAAATCGGATTAGATATTTAGTGTATTTTACTTCTTCGTATGTAAGGTGGGTGTCTTCTTCCACTTCGATTTTACGTTTACTTCCTTCGGGTTTGACTTTCTTGGTTATTGTGATTACAAAACTTGTTTCATCACACTCTTTTAGTACGCCCGATAGTTTACGCCCGTCGCGTGTAAGCACTTCAACCTCGTTGCCGATGTTCTTGCGATATTGTGCTACTACCTTGAATGGTGATGTGATACCGGCCGAGCCTACCTCCAATTCATAGTCTTCAATCTCACGGTCGAGTTTCGACTCTATAAAACGATGTAGTGTCTCGCAACGCTCAATGTCTATGCCATCTTGGTTGTCTATTTCTACAATAATGTTGTTGCCAGGATGTACCATTATGTCAACAATGAAACAATCGGTTCCTTGCAAGCCCTCGGCTACGATGTCGTATACGGTCTGTTTTTCTATCATATTGTTGTGTCCTAAGAAAAAAACGAGGGGACATTATTGCCCCCTCCGTATTCTCGGTGTGGTGCAAATATAATACTTTATTGTACTATAAGCAAGTTGCTTGATGCTCAATCTCGCGTTTAGGCTCTGTATGGGTGTAATTATTATAAAACGTTTGCAATATTTAACATTTATAAATACAATAGAATCGCAAATTCTTTCAATTCTTTGTTCCATTGTTTTTCGTTGCCACGGCAATAGTCGTTGCATAATTTATGAAATGCCTCACTGTGGTTGAAGTGTTTGAGATGTGCCATCTCGTGGCAGATAATGTATTCTCGCAGATGTTGCGGGTAGAGTAATAGAATGGCCGATAGTGTGATTATGCCCGAGCTGGAGCAACAGCCTAGGCGTTGCCGTCCACGACCAATTTGTACTTTCTTGATTGTGATGCCGTTGCGTTTTGCGCAATCAAATGCAAGTTGTTGAAGGTTTTGTCCATATAGTCGGGTGAGATGTTTGAGTATAGCCTTGGAGAAAAATTGCGCAAAAGTATCGTCCGATAGGTTGTCGTTGGGATTGTAAAGTGCCCATACAGTATTGTCGCGATGATGAATATATGTCGACTTTCGAGGAAGTTTCGGTTCGCTCTTGATGATAATTTTCCCTTCTACAATGTCGATAATCTTCCCTTCGAAGAGAATGGCTTGTTCATATCGTTTGTGACCTTTGTTCAAGAGTTTTAGCAATTTTGGTCGCAATTCGTCTATTTTGCTGTGTAGCTCGTCGAGCGTGTATCGTGTGTGAGCCGGTATGCTCATTGTGATATGTCCGTTCTTATATCTGAAATTGATATAACGGGCTCTTTCACTGCTTTTTAGCTCAATTATTCCTAGCTGTTTGTCGGATATATGATCGATTATTGACATATTCTTGGTGATGATTGAACACAAAGTTAATGTTTTTGTAATTCAAATATAGATGAATGTCGTGAAATATTATGTGAAAATTCTTTCAAACTTATTTGGTGTATGATGGTTATATTTATTAACTTTGCACCATCTATGGAAACATAGGTGTAGTTAACCTAATCTACAAACTAATAGCAACGAAATGACAGAATCTACAAAGGTGAAAGTTCTGGATAAGGTGGTTGTTCGTTTCTCGGGAGACTCGGGCGACGGTATGCAACTCGCAGGCAACATCTTTTCAGCAATCTCGGCAGCCATAGGCAATGAGATTTCAACATTCCCCGACTATCCGGCAGAGATACGCGCACCGCAAGGCACCTTAAGCGGCGTGTCGGGTTTCCAAGTTCACATAGGTAAAGGCGTGTATACGCCCGGCGACAAAGCCGACGTGTTGGTTGCAATGAACCCCGCTGCATTGAAAACTCAAATACAGTTCCTCAAGAAAGGCGGTGTGGTTATCATTGATACCGACTCTTTCAAGGAGGCTGATTTGAAAAAAGCTCTCTATGAAACAGACGACGCTATTGCCGAGTTGGGTATCGACCCTGCTCAAGTAATGTCGGTAGCCATCACAACACTTACCAAAGAGTCGCTTGCCGACTCTGGTCTTGATGTGAAGAGTATTGTACGATGCAAGAACATCTTCGCTCTTGGTCTTGTATGTTGGCTCTTCGACCGTCCTGTTTCTCAAGCCGGCAATATGCTCTCGCACAAGTTTGCCAAGAAACCTACTATTGCCGAGGCCAACGTTAAAGTATTGAACGATGGTTATAATTATGGTAACAACATTCACGCATCGGTATCTACCTATCGTGTAGAGACTGCTTCGGTGCGTAAAGGTATATATACCGACCTCAATGGTAATACAGCAACCGCTTGGGGTCTTATTGCTGCATCGGAGAAGGCCGGTTTGCCTCTCTTCCTCGGTAGCTATCCTATTACTCCTGCTACCGATATCCTTCACGAATTGGCCAAACGTAAAGATCTAGGCGTAAAGGCTGTTCAAATGGAAGATGAGATTGCCGGTGCTTGTTCGGCTATTGGTGCTGCATTTGCAGGTAACTTGGCCGCAACTTCTACATCCGGTCCCGGATTGGCACTCAAGAGCGAGGCAATAGGTTTGGCTGTAATGGCCGAGCTTCCTTTGGTCGTTATTGATGTACAACGTGGTGGCCCATCGACAGGTCTTCCTACCAAGACTGAGCAAACCGACCTCTTGCAAGCTCTTTATGGTCGCAACGGTGAGAGCCCGCTCGTTGTAGTTGCAGCTTCTACTCCTGCCAACTGTTTTGATATGGCATTCAATGCTGCTAAGATTGCATTGGAACATATGACACCTGTTGTGCTTCTCACAGATGGTTTCATTGCCAACGGTTCTACTGCTTGGCGTGTGCCCGAAGATGATGAGTATCCCGAAATACATCCCAACTATGTTAAGCCCGAAATGCTTGAAGAGGGATGGCGTCCTTATATGCGTAACCCCGAGACTATGGTGCGCTATTGGGCTGTTCCCGGTATGGAGGGCTTTATGCATCGTCTTGGTGGTCTTGAAAAAGATGCTAAAACAAGTGCTATCTCGACCGATCCTGCCAACCACGCACGTATGGTTGCCGCTCGTCAAGCCAAGATAGACTATGTTGCTAATGATATTCCCAAACTCGAAGTATTGGGTAACCCCGATTCAGACCTTCTCGTAGTAGGTTGGGGTGGTACTTACGGACACCTCTACTCGGCTGTAACAGATATGTGTAACGAGGGTAAGAATGTTGCTATGATACATTTCAACTACATTAAACCTCTGCCCTCAAATGCCGAAGAGATTATCCGTCGTTATAAGAAAGTGGTTGTATGTGAGTTGAACAATGGTCAATTTGCATCATACCTTGCTGGTCAAATACCCGGTGTTGAGTTCTTGCGTTATAATAAGGTAGAGGGTCAACCCTTTAGCTCCGCCGAGTTGGTAGAACATTTCACCCAATTAATTGAGAAGTAATAATGGAAGAGAACAAAAAATATACAGCCCAGGACTTTAAGAGCGACCAATATGTGCGCTGGTGTCCCGGTTGTGGCGACCACGCCATCGTCAATGCCTTGCAAAAAGCAATGGCCGAAGTTGGAGTCGCTCCGCATCAAACTGCAGTGATTTCGGGTATCGGTTGCTCATCGCGCCTTCCCTATTATATGGGTACATACGGTTTCCACACTATCCACGGTCGTGGTGGTGCTATTGCATCGGGTGTGAAGATGGCCAATCCCGAGCTTACAGTATGGCAAGTATCGGGTGATGGTGACTGTTTGGCTATTGGTGGTAATCACTTCATTCACGAGGTGCGTCGTAATATAGACCTTAATATTTTGTTGATGAATAACAAGATTTATGGTCTTACCAAAGGTCAATATTCTCCCACTACCGATCGTGGCTCGGTTACTAAGTCATCTCCTTACGGTACAGTGGAAGATCCTTTTATTCCCGCAGAACTTGTTTTTGGCGCTCGTGGTACATTCTTCGCTCGTTCGCTCGATGTTGAGATGGCTACAACTGTTGAAATTCTTGCTGCTGCTGCTCGTCACAAAGGAGCTTCGGTTTGTGAGGTTTTGCAAAACTGTGTCATCTTCAATAATAATATCCACTCATACGTTGCCGACAAAGAGGTTCGTGCCGACCGCACTATCCACTTGCGTCACGGTGAAAAGATGATATTTGGTAAAGATATGAATCGTGGTATTGTGATGGATGGCTATCTCTTGAAAGCTGTTACTATTGGCGAAGATGGTTACACTATGGATGATATTCTTGTTCACGATGCCAAGAATCCCAATAACGTATTACATCAGATGTTGGCTATGATGGACGGTCACGAATTGCCTCTAGCCATCGGTGTAATTCGCGATGTGGATGCTCCTAACTATACAGATGAGTTGACTCGTCAGGTTGAGGAAGTTAAGGGTAAAAAGAACTTTAAGTCTTTGCGTGAGTTGATTCTCAGTGGTGATACTTGGGAAGTAAAATAAGAAGCTATTAGTAGATAATATGGCAGAGGCTCGCTGTTGGCGAGCCTCTTTTTATTTAGATATTGGGTCAAATGGAGTTTGTGTAGCAGAACGTGAGTGATTTTATTCAGCTACAACCGATGTTTGTTCTGAAGGTAATCCTTCGCAAGTGGCAGTGAGAGTGGCCGTTCCGGCAGTGCCGTCGTTTTGTAATACAACTAAGCATTTGCCGTAGAAAGCTCGACGGTGGTTGTCTTTAAATCGTTCCATTGAGTATGGCGAACCGTTATCTACACCCGCTATGAAGGCGTTGCCGCTGATGTCGAAGGTTATGTTGTTGTCGGCCCACGGGCATAGGTTGCCATCTTTATCGAGAATCTCGACAGTTATGAAACTAAGGTCGCTACCATCGGCTGTAAGCTTTGTGCGGTCGGGGGTAAGACGTATTTGCGCCGGTTCGCCTGCTGTATAAATGGTTTTTGATGCCACTTCTTTGCCATTGCGACGTGATACAACCCGTACCTCGCCCAGGGTAAAGGTGACACGCCACATAACGTGGAACACGCCATCTTCTTTACTACGTACACCTTGTGACTGGCCGTTAATCCATAATTCTACTTCGTCGGCATTGTTGTAGTAACACCACATATCGACGGTTTGTCCCGGAGAGTGATTCCAGTGGGGGAAGAGATGTAGAACGGTGTCATTGCTCCATTCGCTTTTATACATATAATATATATCTTTGGGGAAACCGGCCAAGTCTACTATCCCAAAGTATGAGCTACGAGCGGGGAATGTATAAGGTGTTGGTTCTCCGATATAGTCAAAACCTGTCCAGATGAAAGTACCGCTGACGTATTTACGCTCGCTTACCGTACGCCAATTCTTTTCGTGTGTGCAGCCCCACGGTGCGTGTACGTGATCGTACGAAGAGCAAGAGTAGCTGTCGTCGATGTAAGGAATATCCCAGCGAACGGGGCGTGGCATAAAACTGTCGGAGGGTTGCTCATAGTAACCGCGAGTCATCAATGCCGATGCACTCTCTGTGGCGATAAAGGGTTTGTCGGGAAACCATCCCGGCACTGAGTCGAACCAATCGACGTGATAGTTGTAGCCTATGATATCGAGTGTACCGGCTCGGAAAAGGTGATTGCTGGGATTGGGCTCGTCGTTGCCGGTTGTGATTGGGCGCGGGTCCAGTCTTTTTACAATTTCGCATAGTCGGCGTGTAATGAGTGAGTTTGTACTCATTGTGTCGCCTTGTTGGGCTAAAGCCGAAGCATCTTTCATCAGATTAAGGGGCATATTGGCATCCTCGAGCGAAAGTATATCACTGGCTTCGTGTGTCCATTGTTCGCGCACCTCGTTGCCTATACTCCACATTATGATAGACGGGTGATTGCGGTCGCGCATAACCAGGTCGGTAAGGTCGCGTTCGTGCCATTCTTTGAAAAATCGTGCATAGTCATATTGTGTTTTGGGTCTGCTCCACATATCCAAAGCCTCGTCCATTACGATAAATCCCATTCGGTCGCATAAGTCTAGAACCTCGGGCGCAGGAGGATTGTGCGAACAGCGATAGGCGTTACAGCCCATTTCTTTGAGTATTTCGAGTTGTCGTTCTATGGCTCGGGTATTGACTGCTGCGCCTAGACATCCCAAATCGTGGTGCATACAGACTCCTTTGATTTTGACAGGTTTTTCATTCAAGAAAAATCCCTCTTTTGCGTCGAAACGGAATGTGCGAACACCCAATGGAGTGTCGTAGCTATCTATGATATTGCCTTCTTGCTCGATTTGTGTGCGTACGGTATATAGATAGGGCGTTTCGACCGACCATCGCTTGGGATTATTCAATGTGAGCGAAATACTCTCTTCGGTTGTCGTGTCGGGATTTATACTCATTACTCCTTCGTTGTATGCAACGCATATGCCTTTGTCGTCGATGATATATTGTTTTACTGTGACATCGGCCGGTTGTTCGGTAGTGTTGCGCACACGTGTGGCTACATTGATGATAGCACTATTGTCGGTAATGGTAGGGGTAGTTACGTATGTGCCCCATAGGTCTACGTGAATGGGTTGGGTTTTTATCATCCATACGTGGCGGTAGATGCCACAACCACTATACCAGCGGGAGTTGGGCTGTTCTGAATTGTCAACACGAACAGCAACAACATTCTTTCCTACCTTGAGTAGAGATGTGATGTCGCGACGGAATGAAATATATCCATAAGGGCGTACACCGGTTGATACGCCATTGACAAATACATTGGATAGCATATATATGCCGTCAAAATCGAGATAGATGCGTCGGCCATCAGCCAAATCGGTGCTGTCGATGTCAAATGTCTTTCTATACCAACCTATACCACCCGGAAGTGCTCCTCCGGCGTATCCTGATGGGTTGTCCTTTGAGAAGTCACCCTCTATTGCCCAGTCGTGAGGGAGGTTAAGGCTTCTCCACGCTGTGTCATCATAGTCTGTTGTTTCTATTCCTTCGCCATCGGTAAGACAAAATTTCCAGTCATTGTCAAAGTTTAATCTTTCGCGAGGCGACTGTTCGGGTTGAGGCATTGTTGCACACGATGTAATCATTGTTATGATTGCTAAAGCAATCCAATTCACTGCAGTTTTCATATTATATAATGTGTTATTGTCCTAAATCTAACAGTTTGCGAGATAGAAAATCTTGAATACTTTCTTCTGTCGGAATGTTCATCTTCTTTCTTAAACGATTGCGTGCCGACTCGATACTGCGTATTTCTCTAAATGTAATTGATGATATTTCTTTGGTAGAGAGTCCGATGTATAGCATTGCGCAAAGTCTCTTTTGCCTTTGCGTGATGCCCGGGCATAATTCGTCAAGATGGTCGTAGAATGATGGATGTACTTGTTCAAAGAAGTACCTGAATTCTTGCCAGTTGTTTGATGATGTGTGTTGCTTGAGTTTGGTTAGAATGCTGCGAATATGTTCCTTGTGCTGTTTATCTCGCGGGTTTATTTCGGTGAGTAGTTGCTTGAGTTCTTCGCCCAATTGTTGCATAAATTCGTTATCTCGTGTGTAGGAGAGGGCATAACTTGACAATTCTCGGTTCTTTCGGTCAATGGCTTGGTTGAGTTCTCGTTCTTTTATCTGTTGCAACTCTTTTTCTTTTTCTTGGGTCAGTGCTTGTTGCTCAGCGAGCTGATTCTTGGTTTTTAGTAGTTTTTGTTGTAATTGTGAACGGATAAATAGGAAAATAATGATAGCGATAATGGCAATCAGTGCCATTACCAATGCTGTTACACGTCGGTCATTTTCCAACTTGTTGATTTGCATATCTTTGATTATGCGGTTGTTCTCTCGTAACTTTTGCTCGTTGTCGTATATCTGTTCCAGATTATTGATTTTCCTGGCATCGTTGGCTAGCGTCAAAGAGTCTTTGAGTGACGATGCAATTTGCAAATACTCGTAGGCCTTTTTGTAATTGCCATTTTGGCTGTATATAGATGCTAGTCTTGTGCGAATGTTTGCTTCGATTTCGCTATTGGAAAGTTTGTGTAGTATGTCGTTTTCAATAGTCATTGCGCATTGCATTGCCAAGTCTGTTTGACCTGTTTTTTCGTACGCATCCAATAGAATGACATACACTGATATTAATTCTGATGGATTATCGGTCGTTTTGAAAAAATCGCGGGCGTTCAGCAGATATGAAATGCCTAGCGTATATTCGCCTGACTCGGTATATAATAATCCGATGTTGCACATCATACTGTAATATAGGTCGCTATTCTTGTATTTGTCTATCAGTTGTAACCCTTGCAGTGCGTAGTCCAATGCCTCTTTGTAGCTATTTTGCTTCATATATACGGCTGCAAGATTGTTATAATTGCGGAATAATTCTTGCTTGTCACCTATCTCATTGTTGATTTCAAGGGATTTATATAAATACACTTTCGATGTTTCCAAATCACTGCGATAGTATGCGACTCCTATATTGTTGTATATTCGTGCAATGTTTCCCTGCATATTATTTTCTTGAGCTATAGTCAGTGCTTTATGGTAGTATTCCATTGCGCTACTCCATAGTCCTACCTCCTCAAATGCGGCTCCCAGCGGCAGGTATATTTTCATAATCAACTCCGGTCGGGCTTTTTGCCGTTCCATATCGGCTACAGCCTCCGAAAACAGTTCTATGGCGTTGGATTGTAGGCCTTGTCGTCTAAAGTATTCACCTATATCCCTGACAAGAAATGAAACATAGGCACTATCGGAGAGATGCGAAACGTGTAACAGTGAGTCTATTTTAGCGGTGATGTGCTGTCCGTGACTATCGTTTGGATTGATATATTCTTGTGCTTTATGCAGTAGTTTTACTTGCAAAGTGTCGGTCAATGCATAGGAAGGTATGGCGTTTAGTGTAATTATCACTATGACTGTACACCATATTACTGAAAGAAAATTAATCTTAATAGACATATTTTGCTTGAATTTTCTTATAATTTTATACTGCAAATATAAATAATTTAATTTTTAATTACATAGAAAAATTTCCCTAATATCGCAAATAAAATATTTTGAAATTCAAAACGGTAATTTAAACAATTGAATAACAGGATTATAAAAGTAAGTGCAGTAGTAAAATAATGGCATTTGAAATCTATTGCAGTAGTAAAAGTGTGGCTATAATAAGATAATAGATTGTCGGATTTTCTAAATTTGTAACTACAAAATTTAAAAACAAAGTTTTATGAGAAAAATTTACTTTTTGACCAGTCTTTTTTTAATGACTTTTATTGGTGGCTTTGCGCAATGGCAAGTTTCTACCGAAGTCCAGAATAAAAATGTCCTCATTGAGGAGTTTACAGGTATTCATTGTGGCTATTGCCCTTATGCTCATAAAATTGTTGCCGATTTGTTGAGTGTACACGACAATGTCTATGCCATTGCCTTTCACACAGGCAATTATGCTATACCGGGTTCGGATGAGCCTGATTTTCGTTTGAGTGAGAGTAAAGAGATAAATGATTATTTTGGCATTTCAGGTTATCCTGCCGGTATGGTCAATCGTGTCCGTCCCGACGGAGATCGTATAGTTTTAAATCGTACGTCGTGGGCAACATACGCTCATTTATACTCAGAGGAAACAGCACCGGTCAATTTGTGGATGGCCGCTTCTTATGATGAGGCTTCGCGTAAACTCACAATTGATGTGCAAGGTTACTATACCGAGGATGTCGATGCCGAATCAAACTACTTGACCGTAGTAATAAACGAAAATAATATTATGGGTCCGCAAAGTGGTGGCGGTATGGGTGATGAGTATGTGCATCAGCATATGGTGCGCCTCTTTGCTACTCCTACTTGGGGTGATGTTATTTCCAATTGTAAAAAAGGTGAATATTTCTCAAAACAGTATATTGTTGATGTTCCTGAGCAGGTAAAAGAAGTTACGTTGAACCCTGCTGAGTTTGAGGTTATTGCTTATGTAACAGAGAATAAAGAAAATGTATTGAATGTTACCGGCTGTCGTCCCGATTATCCCGGCCTTGAGTTGCCTTTGGAAGCTGATATAGCCGAAGATCTTATCCCCATTGGTGACGTGTATGGATATGATTATTTCGATGTGCGTGTCACTAACAAATCGACCGAGGAAATAACAAATGCTCAATTTACTGTTACTTTCAACAATGAGGATTATGTGATAGATGTTCCTTGTAATGTTGCTCCTCGCACCACATCGGTGGTACGTATCCCATTTGCTGTGAATGAATTGTCTCAGGCTACCAAAAATCGCTACGTAATAAAGCTCACCGGACTCAATGGCTCGGAATACAGTGGCGGTAAGTTGGCCGGCCGATTTGATGCGCCTTTTGTTGCCACTCCTACTGTACGTCTCGAATTTGTGTCAGATGCTTATGCCGACGAAAACCATTGTTATATCAAAGATATGGATGGCAATATTGTGTATGAGAAAGGCTCTTTTGAGCCCGGCGAAGTGCTTGTTATTGGTGAGAATATCGATTTGCAACCCAACACACGCTATTGCTTGGAAGTTGTAGACGAGTGGACAAATGGTGTTATGGACGGTTCAATTGCACTTTATAATGCTTACGGCACATTGGTGTGTAAAGAAAATGTTATAGAACGTCACGGTGTCCGTACATTCTTCACTACCACTGCCTACAATGTTTCTACACAAGTGCAAAACAAGAATATTCTTATCGAGGACTTTACCGGTATATATTGCGGTAACTGCCCCGATGCTCACGTTGTAATTAATGAGATGATGAAGGTGCAAGGTGATAAGATTTATCCTATTGCTATTCACGCCGGATATTATGCTGCCGCAGGTCTCGGTGACCCCGATTTCCGTACCCCCGAAGGTGACTCGCTCGATATATATTTCCAACCCGATGGTTATCCCAATGGTATGATAAACCGTACAAACTTTGATGGTGGTGATTCATATATGTATAGCCGTGGCTTGTGGAATCAATATTGCCATATTATTGCCGATCAAGTAGCTCCTGTTAACCTATGGTTGTCAAGCTATTATGATAGTACTACAAAGCAGTTGACCGTAAGGGTTGAGGGTTATTATACCGCCGACTCGGAGGTAGCACAAAATATGCTCAATGTAGTTCTTACTCAGAGTAATATCGTAGGCTATCAGAATGGTGGTGGAAAGGGCGATAAATATATTCATAATCACGTGGCTCGTAAGTATTTGACTCCTATGTGGGGTGATACTATTGCGGCCTGCAAACAAGGCTCTTTCTTTAGTAAAGAATATGTCTATGATGTTCCGTCCGATATTAATGATATTCCTTTCGATCCCGCACATATCGAGGTTGTGGCCTATATATGCGAGGGAGAGGCTAATGTTCTTAATGTTACCGGCTGTCGCCCTGAATATCCCGACTTGGTATTGCCTCTAGATGTTGAGTTGTTGCCTTATCGTATACCTGTCAACGGAACGTATGCCTATAATTATTACGAGGCCTATTTGGTGAATAACTCAACCGAAAATATTACTACCGCCTCTTTTGTTATCACGCTCAACGATGTTGTGTATGATGTCTATTGGGAAGGTATGGCTCCGGCTCGTGAAACCTCATATATAAAGATACCTTTCAGCCAATTTGACTTGATTGAACCTGCCAATGATTTTGAGGTACGTCTTGTGCAAGTAAATGGCGTAGAGTTGAATGGCGGTTATTTCTGGGGCGATTTCCAAGATCCCATCAATACCACTGCTACAAACAATTTCATTATTAAGACCGATAACTATGCCGATGAGAATCATTATCTTATCAAAGATATGTCGGGCAAGGTTGTTCACGAGTTTGGTCCTTATCCTGCAGGTGTTGTTACAGAAGTAACCGAGACTCTCGAACTTAAGAAAAACACTGTTTACTGTCTTGAGATAACAGATGATTGGGCTAATGGTATAATGAATCCTCGTGGTACTTGCAAGATTTATAATGTGGATGGCAAGTTGGTTTCGCAACAACTTGAAATCAAGAATCACGGTTGTCGTGTATTCTTTGCCACAACCGAAGAATCGGGCATTGAAAGTGTTACTGCCGATAATGCTTACAAAGTACATTACAATGCTGCCTCGAGAAGTATATATGTCATTCCTACCGAAGGTGCTCCTTATCAGGTAGCCATATACGACACTGCAGGTCGCTGTGTTTATGCCGGAGAAAATTCTCAGATTTCTACTGTACGTATGGACGCTCCTGGTGTATATGTTGTGAAAGTTACTTCGGCCAATGTGTGCCAAGTGACAAAAGTTGCGGTAAATTAAAAATTGTCAGAATTATATATCTATGAAAAAGATTTGGTTTGCCATATTTCTGATGCTATCACACATTGTCGCTTTGGGGCAATGGAACGATAATCCTGCTGAGGCAGTGCTGATAAATACCGATGGTGAGTATTTCTTCTCTTATGATTTAGCAATGACACCCAATGGAAACACTTGGTTGTGGCTCAATGCTGCCGGTGATGCCCACAAGGTGCAGCTCTACGATACCACCGGAGTAGCTATGTTGGGCGATACGCTGATGCTTGTATCGGATTATCCCGATAGACTTACCGGATATGTCAATCAAAATCTCTTCGTCGATCGCGATGGTAATGCAATAGTCGTAGTATCCGACTTGCGTTATACCAACGGTGAAGGTGAACTAGGAACATATACGGCTTATAAAATCTCGCAATCGGGCGAGATGTTGTGGGGCGATGAAGGTATATTGTTGGATAATGGCAATGGAACCTTTATCAATGCTATGATGGGAATTGTTCAACTCTCGGATGGTAGTTATGTCTTTTCTTGGACTCATTGTGATATGGATGAGATTTTCTCTGTCGATTTGCAGCGTGTCAGTGCCGATGGCTTGTTGCTATGGGATGCCGCTGTCACTCGTCTTACCGATCCCAAGGGTAAGGAGTCTTATTTTTGGCCTTATATAGTTGATGCCGGCAATAGTCAATGTATTGTAGTGTTTACACGAGGTTCCAATCTTGACCTCTATGCACGCAAATTAGACTTTGATGGCTCTCCTGTATGGAGCGAAGATACACGCATCTATCGCAGTGGCTTTCCATCTACTCCGCTATGGACATTCTTGGATGTAGAACCTTCGGGTGACGGAGGCGCTATTGTTACGTGGTATGATGATCGCTTTTATACCAATACCGAGTCTATATATATGTCGTATATCAAGCCCAACGGAGAGTTAGGCTTTGCGACCGGTATTGATGGCCAAAAGTTGAGTTATAGCGGTTATAGAGCTCTTTCAACCGATTGTATGTATGACCCTGCTACCGACTCTTTTATTGCACTATGGCGCGAGTCGAGTCAAGGACAAGGCTTTTATCGTGTAGTAGCACAACGGGTGTCGAAAGAAGGCGAACTCCTATGGGGTGAAGAGGGCTTGGAAATAGAACCCTATCAAGAAAAGGACTGTGCCGATGTGCGCTTGTGTACAGCAGCCGATGGTCAAGTGGCGGCATTCTATATGCGTCGTGAAACGCTTGAGTATGGCGATGTTGATATTTGTATGCAACTCATAGATACCCACACCGGTACAACAAAGTGGGAGAGTAGTAAGGTCATTACAGATGAGGTAGAGACAACGTACAAGGCCGATTTGCATATAACGGAGTGTGCGCCTCAAAACTTTTGGGTGTATGGTTGGGATGACCGTGGCAAGACATCGAATATGGACTACAAGATGCTATACATAAATCGCGTGAATAGTGATGGCAGTGTGGGAAATCCGGCCGATGCCGCTGTTGCTGAAATAGAAACCGCGGGTATGTCGTTCGCAGCTCTATCATCAGTAGTTGATGATGAGGCAATGTTTGCTGTTGATATGCCCATTCCCACTCAGGTTGCACTTGCTATATATAACGTTAATGGAGATCTTATTGCAAATCCATTTAACGGTGAGTTATCTGGTCGTACCTATATTGAGTGGAAAGCCAATGTGCCGTCGGGTGTTTATTTTGCAGTATTGTCTACTGCTCAAGATGTTAGAACAATAAAATTGATTATTAAATAAGTTTAATCATAAATATTAAAGCGTATGAGAAGAAATTTACTATTGGTGGCAGCCGGGTTAATAGGTTGTATATCGGTAATGGGTCAATGGAATAGTGATCCTGCTAAAAATTTACAAGTATGGCCCGACGATATGAGTTATTATTACAATGAGATGGCAATGACATCCGATGGAAAAATCTGGTTAGCTGCTAATTATCCCCAAATAGGAGGTGTGGCTACAGGTCTTCAACTTATAGATGCTGATGGAAACTTGCTTTTCGAAAAGCCTTTGGTAGTCTCAGATTTCGAATCAAGATCTTGGACCTCGTATGGTCAAGTACTTTTTGTCGACCGCGATGGTAACGCTATAGTTTCGGTTTATGATTTCCGCTACGGAGGTACTGAGGCGCAATTAGAAAATCATACGGTTTATAAAATATCTCCCGAAGGCGAGTTCTTGTGGGGTGAAGAAGGTATCACTCTCGAGGGTGAAAATGTGTATGAGTTGGTAGCTTCTATGAGTATATGCCAACTTACCGATGGTAGCTATGTATTTGCTTGGATGCACAATCGAGGCAGTGATTACAGTATGTTTACTATTGAAATGCAACGAATCAGTGCCGATGGCGAAATGCTTTGGAACGCCGATGACGTGCGTCTGTATGATGAGAAAACAAGTTACTCATACCCCTATCTTGTAGACGGTGGTAACAATCAAGTAATCTTGCTCTATGCCAAGGGCTCGTCACAAGATTTATATGCTCGTAAGATAGACTTCGACGGAACACCCGTATGGAGCGAAGATACTCGCGTGTATAACGGTGGTTGGGGCTCAATTCCCATTTGGTCTATTATTACTGTATCACCTGCCGGTGATGGAGGTCTGTTGGTTTCGTGGAATGATGACCGTTATTATACAAATATCGAGTCGGCCTATATGGCATACGTAAAACCCAATGGCGAGATTGGTTTCACAACCGAAAATGGTCAGAAACTTGGTTATTCGGGATGGCGTGCCCTCAATGTAAAGAGTGTGTATGATAAATCTTCTGATAGTTTCTATGCAATCTGGAATGAGTGTAGTTCAAGTCAATCGTGGTATCGTGTAGTAGCTCAACGTATTACAAAAGATGGAGAATTGCTATGGGGCGAAAATGGACTCGAATTGAAACCTATGGAACAAACTTCGTATGGTTTTCTTTCGGTACAAGGTGGAGCTGATGACGAAGTGGCATTCTTCTATATGCGCAACTATGCCGGAACATTTGGTGATGTTGAGTCATTTATTACTGTCGTAAATGTTAATGACACAACCATTCGTCGTGAGAGCGAATTTACTAAAGGCGATCGCGTTAGCGAGAAGTCGGGATTGGCTTCAACTCCTATGTACGATGGTAAATATTGGGTCGTAAAATGGACAGATGATGGTGCGGTAGATGAAGAGGAAAAAGTTTCTCGCCTCTATATGCAACGCATCAACAACGACCTTTCTCTAGGTGCTAATGACGATGGTGCCGTAGAAGGCGTTAAGACCGAGACTCAGTCATTCGAAGCTCTGGCTACATTGGTAGAGAACGAAGCAATGTTTGTTACCAATATGCCCAATGCCACACAAGCAACCTTGACTGTTTACAATGTCAATGGTGCGTTGGTTGCAACTCCTTTCAACGGTGAGTTGGCAGCCGGCAGACAATACATTGAGTGGAATGCCGATGTGCCTTCAGGTGTATATGTGGCAACATTGACAACTCCCGGCAATGTAGAAACAGTAAAATTGATAAAGAGATAAGTTTAACCCTCTAATAAATTGAGCTTATGAAAAAAATACTATTTATGGCTATATGCGCGATGTGTTGTGCCTCGGCAGTGGGTCAATGGAATAGTGATCCTGCTAAAAATTTGCAAGTATGGCCCGATGACAAATCTTTTTATTCCAATGAAATGGGTTTAACTCCCGACGGTTCTACTTGGTTGTGTGTTAATATGCCTACAAAAAACGGAGTGGGAACAGCACTACAATTGATAGATGCCGATGGTAATATCAAATTTGAAGAACCTCTCGTCGTGTCCGATTTTGATGCCAAAACGTGGACTGCAGTAGGTCAGATATTGTTTGTTGACCGTGATGGAAATGCAATTGTGTCGGTGGTAGATCAACGTTATAGCGCAGAGGGTTATGAAAATCATAGTGTTTACAAGATTTCTCCCGAGGGTGAGTTCTTATGGGGCGAATCAGGTATTACGCCAGAAGGCGAGAGTGTATATGACCTTGCCGCCGGTATGCGTATATGTCAGTTGACTGATGGTAGTTATGTATTTGCTTGGATGCACAATCGCGCTGATAACTATAATGCTGTGAGCATAGAGATGCAACGAATCAGTGCCGATGGCGAGATGTTGTGGAATATGGATGATGTACGTCTTTATGACGAGAAAACAAGCTATATGTATCCCTACGTGGTAGATGGAGGCAATAATCAAGTAATCTTGCTCTATGCCAAGGGTTCGGCTCAAGACTTATATGCTCGTAAGATAGACTTCGACGGAACACCCGTATGGAGCGAAGATACTCGCGTGTATAACGGTGGTTGGGGCTCAATTCCCATTTGGTCTATTATTACTGTATCACCTGCCGGTGATGGAGGTCTGTTGGTTTCGTGGAATGATGACCGTTATTATACAAATATCGAGTCGGCCTATATGGCATACGTAAAACCCAATGGCGAGATTGGTTTCACAACCGAAAATGGTCAGAAACTTGGTTATTCGGGATGGCGTGCCCTCAATGTAAAGAGTGTGTATGATAAATCTTCTGATAGTTTCTATGCAATCTGGAATGAGTGTAGTTCAAGTCAATCGTGGTATCGTGTAGTAGCTCAACGTATTACAAAAGATGGAGAATTGCTATGGGGCGAAAATGGACTCGAATTGAAACCTATGGAACAAACTTCGTATGGTTTTCTTTCGGTACAAGGTGGAGCTGATGACGAAGTGGCATTCTTCTATATGCGCAACTATGCCGGAACATTTGGTGATGTTGAGTCATTTATTACTGTCGTAAATGTTAATGACACAACCATTCGTCGTGAGAGCGAATTTACTAAAGGCGATCGCGTTAGCGAGAAGTCGGGATTGGCTTCAACTCCTATGTACGATGGTAAATATTGGGTCGTAAAATGGACAGATGATGGTGCGGTAGATGAAGAGGAAAAAGTTTCTCGCCTCTATATGCAACGCATCAACAACGACCTTTCTCTAGGTGCTAATGACGATGGTGCCGTAGAAGGCGTTAAGACCGAGACTCAGTCATTCGAAGCTCTGGCTACATTGGTAGAGAACGAAGCAATGTTTGTTACCAATATGCCCAATGCCACACAAGCAACCTTGACTGTTTACAATGTCAATGGTGCGTTGGTTGCAACTCCTTTCAACGGTGAGTTGGCAGCCGGCAGACAATACATTGAGTGGAATGCCGATGTGCCTTCAGGTGTATATGTGGCAACATTGACAACTCCCGGCAATGTAGAAACAGTAAAATTGATAAAGAGATAAGTTTAACCCTCTAATAAATTGAGCTTATGAAAAAAATACTTGTATTTGTCGCAGCCTTGCTAGGTGGTGTCCTCGTTGCATTGGCACAATGGAGCAATAATGTAAACGAAAGTCTTTTGATTTACGAAGGAAAAACCAATGTGCAAGAAATTGCGGCGGATACCAACGGAAATACTTGGGTATACTGGCAAGCTCCCCTCAACGATGGTGAAAATACGCTTGGCGTATATTTGCAACTAATAGATTCGCTTGGCAATAAAGTATTTGGAGAAGAACCTCTTTTGGTGTCTGATTATCCCACTCGTACCTGGACAACTTGTAACAAATATCTCTTTGTCGACCGCGAAGGCAATGCCATAGTGGCAGTACACGATATTCGTAATGCTGTTGAGACTCAATATTTGAGCTATACTCTTTACAAAATATCGCCCAAAGGTGAGTTCCTTTGGGGAGAAGATGGTATAGGTCTTGAAGGTACGCAGGCATTCCCGATGAATAGTCATATGACTATGACACAAATGGATGACAATAGCTATGTGTTTGCGTGGACTGCTGTCAAGGGTGAAACAGATATCTACGAAGTGAAAATGCAACGCCTATCATCCGAAGGCGAGATGCTATGGGATATAGCCGATATGACTATTACCGACCCGGAAAACAAGGTGCAGTATACTTGGCCTACAGTGATTGATGCCGGTAAGAATCAAGTAATTGTTGTTTACTTTAAAGGCAGCAATTGCGATATTTATGCTCGCAAAATCGATTTTGATGGAACAAGTGTATGGAATGAGGATACTCGATTGTATCGTTCGGGTTGGCCTAGTTCGGTTCCTGCGTGGAGCTTGGTCGATGTGCAACCCTCGGGCGATGGTGGAGTGTTGGTTGCGTGGACCGATGACCGTTATATGACCGGCTTGGCTACCTATATGACCTATGTAAAGCCTAATGGCGAAATCGGTTTTGCAGCAGGTGTTGATGGTCAAAAACTATGTTATGGTGACTATCAAGGTTCGCACGTTACTTGCAAGTATGATCCTTATACCGATACGTTCTTGGCTTTGTGGCGCGAGTCTTATTCGGCTTATCTGTACCGCGCATTGGCGCAACGTCTGTCGAAAGACGGTGAGTTGTTGTGGGGTGAAGAAGGTGTTGAAATTCAACCTTTCACCAATCAACAGTATGGCTATTTTTCTATACAAGATGCCCCCGATGGTCAAGCTGCATTCTTCTATATGCACAACCAGACAACATATACCAATACCGAGGCTTGTGTTACTCTCATAAATACAGCAGATCCTTCGTTACGTAGAGATTTTATCTATACCGACACCGTGAATGTATGTGAGAAATCGGACTTGTTGTCTACCAACTTGTGTAATAATAGTTATTGGACAGTCTTGTGGTGTGATGATTATGTGAGCACAAATCCGTCGCTTCGTGTACACCGTATAAATACAGACTTAACCGTCGGAACAAGTGCCGATGGTGCTGTTGATGAGATTCGTGCCGATAATACCCATTTCGAAGCTCTTACTACACTTGTCGAGGGTCGTGCAATGTTTGCAACCAACCTTGCCGAGGCATCACAAGCTACGCTTGCCATCTATGATGTTAATGGTGCGCTTGTGGATACTCCCTTCGATGGTGTGTTGGTAGCGGGCAAGCAGTATATCGAGTGGAATGCCAATGTTCCTGCCGGTATCTACTTGGCTACTCTTACTACAAATCAAGGTGTAGAAACTGTAAAAATATTGGTGAAATAAATAAAGTATGAAAAGAACGATCACAAACATCATTTGCGCCTTGTGCTGTATAGCAGCGCAAGCGCAGTGGTGTAGCGATCCTGCCGAAAATCTTCTTGTTTGGAGTTCCGATGCTAGTTCGGTATATTCCGAGTTGGAGATGGGGTCGGATGGTACATCCTGGCTGTTGGTAAACTATCCCGGAGAGGATGGTGTGGCTGTCAAGGTGTATGCAGTAGACTCTACCTCTCGGAATATATTGTGCTACACTTGTTACAGCCGATGATAAACAAACAACCAAAATAATAATGAAATAAAAATTAAATTTTATAGAAAAAATTCTGCAACAAAGTGTCAATTTATAAGAATTATTTGTAAATTTGTAGCATTGCTTTGCAGATGATAAAAAGTGAAAGATAAAAACAATATATTAACAGAGTAATAACTAATAAAAAGACTCTCGTATGAAGAAGCTATTTTTACTTTTTGCAGTGCTTTTTGCAACTGTTTCGTTGCAAGCACAAGTCATCTCGGCTTACACTATGCAAGCCACGCAAGGTACTTATACCGAAATAACCGACGGTACAGCTGTGGATACCACAGGTATGTATGTTGAAGGTGAAATGGACGGAAAAGCCTGGTGGAAAGATGGAGTTAAATCTGAAACTACCACCGCCGCAGGTTTTGACATCGGTTTTGAATTTGAGTTTAATGACATAATTTGTAACCAATTTGTTATTGGTACAAACGGTTATATCGCCTTGGGACGTGATGCTATCACTCTTGATCCTTCACACGGTAAATTTGTATTGATACGTGAGGATGATGCCAATAATATTGTTGGTATTATGCCTAATGCCGACGTCGTGAAAAATGAAACTACCGAAATCAGCTACAAAGTGATAGGAGAAGCTCCCAATCGTACACTTGTTGTACAATACAAAGATTGGGGTGTCTTGTTAGGATGGTCTGAAGAAAGTAGAGCAACCCTTAATTTCCAAATCCGTCTCAATGAAACTTCTAATACCATCGATTTGGTATTTGGCGAAGCTGTAGGTTCGGCCGATTATAGCAAGGGTTTCCGTATGGGTCTGAAAGGTTATTATGAGGATTTATACACACTTGCTGAAGGCGAAGAAGAAGGTATGGCCAATTTTGTAGGTGATGCCGATGATAATGCACCCTATCTTGATGCTACAATGATTGTGAACGGAATGAATTTCACTTTCACTCCTCCCGCTGAGTGTGTAACTCCCGAAGGTGTTCCTTCTGACTTGGTACTCAACTCATCGACTCTCGAAATCTTTGGTAAATTTACAACTACTGACGATGCCGATAAGTTCCTCATTATGCTTACCGAGGGTGTATGCAATGATGTGCCCGCAGATGGTAAGATGTATCACCCCCTCGATTCACTTGGCAACTCTGTCGTTATGACATTTGATGCAGAGGACACTATTACTATGCCTTGGCAAATCAAACTTAAAGCATCAGCACTATATACAGTAAGTATTTATCCCGCCAACACATTGTGTTCAGGTGGTCCCCTATACGGAACCGGCATCAGTGGTACCGTAAATGCGAAACCCGGTGCTGCTGTATCGGTAGATATTACTTCTACAGATCTTAACTCACTTGTTTTTGATGTAGTAGGTAATGACATAAATAATGTAATGGTATTGCTTACTGACTCTGTTCGCACCAATCGTCCTTATGCCAATGTACGTGAATTTGGTAATCCTCAAGGTGAATATGCAGTAGGTGATAGCATCGATGGCTTGGGTCGTGTAGTGTATATGGGTCCCTCGGCACAAGGTGTTGTTATAGAAGGCCTTGAATCTAGTACAGCATATTATTTGCGAGCCATTAGTTATGACGAAGACTTCAACTATGCAACAGAGTTCGTTGAAGATGCTGATGCCACAACCCTAACACTTCCTTGGTGTCCTAATCTAGAAAACGAAGATTTAAATTCTCTTCCCGCAGGTTGGACTGCCGGTGGTCAAGAGAATTTTATGGTAAACACATCGGATAGAGGTTATGGTGTAGATCCTTGGAACTTGCTCTGTAATATCAGTCAAAATCCCACAGAAGGTGCATTGAATACTGTTTCATTCGGTAAATTCTTTATTAATCAACGTGATGCTGCTTTCTCATTCAAGTATAATATGCACATCTGGCAACGTTTCGGAGGCAATCAAATGTATGCCGAGTGGGCCGAAAATGATAAATTGGCTGTTCAAGTGCGTCGCGAAGGTGGTGAGTTTGAAGACAAAGTGGTTATTCTTGCCGGACAAAATGTTCAACCGGATTCAGTAACTCAATTTATCCCTGTTGAACTCGATCTTACAGAATATGTAAATGAGACAATTGAAATTCGTATCTTGTGGGATTGTTATGCTAGTCAAGGTATCCGTGGTCGTTTCCAAGAAATCAAGGCCGAAGGTCGTCCTATCCCCGTTATTCCTGTTGTAACTGTAAGCGATATTACTTGGAATAGTGCTAATGTAACTTGGCGCGGCGAACAAGAAACTTTCGAATTTGCTTATGCCAAAGCGGGTGAAGAGTTCGTAGCACAAGTTGTTAACGAAAAGGCCGTAGCCCTTACCGATCTTACTCACCTCACCGATTATCAAGTGAAAGTACGTGGTATCGTAGCCGAAGGTGATACTACCGTATGGAGCGATGTTGTAACATTTACTACTGCCGATCTTCCTGTTTGTCCTGTTCCCGAAGGTCTTTCTCACGTAGCAACAGATGACTATGGTGACAAACTCTCTTGGACTATGAATGAAGAACATCTCTCTTGGGATCTTCGCTATCGCGAAAGTGCTAGCACTACTTGGGTAGATGTTGAAGGAATTGAAACCAACGAATATACACTTTATAACCTCTCTGCCGGTGCTGCTTACTTGTGGCGTGTACGTGCACATTGTGATATGGATCGCGTGAGCAACTATGCTTCACAAGAGGAATTCAATGCCAATGGTCTCTCGGCCATCAGTACTGCAACTGCCGATCGTTTCAAAGTTGCTGCTACCAATGGTGGTGTGACTATCTACAACAGCGGTGTTTATGTAGAGAGTGTTACATTGGTTGATATGCAAGGTCGTGTCGTTAATCATTACGTTGTAAACGGAAGTGACAATATCACTATCCCCACTAGTATGAAGGGTGTAGCTATTGTTCAAGTTAATACAATCGATAATAACTTTGTTTACAAGGTAAGCGTAAAATAAAATCATAATGGAGTAAAGTTTTTTCATGGTACAATGTACCGACCCGGCGGCCTGCGTGAGCATCCCGCCGGATTTTTTTATTATAACCTGTGATGTTGTGAGTGAGGGGCAATTGTGGAGTGCAAATAAATAGTGATACCTATTCTCGATAAAAAATAGATATGATGTCCACAATGTAAAATAATGTGGCGGATAAATAAAAGAAACGGTCATAAATAACTTACGACCACTTCAAGAATATTATTGATAAATTGGGTAATAGGGGCTATTTGTCTCTTATGGCATCTTGAGCCAATAGTTTGTGTCCAATGCGACAATATAAGCATTTCTTATTCAGGCAATACTCGTTATATAGTTGTATAATAGCTTGGCTTTCGAGAGCCGAATGTGCTGTTATACCTATGGCGGCAAACCGTTTTATAATGTTGTTTTGTTCCGGGCGCAACGATTCCCATATCCATTGGGCGCGGTCGGTGTAAACATCGTTGCACGAGTATATGCCGTAGGCGTATAGGAGTGGTGCTACCGTGTTGATGAGAATGATGTCGATGGCCGGTACACCTAGCACCGATGTCGATGCAGGAGAGGTTGTATCGAAGGTGTAATGAGTATCCCAATATCCCGACAATTGTACTTGAAACAAAGCTCGCATATCCTCAATGCTTGTTGCATTGCATAGCTTTGCAAAAAGCGAAAATCCACCGTATATGTACTGTGCCAGCATTGCCAGTCGACGATGTGGAAAGTTCTGAGGTCGCAATCTGAAGAATTTCCACGCATCTTGTGTCAAAGGCGTAAGACCAAACTTGTTCTGAAGGAATGCATACTCCCCCGATAGTCGTGTATAGTAGTTGTCATCGTTACGTTTTTCGGTGAGTAGTCCTGCTTGTCCTAGTAGGAATGATTCCAATTGGAACAGGCTGTCGGCGTGTTTCTGAAGAAATGAGAGAGGCAGGCTGCGTGCCAAGCGTTCAAAGGCATCGCTGTTAATGCCAAAACCCATATTTCGTGATAGAGTTATGTAGCACACCTCTTCCCAGTTGCCTTTGTATAGTTCGAGCCAAGTCTCAATGCGTTCGCTTTTGCTCTGTAAACGTTCGAGTGACAAACTGTTGAGCCAGTCGGTAATAAGAAAAGGCTCGATACCGGGTAGTCGTTCTCCACACGAAAGCATAGGCGCATTGTCGACAAGTTTCTGGTAATCGCCTCGTAATGTAGGTGCGGCTCTCATTACCAGTTGAGGTATTATCTCGCCATTTGTTCGTTTTACCGACATATCGTCTACCTCCACTACGTGCAGTATTACCGAGTCGTAGCTCTTGTCGGTATGGTGATTGTGCCGTTTCCAATCGGAGGCTTTGTAGTGTATCTCAATATTGCCAACCCACAAGCAACCATCGATGCGTATCTTGGCATTGAAAAAGTCCGGTCCTGCATTGGTGTTGAGTCGTCCGGCATCAATCACTTGTACACGACGGCCGTCTGTTGTTGTCAGGTGCGTCGTGTCTATGAGTTGGTGTTGCCAAATGTATTGCATCAATTTTTCCATATTCTTGCCGAGGTATGTTTCCTTTTTTCTTTATGTGTAATGTAAGACGTTTATTGGGTGAGTTTTATGTTTTAGTTATCTTTAGATAATATAACCTCAATTTCGCCTTAAACTCGCTCGGCGGTTATTGTTTCTACCCCCGATTTGTATTATATTTGCAAATTAAACTATCTTTTACGAAAAAAAAGTCCCGCCAACCGAAAAAATAACGAAGAAAATGAAAATAGCACTTATAGGATACGGAAAAATGGGTCACGTGATAGAGGAGATTGCCATATCTCGTGGTCATAAGATAGTGTGTCGTATCGATGTGGATAATCAAGAAGATTTCCTATCAGAGTCCTTTGCATCGGCCGATGTTGCTATAGAGTTTACCACTCCGGCTACGGCCTTTGATAATTATATGAAGGCTTTTGCCGCAGGTGTTCCTGTTGTTTCGGGTACTACCGGATGGCTCGACCGTCTACCTCAAATCAAGGCCGCGTGTGATGAGGGTAATACGTTCTTCTATGCTTCAAATTTCAGCCTTGGTGTTAATATTTTCTTTGCGATGAATAGATGGTTGGCTCAAGTGATGAACAACTTTGATAACTACAATGTGAGCCTCAAAGAGGTACACCATATTCATAAGCTCGATCATCCTAGCGGAACGGCTATAACTCTGGCCGATGGGATTTTGGAGAATATAGATACTCTTACGCGATGGAGTGAAACAGAACAAGCTGCCGATGTGTTGCCTATTATTGCCGAGCGTGAGGGTGAAGTGCCCGGCACGCACATTGTGCAGTATGACTCGGAGGTCGATACCATTACCATTGAGCACAAGGCTAAGAGCCGTCGTGGATTTGCTTTAGGTGCTGTGTTGGCTGCCGAGTTTACTGTGGGTAAAAAAGGTTTCCTTACAATGAGTGATATGCTCTCATTTATGAAATAAAATAACATTGCGAAATATGGAAAATAAATTTAATACGGATGCAGCATCTCAAGAGGTTCGCCCTCTCAACTTTATAGCTAGACTGAAAGGTGTAACTAAGTCACGTTGGATAAGATTTGCGGTTTTTTCGTTTTTCTTTTTCTTTTTATTGGTGTGGATAGGCAATGCTTGGTTGTTGCTGTTATATCCCTTGTTTATAGATATATATTTGACTCAGTATATTCCTTGGGGAGGATGGAAGAAGATAAAGAATCCTATCATTCGCACGATATGCGACTGGGTCGATGCAATAGTTTATGCGTTGATATTGGTGTATGTAATTTTTGTTTTTGCTTTCCAAAACTTCCAGATTCCCACCCCCTCACTCGAGAAGTCGATGTTGGTAGGCGATTTTCTGTTGGTGAGCAAGGTGCATTATGGCCCTCGCATACCGCAGACACCGTTGCATTTCCCTTTGGCTCAACACACTATACCCATCATCAATACCAAGTCTTATGCCGATTTCTGGCAACTCCCTTATAAGCGACTCAAAGGTCTGGGATATATAGAGCGTAATGATATAGTCGTATTTAACTTTCCTGCCGGTGATACTGTGGCAAGCAAGATGCCCAATCCCGATTATTACACGTTGGTACACTATTACGGACGTGAGGCTGTGCGACGTGATAAAGCACGTTTTGGCGAAATTATTTATCGTCCTGTCGACCGTCGTGAAGCATACGTAAAACGTTGTGTGGGACTTCCCGGTGAGCAATTTGAGATACGCGATAATGTGATTTATATCGATGGCAAAGCCATAGAGACGCCATCTAAGGTTCAGCTCAATTACTTTGTTAAGACTACAGGTTCTCGTATCAGCGATAAGACCTTTGAAGAGTGGGGTATCAGTGTAGATGATCGTATGTATCTCAATAACAGTGCCAATGCACCATACCTTTTTGCCTCGTTGGGTATCACCCCCAATAGCAATGGCTCATACAATCCGGTGTACCATTTCCCGCTTACGGCCGAGATGCTCGAAAGAGTAAAGAACAGTAAGTTGGTAGAGCAGGTTGTTTTAGAACCTGAAGAGATGGGTGGTGAGGTATTCCCGTTGGGTGGTATGCACAATTGGACTCGAGCCAACTACGGCCCGCTGTGGATTCCACAAAAGGGCGAAACATTGACTTTGACTATTGAGAACTATCCTATTTACGAGCGTGCCATACGCAATTACGAGGGCAATAAGTTGGAAGTACGCAATGGTGTGTTCTATATCAATGATGAGCCTGCTACCCAATATACATTCAAGATGGATTATTATATGATGCTAGGTGATAATCGTGACAACTCGGCCGATTCGCGCTATTGGGGTTTTGTTCCTGAAGATCACGTCATTGGTAAGCCTGTCTTGGTGCTTATCTCTCTTGATAAGGATAAGGGATGGTTTGGTGGTAAATTCCGATGGAATCGCTTTATGCGATCGGTCAATTCATTGGTTGAATAGTCGTTATGTCGCAACGTCGTGTGAGCATAGTACAGGTTTTGCTCATTCTTGTCATAGCTTTTCTTGTGACTTGGTTGAGCCGACTGTTTGTCATAGAGTTATATACCGTAGCCCCCTTGCAGATGGAGAACACTCTATTGCCCGGGGATCGTGTATTGGTCGAAAAATGGCATTATGGCGCACGTTTGCCGCAATATTATTTTTCCATACCCGGTGTTGATACGATACCCGGTACCGATATCCCCGCTCACATTCCATCACAACCGTTGCCCTATCGTCGTTGTGCGCTGAAACAGGTAGAGCGAAATGATGTCATTGTGTATAACTACCCGACAGGCAAATCCTGTCCGATAGCGCAATATCCCACAGCAATGGCTCGCTGTATAGGTGTGCCGGGCGATACGGTCAAGGCCTTGAATGGATCCCTATTTATAAACGGAGAACCTTCGGCTCAGAGTCCTGTTGTTACCGAGGCTTATTTGGTGGCCGATACTGTTTTGTTGCAAGTCGAGGATGCAATGAGAGACGCTTTGGGTGAGATACTGCCCAAGCAACAGTTGGGCAGTACTTATCTGTTTTATATCGATAGATATCGGTATGATAAGTTGTGCGAGGTATTACCACCGACTATACACCTGCAACAGGTGCAACTCGCGTACGATAACTATACAATAGATTTACCCCCTGTCGATAGGGATGCTGTTGTAACACCTCAAAATGCAGCATTTTACGCCCGTATAATCAATCAATATGAGCCTCATAAAGTGCAACTATGTGGCGATGCTCTGTATCGAGGAGGTCGCAAAATAGAGCGTTATCGTTTTACGCAACCCTATTATTGGGTATTGTGTGATAATCGTACTGCGGCTACCGACTCACGCGTGTTTGGTGTGTTGCCTCATAGTCACGTAATAGGGCGTTGTGGTATAATATTATTTTCGATTGATGCATCTCAAACAGGGGTGTCGTCTTGGCGTATCAATCGTTTCTTTCAATACCGTCGGTTATGAATAATTTGTATCTGAGTAGTGCTTATTGGGCTCCTATTTCCTATTATACTGCGATGTATCGGTGTGGTGGAGCTGTTATCGAACAATATGATACTTATCTCAAGCAGACCTATCGCAATCGTTGTAGTATAATAGGTGCTCAAGGTGTGCAGACACTTACTGTGCCGGTAGAAAAACCCGCTACGCCGCATACTCCTATGCGCGACATTCGCATCAGCGATCACGGCAATTGGCGTCATCTGCATAAGGTGGCTATTGCCTCGGCCTACGGTTCATCTCCTTTCTACGAATATTATGCCGATGATATCAATCACTTCTTTGAGAAACATTATGAATTTCTTGTCGACTACAATTGTGCGCAGATAGATTGTGTGTGTAAATGGTTGGATATTAGTCTTGATGTGTCGCGTAGCAACTCATACTTATCGGTTACTGATGATACTGTTATCGACTTGCGTGATGCCATTCACCCCAAGCATCCCAACGAGCAGTTTTTATTGCCCTATAAGACTCCGCCCTACTATCAAGTGTTTGCTTCTCGGTATGGCTTTGTGTCGGAATTGTCTATATTGGATTTGATGTGCAATATGGGAAACGAGGCTTTGCTTGTTCTTGCGGGAAAGTTGTAATCAGGGCATTTGACATTCAATATCGCCGGTATCTATACTGTTGATGCGTATATTCCCATCATTATACCGAATATAAAAACCGACCAATGTTCATTTGACATTGGTCGGTTTCTTTTTCTACCGTTGGTATCTTCTTATTTACGGATACCAAGCTCTTTTTGAGCGATGATGGCACGGTAACGGTTGATGTCGGTGCGGATAAGATAATCCAACAAACGACGACGTTTACCTACCA
>CALATP010000008.1 GCA_937891845.1 uncultured Porphyromonadaceae bacterium | reverse complement strand
ATACCGAACTCATCAATCTATAAATTATTAACCCGTCCAACTTTTGGGGTGCAGTACATTGCTGCGCAACACAGGGGAGGAATACAACCGCCTTGCGGGCGGTTGTGCCTTGTGGATGGTTGCCACCTCTCGCTACGCGCTCGGTCGTGTGCTAGGGGAGAATCCTGATAAGCAGTACAGAGTATTGTTCTTACAAAATCAAAAGGCAGCGTCAAACGAAATGTTGACGCTGCCTTTTGTGTGTTATGGGGTAGGGGTTATTTAAGTTTCCACTCGGTACCCTCTTTGGTGTCTTTGAGTTCAAAACCTATTTCACCCAGGCGGTCACGTATGAGGTCGCTGGTAGCCCAATCTTTGCGAGCCTTTGCATCACGACGCATTTCGAGGAGCAACTCGATGGCTTGAGCATATGCCTCATTGCCTTGCTCACTGTCTTGCTTGCTCTCGACAAGACCCAGGATGTCGAACATAAATACACGCATTGTTTCGCGTAGCTCGTCGAGGTCTTGTTGTGAGAGTGTTGCATTACCGGCCAGTACGGTGTTGATGATGCGTACACCCTCAAAGAGGTGAGATATGACAATAGGTGTAGAGAGGTCGTCGTTCATTGCCTCATAGCACTTGTTGCGCAGGTCGCCTACCTCGATGGTAGATGTGGCGGCGGGTGTAATCTTGGCTAGGTTGTTCCATCCCTCCATCAAGCGATTGTAGGCCTTCTCGGATGCTTGCAGTGCTTCGTTGCTGAAGTCGACAGTACTGCGGTAGTGGGCTTGCAGGATGAAGAAGCGGATAGTCATAGGTGAGTAGGCTTGTTGCAGCAACTTGTGGTTGCCGGTGAAGAACTCGTCGAGGGTGATAAAGTTGCCCAACGACTTACCCATCTTCTGTCCGTTGATGGTAATCATATTGTTGTGCATCCAGTAGCGCACGGTTTCGTGACCTTGAGCTGCTACCGATTGCGCTATCTCGCACTCGTGGTGCGGGAAGAGCAAGTCCATACCACCACCGTGAATGTCGAACTCTTCGCCCAGATATTTGGTGCCCATAGCCGAGCATTCGAGGTGCCATCCGGGGAAACCATCGCTCCAAGGCGACGGCCAACGCATAATGTGCTCGGGAGCGGCCTTTTTCCATAGTGCAAAGTCGAAAGAGCGACGTTTCTCGCTTTGTCCGTCAAGGTCGCGAGTGGTGTTGAGCAGTTCATCGATGTTACGACCCGACAGCTTGCCATAGTGATGGTCGGCATTGTATTTCTCTACGTCGAAGTACACCGAGCCTTCGCTTTCGTAGGCATATCCGGCATCAAATATTTTCTTGATATACTCAATCTGCTCGATGATGTGACCCGACGCGTGTGGCTCGATGCTGGGAGGCAAAACATTGAGTGCTTCCATTGCCTTGTGGTAGCGGTTGAGGTAGTGTTGCACAACTTCCATCGGTTCGAGGCTTTCGAGGCGGGCTTTCTTGGCAATCTTGTCTTCACCATCATCGGCATCGTGCTCAAGGTGACCTACGTCGGTAATATTGCGTACATAACGCACCTTATAGCCTAGGTGCGAGAGGTAGCGGAACAGGATGTCGAATGTGATAGCGGGACGAGCGTGACCCAAGTGGCCATCGCCATATACTGTGGGACCGCACACATACATACCCACGTAGGGAGCATTGAGGGGTATGAATTGTTGTTTGTTACGCTTGAGCGTATTGTATATATACAAAGGATTTTCCATAATATATTATAGTTGAAAGGGAACTACAACAAGAAATGTTATCGGATGATTATTGCTCTTGGGTGTTGTTGTCGATAGCAGCCTTGACTGTGGCAAACAACTTCTCGGTGGGAAGACCGCGTGTTACTATTGTACCGTCGGGAGCAAAGAAAATGAGGTGAGGAATACCTGTGATGCCATAAATGTCGGTAGGAATACGTTGAGCGTTGATGATTTGTGCCCAAGGTGTTTGTTCCTCTTCAATGGCTTTGAGAGAGTCCTCGACCTTGTCCCATACTACCACACCCAGTACTTCGAGACCTTTGGGGTGATATTCGCTGTAAGCTCTTTGAGACCCGGCATAGCGCGACGGCAAGGGCCGCACCACGATGCCCAGAAGTCGACCAATACATACTTACCTTTGCCCACATAGTCGCTGAGCGAAACGCTGGAGCTGTCGGGTTGTGTGATGGTAAAGTCGGTAAACATTTGTCCGGGCAATGTAGGACGTATCTTCTCCAACATCTCCATTTTAGGCGCAAGGATGGGGTGATTGACAACATAGGGGCTCATAATAGAGAGGATAGCGTCTATCTTGGCATAGTCGTCGGTGAGGTCGAAGTATTCGGCCAGCATTTGTGCGCCCAGTATGTCGTTGGTGTGGCGAGGCATCATCTCGTCGAGAAGCTGTTGGTATTGAGCCACCAAGTCCATTTGGAAGTTGGTATAAATGCCGTAACCCTCTTCTTGTGAGAGTTCGCCACTCTCGATGCGGGGGAGAAGTTGCTCGATAAACGCGGTCATCTTTTGATCAATGACATTCACGCTGTCGACCAAGATACTCAACTCGTCGTTGAGAGGTGTGCTTTTTGTGAACTTATTTTCGTTAAAGTCAAATGCCAGGTTACTGTTGGGCTCGATGATAATTTGTCGTGCAACATCACCCATAACGATAATACCCAAGATGGGCTCTTCGGTAGTGCCATTGAAGGTAAAAGTACCATTGGTAATTATAGCACTGTCGATGGGCGTTTCGATATTATTCTCACAAAGTAATACCATCTGATTGTCGAGCGATGTGTCGGTGGTACATTCAATGGTGTAGGTGTTGTTGTTGCAAGCAACCAACATAAGGCCGGCTACAAGTGATAGAAGGAAAAAACATTTTTTCATATACTGTATGTATTAAAAAATTTCACGTTTGTTACTAGGTATATTACATACGGTCGGGTACTTCGATACCCAACAAGCCCATACCCATAGCTATCACTTTGGCAACGTTGGCCGACAACATAATGCGGAAAGCACGAACGGCCTCGTTCTCCTCGCGAAGTATCGAGAAGTCGTGATAGAATTGGTTATACTCCTTGACTAGGTCGTAAGTGTAGTTGGCTATAAGAGCCGGGCTGTACAAGCGACCGGCCTCGACAACTGTTGCGGGGAATGATGCCAATCGTTGTATGAGTTCGATTTCTTTTTCGGCAGGTACAACACTGTCCATACCGGTCTTTGTGTAGTCGATACCGGCTTCTGCGGCTTTGCGCATCACCGAGCATATACGAGCGTGAGTATATTGGATGAAGGGGCCTGTGTTGCCGTTGAAGTCGATACTCTCTTTGGGGTTGAAAGTCATATTCTTGCGAGGGTCGACCTTGAGAATAAAATATTTGAGAGCGCCCATACCCACCATACGTGATATTTCGGCAGCCTCCTCGGCGGAGCAACCATCAAGTTTGCCGAGCTCGGCCGATGTCTCACGGGCTGTGCGCACCATTTCGTCCATCAAGTCGTCGGCATCTACGACAGTACCTTCGCGACTCTTCATCTTGCCTTCGGGTAGTTCTACCATACCATACGAGAAGTGAACAAGGTCTTTACCCCATTTAAAACCTAGTTTGTCGAGCAAGATAGACAATACTTGGAAGTGGTAGTTCTGCTCATTACCCACTACATATATCATCTGGTCGATGGGGTAGTCGATAAAGCGCAACTTGGCAGTACCGATGTCTTGTGTCATATATACCGATGTGCCATCGCTACGAAGCAACAACTTGTGGTCGAGGCCTTCACCGGTGAGGTCGGCCCATACCGAGCCGTCTTCCTTGCGGTACATAATACCCTTTTCCAATCCTTCGAGTACTTTGTCTTTACCTTCGAGGTATGTCTCGCTTTCGTAGTAGATTTTGTCAAAGTCGACACCCATACGACGATAAGTCTCGTCAAAACCGGCATATACCCACTCATTCATCATACGCCAGACACTGCGAACATCTTCATCGCCGGCTTCCCAACGACGCAACATTTCACGCGCTTCGGCCATAAGGGGCGATGCAGCCTCGGCCTCTTCTTTGCTCTTTCCTTCTTCCATCAGAGCTGCAACTTCGGCTTTGAAATGTTTGTCGAAAAGCACGTAGAAGTCGCCAATGAGGTGGTCGCCTTTCTTACCGGCACTCTCGGGAGTAATGCCGTTTCCCCACTTTTGCCAAGCCAACATCGACTTGCAGATGTGTATACCACGGTCGTTTACGATATTGGTTTTAACGACACGATTGCCATTGGCTTGCATAATGCGCGAGAGGCTGTATCCCAATAGGTTGTTGCGAACGTGGCCGAGGTGTAGGGGCTTGTTGGTGTTGGGAGATGAGTATTCTATCATTACCAAAGGCGACTCGTCGGTTGCCTGCTTGATGCCATAGCAAGAATCATTGTCAATTTCGTGTAGCAATCCAGCCCAGAAATCGGGAGCGATAACAAGGTTCAAGAAACCTTTTATCACATTAAATCCGTCTACGGAAGGTTCGTTTTTCAACAGAAACTCGCCCAATTCTTGCGCTGTGGCCTCGGGTGCTTTCTTTGAAGCACGCAAGAATGGGAAAACAACAACAGTGAGGTTGCCCTCAAACTCTTTTTTGGTTTTTTGCGGCATACAAGTATTCTCTTCCACCTCAACACCGTAAAGTGTGTTGATGGCACGAGCGGTTGCCGATGCTATAATTTGTTCTATCTTCATAATCTATTATATAATAAGTGTGCAAAGATAATCAATTTATACCGATATAGTTATGCCTTATGCGATGAAAAGAGATTTTTAAGCGGATTTTTTGAAGATTTTATATAAAAAACTTAAAAACAGATGCCCCAATTTATAATAAAATATACTATCGCAACAATGCTTGTAATAATTCATTACCTTTGCACATCGAACTGAAAATGTACCTCTTGTGAGGCAAAGAAAAGAAAATTATGCGTCAATATATAGAATCTATCCCCCCTGTAACCAAGCACTTGCTTATCATCAACGTGCTTATGTGGTTTGCAACCCTTGCAATAGGTGTCAATCCTGCTACCGGAGATTATAAACTGGTAGAGTGGATGGGGTTGCACATTATTGGAGCCGAGCAGTTCAATGTGGCACAACTTGTCACGTATATGTTCCTACACGACCCCTCATCGTTTAGTCACGTGTTCTTCAATATGTTTTCGGTATTTATGTTTGGCCGAACCTTGGAGATGGTGTGGGGAAGTAAGCGATTCTTGTTCTATTATATCACCACAGGATTGGGTGCCGGACTTATACAAGAAGCAGCGTGGTATGTAGAGTTGGGTAGCGCCATACAGCACGATGTAGCATTGGTGGGTTGGGGCGAAATGTCCAAAATATTGAATGGCGTGATAACGATAGGAGCATCGGGTGCTGTGTTTGGCATCTTGTTGGCCTTCGGAATGTTATTCCCCAATACACCTCTGTATCTGATGTTTATACCCATCCCCATCAAGGCCAAATGGTTTGTGTTGGGATATGGAGTGATAGAGCTTTTCTTAGGAGTGAGTGCAAGTTCCGATGGTATTGCTCACTTTGCCCATTTGGGTGGTATGCTTGTGGGAATAATACTCATTTTGTATTGGAGAAAGAAAGGAATAGGCAATGGCGGGTATTATGGATGATATCAAGTATCGGTTTAATAATGCTCCGATACTCAAACAGCTCATCTACATCAATGTAGGTGTGTATGTGCTTGTGCAGCTTGTCAATGTTGTCTTGTTGTTGTTCAATCGTAACGGGATGTTGTGGTTGCCCTATCTTGAGGTGTCGACACACTTGCCCACATTCATTTGTCGCCCTTGGACAGCATTTACCTATATGTTTATCCACCACGATATATGGCACATACTTTTTAATGTCTTGTGGTTGTATTGGTTTGGTACAATATTTATCCAATATTTCTCGCAGAAGCACTTGAGTACACTCTATATAATGGGAGGATTGGCCGGCGCTGCAATGTACCTTTTGGCGTATAATACCTTTCCTTACTTTGCCGATAAAGAGGGCTTGATGTGCGGAGCCTCGGCAGCTATTATGGCCATCGTATTTGCCACAACACTGCGAGTGCCCGACTTTCAGGTAAATTTGTTGTTGATAGGTCGGGTGTCGCTCAAGTATATAGCAGCTTTTACCATTATCATCGACTTGTTGAGTATGACTTCGCCCAATGCAGGAGGCCATTTTGCACATATTGGTGGGGCGTTGATGGGTATCGCCTTTGGTTGGTATTGGAATAGCGGTAAAGATATATTGCGCCCCGTTATAAAGCTTATTGACAATATAATGGGAGGTTGGAAACGCCCTCACATAAAGATAAAGAAAACAAAGCCCGGAGCACCCCGTCCAAAGAACGGTAACACACGCACTCAATCGCGTCCCGAAACAGATGGTGAGTATTTGGCTCGTAAGAAACGAGAAGCCGATGAGATAGACAGATTGTTGGATAAGATAAAAAAGTCGGGGTACAGCGCACTTACAACCGAAGAGAAGCAGCGACTATTTGACGCCGGGAAGAAACATTGATAAAGGATATTCATCACATTAATGAAGAGTGTAAGAAAAATAATAGGAGTGGTAGTGCTGATATTTGCTATAATATCATCATTGCTACTTGTTATAGCGTCGTATGTTCAGTATTTGTCTCCTGCGGTTATGGCTTTGCCTGCATTGTTGGGATTGGCTTTTCCGATAGTGTTATGTGTAACGCTGTTTTTCTTTGTTTTGTTACTCATTATCTATCCGTTATATGCTTTAGCTCCGCTTGCAGCACTATTGTTGTCGATACCGGCCGCTTTGCAGTATTGCCCCATCAATGGCAAATCCATCAAGATAAATACCAATCGTGACACATTTACATTGCTCAGTTATAATGTATATCATTATGTCGATATAGGAGTAGAACCGTATGAAGGAGAGTTGCAGTATAATCGTACCTTGCAGTATATATTGGATATAAATGCCGATATAGTGGTGCTACAAGAGGTGAGCAGTGTGAGATATCCCAATAAAAGATTGAATACCACCCGAGAACAAATAGATAAGTTGAATGAGTTGTATCCTTATCGTATCTATCAAAATAGAAATCAAGTCTTGTCGAAGTATCCTGTTGAAACCGTGATGGATACAATGTACACCAAGACAGCCTTTACATCTGTATACAAGGTAGATATAAACGATCGAACACTCACGTTGTTCAATAATCACCTTGAATCGATAGGTCTCAATAAAGATGATAAACAATTATATAAAGACATCACGAATGGTGTCGATAGCATAGGCGCAAAGGTGGGAGGCATAAAAGCCTTTACCCGAAAGTTCCTGACAGCCTTTGAAAACAGAGCCCACCAGGTAGACTGCATCGACTCACTTGCCCGTCAGATGGGCGGGGATATAATAATGTGTGGTGATATAAACGATACCCCCAATTCATATGCCTATTATCGGCTCAAGAATGGTCGAGAAGATGCTTTCCTCGAAAAAGGTTCGGGAACGGGGTATACCTACAAAGCTAACAGAATGTGGGTGCGCATCGACCATATTATATATGATGGAGAGTTGGAAGCGTCGTATATCGAGAAGGGTAAAAAGCAATATTCCGACCATTATCCGATACTCGTAGAGTTTGAGTGGCGATAAACATCTTCATTACAACATATTACAATTACGGCGATAAAGTTTTGCACATTTGTAAAAATAAACTATTTTTGCAGTCACAAGAAAAACACAGCAATTTAACCAAAACAAATAATCAATGAAACGTTTATTTCTTCCCGCAATCATCTGTTTTATGATGACCGCTTGTCAACAAAATGTAGAGAGAACTCCCTATGAGTCTCCTTATGCAACCCCTTACGAGCAACTCGCAGTAGATGAGTATATGCCCGCCTTTGAGAAGGGTATGCAAGAACAAGTAGCCGAAATAGAGGCTATAGTGAATAATCCCGAACCCGCAACATTTGATAATACCATAAAAGCACTTGACTTGAGTGGTATGTATTTGCATCGTGTTGAGCTCACTTTCTTTGCCTTTACCGAGGCTATGTCGAATGATTCTTTGCAAGCTATTGCTGCCGAAGTTACACCTTTGCTTTCGGCTCACAGCGACAACATTATGCTCAATGATGCTCTCTTTGCACGCATCAAGACTGTTTATGACAATCGTGCCAATGAAAATCTAGACCGAGCTCAAGAGCGTTTGTTGGAAAAATATTACAAGAACTTTGTGCGTGCCGGTGCGCTCCTTTCGCCCGAAGATAAAGAGACCTTGCGCCAAATCAACAGCGAATTGTCTACTCTTTCGCTCAACTTCGGTAACAATGTATTGGCCGAAAACAATGCTTATGAATTGCTCATCACCAACGAAGCCGACCTTGCAGGTCTGCCCGAAGGTGTAGTGGCTGCAGCCAAGGAAGAAGCTACTGCTAAGGGTAAAGAGGGTTGGATGTTCAACCTTTCAGCACCCAGCCGCATTCCTTTCTTGCAATATGCCGATAACCGCGACTTGCGTGAGCAACTCTACACAGCATATATTATGCGTGGTGACAATGATAACAAAAACGATAACAAAGCCAACATACAACGCATCTTGCAGTTGCGTCAACAAAAAGCTCAACTTCTAGGTTTTGAAACATACGCCGATTTCGTTCTCGATGACAATATGGCCAAGACCGACTCGGCTGTAAATGAACTTTTGCTCAACATTTGGAGCTATGCAGTACCTCGTGCCAAAGAAGAAATTGCCGATATGCAACAAATCATCGATCGTGAAGGTGGTAATTTTAAACTTGCTCCTTGGGACTATGCATACTATGCCGAGAAAGTTCGTCAAGAGAAATATGCACTCAACGAAGACGAGTTGAAACCCTATTTCTCTCTTGATAAAGTTCTTGAAGGTGTATTTATGGTAGCTAATAAACTATATGGCATCAGCTTTGAAGAGCGCACAGACCTTCCTTTGTATCACCCCGACGTGCGTACATTTGAGGTGTTTGATGCTCAAGGCAACCATTTGGCTTTGTTCTATACCGACTATTTCCCTCGCGCCAGCAAGCGTTCGGGTGCTTGGATGAGCAATTTTGCCGAGTCTTTTGTTGATGCTGAAGGTAAAGAAATACGTCCTATCGTTTATAACGTGGGTAACTTTACAAAACCCACTGCCAATACTCCTTCTTTGCTCACGCTTGATGAGGTTGAGACTCTCTTCCACGAGTTTGGTCACGGTTTGCACGGTATGCTCACACAAGTTGACTATCCCGGTATCAGTGGTACAAACGTAGCACGCGACTTTGTTGAGTTGCCTTCACAAATCACTGAGCATTGGGCTACTCACCCCGAGGTATTGAAACTCTATGCTTTCCACTATGAGACAGGCGAGGTAATTCCTGATGCTCTCATCGAGAAGATGCAAAATGCATCTACTTTCAACCAAGGTTTTGCTACTACCGAGTTGGTTGCTGCTGCATTGCTCGACTTGCGTATGCACCAATTGACAGATTATAGCAACTTCGACGCACGTGCATTCGAAAAACAAGTTGCTGCCGAGCTCGGTCTCCCCGAGGAGATTACTTATCGTTATCGCAGTATGCACTTCAACCACGTATTCTCTGGTGGCTATGCAGTAGGTTACTATAGCTATTTGTGGGCCGAAGTACTTGATGCCGATGCTTTCTGCGCTTTTGAGGAGAATGGTGTTTTCGATAAGAAAACTGCTGATGCCTTCCGTATCAATGTGCTCGAAGCCGGTTCTAGCGAAGATCCTATGACTCTCTATGTGCGCTTCCGCGGTGCAGAACCCAATCCCGAAGCACTTTTGCGCGGTCGTGGCTTGATGAAGTAGTAATATATATAAAAATATAAGTAAGAGCTGTGTCGAAGTTTTGTATGACGCAGCTCTTTGTTTTAATATGCTTGTGATAGTTTTGTGGTATATAAGTCAGTGTCCAAAGTGGCATAATAGATATTATAATAGGTGATATTGCAAGCAAAAATGAACAGCTTCTTCTCTTTGGTTACCAACTGCATAGTATAATGATTTACAATCTTTGCTATTAAATTGTACAATCAAATATATTTACTACCTTTGCCAAAAGCTAATGATAAAAATTTATGATTATGAAAAAATTGCTTTCCATTTTCAGTTTGTTGTTTGTTCTTGTAACAGCAGGTTGTACTCCCGATTTTGTATTGGATGTGGCCGATCTTCCAAAGGAGATTACGATTAACAGAAATATTCTTGAGTCAACTATCATTGCCGGTTCGGAGGAGTTTCTTTTCACTTACATAAGTGATGGTGAGGGAAATATGGTAGAAGCAAGGTACGAAAGAAACGAAACTACCAATACCTATTATACTGTTACTACTATGGATTGGCTTACAGTATCTTGTAAGAAGAACGCTATGGGTATAACAATCAGTGCCGCTCCCAATAAAACCGAACTTGATCGTACATTGTATATAGGTGTATCAAGTAATGGGGAAACTGCCGAAATAAAAGTAACACAAACTAAGTAATATATGTCAACAGTACTCTTTCACGAGATTGTTTTTGGCCCTATACGCAGTCGCCGTTTAGGCATTTCGTTAGGTGTTAACCTTCTGCCCCTCGATGGCAAGTGGTGTTCGTATGATTGTATCTATTGTGAGTGTGGTTATAATGCCGATAATCGCAATGATCGAAAAATCTATACTCGCGATGAAGTGTGTAATGCATTGTTGGCCAAACTCACCCAAATGCGTAACGAAGGTAGCAGCCTTGATGTCATAACCTTTGCCGGCAATGGAGAACCTACGTTACATCCCGATTTTGAAGGTATCATCGATGATACAATCCGGTTGCGTAACGAGCTTTATCCGTCGGCCAAAATTACTGTATTGACCAATTCTACCCGTATCGAAGATGAAGGCGTTTTCAGAGCCTTGAATAAGGTCGACAACAATTGTGTTAAGCTCGATACGATGGTGGCCGAGACAATGCGTTTGCTCAATGTGCCGGCAGGACATTGTGACCCCGAGCGTGTAGTGAGAGGGATAGTGAAATTTGATGGTAATTGTATTGTTCAATCGATGTTTACTCGCGGATGGCACGATGATGTGCGTGTAGACAATACGACCGAGGAGGAAGTATCACTGTGGCTCAATGCTATTGAGCGAATACGTCCTCGACAAGTACAAATATATTCGATAGACCGTAAAACTCCCGAACAGTCACTTGAAAAAGTTCCCATTGAGGAACTGCAAGCCATCGGAGAGCGTGTAAAAGCGCTCGGTATTGATATAAGTGTTGCCGGATAATATTATATGTGTGTGGGTTTTTTCCGTAAACACTTATGAATATAAGAGAGGCACGAAAGTTGGAAATAAACTTTCGTGCCTTTTCTTTATGGTGCTAATGTAAGTATAACGGTTATTCTTTATTTTCGTATAAATAGGTATACAAGCGACGGTCGGCATCGGATAGTTGTTTGTTACGTCGAGCCATAACGCGCTCGGCAATGTCGAAAAATCTATTGAGTGATATTTCGGTAAACCCTTGTGCACCACCTTCGCTGAATGATGGTACGTATGTGCGAGGAAATCCGGCTCCGTATATATTGCAACCAACACCAACGACTGTAGCTGTATTAAACATTGTGTTGATACCGGCTTTACTGTGGTCTCCCATAATGGGTCCGCAAAACTGAAGACCCGATTTGCGGAAAGATTTTGTTGGGTAATGCCATACACGTACTTCGGCATAAGTGTTTTTAAGATTGGATGCAACTGTGTCAGCACCCAAGTTGCACCATTCTCCAATAACGGCATTGCCTAAAAAACCATCGTGCGCTTTGTTTGAATAACCTATAAAGACAACATTATTAAGTTCTCCACCGCATTTGCAGTAGGGCCCTAATGTGGTTGGTCCATATACTTTCGTACCCATATTGAGAACAGCGTGCTCGCACAATGCCAATGGACCTCGTACAGCACAGGTTTCCATTATCTCGGCATCGAGACCTATATATATAGGACCGTTCTTGGTGTTAAGTGTTGCACACTCGACAGTAGCGCCTTCTTCGATAAAGAGTAATTCGGGGTTACCAATGAGGGTACAAGTGTTGCTCAATGGTGCCGATGTGCGACCCATAGTGATGCGATTAAAATCGGCACTCAACTCTTTGCCGTTTTTGCCAAAGATATCGTAGGGGAAACGTATAGCATCGGGTTGCTCGCAAGGGGCAACTTGTGATGATGGTGTTGTTTCTCCCGGTGTAAATTCTTTACCGCGATAAGCCCATATTTCATTTTCATCGGCAATAGCCTCTCCCTGTTTTAGTGTCTTAATCTGTTCTGCCAGACAAGGGGTGGCAAGCAGGTGCGCTGCTATAAATATATTGTCATCACTGTGTCGGGCGGGGTACTTCTCCGAGAGGTAGGTTGTTGTAAGATATGAATACTCACCTGGTAATAATGATTGCCACTTCTCTTTGATGGTATTGATGCCCACGCGCAAGTCGGCAATGGGACGTGTAAATGTCAAAGGGAGCAGATTGTTGTGTTCTTGAATGGTGTCAAAAAGTATGATATTCATAGTAGCGTATTTTCAGTTTGTATAAAATAACTTATAGTGCCTCATCAATGATAAACCATTTCCGTTGTTGGCGTGTTTGTCCTTATGTTTAAAAAGTTGGTCAAAGGTAATAAAAATTTTATACATCTCTATATTTCTATGAGCGGAATTGCAGGAATTGTAGGAGCGATTGATGATTTGGAGTATCATTTGGCTACAATGATACGTAGCCAGGAGCATCGAGGAGGTGAATATAAAGGTTTCTGGGTGTCACCTATTGCCGAATGTAGTTTGGGTATTGCTCATTGCGGGAAGGTGGTAAGCGAGGTTGAGGAATATGTACACCAGCCGTTTATCGATGAAGATACCCAGTTGGCCGTTGTTGTTGAGGGTGATATATACAATTATAAATCGTTGCGCAGGGAGCTCGACCCAATATTTGCGTTTGCAACCGATAGTTCTGTTGAAGTAGTATCAAAGGCCTATAGACATTGGGGCGCAGATTTTTTGTCTCGCTTGCAAGGAACATTTGCCATAGTTATTCACGACAGGAAAAATGAGGAGGTGTTTTTGGCAAGGGATAGATTCGGTGTAAAGCCTCTATATTATACAATGTATCGAGGAGTGTTGTACTTTGCATCCGAGATACGCGCATTGTTTTCGGCAGGAGTACGACGTGCGCTCTCGGCCGACAATTGGGCGGGTTATATGGTTTATTCGTCTTATGGCTCCAGACAATCGACCTTTTGGGATAATATCTATCAACTGCCGGCCGGTAGCTCGTTGTGTGGCAATGGCTATTCAATTAATGAGTATCAGTGGTATAATATTGCGGATGAGGTTCTGAGTTTGGTCTTTGATTATGAGCCATCCGAGTTGGTAGAAATGTTACGGGAAGAACTTCTATATAATACGATGCAAAGTATGACCGATGTGTCGCGCTGTGCTTTTCGTATAGCTCGTAGGATTGAATCTCAGTTGTTACATACTATTGCAGCGCAGTATGCTCCAAGTTGGAAAATATGCACGTTTGCCGGTGATTTTGATGATAAGCTATGTAGGTTGGCTGCAATGCCGGTGTGGATAACTGGCGATCAAGTGGTTGATGAATTACAGAGAATGTCGTATTGGATAGAAGAACCTTTTGATGGGAGTGAATCTCTCATACGCACACTGTTGTTTCGCAATGTCAACCATAATGGTATTCGTGTATTGTGTAGTGGGGTAGGCTTGGATGCTTTGTGGCAAAACTTTTGGGATGTAAGAGAGTTGAATAGTAATTATAGGTGTTGCCATACAATTTTTGAGCCCGCTTTTGCTCGGCTTGCGTTACCTCCGACCTACGACTGTTGTTTCGGCACGGAGTATGATGTATCTAGATATATAGAGTTGAATTATGAGCGAGTGCCTCACATACTTCGATTTTTTGACCGCTCGGCTGCCGAGGCCGGGATTTCTATCCGATTTCCATTTTTAGATGGTCGCTTGGTTCCTCTGTCGTTTGCTTTGCCATTGGCGGCCATAGTTGGTCGTGAAACAATATTTCGGGAGAGTGTTATAGGACATTATCCTTATGACGAGTCATTGTGTCAAACCTTACAGCCTATACATCTGTGTGATATTGTGCCGGTGCGAGAATGGTTGCTTGACGCCTTATATGACTTGCGCCGCAGTGAAGTTGCGGCTTGGCTGGATGCAAGGCAATTGTTGAATTTGCGCGAAGATGTTGCCGAGGGGAGTTGTAAAGATTATGCTTTGATATGGAAAATAGTCTCGTTGCACAGACATATAGGAATGTGCTGATAGAGAAATTTTCTTTGATAAGTCCTTTTTAAGAATATTTAACCATTTCAAAAATCCACTTTCTAGGCGTTTTCAGTTGGCGTATACCCTTGTTGGGAATGTTTCAAAAGGCCTCTGTACAATATTTAATCGCAATTTTATGGCTAAAATGTTTGGTTTATAACGAATTAGTTCGTAACTTTGCCTCGCTTTTTCGCCCGAAGTATACCTATATTCTCTTGTAACTAGTTGATATAGTGGAAGAAAATGGGGTTTTGGGTGAAATAACAGAGTAGAAAGAGAAATATAATTTATAACAAACAAAGTATTAAAAAAAGTTCTAAAATGCCTACAATTCAGCAATTAGTAAGAAAAGGAAGGGTTGT
>CALATP010000007.1 GCA_937891845.1 uncultured Porphyromonadaceae bacterium | reverse complement strand
ATACCGAACTCATCAATCTATAAATTATTAACCCGTCCAACTTTTGGGGTGCAGTTCAGATAGAGGAGCTGTCGCATAGCGACTGAGGAGTATGATATTTGGCAACTTGGTTAATAACAGTGAGGAGTATGAAAAATTATTGAGTAGTATGAAAATTCAACCCCTTCCCCCTGCGGGGACTCCCCCTATCCACTGCGTGGCAGAGGGAGAATACCTCGCGCACCGCGCTCGGTTGGATGCTAAGACAGAATACTAGTCCCTCCGTCATTACATATATGATAATGCATTACATATAGTCGAATAATGCTAAAAACTCTTTCGTTTGTAATTTTGTCGGAAATATTCACTATCTTTGAGTAATGAAACGAATGCTTGTATTTGTACCTATAATGTTGTTGCTATTGGTGTCGTGCTATACGGCCACCGAGTCGACACCACGCATCAAGGCACAGGACGTTGAGCGGATACCCCCGACGGCCGAACAACTTGTTGTAGACACCAACTTTGTGCAACGAGGGTGCTATACGTGGCCTGTAGGTAAGCGTTTTGTGTCGATAGACGATGCTTTGTCGCCGATGTTGCGCCCCGAGGCCGATATGCCCCTTGTGGAGAGCGGACTGCAAGGACGATACTTTGTGTATCGAGGTATAAGGCAAGAAAATACATATGGTGACAAGTCGGTGGTGTATCTGTTGTATGAATGCGACAGCGTGCTGTATTCGTACTACACCGGCAAGAGCCTTGAGGAACTTGAATTGTTGGATTATCGCCCACTCATACCCTCGCTGGTAGATGTAGATGCGTTGGAGAAAGCACGCCGACTCTTTGTCGGTAAGCAGTTGTATATCCTCACTCGTCAGTGGTATAGCACGCAGGGCGAACCGATAGACGGGCTTCACTATGTGCCGGTTGTGGTAGAGGCCATAGAGCCGGGCAGTGCGTTGTTGCCGTTTGCTGTCGTGTTTCGCGATGGCAGGGGGGTGTGCGCACAAGTGTATATCAGCACCAAGAGTTCGCTACAAACACAGATGTTGGCTTTTGACCGACTGTTTGCCTTTGACAATCCGCGCAATGACCATCCCGAGATAACCGATGTGGTGTGGGAGTCGATAACGCAAGGCCGATTGCTTGTGGGTATGACCAAGAATGAGTGCCGATTGTGTCTGGGGTTGCCCTCGGAGGTGAAAAAAGTACCTACTTATAGCGGACTGAAAGAACAATGGCTGTATAATACCGGTGCATACCTATTCTTCTCGGACGGACTGCTGGAAGAGTTCAGACAGTAGAAAAATAGATCTTCTGCGGTTATTATACCCCCTCGCCCTATATTGCCACGCAACACAGGTGAGGATTACGTGAGAATAATATATAGAATATGATACAAGAAAATATAGATATTACCCACCGACATACGTTCGGTATCGTAACACAGGCAGCAGCTTGGGGCGATTATGAAAGCATAGACCGGTTGCGTCAACTTATTACCGCAGCCCGAGAGCGAGAAATGGAGTTTATGCCCATTGGAGAGGGTAGTAACCTGTTGTTTGTCAGACCCTACAAAGGACTGCTGTTGCACTCGCTTATCAAAACCCTACTGGTGGTATCGACCGACGAAGACACTTTATTGGTAGAAGCCGGTAGCGGATGGGTGTGGGATGACTTTGTGGCACATTGTGTGGCGCAAGGTTGGGCAGGAGTAGAAAACCTGTCGTACATACCCGGTACCGTAGGCGCAAGTGCTGTGCAGAACGTGGGAGCGTATGGCGTGGAAGCGTGCGACGTGATAGAGCGCGTGACAGCTCTCGATACCGAAACGTTGGAACTCGTAAATATAACTGCCGCAGAGTGTGATTACGGTTATCGTAGCAGTAGATTTAAGAAAGATTGGCGCGGTAAATATATTGTGACAAGTGTCACTTATAGGTTGAGACGCACGCCACATTACCGACTGGATTATGGCAATCTGCAAGCCGTAGTGGGTGATGAACCCACCTTGCAGAAGGTACGTGATGCAGTGGTAGAGATACGTCGCAGCAAGTTGCCCGAGCCGTCGGAGCAGGGTAGTGCCGGCAGTTTCTTTGTCAATCCTGTTATTCCTCGTGAGCATTATAACCGCCTCTTGGAACAGTATGCCGATATGCCTTGCTATGAGGTAGATGCCGAGCGGGTGAAAGTGCCTGCGGGATGGCTCATAGACCGGCTGGGATGGAAAGGAAAACGCATTGGCGGAGCAATGGTGTACCCTAAACAGTGCCTTGTGATAGTAAATGCGGGCAATGCCACAGCCGGTCACGTGGTGCAGTTGGCGCAAGATATAGCCTTCTCGGTGTTTGAAAACTATGGCATCATCATTACCCCCGAGGTGAATTATGTGCAGTAGGTGGTGAATGGGTGTGACTGCCCGACGAATGACAGCTAACCGATAGAAAATAACCTTGTTGTGAACCGGTAAAATATTGCGATGATGAAATTACAATTTCTAGGAACAGGAACATCGACCGGCGTGCCACAATTGTGTTGCACGTGCGATGTGTGTAATAGTAGTGACAGCCGCGACAAACGACTGCGTTGCTCGTCGTTGCTCACCGTAGACGATAAAAATATATTGTTGGATTGTTCGACCGACTTTCGCTACCAGATGTTGCGGGCGCAGGTAAGACAGATAGATGCAGTGTTGATAACCCACGGTCACTATGACCATACAGGCGGGTTGGACGACCTGCGACCATATTGCACCTACGAGGCAATGCCTATGTATGCCGAGCAGCGGGTAATCGATGATATACGCAATCGTTTACCCTATTGCTTTATGAAAAATCCCTATCCGGGAGTGCCTCGTTTCGATACCTGTGCCATAGAACCATTGCAACCTTTTGTGGCGGCCGGTGTAGAGGTGTTGCCTGTGCGTGTTATGCACTACAACCTGCCCATAGTAGGTTTCAGAATAGGACGGTTGGCCTATATAACCGACTGCCTGACAATGCCCGACGAGAGTAAAGAGCAATTGCGAGATTTGGATGTGTTGGTAATCAATGCCTTGCGTCATACACAACACATATCGCATCAGACCCTGTCCGATGCGTTGCAGCTGATAGAACAGCTGTCGCCTCGACGAGCCTATCTCATACATATGTCGCACGATATGGGGTTGCACAGCGAGGTGTCGAAATTGTTGCCACCCAATGTGCAGTTGGCATACGATGGTATGGAGATAGAGATATAACGGGGTAGTTGAGTGTTGTTAATAAAATACATAGAATACTGCAAACGTTTGCAGTATTTTTTCTTTTTTTATATATGTATATGAGTCAATTACAATTTTTTTAATATCTATCTTCGCGGTAATATCGAAAACACATAAATCTAAAATAAAAAATCTTATGAAAAAAATTACTGCTTTTTTGATGACACTGATGCTTGTGTTGACAGCAACAGTTGCCAACGCAGCCGAGTACAGTGTGTACTTCGACAATTCTGCAAGCAATTGGTCGAAAGTAAACGTGTATGGTTGGAATGGCGTTGACTTTGGTGGTTGGCCCGGTACAGCCGTAACCGAAAAGACCTCGGAAGGTTACTACAAAGTAACCGTAACAGCCGATGCCGATCCCTCGACATTGGGTGCCAAAATCATCTTTAACAATGGTAGCGCACAAACTGCCGACCTCGCTTGGGTGACAAATGGTATTTACAACAAAAATGGTAATACCGGTAACCTCTATGGTGGTGGTACAGTAGAGATGTACGAGTTTAATGTATATTTCGATAACAGTACAGCCAATTGGTCGAAAGTAAACGTGTATGGTTGGAATGGTGTAAACTTTGGTGGTTGGCCCGGTTCTGAAATTACCGAAAAGACAGCCGAGGGTTACTACAAGGTGACAGTGAAAGATACACAATCGCCTGCAGGTGCCAATATCATCTTTAACGATGGTAGCGCACAAACAACTGACTTGGTATGGCAAGATAACGCCGTGTATAATCAAAACGGTTTCAGTCACACTTATGGCGAGACTCCCGAAATTCCTTCAACCGAAACACTCACATACAATGTAACAGTACCTGCCGGAACACCTGCTTGTTACATTGCCGGTGAAATGAACAGTTGGGGCTTTACAGCAATGACAATGGTAGACGAGACACACTACACCATCACATTCGATAACGTAACACGCGCAATGAAGTATAAATATACTGCAAGCGAGAGCTGGGACAATGTAGAGATGCAAGCCGATGGCGTAACCGACGTTCTCGACCGTACATACAGCGAAAATGACGTAGTTGCCACTTGGAAAGGTATCACAACAGAAGAACCTACTCCCGAAACACTTACTTATTATGTAACAGTTCCTGCCGGTACTGAGGCTTGTTATATCGTGGGTGCATTCAATGAGTGGTCGGCATTTGTTGTAATGGACAAGGTTGATGATACACACTTTACAATCAGCATCGACAATACAACCAAATCGAGCGAGTATAAATATACTTGTGGCGAAAGCTGGGAATATGAGGAAGTAACTGCCGATGGTGGTCAAGTAGCTAACCGTACTTGGAGCGCAGAAGATGTAGTAGTAGCTTGGAAAGCAACTCCTTCAACCGAGCCCGAAACTCCCGAAACACTTACTTATAACGTAACAGTTCCTGAGGGTACATACTCTTGCTTTATTGCAGGTGGAATGAACTCTTGGACATTTACCGAAATGACACGTGTAGACGCAACACACTACACTATCACATTTGATGATGTAACCAAATCGACAGAGTATAAATACTTCTGTGGCCCCGACTTTATGTATGCCGAGTGCTGGGCCGATTTGAACTATCGCAGCAACCGTACTTATAGCGAAAATGACGTTGTAGAGGGTTGGGAAAACTCTTGGACAAGTGTAGCCGGTGTAGAAGCCAATGATGTGAAAGTTTATGGCGCTAATGGTGTTCTCTCGGTTCGCGCTTCGGAAGAAGTAGCACTTTATATCTACAATGCACAAGGTATGTTGGTTAAAGCCGTTACAGTAGATGGCTCGGCCGATATTAACCTCGCAGCAGGTTTGTATATCGTGAACGGTACTAAAGTTGTAGTACGTTGATAAAATAGAATTGTAGCCGCGTGCTACGGTGCAAAAAGAGACTGCTCGGAGCAGTCTCTTTTTTTATGGTTCAATAAGGTGGGCAAAATGGAGAAGGGATAGGTCTTATTGCTGTTTCAATGTAATGTATCGACGCAATATGGTTCTTGCCAATGACCTGAAGACAGAGCTGTTGAGCAGGACTATAATATTATTTCCCTTGTGATATAAGGTAGCCCTTAACGTCTTTAAATAGCGGTGTGGCAAAGACAAAATCGTCGAGAGCCGCGTTGCCGCTGGTAGTAATCTGTTGGCTGGTACCTTCCCACGCTTTATGCCCCTTGTTGATGAAAATAATATGCTCACCAATACCTAGTACCGAGTTCATATCGTGGGTATTGATAATGGTGGTAATATTGTATTCGTGGGTAATGTCGCTGAGCAATTCATCTATAACAAGCGAAGTTTTGGGGTCGAGACCCGAGTTGGGCTCATCACAGAAAAGATACTTGGGATTGAGAGCAATAGCACGTGCAATAGCAACACGTTTCTGCATACCACCGCTTATCTCCGATGGATATAGCTTATTGGCACCGCGCAGATTGACACGGTCGAGGCAAAACTCGGCGCGTTTCTTACATTCGGCATAGCTCTTATTGGTGTGTATTCGCAAAGGGAACATCACATTGCCTAGAACTGTCTCCGAGTCGAAAAGGGCTGCTCCTTGAAACAGCATACCAATCTCTTTGCGCAGCTCCTTGATCTGGTGTGCATTCATTGTGAGTTTATTGCGACCGTGATATAAAATCTCGCCCGTATCGGGAGTGTGTAGGCCTACAATCGACTTGAGCAATACAGTCTTTCCCGAGCCACTCTGTCCTATGATAAGATTGGTTTTACCGGCTTGGAAAGTAGCCGAGATATCATATAATACCTGTTTGTCGTCAAACGACTTATTTATATTCTTAACTTCTATCATCCCATCATTATTTGAGTGATTAATACGTCTAGAATGAGGATAGACACACTGCTCACAACCACAGCATTGGTACTGGCTGTACCTACCTCACGTGAGCCACCCTTCACGGTGTAGCCATAATACGATGCTACGCTACTGATGATGAAACCAAAGAATAGCGATTTGAAAATGGCATACCAAATGTAGAACTCCTTGAAAAAGGCCTGAAAACCGTATGTGAGTTGTTGTGTGGGCATCAGGTTGGCAAAGAATGCTATGGCATAAGCTCCGAAAAATCCCATTGCCATACTGAATGTTACCAAGATGGGGATGTATGTCACCATAGCTGTAATTTTGGGCAGGATGATATAGTTGGCACTATTTATACCCATTACATCCATCGCATCTATCTGTTCGGTTACACGCATTGTACCTATCTCCGATGCAATGTTAGAACCTACTTTACCGGCCAAAATCAGTGCCATAATAGATGATGAAAATTCCAACAGAATAATCTCACGAACGGCAAGACCTACAGTATATTTGGGCATCATAGGAGACATAATGTTGAGTTGCATTTGGATGGCAATAACCGCTCCGATAAATACCGAGATAATGAGCACAATGGTGATAGAGTTTACACCTAGTTTATACACTTCGTCGATGTAGTTGCGTAGAAATACTTTCCACTTGTCGGGTTTGGTAAAAGTTCTACCCAGTAGCATCAGATAATCGCCAAAGTGGCTTAATGATTTACTTATCATACTATATGATGATTGATACTTTTGTTCTTTGTGTAATAATATTCTGCAAAAGTAATAAATTTTGGCCGTAATTTGTGCGCTTAATTTCTTAAATCATATTATCAACCGGTATGATAGATGCCTGTCGGCTGTTGGTAAATGGTGTTGTGGGCGCATAAATCCAAAATATATGCAAAAATAGGCTCAAAATTTTTTTCTCATTCATCTTTGTAGTACATTTGTGCTACTATGAGTGTAGAAAATGTCGAACATATAAGTGAAGTAACCGCAACACCCGCCGTAGAAGGTATGGTGTTGCGTACCGAGAACTTGGTAAAGAAGTATCGTCAACGCACGGTTGTCAATCACGTCTCTATCAATGTTACGCAAGGCGAGATTGTGGGTCTGTTGGGGCCGAATGGTGCCGGCAAGACTACAACATTCTATATGACTACCGGACTTGTGCCCCCCAACGAAGGGCGTATTTTCCTCAATGAGCTGGATATTACAGAGTATCCCGTATATAAGCGTGCGCAGCACGGTATCGGCTATTTGGCTCAAGAGCCTTCGGTCTTTCGCAAGCTATCGGTCGAGGATAATATACGAGCCGTATTGCAGATGACTCAAACCAGCGAGGAGTATCAGCGTGAAAAGTTGGAAAGCCTTATTGCCGAGTTTCGGTTGGGCAAGGTGCGTAAAAATCTGGGCGACCAATTGTCGGGTGGTGAGCGTCGACGCACCGAGATTGCTCGTTGTTTGGCTATTGACCCTAAGTTTATAATGCTTGACGAGCCATTTGCAGGTGTAGACCCTATTGCTGTTGAGGATATACAATATATAGTATATAAACTCAAGGAGAAAAATATCGGTATTCTCATTACCGACCATAATGCTCCCGAGACATTAAGTATCACCGATAGAGCCTATTTGCTTTTTGAAGGTAAGATACTTTTTCAGGGTACATCCGAAGAGTTGGCCGAAAATCCTACCGTGCGTGAGAAATACTTGGGTCGTAGTTTTGTTTTCCGACGCAAAAAGTTTGATTGATATTCTGATACAAAAAATATTAAGAGGCTGCGCTTATAATTCATTTTGGCGCAGCCTCTTTTATAGTTTCTTTGAGAGGGAATAGTCTTTATTCTTCGTCCTCTTCTTCTTTCATATTGTGGAAAACGTTTTGCACGTCTTCATCTTCTTCAAGACGCTCAATGAGCTTGTCGATGGCTGCACGTTGCTCGGCATCTAGTTCCTTTACGTCATTAGGAATACGCTCAAATTCTGAGCTGATGATTTCAAACTCGTTTTCTTCCAAGTACTTTTGTATTTCGCTGTTCGATTCAAAAGCACCGTAGATTACAATCTCTTCCTCATCTGCCTCCAATTCATCTACACCATAGTCGATGAGTTCCAACTCGAGGTCTTCGATAGAAACTCCATCTTTGGGTTTAATGTGGAATACACATTTGTGCTCAAACATAAATGAGAGTGAACCTGTTGTACCCAACGAACCACCGGCTTTGTTGAAGTAGCTGCGAACGTTGGCTACTGTACGAGTGTGGTTGTCGGTTGCTGTTTCTACTACGATAGCAATACCGTGAGGTCCGTATCCTTCGTAGATGATTTCTTTGTAGTCACCGGCATCTTTGTCTGTTGCTTTTTTGATAGCACGTTCTACGTTTTCTTTGGGCATATTGGCAGCCTTGGCATTCTGCATCAATGCACGAAGACGAGGATTACCATCGGGGTCGGGGCCACCGGCCTTTACGGCAATGGTTATTTCCTTACCTATCTTGGTAAATGTGCGGGACATATTGCCCCAACGTTTCATTTTTCTGGCTTTGCGGTATTCAAACGCTCTTCCCATAGTGTTGTCTATTTATATTGTTTTTACTTTTTTGAAATTTCTATTATCGTAATTGTGCATCCAATTGCTTGGTGTAGGCAGCAATCATACGGTTCATTACGTTGTCTATTTGCTTGTCATTGAGTGTCTTTTCGGCATCTTGTAGCAAGAACGAAACAGCATACGATTTCTTTCCGGCAGGGAGCTTGTCACCTTCGTATACGTCAAAGAGAGTTACTTCTTTGAGTAACTTGCGTTCGGTTTCATAGGCTATTCGCTCTATGTCGGCAAAGGCTACGCTCTCATCAACGAGCAAGGCAAGGTCGCGTTTTACGGCTTGGAATTTGGGCAATTCGCTGTATGTTACTTTATTGCGGAGGGCGTAGCGCATCAGGTTGTCCCAATTGAGCTCGGCATAATACACCTCAATATCGATGTCGAATTTCTTGGCAACCTTTTTCGATATTATACCTACTACTGCAAGAGGCTTGCCGTTGCGATTGGTTATTTGCAAGGCTGCGCTGAAGATACCATTGCTTATTTGTGTCATTACAACCTCCTTGGCAGGAACGCCAATACGACCGAAAATATTCTCTACGTATGCTTTCAATTCATAGATAGATGTCTTTTCGTCGGGATGTGCCCAGCTACCCGATACTCGATTGCCGGTGAGCCATAAGCCCAGATGTTTTTCTTCGCTGTATGGGGCTGTAACGGCTTTCTCGGTTGAGGCCTCTGCATCGTAGAAGTAGCAGTTGCCAAACTCGTATAAGCGCAAGTTGGGGCGACGACGGTTGATGTTGCGAGCAAGGCTTTCCAAACCACCAAACAAGAGAGTTTGACGCATCACGCACAAATCATTGCTCAACGGGTTGAGCAAGCGGGCGCAACGGCTGTCGGGATACTCTTCACAGCCTTCATAATATGATATGGCCGATAGTGAGTTACACATTATCTCGTTGAATCCGCATCCGGTCAATTGTTCTGAAATCAAGTTTTGTAGACGGTGATTTTCGTCGGTGGCTGTCTTGTACGACAAGTTGGAATGAACTGCGTCGGTAAACTCTACATTGTTGTAGCCGTATATGCGCAGAATATCTTCTATCACGTCTACATCGCGTTGCACATCTACACGATAGGTAGGCACGAGCAGTTCTAGTTTCTCATTGTCCTCGGCTGTTATTTTCACTTCAAGACTGTTCAAAATACTCTTTATTGTTTCGGCAGGAATCTCTTTGCCGATGAGTTTGTTTGCCTTGTCGTATGTGAGTGTCACTGGGAATGCGGGGAAGCCTTCGGGGTGAGTGTCGATAATCTCGCCACAAACTTCACCTCCGGCCAACTCTTGTACCATCAAGGCGGCACGCTTCAATACATAGATAAGATTGTTATTGTCGATACCGCGCTCAAAGCGGAATGAGGCATCGGTATTGAGTGCTTGGCGACGAGCTGTTTTGCGTACCCAAGTGGGGTGGAAGTAAGCCGACTCCAAAAATATATCGGTTGTCTTTTCGGTTACGCCCGATTGCAAGCCTCCAAAGACTCCGGCTATACACATCGGTTCTTCAGCGTTGCATATCATCAGGTCTTGGTCGGTCAGTGTACGCTCTACATTATCGAGAGTGACAAACTTGCTGCCGTTTACGGCTGTACGTACAACAACCTTATTGCCTTTTATCTCGTTGAGGTCAAAGCAGTGCAAGGGTTGTCCGGTAGCGTGTAGCAAGTAGTTGGTAATATCTACAATATTGTTAATGGGGTGCAATCCAATGGCCGTAAGGGCATTGCGCAACCACTCGGGGCTTTCGGCTACCTTTACGTTGCGGATAGTTACACCAGCATATCGAGGACAAGCCTCTTCGTTGAGAACCTCTACTGCTATCGCTCCGTCTTGGCGGTCGCTCTTGAAACTCTCTACCGAAGGACGTTGTAGTGTTACTTGTTGGCCTTGTTGAGTGAGGTATGCTGCGAGGTCGCGAGCCACACCATAGTGCGATGCTGCATCTATACGGTTGGGGGTAATATCCACCTCCAATACATAATCACTCTTGATGTTGTAGTATTCTTTGGCAGGCGTACCGGCAACTGCACTGTCGGGTAATACGATAATACCGTCGTGAGATGTTCCTATGCCTATTTCGTCTTCGGCACATATCATACCGAATGATTCTTCTCCGCGAATTTTCGATTTCTTGATGGTGAAACTTTCATCTCCGCTATATAGTGTTGTGCCAACAGTAGCAACAACAACCTTTTGTCCGGCAGCAACATTGGCCGCGCCACATACAATCTGTGTGGGTGTGCCATCGCCAATGTCTACTGTAGTAATGTGCAAGTGGTCGCTGTTGGGGTGGTCTACACAAGTGAGTACTTCTCCGATAACAAGACCCTCAAGGCCACCTTTTATTGTTTGTACTTCTTCAATTCCGCCAGTCTCTAGACCTATCGAGGTGAGTGCTGCCGAAGTCTCTTCGGGTGTAAGGTCGAAATTGAGATATTTTTTCAGCCAGTTATACGAGATGTTCATAATATGACAATTTGTTTATTCTTCTGTGTTTGAGTGATTTGAGTGATATTTTCTTGTTGGCTTGAAACGTCCCACAAAAATGCCCTCAAAGATAGTGATTTTTTTTGAAAAAAGAGCCACCTTTTTGCGAAAAGGTGGCTCAATAATTTGAATGCACTATTTGTGCCAAATTCTATCATTCAATACAATACTTTGTTGTATGTATTATTATCTCTTTATCACTTTCGACGATGCTACAACCTCATTTCCAATAGAAACGATGGCGATGTATGTGCCCGGTGCTATGTCGGCCTTTATTTCGATGTTTTGTCCGGCTTGAGCCGATACCTTGTTGTGCTGTATTTCACGGCCATCGAGGTCGAGTAGTCGTATGTCGTATGTGTCTGATACTTGAGGCTGTATGTTGAGTGTGTCGGTAAACGGATTGGGGTAAATGCCTTTTATATAGTTGTCGTTTTCTGTACCTACTACGTTCGACTGTATACGACCGTCGATGTTGACTACGTACACATATTGATATTGGGCGTTATCTTCACCGATAATGTTGTCCAGATTGAGTTTTACGGTGTAGATTTTGTATGTGTTCAGTCCGGGGTCGGGGAAGGTAATATCGGCGTATCCATATAGGTGTTCACTATCCGATGTTACTGTCGAGTTGTCAATACTTACAGCGCCTTCTATCTCGGTATCGTTATGAGGGGTATTGTTGTCGATGATACTATAATCTACACCGCCTTTTATGCTGTAAGTGGCTTGCGGTGTGAGGGCGTATGCGTTATCGGTGAGACCCGGATAGCCGGCTGTTTCGTGTAGTTCGGGAATTACCGAATTTCCGTTTGACGATATGTAATAGTGCTGTATGCGGGCGTCGGGGTAGGTTGTGATGGCGTTGGCATACCCATTATTGTATTCATTCTCAAAGTCCCAGAAACCTACCAATCCTTCGATGCTATTGGGGTTTTCCATATTACCCATTGACCTTATTATTCCGGCTTCATCAAGTGCGATGTTGTAGAGTTGGAAGTTGTCTATTGCACCGTCAAAACCTGCAAAGCGACCCTTTCCTGCAATGCCTCCTACGGCTATTGTTGCGTCGGAGTCAAAGTCGGTCCAACCTATATTTTGTGGCAGTTGAGTCGATGCAGTAGCCAAGGGCACTCCGTTTACGTAGAGCGTAAATGAGTTGTCGGCATTGAACGATTCACCGTAATAGTCTATTTCGTAAACTTTCTTTTCGCTGAACACGTATGCGATATGATACCAAACGTCTTTCTCGAAGTTGAACAGTGGGTTCCCCTCATCGGTTACATAATTATATATATAACTGTTGTCATTTGCGGCTCGGATGGTCATACTTGTCATATTACCTTCGCTGTCCAATTCGTTCCATAGCCATCCCCATAGACTCTTTGGCCACGAGTCCTTGTCGTTGCGGATGCTTAGCAGCCACGCTTTATAATCTATGTTGCTTATTTTTATCCAGAATGCTATGGTGAAATTGAGGTCAGACTTAATGGTGGTTATGGTTTCCCACCCGCTGCCTTCGGTGGTTGTTACAGATTTTTGTTCGATGCCGGCATCTTTAGCCACGATACTCAATGATTGTTGTCGCAAGTCAACGGCTTTTGATACGTTGGCGGCGGCATTGGCATTTGCCACGTAGTGCATTCTCAACAGGTCGTTACTGCGTATTTTGATACCGGCTCCCGGCAGTGTGGCGATGCTATCTCTCAAGTTGCTTTCGCTACCGTCTTCGTCTACTATAATAAAGTTGTTGTAGATATAGTCGTTGATGTTGAATTGAGAGGCTGTTTCGCCTGATACTGCCGAAATAGCATCGGATGTGCCATCGGTATCGAGTGCCACAAAGCGCTCGATTACAGGTGTTGAAATAATGGCGTTTTCATAGATGTGTAGGATGGACGTGAGGGTACGTACATTTCCATCGGCCTCGGTAACTGTGACATTGTAATATCCGGCCGGCAATGACTGAATATCGACGGTTGTAGATGCAATCGATGCTATACCCTCAAATCCGGTGGCGTTCTGTGCAACACTTATGGTTGTTGGGGTCACAAAATTATTATTGTGATAAGGGCCGGTAATGCTCCATTCGATGGCTGCCGGATGGAGTGGGTCGGTATATCCGATGCTGAATGAGGTGCCATCGGTAATGTAGGATGATGAAATATCGATGTTGTTGTCGTACTCATATATAGATTGTTCGCCGTTCATTACAATCTCCATTTGATCACTCCATACAATCTCCGAAAGAGTGGTCATATCTACTCCTACCGATTGTACTCCTATTTGCAATTGCGCACCTTCTTGCTGTGCCAATGTGTGATTGATAGGGGCTGAGAAGAATACGGCAGCCCACGAAGTCGTACTACCCATCATTGTAGTTTGCACACTACCATCACCGTATGTAACCTTGGCATAAGTGTTGTAGTATGATGTGTTGTGGTCTATATTATAATGACCGCTACGATTGCCCGAAGCTGTGTTCATATCGAATATGACTTTGGCATCTATACCTTTGTTGTGACAAGATAATATCTCGCTGCGGGTAATAGTAGGTAGGTCGGGTGTAGCGTATGTACCACGTTTTATAGATATTTCGCCTATATTTATATCAATATTGTCTGCTCCCTCAAATTGCAAGGCTATGAGTGCCAATTCATTGCTGTTGGTTACAACAAATTGTTTCTCTATCCAAGTGCCGTAGATGGTGTTATCGGTATCGAGCAATAGGAAGGGAGTTTCGTTGTTCCATTCGTCGCACTTTTCGCCAAGACCCATCAACAATGTGCATTGAGTCTTGCCTTTATTTACTTTATATCTTACAGTTATAATATCACCGTTTTGTATCGCAAATTTTGTTTTGAACAGATGTAATACTCCGGTACCTTGTTCACTGCCGACAATGCGCAGTGATGAGCCGCCAAACCACGCATCGTTCCAATCGAGTGAGGCTTCGAGTCCGGTGGGGATCTCTTTTGTAGTGCGACCTAGAGGCGTTTTTGACCACCACCATCGCCACGTTGGCATATAATCTTGTATACCTATATTGAACCATTCGGAGTTGTGTTGTCGTTTGCCTTCGTAGTTGAAGAAAGTACCATTACCGAGGTTGAAGTAGCAGACAAAAGCCTCTTGACTCAAATCCCAACACAATGTGCTTTGTGCAGCAACAAACTTCGACATACCAAAAAATTCGGTGTCGAGTGTGTTGGCTAGGCTTTCGTTAATAACGAGATTGTCGTCTATGGCATATATAGGATTGTAATAGCTGTTGGTAAACCAATGTTCCAAAAGTTTTTGGTATGTGTGCTGTATCTGCATTGGTGTAGAACCTTGGTCGTAACGATCTTCCCAGAATGCGTTGCTATCGTGTCCCGACCATATACCTATCGATACCGCCTTTTCGGTGAGGTATTGCCAACGCCCATTGGTTGCACCTTTACCGGTGAGTTGTGGTTCTATACCTTGGAGGTTGACCGATGCATATACGTCAAACGGATTTCGGTGTAATGTTTCTGCTGCGTATTGCAGGGTAGGTGGTAGATATTCATTATTGTTGTTATTGTAGTTGGCATTCCAGTTGTAGTTGAGAAAGAAGGATGATTTCTTATCTTCCGATGAGCCAAAAAACACTTCGGTCAACTCGTTTACTCCGTTGTCAAAACGGGGGCCACCGGTTTTGGTTACGCCATCGTACCAAATGTTTTCGGCCGAGAAACAACGCATATCTCCGGTATATTTTTGTGCAAAATGTTGCGAAATGGCTTGATTGAGGTCTGTAATTTCTTTGACACCGTGAGCCTCATATCCACCGGCAAATTCCGAGTTGTAACCTATACCATCGATACCATAATAATCGATAAATGCCAACACTTTATTGCGGTTTTCTTCTGTGCCGCCTAGATCTATATAGGCATCACCCCAACCGTTGGTGTTCATATCTGCACCATAGGCTGTGGTCGATTGTGTTGCTACTGCAACACCGTTCTTGTGAGCAACATCGGCAAAGTTTCCCGGCATACGCATAAAGTAATCGCTCCAAGTACCCCACGTCGATATATATTGCCACATAGAGAAAACTTCGCTATTGAAAATGCCGTTGGGAAGTATCTCAAAGGGCGATTGCTCATCGTATGAGTAGCTGAATCCGTAGGGTATCCAGTTGAGTATTTTCTTGCTGTAATGAGAGTAATCGGCCGATTTGTTATAGGGCGTTTCACTATCCCATTCCCACCAAGGTATAAATTCTTGATTTATCTGTGTATACCGGTTGGTAAATCTTGCTTTGGGTTTGACACGAGATATAAAGAAGTTATCATCTTCGCTCCATTCGCTTCCTTCTGTCCAGTCGGATATGCGAAAGTTTGCTCCTGACGTGCCGGGATTGATTTGTCCCGATTTGAGGTATTGTGCCTCAGAGGGTATTGCAACACAAAGCAATGTGATGAGAATTGAGGTAATTTTTTTCATAATGCCGATGTTATATTTTTCTATATTTTGTTCTTAATAGTAGTTGCACTATTCTTCCATTGGTTACCCTGGTAGGTGTCGCGTTCTCTCATTCGACGCAATAGTCGGGCTGTGAATTCGTGATTTTTTATGCCCCAATGCGGAGCAATGAGTAGCTCGTCCGGTGATTGAGAAACAAAGCGTTCTATCACAATATCGGGGCGTAATCGCTCGGAAAAGTCGATGGCTAGGTCGATATATGTGTCGATGTCGGGTATATCAAATCTATCGGGATGCTCGATATATTCATTGCCCATCTGTGTGCCTCGGATGAGTTGAAGTTGGTGCAGTTTGATGGTGTGCAAGGGTAGTTGTGATAGTCTGTCGGCGTGCGAAAGCATCTCTTCGTGACTCTCGTCGGGTAGTCCTAATATGATGTGAGCGCCGGTCGTAATACCGGCTTGTGCGGTACGTGTGATGGCATCGATGGCACAAGCATAGTCGTGGCCCCGATTGATGCGAAGCAAGGTGCGGTCGAGGGTGCTCTCTACACCATATTCTACTGTAACAAACGTGCGTTGAGCAAGTTGCGATAGGTAATCGAGCAAGGCCGGAGGCATACAGTCGGGGCGCGTGCCGATGATAAGACCCACCACTCCGTCTACCGATAGAGCCTCTTCATATCGAGCCTTAAGCCTTGATATGTCGTCATAGGTGCTGGTATAGGCCTGGAAGTAGGCCAAATAACGCATTGCAGGGTATTTGCGAGAAAAGAATTTGATGCCCTCTTGTAGCTGCTCGGTTACAGAAAACTCGCGACGGCAATAGTCGGGATTAAAGGTCTGATTGTTACAAAACGAACAACCGCCGTGACCGACTGTGCCATCGCGATTGGGGCAGGTAAAGCCCCCATTGATCGAAATCTTTTGGACTTTACCTGTAAAGTGCTGTTGTAGGAAAGAGCCGTAGTCGTTATATCGTGCTTTTTCCATTATCTATACTATTTGCCATATTGATTGTAGAACTCAACCACGGCCACGATGCCTCGCTCGTACATTTCAAGCGCAAAACTCTCGTTGGGTGAGTGGATGGCGTTCTTTTCCAAGCCAAATCCCATCAATACCGACTTCAAGCCTAGTACTCGCTCAAAGATAGGTATCACGCCAATACTGCCTCCACGACGAACTGCCAATGGGGGTTGTCCGAAGGCTAGTTCAAATCCTTTCTCTGCTGCCTTGTAGGCGGGTATGTCTATGGGGCATACGTAGCTTTCGCTTCCGTGCATTGGGGTTACTTTTACATCTACTGTATCGGGTGCAATAGATGCTATGTGGTCTATGAATAGTTGGGTGATTTTGTGATAGTCTTGATGGGGAATAAGACGGCACGAAACTTTGGCGTAGGCCTTTGAAGGAAGTACAGTTTTAGAACCTTCACCGGTATATCCACCCCATATTCCACAGATGTCGAATGTGGGGCGTGAGGCTGCACGTTCGATAGTCGAGTAGCCTTTTTCGCCCGAGAGTGCTTTTACTCCTATGGCACGGCAATATTCTTCCTCACTATATGGTACTGCTGCCATCATTGCACGCTCGGCAGGTGACAACTCCTCGGCATCATCATAGAAGTGGGGGATAGTAATACGACCATCGCTGTCGGTAATACCGGCCAACATCTTACATAGCTCGTTGATAGGATTGGCAACAGCTCCTCCAAAGTGACCCGAGTGAAGATCTCGGCAAGGGCCTGTTACTTCAATCTCCCAATATGCCAATCCGCGCAATCCTGTTGTTAATGATGGGTGTTCTCGTCCTACCATACTTGTGTCCGACACAAGTATGACATCACCTTTAAGCAATTCGCGGTTTTTGTCGCAGAATTCTTCTAGTCCGGGTGAACCTACTTCTTCGCCTCCTTCAAAGAGAAACTTTACATTGCAGTGCAGCATATTGCGACGCAAAGCGATTTCAAATGCTTTTACTTGGATAAAAGCTTGTCCTTTATCATCATCGGTGCCTCGTCCCCACAGACGGCCGTCGCGAACCTCAGGTTCGAAAGGATTGCTGTTCCATAGTTCCAGTGGCTCGGCAGGCATCACATCGTAATGACCATACACAATAACGGTGGGATAGTCGGGATGAATAATTTTTTCGCCATATACCACAGGATTAAAGCCGGTTTCCATCAGTTCGGCACGGTCGGCGCCGGCTGCGAGAAGAAGTTCGCACCAACGATTGGCACAAGCATACATATCTTCACGATGCTCGGGTTTGGCACTGATTGACGGAATGCGTAGCAACGAATATAATTCATCACGAAAACGCTCTTTGTTATTTTCGATGTAATTGAGTGTATCTTGCATAGTTACAATGTTATGATTAGAGGTTAATATTATTCTATAAGTATATAAATGACTCTTGTGTCTTTTCTTGTGTTATAACGCGGTTGCTTTGTTGCGTAGATAGTGGTCGAGTAGCACAATGGCTGTCATAGACTCAACAATAGGTATAGCACGAGGCACGACACACGGGTCGTGACGGCCGGTAGCGCATACGGTTGTGGGAGTGCCATCGGTTGTCACTGTATCAATGGGCTGTAATATGGTAGGGGTGGGCTTGAATGCTGCTCGAAAGTAAATATCGGCACCATTTGAGATACCTCCTTGTATGCCTCCCGAGTAGTTGGTGCGAGTTGTTATGCCGTTGTCATTGGAAATGAATGAGTCGTTTACCTCCGAACCTCTATGGCGTGCGATGTCAAATCCCATTCCATATTCAAATCCTTTAACTGCATTGATACTCAATATGGCCTTACCCAAGTCGGCGTGTAACTTGTCGAATATCGGTTCGCCCCAACCGGCCGGTACACCACGAACAACACACGTTATGATGCCACCCACGCTGTCACCTTGTAGTTTTACTTCGTTGATGAGTTGCTCCATTTGCGTGGCAACCTCGGCATCGGGGCATCTTACCACGTTGTGTTCTATTGTGGTCAAGTCGTATGCCTTGTATTCGTGGGCTAGGGCTATGTTGCCCACTTGCGAGGTGTATGCTGTGATGCTGACGCCTAGTTGTTGTAAAATCTGAACTGCGATTGCACCGGCCACACAGCGCGATAATGTTTCGCGAGCCGAGGCTCTGCCTCCTCCACGATGGTCGCGGCAACCATATTTCGACAGATATGTATAATCGGCGTGTGATGGACGTAGCACATTGCGCAATGGCTCGTAATGCTCACTGTGCATATCCTTGTTTTCGACAATAAAGCCAATGGGACAGCCTGTTGTCTTGCCTTCAAATATGCCGGAAAGGAAAACAACTTGATCTTGTTCATCACGGGTTGTTGTAATGGCTGACTGACCCGGACGACGACGGTCGACAAACTTTTGGATGGCTGGTATATCCAATGAAATACCGGCCGGAATACCATCAACGACACCTCCTATGGCTTTGCCGTGTGACTCGCCAAAGGTGGTTACCCGATATATGTTGCCTATTGTATTCATTGTCATCTTAAATTACAAGGTAAAGGTAATACTTTTTTTCATAAAATTAGAGACTATATTAGGCAAAATGTTTATTTTTGCACAAAATAACTCTAATAGGATAATCAATACAAAAAATCGAACGAAAATGAAAAAATTTAAATTTGCTGCAGTGTTATTATCTGCGTGTATGTTGTTTTCAGGCTGTAATTGGACTAATTTAGGTAAAGGTGCTGCCATTGGTGGTGGCGCAGGTGCTGCCGTAGGTGCCGGTGTAGGAGCTTTGGTAGGTGGTAGTAACAAAGGTGCTGCTGCCGGTATAGGTGCTGCTATCGGTTCTGTTGTAGGTTCGGGTGTTGGTATGCTCATCGGTAAGAAGATGGACGATGCTGCCAAACAAGCTGCTGAAATTGAAGGTGCTGAGGTTGAAGGTGTTACCGATGCCAACGGCTTGCAAGCTGTGAAAGTTACTTTTGAGTCGGGTATTTTGTTTGGTTTCAACTCTTCTACATTGAGTACTGCTTCTAAGGCCTCTTTGAAAGAGTTCTCGCAAATTCTTCTCGACAATCCTACAATGAACATTAACATTTATGGTCACACCGATAAAGTGGGTTCTGAGCAAGCCAATATGAGCGTATCGCAGAAGCGTGCCGATGCAGTTGCTACTTATTTGAGAAGTTGCGGTGTTCCTCAATCTCAAATGCCCGAGGTATTGGGTCGTGGTTACAGCGAGTATAATGAGGCTCTCACTGCCGATGAGAACCGTCGTGTTGAAATCTATCTCTATGCCAGTGCCGAGATGATTGAAGCTGCCGAAAACGGTACTTTGCAATAAACACAAATATTCGTACTGATACAAGAGGCTGCGTCACTTCTATTGGCGCAGCCTCTTATGCTTATGCCTGTGTTGTAAGATAGGTAGTAGACGTATTAAACTATATGGAAATAATCAATCTTTTGCGCTTCACGCATCGAGATGAATTGAGACAGTGGCTCGAACTGAACCACAATGTTGAGAAAGTGTGTTGGGTGGTGACATCGCGTAGTAAACAACCACAAGAAGGCGTAATACCTTATGTAGAAGTGGTTGAAGAAGCTTTGTGCTTTGGCTGGATTGACTCGACGGTCAAGCGTTTGCCTGATGGACTTTTGGCTCAACGACTTTCTCCGCGACGACGAGGGAGTCATTGGACGGAACTGAACATAATGCGATGCGCCGATTTGGAAAGGCGTGGGTTGATGACCGATGCCGGTAGGCGAGAGTTGAAAAAGGTTACGTCTTACTAGCAATACCTTTATCTGACATAAAAATTATGAGGGTGTCTCGTCAGAGGCACCCTCATAATTTAGTATAGAATGTATTAATTGTAATACTGATATAGAAACAAACTGCTCGGTTTACTTGGCCGGTTCTATCATCATAGCCTCTGCCGGAACGAGCGAGTTGATATATATTTCCAAGTTGGTGTACTCTTGCGATAAGGTGTATAATACAGCATCTTTTTTGTCGTTGGGGTTGAGGTTGTTGGCTGTTTCCCATTCATCGGGCATACCATCCGAGTCGCTGTCGGTGGGGGTAATGCCTGTTTGTGTCAAGTTGGGAAATCCGCCCACTTGTTCCTGACTGTCGATAATGCCTTTCTCGCCGTATGTTGCTTTTCCTTTGCGAGTCTCTTCGATGATACGGGTGTCTACTGCATCACGATAGAGTGATGCGCCAACATATTGTAATACCTGATTGTATGCAGTCTCGGCATCGGTATAGGGTAGTTGTGCGTAGGCAAAAGGCTCTCTCATACGGATGGTGTCATAACTAAATACCAACGGATCGACATCTTTCTTGATTTGTTGCACACCGCCTGCCCAGTTGTTTTTGCTGGCGGTCTTGTCACCAAGAACGAAGTTGCCGTTGACATAGTATTGTCCGTATCCATAGTGAGTGGTGTTGATGCTCGCTTCGGGTGCAAAGATGCGGTTGCGTTTGCTTTTGGCTGTCGCAGGGCCGGGTTTGTAGTAATTGTTGACAATATTGATGGTGCGGCATTGTCCTCCGTATGCGCTGTTATTACCCCAATTGTAGATAACATTATTGCGGAAATCGACAACTCCTGCTATGTCGGTTACACCCGGGTGGTCGAAACGAGGGTTGCGACTGTCGTGATGAGCTAACAAGTTGTGGTGGTATGATGCTCCTTTACCGCCCCATATACCTCCATATCCGTGTTCTCCCTTACCGTGAATACTATTGCGTAAACTTTCCGATACAATATTCCACTGAAAAGTAATGCGTTCATTACCGTAGAATGAAGCACATTCGTCGGTACTCCAACTTATCGAGCAGTGGTCAATGATAATGTCATTGAAAGTGCCTTTCTCGGTCGATGCGTTGCTCGATAATGCATCGCTTTCTTCCTCGTTTATATCACCAAGACGAAATCGCATATAGCGTATAATAACGTTGTTTGCTTTGATGCGAACTTGATGCCCACCGACACAGATGCCCGGTGCGGGAGCTGTCTGTCCGGCTATGGTGATGCTATCCTTGGTTATATCTAGCTTGCGTTTGAGCATTATATTACCGGCCACAGCAAAGACGATAGTGCGAGGGCCTTTCTTTTCTACAGCTCGGCGCAATGAGCCTTCTATGGGTGTTTCGCCCTTGTCATAGTCCTCGAGGGTGGTTACAACATATACTTTTCCACCTCGTCCGCCTACGGTATACTTGCCATATCCTTCGGCTCCCGGAAAAGCCGCAGTCTGAACATTCTCTTGTGCTATTGCTCCTAATGTGGCGGTTATAGCACATAATAGACCTAGAATATATTTTCTCATAACGTAGTTATATGAATTTGTTTATCTCTATTAAGACTCTTTATGACCGTATTGGTTTATTTTTCTTGCAACATTTCTACTTCGAGAGCAGCCAGAATGAAAGGACCTACTGCTTTGGCATCGTTGTCGCGTTTTATTTCGGTAATGTAGTAGTTGTAGTCACCCGGTCGATTGTTCTTTCCTCCCAGTCCGGCTACAGCACACACTTCGGTGATGCTTACAAGCCCATTTTCATCTACTTTGATAAAACGGTCGATGATGTTGTTCCAGGCTTTGTCGGCTACTGTGAGATATGATGAGGGCAATACTCCTATTCTCACACCTTTGTATAATGCGTAGGTAAACATACACGAGGCCGACGACTCCAAGTAATTGCCGGCTTCGCCACTGCGATCCATTACCTGATACCACAATCCGGTCTCTTTATCGGCATAACGTTGCAATTGTGAAGCCAGATATTGTATTATTTCTACGACTTGTTCGCGCTGTGGACTGTCGGTTGGTATCATTTCGAGGTTGTCGACAAGAGCCATTGCATACCATCCTAGTGCGCGTCCCCAACAGTGTTGTGAGTGACCGGTTATAGAATCACACCAAAACATCTGTCGGCTTACATCGCAAGCGTGGCGAAACAGTCCCGACTCGGCATCGTATGTGAGTCGGGCTGCTTGTATCATCTGATTGATGGCATCGGCATAATCGGTTGCTTGTTGTTCGCCACTCTCATACCGAGAGGCGTATTCTACCAAGTAGGGGCTACCCATATATATACCATCGAGCCACACTTGGTGTGGATATATTTTCTTGTGCCAGAATGTTCCATCATCGTTACGTGGCTGATTTTCAAACTGACTGCGCAACAAGTCTAATGCGTTCTTGTAACGCTCTTCACCGGTGAGGTCATATACATCAAAGAGATATTTTCCTGAGTTGATGCGGTCGAGTGAATAATCGGTGATTTTGTACTTCTTTATTGTTCCATCGGCATTGACCATCGTGTCGGCATAAGACAAGGCATAATCAAGAATGTCCTCGCGATTATATTTGCGGGCAACGTAAAGCATAGCTCGCAGCTCTAGCCCGTGACAATAATCCCATTTGAGCTTGGGTTGGAAGTCGAGTTGCCAAGCCTCGGGGTTGCGTTGTATTTCACTTTCAACCATTCTCACAGCCCACGACTCTTGTTCGTTGTTGGCATTACAACTCAATGTCGTAAGTGCTATTATACTCAATAAAATAAGGTGTAATAGTCGTAACATATTGCAATATGTGGAATTTAAATAATAGATAGGTTTTGATATTGCGAATATATAATATGTATAATACAATAGCAAAAATATGCGACAAAAATAAATAAATTTGTCTTAATAGCATAATTGTTACTAACAGCTTTATTTGTTTAATTGAATTATAGTTGCTACTTTTGTCGAGAAACAAACAACAACGAAAACCTTTAAAATTTAATACCATTAAATCTTCTATTATGGATAAAAATCAAAAGATGACAAGCTTCAGATGGATGATGTGTCTTATGCTCTTTGTGGCTACGACAGTCAACTATTTGGATCGTCAAGTACTGTCGCTTACGTGGAAGGATTTTATAGCTCCTGAGTTTCATTGGACCAATGAAGACTACGGTAACATCACTGCGTGGTTTTCTATTTTCTATGCAGTAAGTATGCTCTTTGCCGGTCGTTTTGTTGACTGGATGGGTACCAAGAAAGGTTATCTTTGGGCTATTGGTGTATGGTCGTTGGGCGCTTGCTTGCACGCAATATGTGGTGTAGCTACTCAATATACTTGTGGTATAGAGAATGTAACCGAAATGATTAATGCAACAGGTACTGTGGCATTGGGTATATCTACTGTCAGTGTATATTATTTTATTGCGGCTCGCTTTATACTTGCTGTGGGTGAGGCCGGAAACTTCCCCGCTGCGATTAAGGTTACTGCCGAATATTTCCCCAAGAAAGACCGTGCTTATGCTACCAGTATATTCAATGCCGGTGCAACAGTAGGTGCATTGGTCGCACCGCTCACAATCCCTTCTATTGCCGGTTACTTCAAGAGTATAGGTTGGGGTGGCGGATGGGAAGCTGCATTCATCATTATTGGTGCCCTGGGTTTTATATGGATGGGTTTCTGGTTGTTTATGTATGATGCTCCTGCCAAGAGTAAGTTTGTCAATGCCGAGGAGTTGAAATATATCAATCAAGATGGTGATGATGAACCGGCTTCTGATAGTAAGAATGAGAAAAAATTATCATTCCTTCAATGTCTTGGTTACAAACAGACGTGGGCGTTTGCGTTTGGTAAGTTTATGACCGATGGCGTGTGGTGGTTCTTCCTCTTCTGGACACCGGCCTATATCAGTGACGTTTACGGATACACATCCGATAGCTTTATGGGTATGACTCTCATATTTGTACTGTATGCTATTACGTTGCTATCGATTTATGGAGGAAAGTTGCCTACTATCATTATGAACAAGACCGGCCTTGACCCCTATGCAGCACGTATGCGCGCAATGCTTATCTTTGCATTCTTCCCCTTGCTGGCTCTATTTGCTCAGCCGTTGGGTGTTCATTCTGTATGGTTCCCCGTTATTATCATCGGTATAGCCGGAGCAGCTCACCAATCGTGGAGTGCCAATATCTTCTCGACAGTGGGCGATATGTTCCCCAAGAGTGCTGTTGCTACCATTACCGGTATAGGTGGTATGGCCGGTGGTGTTGGTTCGTTCCTAATAAACAAGTTGTCGGGTATCTTGTTTGACCACGCCGACAATACTCAAATGGAACTGATGGGCTTCAAAGGTGTCGAATCGGGCTATTTTATCATCTTCTGTGTGTGTGCTGTAGCCTATATTATCGGATGGGTAGTGATGAAAGCTCTTGTGCCCAAGTACAAACCCATTGTTGTGAAGTAATAAATAGTACGAAACATACAAAGACCGATGATGCTGCAACAAAGCTCGTCGGTCTTTGCAATATTACACATATTATGAGACGATATATTTCACTATTGTTATTGATACTTCTTGCCACGACACTGTTGATGGCACAGACACCGGCCTTCCCCGGTGCCGAAGGACACGCCCGATATACTACGACCGGTGGTCGTGGGGGCAAAGTGTATCACGTTACCAAGCTCACCGATGATGGCTCGAAGGGTACGTTGCGATATGCTGTGCGCAAGTCGGGAGTGCGTACCGTTGTCTTTGATGTATCGGGAACAATAGAGTTGGAGAGCGATCTTGTTATCTCGTCGGGCGATATTACGATTGCCGGACAGACAGCTCCGGGTGATGGAATATGTCTCAAAAATTATAGCCTCAAGATAGATGCCGATAACGTTATTATTCGTTTTATACGTTGTCGTTTGGGTGAGACTGCGACCGATGCTCGTGATGCTTTTGAAGGACAACGACATAGCAATATTATCATCGATCACTGTTCGATGAGTTTCAGCACCGATGAGTGTGCTTCATTTTATGATAACACCAATTTTACGATGCAATGGTGCTTTATAGCCGAGAGTCTCAAAGCTAGTACACACGTAAAGGGTAATCACGGATATGGTGGTATATGGGGCGGTAAGAATGCCTCTTTCCATCACAATATATTGGCTCATCACGATAGTCGCAATCCCCGTATGTGTGGTAGTCGTTATAGCAACCGAGCCGATCTTGAGAATGTTGATTTTCGTAATAATGTCATCTATAATTGGGGTAATACCAATAGTGGATATGCAGGAGAAGGCGGTACTTATAACTTTGTCAACAACTATTACAAGCCCGGCCCGGCTACCAAGTCGTCTATTGTGGCACGTATTTTCCAACCCAATGCCGATGATGGTACAAACTCACAACTCAAAGGTGTGTGGGGAACTTTTTATGTGGCCGGCAACTATGTCGATGGTACTGCTCCTTTTGATAATGTGCAGAACAATCTTGAAAAGATAAACGCTACGAATGCCGATAACTGGAATGGTATACATCCCAATACCAAGAATGCGCCACTGCCCGAAGAAGGGATACAATCGTCGGTCGAGTATGATGCCGGTGATGTAACTACTCACACCGCGGCTGTGGCGTATGAAAAAGTTGTGGCGTATGCCGGAGCTTCACTCAGTCGCGATGCTCAAGATGAGCGCATAGCCGGTGAAATTATCGCCGGTAGTTATACCTATGCAGGCTCCTCTACGGGTTTGTGTGGTATTATAGATAAGACCTCCGATGTGGGTGGTTGGAGCGAATTGCTCTCTTCCGAGCCTGCCGCGGATAGTGACGAAGATGGTATACCCGATGAGTGGGAAGAACTCAACGGATTGGATGCCAATAATGCCGATGATGCTGTCAATGAGTGGTACGATGGTACAGGATATACAGCTCTCGAAGTATATTTGCATAGTTTGGTCGATCATATTGTGCGAGATGGTCAGTCCGATGGTAGTAATATCAACGAATTATATCCCCGATATGTGAGCGCCTCAATAAACCACGTAGCGAAGGAGCAAGTGCGCGTGACGTACTCTTGTGGCCGATATACCATCGATGGTTATATAGGCCGGGCTACACTCTACGTATATAACTTGTCGGGCGTTCTTCAAGCTACATATCAAGGTGTTGATAATATCAATTTCGACCTTAATACTCCTTCTATTGTGCGACTTGTTACAAGCGACGGTGTGTATGTGCGCAAGTTGATGACTCGTTAAATATGTAATAATAGACCCGAAATACGATTTTTTTCTGTACTTTTGCATCTATGGTCAAGAAAAAATCTAAACGTAATCGTCGTCGCAAGCAGATACGCATTGCTAAGATAGTGATGTTTCTTATCGTTATATTATTGCCTTGTGTGTGGCTTCTTTCACCGGTAAACAACGAGAATGAACCAATGCGAGTTGCTCGTAAATTTGCCGACCACCTCATTTCGGCTCGTTATGATGAAGCAGCAAGATTGGCTACACCTCAATCGGCCGATAATATCAGGTTCTATGCAACGTGGATAGGTGATAATAAAGACGAAGTGATAGCATCTCAAATGCGATATAAGATAACCCACGCGCAGTTGCTGATGCCTTCCGATACCACTTATGCCGTATACGGAAAAGTATTGGTGGCCGATGAACCGAATGATGAGAAAGAGTTGTGTCGACTCAATCTCAAGATGGTATATGTCGACGACAATTGGATGGTTGATTATGATATATCGCAGACAGTATGGCAGTAGTTGTCTTGTGATAGTGTTTCTTTAATTTTTAATTAATATTGTGTATGGCTTTGCTACACCCCGATAAACGTCTTTGCGATGCAATCTTGCACGATACTTCGCTCATACCTGTTATGGCTCGATTTGGTATAAATCTAGGTATGGGAGAAAAGACAATTGCAACTGTTTGTGCCGAGCGCAACCTCGATACCGAGTTTATAATTACAATTCTCAATACTTATATCAACGAGGACTATTTTCCCGAGAAACGTCTTCAATCGTTCTGTGTTGAGCAGATTATCGACTATCTTACGCAGACCAATGTCTACTATCAGCGTTTCCAATTGCCCAACATAGAACGCCACTTTATGCGACTTGTTGAGTTGAGCGGTAGTAAAAATAACAATGTGGCATTGGCCTATAATTATTTTATCTCGGTCAAGAGTGAACTATTGGCGCGCATCGACAGTGATAGTAATGTGTGGTTCCCGCAATTACGCGAAGCCCTCTCTCGTTGCGATGAAACACTGCATAATACGCAGACCGAGTTACCCACAATGACCGATACTGTTGAGGAAAAACTCAATGACTTATTGCGCCTTTTTGTCAAGCACCTCACGGGCGATTATGATATAAACTTGTGTCACGCTGTCATTTTTGCCATAACAAGTTTGCGCAATGATATACGCCAACACAACCGCATACGCAATCGCATATTGCGTCCCGTAGCGATAACTCTACAATGTGATGTCCCTATTATTTCATAATCTATGATATTGGCTATTATACATCAAGATATCTTGGTATCGGTAGGGTTGCGACACCTTATTGATACCTATTGGGGGGTGCAAGTCGATTGTTTTGCTACGGCTGCCGAGTTTATGTCGGCACATCCCGAGCAGTATGACGGCTACTTTATAGATACGGTCAATTTTATCTCTTGTCTTGAACTGTTATTGCCTCGTAAATCTCGTGTTGTAATGTTGGTATCTCTATCCGACACACTCTCTTGGGGTGGAATGACGCTGTCGACGCACGCTTCGCAAGAGGAGATTATCAGCTGTTTGGATGCCGCTATAAGTAGCATCGCCCGTTCTAGTGAGATTGCCGAGACACAAGGCGAACTCTCTCAACGTGAGGTAGAAGTGTTGCGCTGCATAGCACACGGTATGCTCAACAAAGAGATTGCCGACGAATTGAGTATCAGTATCAATACCGTATTGTCACATCGCAAGAATATTGTTGCCAAGTTGGGTATCAAAACTGTTTCGGGGCTTTCGCTATATGCAATGATGAATGGTATTATCGATACCCAGTAGCGACTAATTTTGTGGAAATAAAATCAGATATAACCACTCGAACTCATTCGGGTGGTTTTTTGTTTATAGCAGAGTGTGCTACGATATAGAATATAACAATGTATTGCTCAATGCGGGCGACGTATGATGAGTGACAACCTATTGTAGTACTCCATTTCAATGTATAAACCTTAAATAATTGTTTTATGATAACCGATTACGATGATATTATACTCGATACTACATTAGTAGATGCACTACCTACCGAGCAACAGCCCGAAAGTACCCATAGTGCTAACTATCCCGGCAGACAGATAGGGTTGTATAGTGATATTTCGGACAAAGATGTCAGGCAAATGGTGCGCACTCTCAACAATGCAGAGGATGAATTGCAGAGTAATAGAGGTTAAGACAGTCAAGTATTGGGCTGTAATGTAGGTGGTTTACAGGGTGGTAGAGTGGCTTTCGACAAATGTTGTCGGGATATCGGCTAGTGCGCAGCCCATAGAATCGATACGAATTAAAATCTTACTGCAACCATTGAATGATACAAGCTCCCCTTCAAGACCTTTAAGCGGTCCTTTTATTACCGATACGTAATCACCTACCGATAGATTTTCGTTGACCAGTTCTACACACTCTTCGGCATTCTCTATAAGGAAACGGAATGTCTCCATTTGGTTGTCGGGAATGATAGCCGGTTGTTGTTCTCCTCGTAGTTTCAGAAAGCTCACAACGCCTTGTGTCTGCAATACGGTGAGATGTTGAGTTGTCGATATGCGCACAAATATCGTACCCGATATGATAGGAATTTCAACACGTTTTTTGCGATATTTCCATTGACGCAATACAGTCTGTACGGGCAGGAAACAATCGATGCCTTGTTGCATCAATCGTTCGCGTACCTTCTTTTCGCATCGCGATGCCGTATAGACAGCGTGCCAATGTGTAGCCTCGTTGTGGGTCATTTTTTATAGCCGGTTGGTATTGTATGTCAAAGGTAGTGGTTTTTTGTTATGTGCGACTTATCCTTTTTTGATAGGGGATAAAAAAACGTGTGAAAGTTGATTTTTTTAAATTTTTTAAGAAAAACTATTTCGCTTACAGCGAGATAAATGCCGACCTTTGTCGGCAAAACATAAAAAACACACAATCAACATCAAAATGAAAAAATTTTTATTATCAACCTGTTTAGGAATTTTTGCATTAATGACAACACAATGCGCAACAGAACAAGTGCCTGTCGATCCATTCTCAGGCGTGTATGACACCCCCCACGGTACTATACCGTTTGACAAAATCACCAACGACCTCTACGAGCCTGCTTTCCAAAGAGGTATTGATGAGCAAGTACAAGAAATCAACGCTATTGTCAATCAACGTTCGATTCCTACTTTCGAGAATACTATCGTAGCACTTGAAAATAGCGGTAGCTACCTCAATCGTGTAGCTAGTGTATTCTATGCTTTGCAAGGTGCCGAAAGCGATGACGAAATGATGGAAATTTCACAACGTATCCAACCTCTTCTTTCGGAACACAGCAACAACATCAGCCTCAATGAACAACTTTTTGAGCGTATCAAGTATGTTTATGAGAAACGTAACGAGTTGAATCTCACTCCCGAACAATTGATGTTGGTAGAAGAAACTTATGACTCATTTGCTCAAAGTGGAGCCAACCTCGAAGGCGAGGCTCGCGAACAATACCGCGCACTTTCTACCGAATTGGGCAACTTGACTCTCCAATTCAGCCAAAATGCATTGCGTGCTACCAACGCTTTTGCTAAAGAACTTACTCTCGAAGAGTTGGATGGTCTTCCTCAAAGTGCTATCGATGCTGCTGCCGCTTTGGCTGCCAGCAAGGGTAAAGAGGGTAGCTATATGGTTGACCTCTCATATCCCAGCTATAGCGCGTTTATGAAGTATTCAAATCGTCGCGACTTGCGCGAGGAGCTTTATCGTGCTTATAACTCTCGTTCTATCGGTGGTGAGTTCGATAACCTTCCTATCCTCACTCGCATTGCCGAGGTTCGTCTCGAAATTGCAAAATTGTTTGGTTGCAATACTTTTGCCGAGTATAAACTCAAACACACTATGGCCGGTACTCCCGAGGCTGTATACAACTTGTTGAACCAACTCTTGGAGGCTTACAAGCCCGTAGCTCTTGAAGAAGTAGCCGAGTTGCAACAATATGCTGCTCAAACTGCCGGTGCCGACTTCCAATTGATGCCCTGGGACTTCTCTTACTATGCAGAGAAACTCAAAGCCGAGAAGTATAACCTCAATGACGAAATATTGCGTCCCTACTTTAAGCTCGAAAATGTTATCGATGGCGTGTTTGGTCTTGCTACTAAACTTTATGGCTTGCAATTTACTGAGAACAAGGATATTCCCGTTTACCACGAAGAGGCTAGTGCATACGAGGTTACTGATGCCAACGGTGAGTATATAGGTGTTCTCTACACCGACTTCTTCCCCCGTGCAGGTAAGCGTCAAGGTGCTTGGATGACCGAGTTCAAGGGTCAATGGATTGAGAGCGACAGCACCGGTAATACTGTCGATAGCCGTCCTCACGTTACCATCGTGATGAACTTCACACGTCCCACTGCAACAGCTCCTTCGTTGCTCACTTACGGTGAAGTTGAAACATTCCTCCACGAGTTTGGTCACGCTCTCCACGGTCTCCTGTCGAAGGTTACTTATAACTCTCTTTCGGGTACTAATGTTTACCGCGACTTTGTAGAGTTGCCTTCACAATTCAACGAAAACTTCCTCCCCGAGAAAGAGTTCCTCGATGGATTTGCTCGTCATTATGAGACCAACGAACCTATACCTGCCGACTTGGTAGAGCGCATCGTAGCAGCCAGCCAATATCACGCTGCCTATGCTTGTGTTCGTCAGTTGTCTTTCGGTATGCTCGATATGGCTTGGCATACAACTACAGCTCCTGTTGCCGATGCTATGGCATTCGAAAAAGCTGCTCTTCTTCCCACTCAAGTAGTTCCTGCTGTTGATGGTACTGCTCTCAGTCCTCAATTTGGTCACATCTTCTCGGGTGGTTATGCCGCAGGCTATTATGGTTACAAGTGGGCCGAAGTACTCGATGCCGATGCTTTTGCTGCTTTCAAAGAAACCAGCCTATTCGACCAAGAAACTGCTCGCAAGTTCCGCGAAAATATTTTGGAACGTGGCGGTACTGAGAATCCTATGGTACTCTACAAGAACTTCCGTGGTCACGAGCCTTCAATCGAAGCTCTTATGCGTCGTGATGGTATCATCAAGTAAGTAAAGTAAAATATTATACTACCCATAAAGCTACTATGTCCCATCGGACTTAGTAGCTTTTTTGTATATCGTAGGGTATGAAAAGTGTCAGGAGAAATACCGGATATTCTGCAATGGGATATGCTCCTAAGAGGCTCGGATGTAGCAAGAAGGCTATTATAAAATAGGCCAAGAATGCTTGATATGCAGTTCTTGGCCTGTTCTTTTATAAATAACTCCCGGCTCTTTGATGATGTCTTGTAGTGCAATTTTTTGTCACAAATTATATGAGCAGGAGTATTTGTCATCGTACACCTATGGGGAGTCGAACCCCAATCGTCGGAACCGGAATCCGGTATTCTATCCATTGAACTATAGGTGCATTGGTCGTGTATTGAACAGCCTGTGGAATATGTCCATATCAACTGTATAACAACGATGATTTTGCAAAAGTACTAAATTTTTTATAGCTTTGCAATATCACACTAATCAAACATTTGATATCATCCTTTATATCGCATAACAGATGAATGTACGTATAGAAGAGAGTTGGCGCTGCCGATTACAGACTGAGTTTGATAAGCCTTATTTTGAGGCTCTTACACAGTATGTGCGCAGTGAATATGCCACGACAACTGTGTACCCTCCCGGGAGTCAGATGTTTGCGGCTTTTGATGCTTGCCCATTTGACCGTGTACGTGTGGTGATATTGGGGCAGGATCCTTATCACGAACCGGGACAAGCACACGGACTCTGTTTCTCGGTAAATGATGGTGTGCCGTTTCCGCCCTCATTGGTCAATATTTTCAAAGAGATAGAGAGTGATTTGGGTAGGCCTTCACCTACTAGTGGCAACCTGATGCGGTGGGCAAGGCAGGGGGTCTTGTTGCTCAATGCAACACTTACAGTGCGTGCGCATCAGGCCGGTTCACACCAGAATAAGGGGTGGGAAACGTTTACCGATGCTGTCATACATCGCTTGGCCGAGGAGCGCGAACATATAGTATTTATCCTTTGGGGCTCTTATGCGCAGCGTAAAGGTGCCTTTATCGACCGCAATCGTCATTTGGTATTGCAGTCACCACATCCTTCACCCTTATCGGCTTATCGTGGATTCTTTGGTAATAAACATTTCAGCCGTGCCAATGAATATTTGTTAAGTAATGGTTATGAACCTATTGAATGGCAATGAATTATGGAAAGAAAGATTTTTCAAATAGATATTGAAGAGCGAGCTTCTCGCGCACGTGAAGCTTTTGAGCAGGGATATAATTGCTCACAAGCTGTTGTTGTGGCGTATGCCGATGTGTTGGGACAGTCGCCCGATGTTCTTGCATCGCTGGTACAACCTTTGGGTGGTGGTATGGGTCGACTACGTGAGGTATGTGGTGCAGTGAGTGGAATGTTTATGGTAAGTAGTGCTGCCTTCTCGGGCGAGTCGTGTACCGATAGAGAGGTGCGTACCGGACAATACACCGCAGTGCAACAATTGGCACACCGCTATAAGGAAGAGTGTGGAAGTATTGTGTGCCGAGAGTTGTTGGGGCTGAAGCAACGTAGTGATGCACCCGTTCCCGAAGAACGTACTCCCGATTATTATCGTCGTCGTCCTTGTGCCGAATATGTGGCGTTGGCAGCGCGCTTGGTGGGTGAGTATTTGAGTGGACAAGATAAGGTTGCCGAGTAGTCCCTATATAAGAGTGTAATAGACCCTCGTAGCTTGATATAGAAAACGACGTTCCCGTTATTGTAGAAGGAAACGTCGTTTTTTTGTGTGATTTATATAATTACTTATGATTTTGTTTCCATTTCATAGCCTCGCTATGCCCTTGTTCTGCAGCTTGTGTGTACCAGTGCGTTGCTTCGTCTATATCTGCTTCGCAGCCCAGGCCGTTTTCACAAAAAATGGCAGTGATGTATTGTGACTCGGCATCACCGTTTTGGGCCGCTTTTTTAAAGCATTGAGCCGCAGTCTCGACGTTTTCTTCTACGCCCACACTGTTCAAGTAGCAGTAGCCTAGGTTATATAGTGCATCGGTGTGACCTTGTCGAGCGGCCTTTTGGTAATATTCTGCAACTTTTGCCGAGTCTTTCTCTACACCCTCTCCATTGAGATAGCATCGTGCCATAAAGTATTGGGCATCGGCATATCCTTGGTCGGCACTTTTGGAGAGCCACTCAACGGCCTTGCTGTATTCTTGTTTATTGTAATATCCTATGCCTACGAGCATTTGCGATTTGGGGTGTCCTTTTTCGCCTGCTTGGTGGTAGTATTCGATTGCTTTATCCATATTGGGTTCTACACCCCAACCATTCTCGTGGTACATTCCTAGCTGGTATATGGCATCAGGGTCATTATGCTTGGCTGCTAGTTGCATCCATTTGAGGCTCTCGGTATAGTCTTGTTTTACGCCTATTCCTTGCTGGTAGAAAAGAGCGATGTTGAAAATAGCTGTTACGTCACCTTGCTTGGCGGCCATAGTCCACCAACGAGCAGCCTCGGCATTGTCTTGTTTTACACCGGTACCGTTGTTGTAGCAGACACCTAGGTTGTACTGTGCATCTACGTTGCCTAGCAATGCAGCCTCTTGCCACACCTTTATGGCGCGTGCATAGTCTTTCTTCTTGCCGTCGTCTCCACTGATATATGATTGCCCCATTCGTAATAGAGCCTCCGAACGTTCTTTTTTCTCCATTGTTGTTGTTTTTGTGTTGCAAAGATAGTGAAAGGCTGGCGAACTAAAGTTTAAGGAGGTTTGAATTTTTGACCAATAAGCCAAAACCGCCCCGATTTTATCTACTATTTTGACCAATAAGCCAGACATTTTGCGGTCGGTGTGCCCAAGTATGAGGTAGGGTTTGGTGAAATAAAAAAAGCAACAGCCAATGCTGTTGCCTATGTTGATTTGTTATTGTGACTCCGACAGGATTCAAACCTGTAACCTTCTGATCCGTAGTCAGATGCTC
>CALATP010000006.1 GCA_937891845.1 uncultured Porphyromonadaceae bacterium | reverse complement strand
TCTGTAACAATACCCATTTGACCACCAAGAGCATCTATCTCCCTAACTATCTGACCTTTAGCTATACCACCAACAGCAGGATTGCAACTCATTTGTGCAATCTTGTTCATATCGTGAGTAATAAGAAGTGTCTTACTACCTAAATTGGCAGCGGCACAAGCAGCCTCACATCCGGCGTGACCTGCACCCACAACTATTATGTCATATACAAAATCCATCGTTCTGCGATATTACTTTCAAATGTAATTATTTTGTTTCAATTATACAAACATAAGGTCTTAAAGGTTGTTATCACATCATCGCAAGTGCCTTATTTTCACACATTTCCATTATTTCTCGCTCACCCGGGGCTTTGTCATTGATACCGCACAAATGCAATACACCGTGAATAATGACACGGTACAATTCACGCTCATAGGGCTCGTTTACTTGTTGCGCATTGGTACGAATTGTGTCTAGGCTTATAAACATATCTCCGGCAATGGTATTACCCGTAGTATAATCAAAGGTAATGATGTCAGTATAATAATCGTGTTGCAAAAAGGCACGATTTACCTCAAGTATACGCTCATCGTTACAGAAAATATATGATAATTCACCACAACGTTTGCCATACGATGCAGCCACACGCTCTATCCAACGCGACACTTCGACGCGCTCTATAGCCGGAAAATCAACATTTTCGGCACTATAATTAATAGCCATAACTGTTAAAAATTTTTTAGAGCTACAAAGGTAGAATTTATCACTCAATTTCGCCCTATCCAAAGAAGAAATATGCTACTAATATACCCGAAATTGCACCTATTACATCGGCCAAAAGTGCATATCCTACTGCATAACGAGTCTTTTTTATACCTACACTGCCAAAGTAGACAGCAAGTATATAAAATGTTGTATCGGTAGAGCCTTGAACAGTTGCAGCTACACGAGCAACAAACGAATCGACACCATACGTAGCCATACAATCTACCATCATTCCGCGCGAACCACTACCACTCAAAGGTTTCATCAAGGCGGTAGGCAATGCCTCTACAAAAGATGTATCTAAACCAAAAGATGCAACAATCCATCTAACAGCCTCAACAACATAATCCATTGCTCCGGAAGCACGAAAAATTCCTATTCCTACCAAGATAGCAACCAAATAGGGTATTATCATCACAGCTGTTTTGAAACCCTCTTTGGCACCTTCTATAAAGCTTTCATACACATTGATGCGCTTAATAAGTCCTGTCAATATGAATGAAACTATAATAGTAAACAACAATGCATTGGCTGCAAAGGTAGAGTACAACTGCATTTTCTCCTGCGACAGTTGCGAGAAGAAATACATAATACCTCCTATCACAACAATAAAACCAAGTGCCCAAGAGATAAGCACCTTGTCAATTTTTATACGTTGCTTTACACACAACGCAGCCAGTCCTACAAAGGTAGCAATAAACGTAGCCAGAAGAATGGGTAGAAAAACATCCGATGGATTGGCAGCTCCCATCTGGGCACGATAGGTCATTACACCTATAGGCACCAACGTAAGGCCAGACGCATTAAGCACAAGAAACATTATCATCGCATCGGTAGCTGTATCCTTCTGCGTGTTGAGTTCTTGCATTTCGCGCATAGCTTTCAAGCCTAATGGTGTGGCAGCATTATCCAATCCCAACATATTGGCCGAAATATTCATAAACATCGACCCTAATGCCGGATGACCTTGAGGAATACCGGGAAACAATCGTGAAAATAACGGACTCATAGCTCGTGAAAAAACCGAAATCAGTCCGGCATTCTCGCCAACCTTCATCAATCCCAACCACAGGGTGAGTACTCCGGTCAATCCCAACGATATTTCAAAAGCATTGGCAGCCGAACTGAACGAAGCGTTCATTATATCCGACCATATTGTCAAGTTACCGGCAAAGATTGTCTGACACAACGCAACAACAAATGCGATAAGAAAAAATGCTATCCAAATATAATTGAGTACCATACTTTATTACTATTTTGCTTGGCTGTTAATTTCAACATCAAAATTAAAAATTTTATCGCTTTCATCATTACATTTACCCACAAATCGATTTCCCCTCATAAATTTTAACAATTATAAAGAATTGGATTTTTTTAGAGTCAAGTCGGGCTACTCACAAAACATCATATAAACATCTGTAATTCAATACATTTTACAACAATTTGGCACTATGAGAATTGAATATTTGTCTAGCACCCGAGAATCATCCGCAAAAATTCGAGGGAGAAACCTCAACTCAATCCGATTTTTATCATAAATTCGCATCATCACTTCAAGATACACTGACAACATTACAACCATAAAAATATGAGCGTAGAAAAATTGAGGAACGAACTTCTTTCATCAAGTAGTAAAGAGAAAGCGCAACAACTGTCACTATTTTTCAAAACCGGAATAGGAGAATATGGCGAAGGTGATAAATTTATCGGTATCACTGTTCCTGTCAACCGAGCTATTACCCGACGATACTTACACCTCTCTCCCGCTCAGCTGATACCACTTCTGCAGAGTGAAATACACGAACTACGATTGTCGGCTCTTATTTGTATGGTTGAACAGTACAAGTCACGGCACACAAGCGACGAGAGGAAACAAGAGATTGTTGACACCTATATAGCCAACACAACACACATCAACAACTGGGACTTGGTAGATCTCTCGGTATATAACATCATTGGGGCACATCTTATGCATCGCGACCGCAGTCTGCTATATAGATGGGCGGATAGCACATTACTATGGGAACAGCGAATGTCTATCGTGGCAACTATGTGGTTTATTCGTAAGGGCGACTATACCGACACGATGAAACTTGCCGAGAAGTTGTGCCATCATCCACACGACTTGATGCAAAAGGCAGTAGGCTGGATGCTCCGAGAGGTGGGTAAGCGCGATATAACCCTACTCACACAATTTCTCGATAGTTACTATACCACCCTACCCCGCACATTGCTGCGATATGCCATAGAAAAGTTTCCGCCACATTTGCGCCGGCATTATATGACAAAAGGGTAGTGTTACTATTAAAAACCCGGTAAAGCAATATACAACGTAGGTAACAAGAGTAGAAAGCCCACTACAAGCATAAACAGAATAAACTTCCATATCTTCTGCACCCACTTTTCGTATGGTATTTTAGCCACAGACAATACCGCCATCAACACCCCTGAACAGGGGGTTATCATATTGGTAAATCCATCACCAAATTGAAAAGCCACCACCGTTGCTTGGCGCGATATACCTATCATATCGGAGAATGGGGCCATTATAGGCATTGTCACAGCTGCTTTGGCCGACGCAGAAGGGATAAAAAGATTTATAAAAGTTTGTATACCATACATCATTCCCAACGCAGCCTCTCTACCACTATCAGCCAACGCATTAGCCATACCCGACAACATAGTATCTATCACCTCCCCATTTTCGAGAATAACGATAATACCTGCAGCAAAACCAATTATAAGAGCCGCAGAGAAAATATCTTTTGCTCCGGCTATAAATTCCTTGGCTATATCGTCGGGTGAATAGCCGGCCGAAATTCCCGCTGCCAAGGCTAAGGCCATAAACAGAGCGCATATCTCAGGCAAATACCATCCGTAACCCATCGCTCCCACTACAAGAAAAACAATGGTGAACAATAACAAATTGAGTATATACATTCGCACTGACGAGCGCAATGCAAAGATTGATATCGTAACAAATAAACCTGAAACAATCCACAACAGATAGGGCATAGCACAACTACTTTGTCCCACTTTTATCACACAATCGGCAGCATAGAAAATGCAGAACAATAACAACGCAACAGAAATAGCAACAAGGCACACCCAAGCTGCCTTTTTAGAAGTTAGTTCACTTTCAATGTTTGTAGACTGTTGCTCTTCAGCACCTGCCGATGGTTCCTTCTTTACCTTATTGGCATACCACAATACAAAAGTGATAGCTATTGCCATAAGTACAACCCAACATACAGTTCGATATTCGATGCCCGAGAATAATGGTAACTCGGCCATATCTTGTGCTATACCTATTGTAAACGGATTGAGCATTGCACCGGCAAAACCCACGTGCGCTGCCACATATACCATACACACTCCCACAAAGTCATCATATCCCAACGAACGCGCCAATGGTATGACCACAGCAACAAAAGCAATAGTCTCCTCACTCATACCAAACACCGCACCAAATAGACCAAACAACAGCATAATAAGCACAATTACAATATTGCCTACACCCAACTTGCGTACAAAACCATAACGTTCCAACTTACGTGCCTGCGTTATAAATTTCATTATCCCATCATCCACAGCCTTGGTACTGTTTATTACCCAGAAAGCACCACCTATAATAAGGACAAAGGCTATAATATCGGCCTGACGGCTGAAACCCTCGTACAACGCCGAAAACACTTGCCAAGTTTGCGCATTTGCACCCGGAATTATCCACGTGGCAATGGCACATATTAAAAGCACTGTAAAAATTATCACATACGTATTGGGAACTTTGAGTTTGGCCATAATAAATTCTGTTTGCTATGATTTTAGTAATAAAAAAAACATCTCATTTGCTACTCTGTGCAAAATCCTATTGAGATATAATACAAAGATAAATAAAACAAGCGAATAACACCTCAATATCTACGTGCAATTGATATATACATTGCAATTATTGAATCTCTGCATCTTCACAACAATACAAAACTAAAGACTCCACAAATAAGACAAATAAACAATAAATAAAATTCATTATCTATTCACAACACATCCTTATTCAAGTGTTTTATAAAAAAATGACTAACTTTGTGGTACTTCACTACGGTATAAAATAAACACAGCCGATTATGATAAACACCATTACACGCAACCTACTTCTCACATTCATTGTTATGCTCTTACTATCGGCTTGTGGTAGCGATAGCAAGCAGTTGACACTGCTCGATAGTGCCGAAAAGATAATGATCGTAGCTCCCGACTCGGCTCTCTCACAGCTGCGCGAGATAGACTCGCAGAAGCTCAATCGCGCCGACAACGCCCGATATGCCCTCCTTCTGTCTCAAGCACTCGACAAAAACTTTATCGATGTTTCCAACGACTCTCTCATCAACATTGCTGTCGAATACTACGAACACAAAAGAGACAACCATTACAAGATGTTGGCTCTCTACTATCAAGGTCGTGTCAAATACAATGCTCAAGACTATGCTATGAGCATCAATGCGTTGCTAAAATCGGAAAAAATAGCACTTAAACTCAATGATAACTTCTATCTGGGACTCATATATCGCAACATTTCCGACATATATAATATGATATACTGGGGAGAAGGATCTATCGAGTATGCCCGCAAATCGTACGAATGTTTCCTTAAAACCGAACACGAGAAACACACTCTTTATGCATTATTGAATATTGGTATATCTCTATACAATTACAAAAATCTAACCGAAAGCGAAAATTCTATCAGAGAGGTAATCACACTAGCCAAACAATATAATGATTCAAGCCTCTACTACGATGCAACGAAATATCTTGGTGATATCTATTGGCTTAAAGAAGATTACAACAGCGCTATCTCTATCTATAACGAACTACTATCTATAGACTATAATCTGTTTGATGCCACACAATACACGCGTCTAAGCACGAGCTATTCTTGTTTAGGTCTATACGATGAAGCTCTTAAATATGCTATGTGTGCATACGAACTGGATTCTTTATCAACTTGGGGGCTATATTTAGTAAACAACTATCAACATAACTATAAGGAGGCACTTTCTTACCTGCAACGCGAATTAAAGCAACAAAATGATGTTCTTAATGACATCTCCACACAGAATGTACTCCAAACAGTAGAAAACTTCAAACGATTGGAAGAAGAATCACTCAACAAAGCACATTTTCTGGAACGACTCATTATTGCTATCATTATCATAACTATCATTATCATTTCGGTCATTATTATATATGGCCGAAGCAAAACCAATAAAATAGAATCAGAGCGTAATATGTTGGTTATACAAAATCTACAACAGAACCTCTCTGTAAAGAATCAAATGATAGAATCCTTATTGGAAGAAAATACCGACCTGTTTTCTATGCGTCTCAACACCATTAATGAATTGTGCGATATTTACTATCAATCCAATAGCAGAAACGCATATAATAACATTATGGAAGTGATAAATAAATGGGGGCAAGATAGAGAATTGATTGCCGAAATGGAAAAATCGGCCAATAAATACCACGAAAATATCATAATGGAATTCCGCTCACAATATAAAGACTTATATGATTATGAATATACATTATTTCTTTATCTTGTTATGAATTTTTCTTCTCGTACTATTGCAACTTTACTTCAGGTAAACATAGATGTGTTCTATAATCGCAAATCAAAACTGAAAAGAAAAATAAACACCCAACAAAGCAACAACAAAGAAAAATTCTTAAAATATTTCCTATAACAAACTGTATTACAAGCGTTTATATCACGCAGACATATAAACACCTAATAATCAATTGGTTACAATGTTGATAGATTTTAATTCGCCGAAACCCTTTTAAACGATTTAAAATCAATTGATTACAAAACACCCAAATAGATAGAAATAGACATAAAAAACTTGTAATTTAGGTTTTCATAATATAAATTTGCCCAAGACAAACCCTTGAAGATTTTTTATTATGAAATACACAATCATAAAATTTCTATTTACCATTATACTTGCTATTACATTGATAGGTTGTAGCAAAGAAAACGAACCGGGTGGCGATACTCCTACCCAATCTACAATATTGGAAAAAAACAGACCTAATCCAAAATCTCCTCGCGCATTCAATACAAACACTCTTATAGAAGGAAAATGTCTTGTTTTCAGGGCACATTATTCACAAGAAAGACTCGAATTGAATCTACCAACACATATCAACTTCGTAGAGTTAGAAATTACCAATAATAGTACAACTATCTGGAGGGGGTGGGCTACGGCCGATGTTCCATACTGCAACATTCCACCTCTTAAAGGTAAATACAATATCGTTTGTACCACCGACAACGGAACAGAATACCACGGAGAGCTATCGTTCTAGAAGCACCGAAAGAAAGCTCTTTATGTAAAACTATCAACCAACCCTCGCGCGTAATAAAAACATAGACATATAATAAAGCAAATCAATAAACACCTAATACATAATGATATGATGAAGAATAATAGTCTAATATGCTGGGTAGCCATTTTTACTACAATACTACTGTGCAGCTGCACCAAAGCCGAGGAACAATTTTGTCGTTCTTTTGTCAATGGATATATGATATGTGACGGGCTAACAGTTGAATATGTATCGGAATACTCCATTCACATAAAGGCCACCGCCTCGAAAATGGTGAGTTTGTACTCAACAGGTACCGATAAAGAGATGTACGACAATATATGTCAAGAAAATAACGATATGACATTCAATGATATCATTCTTTTTTATCCTCCGGAAATTCCCTATTATATTTGCTACTATCCCAACTTTACATCGATAGATGTTATCAGCGACAGAGATTTCAACGCAGAGCATCCGGCAGGAACTTCGCTCAACGATATAATCAGAGTCTACTATAATAGTGTGTATGATTACGTGTCAAGCGAATATACCCAAGACGAAGAGATAAAAACTAAAAAAGCGATGTTGAGCAACCTTACGGCAGAAGATTTACAAATGGTGACAGATTACGGATTTGACTTAACTTTTGGCATAGATCCCTTAAAAAAAGAAAAACACAATCTCACAATCACTTTTACCGATATTCAAGGTAAAAAATACCACACAAATGTAGTGTACGACTTTACTCTGTAGTAAAAACACTGCGACTCTCAAGGGCAAATATAAATCGCTCATTCAACCACAATAAGAGACAGGACAGGATGTAGGACAGCCATCTACATTTACATAAAAACTTCATTATGAGCTTATAATAAACCAATGCTTAAGCATTTAAGAACTATGCATTAATACCATAATACCTTGTAAAAACTTACTCCATTTATTAATATTTTAGGCACATATTTGTAAATAATAATCCCATTGCCTCAACTGATGCAGACAATGGGATTATTTATGTGTTGTAATTTTCTTACTTCTTCATATGGTCGATATTATAGTGAAGCCCCCTACTCTCTTTTCGTTCGATTGCTTGTCGCATAATAAGATAACCGGTATTTATCATATTGCGCAATTCGCATATCTCTTTCGAGGCTTTACTACGCTTAAACAGACTCTCTGTCTCTTCATAAAGAATATCGAGACGCACCCACGCACGCTTTAGACGCAAATCGGAACGCACAATACCTACGTATGTACTCATTATCTGACACACTTCCTTGGCACTCTGTGTAATGAGTACCATCTCTTCGGTTGGAACAGTACCTTCGGCATTCCATTCGGGGATATCAACGCGGTATTCATACTCATCGAGATGCTCTATTGAGTGACGAGCAGCAGCATCGGCATACACAACAGCTTCGATAAGCGAATTGGATGCAAGACGATTACCACCGTGCAAGCCGGTGCAAGCACATTCGCCAACAGCATATAATCGATTGATAGATGAGCGAGCATCCAGGTCGACAAGAATACCACCACACAAGTAGTGGGCTGCCGGGGCAACGGGAATATAATCACGAGTGATATCGATACCTAGGCTGAGGCATTTCTCATATATATTGGGGAAGTGAGCGCGTGTCTCGTCAGGATCTTTATGCGTAACATCGAGATACACGTGGTCTTCTCCTCTGTTTTTCATCTCATTGTCAATGGCACGAGCCACTATATCACGAGGAGCAAGCGACAAACGCTCATCGTATTTGTGCATAAATTCTTTGCCATCACAAGTGCGCAATACTGCACCATAACCACGCATAGCCTCAGTAATAAGGAAACTGGGACGATCGCCGGGATGATACAACGCTGTTGGATGGAACTGCACAAATTCCATATCCTTCACAGTACCTTTGGCTCGATATACCATAGCGATACCATCACCGGTAGCAACAAGAGGATTGGTTGTTGTCTTGTAAACAGCACCTACACCTCCGGTAGCCATCACCGTAACGCGCGATAAGAATGTATCCACCAAACCGGTTTCGGGGTCTAACACATAAGCTCCGTAACACTCTATATCGGGGGTCTGACGTGTTACAGTAACACCCAAGTGATGTTGCGTGAGTATCTCAACAGCAAAATATTTCTCGTAAACGGTAATATTAGGGTGTTGTTTGACTGCTTTTATAAGGCTGTCTTGTATTTCGGCTCCGGTATTATCTTTGTGATGCAGAATACGGAACTCGGAGTGACCTCCCTCACGATGCAAATCAAACTCACCATTCTCATTTTTATCAAAGTCGACACCCCACTTTATCAGTTCCTCAATCTGTGACGGAGCTTCACGCACAACTTTTTCAACAGCAACCGGATCACTCAGAAAATCGCCTGCAATCATCGTGTCTTGAATATGTTTTTCAAAATTATCGACACGCATATCCGTTACAGATGCGACTCCTCCTTGCGCAAAATAGGTGTTGGCATCGGCCAATTCACTTTTACATACAAGGGCTACCGAACCTCGGTGAGCCACTTTCAGGGCATAACTCATACCTGCGATGCCCGAACCTATGACCAAAAAATCGTATTTCTTAACCATTGTTCTTTATTTTGTATAGTATATGGTGCGACTCGATGAGCCCGGAAACCCATCAATGGTTGCATCATTGTATACGGCAAAGGTAACGATAAATAGCAAATAAAAACACTTTTGACTAACAAAAAAGCGTTTTTCATCGGTTTTGAAAAGAATTGATACGTGATATGTTTTGCACTGTGAGGTAAAAAACATACTTTTGTGTATAGAAAAGACAACCTTAAAGAAACTTTTGTACCAAGTATGATTATAGGATATGATGCCAAAAGGGCTGCTCACAACAACACAGGATTGGGCAATTACAGCAGATATATTATCAAATCGGTATCTCAATTACACCCAGGCCATCAACTGAGGCTGTATACCCCCAAAGAGGCTAAAATATCGACATACAACGACCTATTGTCGGCCGAAAATGTTTTGTCGGTATTGCCTGATACTCGCACAGCCGCAACGTTCGGTTCTCTGTGGCGTTCGTACAACATTATAGGACAACTTCAACGCGACAATGTTGCTATTTATCACGGATTGAGCAACGAACTACCTTTCGGTATAGACAAATCGGGTATTGCCTCGGTAGTAACTATTCACGACCTCATCTTTCGTATATATCCTCAATTTTATAAATTGACCGACCGCAACATTTACGATATAAAATTTAGATACGCGTGCCAAAAGTCCGACCGTATTGTTGCCGTAAGCGAGTGTACCAAACGTGATATTGTAAAACACTATAACATCTCACCCGATAAGATTGACGTTATATATCAGAATTGCGCCGACGTCTACAAGAATGTTATAACTATTGAGGAAAAAGAGCGAGTAAAAAAACTATACAACCTACCCTCTCGATTTATACTCAATGTAGGCACCATAGAGTCACGCAAGAATGTTTTATTAGCTATTCGCGCCCTACCCTTCGTCGATACAGACACTCACTTGGTAATCGTAGGCCGAAAAACAGCTTACATCAACGATTTGTATGATTTTATACACCACAATCAACTGAACAATAGAGTACATTTCATTCACAACGTAGCAATAAATGATTTACCTACCATATATCACTTGGCACAATTATTTGTATACCCTTCGCTCTATGAAGGTTTTGGAATACCCATTGTAGAGGCTCTTACCACCTCTACACCGGTCATAGCTGCCACCGGATCTTGTCTTGAAGAAGCCGGTGGTGATGCTTCGATATATGTAGCTCCCAACGACGTAAGAGGAATGGCCGAAGCAATAAAAACGGTACTCAACACCCCTACTCTACGCAAAGAAATGATTAGTAAAGGTCTTGAGCATATAGCCCGCTTTGACAAGCAGAATACCGTAGAACAACTTATTAAAACCTACAACACAGCATTGAAGTGTAACAAATAAGCAATCAACATTATGGCATACACATACTACACACATCAAGATTATCGTACACACTATGATGAGATATCAAAAATACCATCAAGATTTGAAACAGAAGGTGTAGTAATATACAACCGTCGCAACTGCATAAAAGTGATGGATGTGTGTGGAGTAAAGTGGAATGTCAAGTCATTCAAAACACCCAACTTTATCAACAGCATCATCTACCAACACTTCCGCCAACCCAAAGCCCTGCGTTCTCTCAACAATGCCGCAAAACTGCTTAAGATGGGCATAAATACACCTCAACCCATAGCCTGTATCATCGAGCAAGAGTTGATAGGCATAGAACACAGTTATTACATCTCACAACACATCGATTATGACTACACGTTAGGAGATCTTTTTGCCCAAAATCCTCCTAACATCGACCACATACTGACTCAATGCCTACTATTCATCCACGACTTTCATTGCAAAGGTGTATATTTTCTGGATCTTTCGGTGGGTAATATACTCATAAAAAAACAGGGCAACAACCAATACGGTTTTTATCTGGTAGACCTCAACCGTATGAAATTCTTCGACCGACCACTATCGTGTAGCGAGAGAATTAAAGCATTTTGCAGGCTCGACACAACACCCGAACTAAAACACAGCATACTGAAAAAATACGCCCAAATATCGGCATACGGATTTGATGAAGTAATGGAGCATTACACCAAACACTACAAAAGAGAAAAGCTCCGCAAACTACTGAAAAAACTAAGCCTGCACAACATCTTCAACAACACAAAAAATAAATAGAGTGGGGGAATGGCTACGCCTTGGGATAAAAAATAAATAAATTTAGGTAATTATATACGAGTTTACATAGGGGCTATGTTTAATGAGGGCTAATATCTCCAAACCTTGATTCTATAAAAAACACATGAAATATTTTTCCCTCTTGCAAACCCACCATCACTCGATTATCACCTACGGCTCGAAATATATGTAATTTAACTTCTTTCGTAACGAAAGGAGGTAGTAACCCATTATGATGTATTGATTCTCTTGGCATAGATTCCATTCCAAAAGAATGACATTGTGATTTGCGAATTCCGTCCCATCCAAGTTCGGAAAGTTTTTGCAGACGGTTTATATAGTCTAAAAAGAACTTATGGTCTTTACAATTTTTAGCAGATATATCATTAAAATAGCGAAATGAAAATAAAGGATAATTAATATTGGTCAATCTTTCAACTTCTGAAAGACTAATGTTTTTATTTTCAATAGCATTTTTTATAAATCGCAGACTATTATCTTTATTACTCTGCTTCTGCTTATTTTTATTATTTTTGCCCATTTAACACCATTATTTTTTGAGCCTTTTCTTAAAGAAGGATTGCATCTTTTCTTTCGATATGATATGACCTTCACCTTCTCCTATTGGTGTAGATTTCCAAGGAGTTTCATTATGAGTCATATTCATTAATCCAATGGCAGAATATGCTCCATAAACCTTACACACTTCATTAAATAAGGCATATTCTTTTTGATTGTTAAAATTAAACATAGAAGTGCGATTAGGTTCTATACCATCGCGTCCTTTATATTTATATGTATCGTAAACAATTGGAACAACTGGTCCGTACATCCATGCTTCAATATCATCTTCAAATAAAGGTGTACCAAAATAAGCCAAATGAAACCCCTGCTGGTAATAAAGCATTTTTTGGAGTTTCATATTAGTCATCAATTCTTCACAACAATCTTCTGAATAAATTAAAAGTTGATTTGCAATATCTAATACATTGTAAGCCATAACATTTATTTTTTATTTGCAAAAATAACTAAGTAACTACATAAATACAAGATTAAGACGAGAATTTAACACTTTGGTTTAATAATTTGTGCTATATTTGCAACGCAATAGGCGAAGTTCTATTGCAGACATTTTGAAATATTTGCTCAACGTCATCAGAATCACCACCTCGAATGAACACGAGCATAATACCTACTGTTGAGAACCTGCGATATTCGTAGGGACACTCCGTTTGTAGGTGGGCTTGTGGTGAGCCTTGATGACGTACGGCAGTAGCCCTACGTTTTTTTGTGTAGTTACTGCCACAACAAGTATAGGCAATATTGCACAAAACTATAAAAACACAAATTATGAAAAAACCAACATTATCTTTGTTGCTATTTTTAGCGACTTGTGTATTCCTAACATCTTGTTCTAAAGATGATTTTAACTACCCAATGGAAACATTATATGGTACTTGGGATGGTACTGCTGTCTACGCAAATGGTCATTGGATAGACATTACCAATTCCTATTACGAATCTTTTCAATTCTCAATTACTTTTTATTCAGATGGTGAATATTACGGAAGAGGATTTTTTGGCAATGGAAGTGGTACATATAAAGCTATGGGGAATACTATTACAACTTATGTAAATGGGGAGATTTATTTAACATACGAAATAAAAAGCCTAACCAATAATAAAGCTGAATTAACTATGTTTGATAGAAGCGGGGATAGTATGCCGATTAGGGTATCAAAAAGGAACTAAAAATAGACAACTATGGAACAAGAAGTATTTACAAACAAAGATGAACAAACTATTATGAGTGAGAAAGAAAGTAAACAATCCATCGTGAATGCCAAAGAGAAAATCAAAGTTAATTACGAAGGCTCTGGTATAGAAGGTTTATCCGCGTGGGTAACTCTTACAAAGTTTTTGGCTATTGTGTATTTTATTATAGCTTTTGTTGGTCTTGTAATGTATACTGAGTTCGATGATACACCATTTGCATTTAGTCTTATTATAGTTGGTGTTATTGCAGGTGTTAATTGTTTTGCAATGTTACCCTTTATAAGGGGATTTAGAACCATTGTCAAAAATGCTCGTTATCAAAGCGCCTTATTAGAAAAGGATTATGACTTTGAGTAAAACAAAAATACTTAATCGTATTATGTACCAAGAGCCAATTTATTTAGTCGGCTCTTGGTCTTTATCTTTGTTTGGGTTGTAATTTAGGGCTTTTGATAAAAATGGGTCTATTTCGTATTTTTGTTCTTGCTTATCCTGCTTCTTTTCATTTTCAGGCTCTATTGTGTAGCCATCTTTGTCAAAATCAAATGGTAAAAATAATTGCCCTTCTTTACGTTGTTTCAGCCTATTAAATTGCGCCCACATTTGAGCCATATTATCGGATAATTGAAACACTGTAACAACTTGATTTATTTGTGCTGTTAGATTGGGTTCGCCTAAATCAGTTGTTAGGTATTGGTGGTATCTTGCTGTTATATTTTCTAAATTTATTTTGTTCTCCTCTCGGCTTGCACTATCTTTTCATAAAATCGGCTGCGCCTTGGGATAAAAAATAAATAAATTTATTTTGTTCTCCTCTCGGCTTGCACTATCTTTGTTCCCATAAAAAATTATACCGGTGCAAAAGGAAAAATTTGAAATTATAGCCAAAACGTTTCAAGGACTGGAGGAAGTTTTGGCACAAGAGATTACCACTCTGGGTGGTAGCGATGTTGTGGTAGGTCGTCGTATGGTATCATTCCGAGGTGACAAAGCTATGTTGTATAAAGCCAATTTGGCTTGTCGTACAGCTTTACGCATCCTCAAACCCATCTTACACTTTGAGGCCTCAAATCCCGATGAAGTATATACCATACTGCGCAATTACGAATGGGAACAACTAATGAACGTGTCGACAACTTTTTCTATCGACTCAGTAGTTTTTTCCGACGATTTTCGCCACTCAAAATTTGTCACTTATAGGATGAAAGATGCCATAGCCGATTACTTCAATGATCGTTATGGGAAACGTCCATCGGTACGACTTAACAATGCAGATATTCAGTTCAACCTACACATCAACAACACAACTTGTACACTCTCCCTCGATAGCTCGGGCGAGTCGCTACACAAACGTGGCTACCGAGAGGCTCAAACCGAGGCACCCATAAATGAGGTTCTTGCAGCGGGTCTTATAATGTTGACCGGTTGGAACGGTGAGTGCGACTTTATCGACCCTATGTGTGGTTCGGGAACATTCCTTATCGAAGCTGCATTGATTGCCACCAATACCTATCCAGGCATCTTCCGCCAACATTTTGCATTTGAAAAATGGGCCGATTTTGACAGTGATTTGCTCGAAGATATATATAACGATGATAGCAACGAACGCGAATTTACACACAAAATATACGGTTCGGACATATCGGTCAAAGCTATAGCTATAGCCGAGCGCAACATAAAAAGTGCCGGAGTAGGGCGTTATATAGAGTTGAGTGCTCAACCCATTCAGAAATACGAAACAGCACCGGCCGACAACGGTATCATTATTACCAATCCGCCTTACGGCGAACGTATCGGATCGACCGATATGGATGCCCTGTATGAAGCGATAGGTAATAGACTTAAACACGTATTCAAGGGCTACACAGCGTGGATACTGGGCTATCGCCAAGAACATTTTGATAAGATAGGACTCAAACCATCGGCCAAGATACCTACGCTCAATGGTGCTTTGGAATGTGAATTCAGAAAATACGAAATTTTTGACGGAACATACGCGGCTCACAAGCGAGCAACAGCTACCGAACCACCCAAACCACGTCCGATGCGCAGCAAAGACAAGCCTCGCAAAGATGAGAAAAAACCGTTTGGGAAACGTGACTATCGCGATGGTAAAGAGAAATCACACAATTACAAAAAAGAGGATAAAAAATCTTTTTCGCGTGATGATAGAAAACCCATCGGTCGCAACAAATTTGCCTCAAAAGACGCAAAAGAAGTACGCACCGCTCGACCCGGCAATACCGTAGAACGTACACCCAAGAAAACAACAGCTGGTAGTCGCACCCGAATACGTAAAAACAAAGAAAACAACCAATAAAACACCCCATTACAATGAATATTTTGCTATTAGGCTCAGGTGGTCGTGAATGTGCCATCGCTTGGAAATTGGCACAAAGTCCACGTACAGAAAAATTATATATAGCTCCCGGTAACGCCGGTACTGCTGCATTAGGTACCAATATTAACATTTCGGCTACCGACTTTGACAGTATTGCAACTTTCGCTATCGAAAACAAGATAGATATGGTTGTCGTAGGACCAGAAGACCCTCTGGTAAAAGGTATATACGACTATTTTGGCAAGCACGAAAACATCAAACATATACCTGTAATAGGCCCCTCACAAGCAGGAGCGCAACTCGAAGGTAGTAAAGACTTTGCCAAAGCCTTTATGATGCGACACAACATACCTACGGCACGTTATCGTAGCTTCACTGCCGATAATATAGAAGAGGGATATGCCTTCCTCGAAACATTACAAGCACCCTATGTACTCAAAGCCGATGGTTTGGCTGCCGGCAAAGGTGTACTCATCTTGTCATCACTCGATGAAGCAAAGAAAGAACTACGTGCTATGCTTGACGGTATGTTTGGTAACGCCAGTGCAACTGTTGTTATAGAAGAATTCCTTTCGGGTATAGAGTGTTCGGTCTTTGTTCTCACCGATGGTATCAGCTATAAAATATTGCCCGTAGCCAAAGACTATAAACGAATAGGAGAGGGCGATACAGGCCTCAACACAGGCGGTATGGGTGCTGTATCACCGGTGCCATTTGCCGATGACGAATTTATGAACAAGGTAGAACAACGAATCGTAATACCCACCATCGAAGGATTGAAAAAAGAGAATATCGAATACCGCGGTTTCATCTTCTTGGGTCTCATCAATGTCAACGGTAATCCTATGGTTATTGAATATAACGTGCGTATGGGCGACCCCGAAACAGAGGTTGTTATGCCACGTATCGCATCAGACCTTGTCGATTTGCTCGAAGGTGTAGCCACACGATCACTTGCCAATCGAACACTCGAAATAGATCCTCGCTTTGCCACCACTGTAATGTTAGTGTCGGGTGGATATCCCGGCAACTACGAGAAGGGAAAAGTTATCACAGGGCTCGAAAACGCTCGTGACAGCATTCTCTTCCACGCAGGTACATCGATCAAGGATGGTAATATTGTCACATCGGGAGGTAGAGTAATTGCCGTGACATCATACGGTGAGACAATGCGTGATGCTCTCGACACCTCATACAATACAGCTTCGCTTATTGAGTTTGAGGGTAAATACAACCGTCGCGATATAGGTAATGACTTGATAAATCTATAAAAACTTGAACAACGTAAAAAATATATTCACACCAATGATTGTCACATTGTTTTTTGTGGCAATCATTATCGGTGTGTTGTTTACTGATGCCTATACCGACACTATCTACTCCATAGGAACCATAAAAAACCTGATACAACCTACGGGATGGAATGGAGTGTGCGCAATTCTATGCAATATGCTTGTAATAGCTATCACAGCTACACAACTCACATTCCTTACTTCTCGTTATGAACTTGTAAAAGAGCAAACCCTATTACCGGCACTCTTTTTCTTGCTTTTTCAAGCCCTAAACTCGTCTTTAATAAACAATTTTGCCGGTCAAAACATAGCAACAATGCTTGTGTGGATAGCTACATTTATACTATATGCTTGCTATCAACAAGACAATACAACCGAAAAAGGTTTTCTTATTACACTATTATTGGCCACCGCAAGCCTGTTCTACGGTCGCATTCTTTATTTCCTTCCTATATTCTTCTTGGGTATGCTACAGATGCAGGCAGCATCTCCTCGCACAACTGCAGCTATGATAATAGGACTCATAACTCCATACTGGATAACGTGGGGAATGGGCTGGATAGAGGGGTCACAACTTGACTTCACAACCTTAGCTATGATGTGGAAACTCCCTCCAATAACTCCTCAATTTCTTTCGGTTGCATTTGTTATGCTATTGGGACTATGTGTTGGGGGTAGTAATATGCTCAATGCCTTGAACGAAAATATACACACTCGGGCAATGAACGGTTTTATCAACATAATGTCGGTCTATACCGCCATCCTTATGATTATAGACTTGGCTCACTATAACGAATATCTACCATTGCTCAACTCGTGTGTAGCTCTACAAGCAACCTACTATTTTACAACACAAAACAATAGACTCAATACCATTGTTTTTTATGGCTTGATTGTGCTTATTATAGCTTTTCTTGCTTGGTCGTATTGGTTCTAAATCTTATAATTGCAAATATTTTTTCAATCCTTCTCTGATAGATTGGAGTCCAAATAAATTAATATCTATACTCTTAATATCTACCCAATTCAATTCGGCCACATCATCGTGACTGGAAAATTGTATATCACTACTTACCCTTACTTCAAAAAACAAATCCATCGTATATATATCAATACCCGAGAAAGGATAAATATTGGGCTGTGAGAAGAGATAACGTGCCGAGGTAATAGTAATACCGGTTTCCTCCAAAACTTCGCGACAGAGCGAAAATTCGGCTGTTTCGTAGCACTCGGTAAATCCTCCCGGCAAGTCTAGTGTTCCCTTTGCCGGTTCATTGGCTCGTCGAGCAACCAAGAGACGGTTCTTTTCATCTCTTATTAGAGCCACAACAGCTGCACGCGGATTGCAATAATAGACAAAACCACATCTATCGCAACGCTTTGAGGCTTTATTATTGACTACAAAATGTTCCGAACCGCACCGAGGACAATAAATAAATTGCGCCAAAGGATGTATATTTTTATCTTCCATATATACAATAAATAGAGTATGCTATGATACTTAAAGTGTTTTATTTCAATATGATGGTAGTAAATAATACTGATACACAATAGGGATAAAAAACACAGACTCAATAATATGTGCAATGATGTTTCTTTACAAACAATAAGGGGCTGTTTCAAAAAAAATGTTTTGAACAGCCCCTCACTATACTATAATAGATTATTAATTGACAATCATAACTTTGGCAACGACACCACTCTTACCACCACTTTGCGAAGCATATACAAGATATACACCTGTCTTTACACGTTCGCCTTGAGTAGTGCGACCATCCCACACATAAGTACCTCCGTTAGAATATCCTTGAGAGAAAAGATTTCCTGCTACATCGGTAATTTTTACCAACGAATTATCCATCAAACCTTGAATAGTAATCCAACCGGTATAATCGGGACGAACAGGGTTGGGGAATACCTTGACATTATCATAGTTTTCGGCCACCTCCGATACATCGGTAAAGCAAGAAACAACACCCATATCGGTACCAATAAATAATTGACCCGATACATTATCCATTGCCATATCATATACCATATTAGATGGCATCAAACTATTATCTGCATCGAAATGTTGAAGTATTTCACTTCCGTTTTCGCTTACCAAATATACACCTGTCGAAGCTGTACCCAACCACTTACGATTGGCACCGTCTACCACTATTGTATTGATAGTTTCATCTTCCAACAAATAATCGGCATAGTTGGTACCATCATTACGAGGTACTTTTACACGTGTACAAGTGTAATTTGAGTTCATTATATTGGAAATGTTATTCAAAACCAGAGGACCCGAAGTTGTTCCCAACCACACATTACCATTATTATCTTCGGTGGCAACGAGGAAATTTAATACACCATTACCAAAGGAACCACCATCTTGGTCGGTAAATGTTGAAAATACACGTGTTTCACCTGTATTACGATTGAGCACTGTAAGACGAGTAGCACTTACTGTTGCACCGTGTATGGCAAAAACGTAGGGAGAATGCTTACATACCAAAAGATTGCTCTTATAGCTGATAGCCGAACCCACATCATAAGTAAGCCAATCGCTTTCGGCATAATCGGCTGATGATTTTGATTGTTTGTCGGCAGGAAGACAACCAAACAATGTATTGGCACCTAATTTATTACTTATCATCAAAACCCAAAGATTGCCATCGGCATCAAAATCACTGAACGATGCCACCATTTCCCAAGGATGAGCCAAAGGTGAGTTTTTCTGGTTGTAATTACCTGCATATTGGGTTCCTTCAAACTTATGTAAACCATCAAACCACGATCCTACATAGAATACTTCACTATTATCGGGATCGAAAGATAGGTTGTAAGACGATCTTAACGCACTTTTTGAAGAACCACCATCTTTGGTAACTTTATCCAATACCATATCCGACCACTCTTCTGTTTCCAAGTCATATACGCTTATTACTGTTGCATCATACATAGAGACCGAATGATTATAGGCTCCTAAATTTTTTACATACAATTTATTGTTATGTACTTGCAAATTATTGGAAACAAGCACGCTTGATGTATTATAACCAACAGGACTTACCAGCCAAGTTAAAGTACCGTTTGAGATGGTAAAGTGTGACAATCCTGCACTGCTGCAACACCATATAGACTTGTCGTTATTATATGAAGTACAATATCCATTCTTTACCTTACTATCGGTTAGAGTTTTTGTTTCTTTTACTTGCAATTGATTATCGGCCGATACATCAGATGATAAGAATTTGACATTATCACTAAATGTAGCCAAATATCCTTCCTTGCTCTTATTGATACAAATAGCAGAATACAAATTGGTGCTTTGTGCTGTAAACGTGTTCTTTTCTAGGTTATAGATATATGATACATTATCATAAGCAATAAGAACATTATTATCATTCACTGCATAGAGGTATTTTACTGCATTAACAGCAGGGATAGAACTCATATTGACAGCTTGCCAAGAATTGTCAAATTGATATAAACCAGACATCTGCTTGCTTATATACAATTTATTATCTACCAACGATATAAGACTATTTCCGGCTTTGGCTATATTGGTAAATACTTTATTATATAGATATGACTCAAATACTTCATATTTACTGTCATTGAGAATAACTACACCAAAGTCTGTTGCCAGATATACTCTATCATTACCAAAAACTACATCATTGATAGCTTTGGATTGCATCATAATGGTATTTTTAATATCGGGTATATTTATTACATCCAAGTTATCAAAAACCAAATCAATATTAGAGTTTTGATAAACAATCATAAGGTATCCCTTCTCATAGTTGTAATAAATATTCTTTATACCCGAATCTGACAAATAATTGCCCGAATTGAGAGTACCTATTTCATTTGTTTCCTTATCATAAAAGAAAAGATTACTACCCGACATATAGTATACCATATCCGACATACTTTCCAACACTATACCGGGTGTAGTAGACTTGGTGGGATGTAATTTCCAATTACTTACTTGTTGAGCTTGTACAGAAACACAACCCAACAACACTGCAATGAATAATAGTTTCTTTATCATATTTATACTTTTTTCCTAAGTAAATAATCAACTAATTTTTGTGTTGCCACAGCTCGATGACTAATCCTATTTTTTTCACAACTGCTCATCTCGGCAAATGTTACATCATAGCCATCCGGAACAAATAAAGGATCATAACCAAAACCATTCGTACCACGAAGTGTTTCTATTATTTTTCCTTCTATACATCCTTCAAATATTTTTTCCTCATTGTCTATGATAAGTGCTATACAAGTCCTGAATCGAGCCGCTCTTTCTTTCTTACCCTGCATTTCCTTCATCAGTTTCTCTATATTTCTTAAAGAATCGGAAGGTTCTCCCGCATAGCGAGCCGAAAATACTCCGGGTGCATTGTTTAAAGCTTTTACTTCAAGACCCGAATCGTCGGCAAAACAATCATAGCCATATTTATCTTTAATGAAACGAGCTTTTTCAATAGCATTTGATTCAAAAGTAGAGCCTGTTTCGGGTATTTCTTCGTTACAATTTATATCCGACATACTGAGTATTTCGAAATATTGTCCTACAATAGCCCGCACTTCTTCCAACTTGTGCTTGTTGTTGGTAGCAAATACTATTTTCTTCATATTCAACTCGCTCATATTATAATAACGTATAGATAAAACTTTTATTTTATCCTTTTATTTTATCAAATCCTTGACCATAAACAGCCGATACACTTGATTGCGAAATAAATGCATTAGGATCGATATTTTTTATCACACGTTGTATTTGTGTTATTTGTGTACGTTTAGCCACAACAACAAGTACTTTTTTGGGCTTTTTGGTATACCAACCCATACCATCCAATACTGTTACACCTCGTTGCAATTCATTGGTAATTTGCTCGGCTATTTCTTCCCATTTATCAGAGAAAATAAGCAATTGAGAAGATGCTCTTATACCATTTATTATCATATCACACACCGTAGTGGTTATAAACATTATGATATAACCATAAATAACTCTTTCTACATCGTAAAATACGAGATATGAAGATGATATAATGATAATATCTATGTATAACAACATTTTACCGAAACTAACATTACGGTACTTATTTACCATTGCAGCTATGATATCGGTGCCTCCTGTACTACCATTAGCTGTAAATACTACTCCTAGTCCTACACCACACAATATACCACCTATAACAGCAGCCATAAAAGTATCACCTTGTGTCAATCCTTCGGGTATCCACAATGGTAGAATGTGCAAGAACAACCAACAGAAAAATACACCGAAAATTGTTCTTATACAGAATTTTACACCTAGAATTTTAAGAGCAAAAATCAATAATATAACATTTACAACTGCATAGGTTACATCGATAGGAGGAGTTCCAAAAGCATAATATATGATAGATGCCAAACCTGTTACTGCACCTGTTGTCAATTCATTAGGTATTAGAAAACCTTGCCAAGCCAATGCATAGCAAAAAGAACCAAATATTATAAAGAAATAATCCTTTATTTGAATCCAAAAATTATTTAATTTTTTGCTTTCCATATTATATTACAATATTTACAATTTTATTAGATACTACTATTATTTTTTTAGGTGTTTTATTTTCCATCCAACGAGCCGACATTTCGTGTTGGAGAGCTATTTTTTCTACTTCTTCACGAGATGTTCCAGCAGGTACTTCTATATTAAATCGAGCCTTACCATTGAATGATACTGCATAAGTTACATTATCTTCTTTGAGATAATCCTCATTGTATTGAGGCCATTGTGCATCACAAACCGAAGTATTATTACCTACTATATGCCACAATTCTTCAGCAATATGCGGGGCAAAAGGAGCTATCAATATAGCTATTGTTTGCAATACTTCGCGATTACGACACTTCAGTGATGACAATTCATTTACACATATCATAAAGGCACTTACCGACGTATTGAATGAGAAATTTTCAATATCCCAAGATACTTTCTTTATAAGTTTATGCAATGATTTCAATTCTTCTTTGGTAGCCTCTTTTTCTATTACAGCTACATTATCTCCATCGAAATACAAATTCCACAATTTGCGCAAGAAACGATGCACACCATCTATACCATTAGTATCCCAAGGTTTACTTTGTTCTAGAGGACCCAAAAACATTTCATAGAAACGCAACGTATCTGCTCCGTACCTTTCTACTATATCATCGGGATTTACTACGTTAAACATAGATTTTGACATCTTTTCTACTGCCCATCCACATATATATTTACCATCTTCCAATATAAATTGAGCAGTAGCAAATTCAGGACGCCAAGACTTAAATAATTCTATATCCAATACATCATTACTTACAATGTTTACATCTACGTGAATAGGTGTAACATCATAATCTTTTTTAAGATTGTAAGAAACAAATGTATTTGTATCCTTTATGCGATAAACAAAGTTTGAACGACCTTGTATCATACCTTGATTTACCAATTTTTTGAAAGGCTCATCCTCGCAAATAATACCTAAATCATATAAGAATTTATTCCAAAAACGACTATAAATCAAGTGACCAGTAGCGTGTTCGGTACCACCTATATAGAGATCTACATTACGCCAATATTGGTTAGCTTCGGTTGATACCAATGCTTTATCATTATGAGGATCCATATAGCGAAGATAATAGGCCGAAGAACCTGCAAAACCGGGCATTGTACACAACTCCAATGGGAAACCATCTTCTGTTTGCCAATTTTTGGCACGTCCTAGAGGAGGTTCTCCCGACTCTGTCGGTAAAAATTTATCTACCTCTGGCAATTCCAAAGGTAATTGGTCTTCATTGAGTATATATGGCATTCCATCCTTGTAGTATACAGGGAATGGTTCACCCCAATAACGCTGACGACTGAAAATTGCATCGCGCAGGCGATAATTGACCTTTACACGGCCTATACCTTTTTCTTCAATAAATTTCTTGGTAGCAGCAATAGCTTCTTTTACACTCAATCCATTAAGGTCAAGACCATTACCACAAGAATTTATCATTATACCTTCTTTGGCATCAAAACTTTCTTCACTTACATCACATCCATCTATAAGGGGTATAATAGGAAGATTAAAATGTTTGGCAAATGCATAGTCACGACTATCGTGCGCAGGAACAGCCATAATAGCACCTGTACCATATCCTGCCAATACATAATCACTTATCCATATAGGTATTTGTTTACCATTGAGAGGATTGATAGCATACGAGCCAGTGAATACACCTGTTACACTACGATCCATCATACGTTCTCTCTCTGTGCGACTCTTTATACTTTCCAAATAAGCATCTACTACTGCACGTTGTTCATCAGTAACAACTTTCGACACATATTCACTCTCTGGTGCAAGTACCATAAAAGTAACACCAAAAACAGTATCGGCACGAGTAGTGAATATAGTAAATTCTATATCACTATTGTCTACCTTAAATTGCATTTCAGCACCTTCCGAGCGACCTATCCAATTGCGTTGAGTCTCTTTGAGACTGTCAGTCCAATTAAGAGATTCAAGACTTTCAAGTAAGCGTTGAGCATAGGCCGAAACACGGAGACACCATTGACGCATAAGTTTTTGTTCAACCGGATAGCCTCCACGTACCGATACACCTTCACTTACCTCATCATTGGCAAGTACTGTACCTAATGCAGCACACCAGTTTACCATTGTATTGCCCAAATAAGCAATACGATAATTCATCAATATTTCTTGTTGTTGTTTCTCTGTTTTGTTTTTCCACTCATCGGCAGTAAAATTCAATTCTTCACTGCAAGCTGCATTTATACCTTCAGTACCTATAGTATTGAATTTTTCTATCAATTGTGATATAGGTGTGGCTTTTTGAGTATCATTATCATAGTAGCTTTCAAACATTTTGATGAAAGCCCATTGAGTCCACTTATAATATTGAGGCTCGCAAGTACGTATTTCACGACTCCAATCATAACTGAAGCCAATTTTATCGAGTTGCTCACGATAACGATTTATATTTTTTTCGGTAGTGATAGCAGGGTGTTGTCCTGTTTGTATAGCATATTGCTCGGCAGGTAATCCGTATGCATCATATCCCATAGGATGCAGTACATTGAAACCTTGCAATCTTTTATAACGCGAATATATATCAGAAGCTATATAACCCAGAGGATGACCTACGTGCAATCCTGCTCCTGATGGATATGGAAACATATCCAATACGTAATATTTAGGCTTTGAATTATCCTCTTTTACTGTATAAGTGTTATTATCTCTCCAATATTGAGACCAACGTTTTTCTATTTCCTTAAAATTATATTCCATAAGTATATTATGTGTTTTTACTTTTTTATCTTTTATAATCCTAGTTGAGCCGAAATTTCTAGCATTTTTTCAATAGGTTCTACTGCTTTTACAGCTATTTTTTCATCTACTATAACTTCGGGCAACTCATATTTAAGTGTATTATATAATTTGTTCATATTATTGAGTTTCATATAATTACACTCATTACAAGCACAAGTACTATCGGCAGGAGGCGCAGGTATAAAAGTCTTGCTATTACAATTCTTTTTCATTTCGTGTAATATACCACTCTCTGTTGCAACAATAAATTCTTTACAGTCACTATTGATGGCGTGCTTGAGCAAAGCTGCGGTAGAACCTACTTTATCGGCAAGTGCAAGTATAGTACTTTTACACTCAGGATGTGCCAAAACTTGGGCATTGGGATATTGTTTTTTAAGTTCTACTATTTTTTCTACCGAGAATTGTTCGTGCACGTGACAAGCACCATTCCATAGTATCATATTACGCCCTGTAACCGAGTTGATATATCCTCCTAAATTACGATCGGGACCAAATATAAGTTTTTCATCGGCAGGAAAACTTTCTACTATCTGACGTGCATTGGTAGAAGTAACAACAACATCTGTGTGAGCCTTGACAGCTGCCGAGGTATTAACATAAGATATTACTTTATAACCTGGATATTGAGTTTTGAAAGCTGCTAAATCTTCGGCTTTGCAACTATCGGCAAGCGAGCAACCAGCATTCATATCGGGTATGAGTACTTTTTTGTTAGGACAAAGTATTTTAGCTGTTTCACCCATAAAGTGAACACCACACATCACCAATATATCTGCATCGCATTTAGCTGCCCACTGTGCCAATGCCAGACTATCACCTACAAAGTCTGCTATATCTTGTATAGCACTATCTTGATAGTAATGAGCCAAAATAACTGCATTCTTTTCTTCTTTCATTCTTTTTATTTCGGCTACTATATCTATATCATTAGCTATAGGTGCATCAACATAGCCTTTTGAGATATCCACAGTTTTCATATATAATTTATTTTTTCTTTTTTCTAAAAATGTTTTATGTTGATGATAATATCTTGTTGATAGTTATGATAACTTTTATGCTGATTATTTGGATTTTAAGTTATCAATATAGTATCAAAAAATACTCTTTTTTTATCAACTTTATTTCATTATCATTTTCAATATTTTAGGTAGTTTTTCAACTATATGTTTAATGTGGCAAAGTTAATAACTTTCTGTGATTTAGAGTAGTAAAAAATATAGAATTTATTGTTTATAATGTGCTTATTATTTATGTACTTATCAACACAGAAGGTTTATGTAAATGTTATTGTTATTAATTATTATTTTATTAACAACTCAATTCACTATTTATAAGACTGGTTTTAACATCATAAATTCATATATAATCAAGCGCAAACAATATTTATTTTTTATTTATATCATACTAGATATGAAAATTATAGAAGTAAACTTCATATTTCTCGCTCGTTTGTTCGTATATTTGTAGAATAAAATACTATTTCAAATATAGTCATAAATGAAGAAAAAAAGCATATTAGAATTATCACGTTTATCAACACAGGAATATAAAAAGGTTGATAAATTACCCTTTATTGTTATACTCGATAATGTGAGAAGTCTTAATAATATAGGTTCTGTTTTTCGTACATCAGATGCTTTTTTGGTAGAAAGTATATTTTTATGTGGTATAACTGCTACACCTCCACACCCCGACATACATAAAACAGCATTGGGTGCAGAAGATAGTGTATTGTGGAAATACTTTGAAAATACAGTTGATGCTGTTGAATACTTACAAAAAAATGGATATGAGGTTTATGCTATTGAACAAGTAAATAATAGTATATTTCTTGAAAATATAGAGTTGGAGAAAAATAAGAAATATGCAGTTGTATTGGGTAATGAGGTAAAAGGTGTACAACAAGAAGTAGTTGACAAGTGCGATGGTTGTATTGAAATACCTCAATTTGGTACCAAACATTCTCTTAATGTTTCGGTAACTGCCGGATTGGTAATATGGGACTTTTTTAAGTTGCTATGTAAATAAAAAAGTTATCAACAGTGTTTATATATTGTTTTACAGGTAGTTAAATTATTTATAATAAACCTTGTTCAACAAGTATACACACACGTTCTATATCTTTATCTTTACCTTCAGGATCCCATTCATCTTTGAGTGTAACGCCAAATAATTTACCAAAAGTTTGCCAAAATCCGGCCCTGAAACTACCAAGAAAAGCTCGTATTATCTCATAAGATGATTGATTACACTCTCTATTTACCAATTTTATCAACATTTTACCTTGAGATAAAGTAAATTTTTTGAGTATAGGTTTATATTGTTTGAATATTTCATCTTCCATCTTTTTTAAATGCTTTTCTCTAGAACCATCATCGGGAAGTGTTTCTATGTACTGATAAGTCTCTACCAAAATATCATATATAAGTTTGGCGTATGGTAAAGTTCTTTTCACATCTCTTACTGTCTTCCAATAGTGCTTTTCTTCTCTTTTGTTTTTAAATTTCTTTTCTTTAAATACATAAAAAGGTCTCATCTGTATAACAACAACAGTATCACCGTCTATCACAGCATTATAATAACCTTCGTATAATTGTATTTTAAGAGGTGGATTTTCTATAACAGGTACTATACTTTCTTCTGTATCTTGTCCTACTGATAGTAAAGGATATACAACAAAAGAAATTATTAAAATCAATATGTAACCATACTTGTTTTTCATATTTGCAAATTTAATAGTTACATTTTATTTATCAACAATTTAAATTTAAAATAATTCAATTGATTGTGAATAAGAGATGTTAAATAATTGTTGATATATTGTATATAAGTATGTTTATTAATTATATAAATAATTGATAAATAATTAATTAAATAAATTGTTGAAAACTATATTTAATGTATGTTTATAAGTTGTTTATCAACTATTGAAATACTGTTGAAAAGATAAAAATATTATATGATAGCATTGCAGAACAATCATAAAATAAAAGTGTCTGTGATATAGATAAAATAAATATAGTTGTGGTATTAGAATTTACAGCTATACGTAAAAATCAAAAAATGTGTAGTATAATAAGCTATAAGGTAAGCATATAAATAGGAATAAATAAAGAACAGTTCTTGTATTATTTACTATTTTACCATCTTGCCCAAATGTTTTATTATGCTTTTTAATAAAATATTTAGGGTATAAAATCATTCTACTTTTTGACCAATAAATAAAAATGCCCCGATTTTATCTACTATTTTGACCAATAAGCCCAATAAGCCTTGAGCCACTAATTTGCCTGAGCTCCAAGTTCCCCAATGTATATTGGTATAGTATATATAAAAAAAAGACTCGATTTTTATCGAGTCTTTTTTGCGTGGTTGGCTTACCAGGATTCGAACCTAGACAAACAGAACCAAAACCTGTTGTGCTACCATTACACCATAAGCCAGTACCTATGTGCTAAGGGTTTT
>CALATP010000005.1 GCA_937891845.1 uncultured Porphyromonadaceae bacterium | reverse complement strand
TGACATCTACCGACGCGGGAGTCAAATATCTGATTTCCGATTGTGCTTGTGCCATACCTTAGTTCTCCTTTACTTCTTCGTTAGTAGTTGTGTTTGCTTTTACACCTCTTCTCTTAATGGCGTACTCGTGAGCAAATTTATCTTGCTTGAACGTCAAGAAGCGGATTACACGCTCGTCGCGGCGGAAGTTGATTTCGAGAGTCTTGATCAATGTGGGCTCTGCATCAAACTCAATGAGTGTGTAGAAACCTGTTGATTTCTTTTCGATAGGATAAGCCAATTTACGCAATCCCCACTCTTCTTTGTTTACGATAGATGCACCATTGTCGGTGAGAATCTTCTCGAATTTTTCTACCGCTTCCTTCATCTGCTCTGCAGACAAAACGGGAGTCAAAATGAAAACGGTTTCGTAGTGATTCATACTGTTTTAGTTATTAATGTGTTTATTTTGCAAAATTGCGGTGCAAAGGTAAGTATTTCTTTTGGAATAGACAAATTATATCATACATTATTTCACTTGCACGCTACTTTCACAGCTTCTATCAATGCTTGTGTGAAACCGTGTTCGTCTAGTTTATTCACTCCTTTGATAGTATAACCACCGGGGGTACATACTTTGTCTATCTCGACAGAGGGGTGTGTTTCTTCACTCAAGAGTATCTCGGCTGCACCTTTGAGCGACTGTGCTACCATCTTTGCTCCGTCGTGCGGATATATGCCCAGCTCTACACCGGCTTGCATCACTGCTTGCACATACTTGAATGCATAGGCTATGCCACACGAGGTCATTGCGGTTGCAGCGGTCATCTGATTTTCGGGCAGTAACCTTGCTTGTCCCATCTCGTTGAACAGACCGAGCATCCATTGTTCTTGTTGGGGTGTGGCATTGTGCGATGCTATCAGTGTCATACTCTCCATCACCCGAATGGCTGTATTGGGTATGATGCGGAACAGTGTCATATCGGGCAATCCTATCATTGCTTCTAATGCGGTAAAATCGATACCGGCAGCAACCGAGACTACAATCTGTTCTTGGCGTGGTTTTATCTCCTTGATGACAGGTTCTATGAGCCAGGGCTTTACGGCCAATATTACCACATCGGCATAATGCGAAGCCTCGACATTGTTGGTTGTTACATTGAGTTGGGGATATTCTCCTTTGAGCGCATCCAACTTGGCTTGTGAGCGATTACTCACTATAATATCCTCAATGGGAACCATACTGCCACGACACAATCCGCGGGCAATGGCTCCACCCATATTTCCTGCTCCTATGATACTTATTTTCATTGTATGATATATAAAGGACTACTTCACAATCTTACTTACAGCATTGAGTATAGGCTCGGTACTCACATTACTACCTACTGCTTGTTGCATCCAACAGTTGGGAGTGAGTCGACCCAAACGATATATGCGCATAATTTCGTCGGCAAACTCTTTGGGTGTGGTACACTTGGCAAAATGCTCTTCGAGTTGGAACTCAACAATATGACCCAAAGGATAGTTGGGCAGATACATTGGCGAATTGACCATATGCGAGTAGCAAGCCAATATAGGAGAGTCTTTCTCACCCAATACGGGTTGATAGTAACTGTTCCACACTTCACGAGCAATAGCAACCGTTGCATCGCGCAACTCGGCAGCTGTTGCTTGCGGATGTTCGTATAGCCACTGCCACATACGCATATCTACCAACGACACGCCCATAATTTCGTACAAGCCCCAGAAGATATCAAGAGTCGTATTATCATCGGCTACACGCTCATATCCAAGCAGTTGCAAGTCGCGCTTTTGGAATACGAAGGCCAATGCCTCGGTAAATCCGGTATTGGGTACTCCGCGAAGGGTATAGTAATCGATATTATATAGGTCGATAGTCTGCTCGACATTATGACCAAACTCGTGTACTGCGATATTGTAACCTTTATAGTCCATACCTTCGCCACCAATACGTGTGCGTAGGAGAGAATTTTCCCATCGTCCCACTGCACCCCACGCGTGACCCGAACCACGCGCACCTTGTACTGTAATTTTGTCGGCTATGTATGCGGCATTATCTTCTTCAAATCCTAGTGCTACCAGCATACGGGGCATATCGGCCTCGAAAGCCTCGGGAGTAGGATATTTCTGGCGTGTGAGAGCCGTAAGTTCGTCTTCCGAGATAGCGCTACGACTCTTAAAACCATCATACCATATATCGTATGGACGTAATTTGCGACCAAGACGTTTCTCGATGAGCTTGCCCACCTTCTTTACTTGAGGTGATGAAACCAAATGCACAAACAGTTCTTCTACTTCTTGCAATGATATTTCCATATCATTTTCAAAGTTACGTATTATACCGGTAGGTTTTTGAGGCTCGTATGCATCTACTTGTTGCATAGCGTGAAATTGCGCCAAGATAGTTTCATAGCGACGTGTATCTTCATACGGCAATACGACCTCTGCCCCATCCTGCCACACACGGTTGCTATACGGTGCCCAATCGTATTGTGCATTGTTGATTACTGCTTGTGGTATTGTACCGGTTACTATATGTTGCATTACACGGTATATCATTTCCTGTTTTTCGTGAGCATTGGGTACATCGGCATAATTCGATTTTATTTCATCACGCAAGTTCCAGTGCGACAGCAATACCATATCATTGGGGAAAAGACGCTCGCCCTTCTCGGTAAGAAGATGTCCCATCATTATATTATATGAGGCAATGTAATTCTCACCATCGGCATAAGCCTGTCCTACGGCTTGTGTTACAGATGCCGGTACTCGCGAGGTAAACATATCACCCATTCGAGCATACGCCCATTGTTGACGACTCCATAAGTTACCCATTTGATTTTTCTCGGCAAGGGTATAATTGGGGAAGTTGAGAATGGTAATAAAAGCAACTTTGTTTTCATACAGATCGTTGGTAAGATGCGAGAATGGATTGAAGGCACTCATCATATAATCGATATCGGTAGGCTCGGGACCGGCCAACATTGTGGGCAGATTGAGCTCGACCGACACTTGATTAGAAGCACCCAGCAACACTTCATATATCACGCACAACTTATCAAACAGTTGTTGTCGGGTGTTGTCATCGGCCATATAGTTGCTGACAACGAATGCTGTAAAGTCTTCTTGCGAACCGTCCTCGGCACTCCACAACGCAGCCACCTGCGCAACTCCTCTGTGCAATAATTGTGCATCGCAATCGGGATGTTGCTCCTTAACGAGTTCGACAGTATTGTTTACAGTGGCAGCATCTATCGACTGAGCTTGTACACTATATGCATTTATAATCATAGCAAATATCGGTATCAAATAGGCTAATATTCGTTTCATATAATCTCTGTTTGGCGTTATTAATGTGTGGTTATGAAATTAAATTACAAAATCGCAAGCGACTCTCGACTCGCGTATTTTCTTGCAATAGGTCGAAATTTCTATATGAGCGGGATGTTTTTTATACACTTCCAATGCTTCGAGCGACTCGAAAGTAGATATCAGACAAGCATCATAATTCCCGTCTACAATATTTATACCTACCTCACACGACAACAGTTCGGGAACAACTCCCATAAGAGCTTCGAGATGCTCCTTTATCCATAATGCATTTTCTTGTGCGGTGTGACCCTCAGCCTCGGGCTTGAGTTTCCACAATACAATGTGTTTTATCATAATATAAGTGTTATGTGCCGTTTTTATACAGCATCTTGTTTTTTTACTATTTATTTACAAACTCTATGTCGGCAGCCGCATCATATCCTTGTTGATAAAGGTCGAGCAACTTGGAAACATCGCACTCCATACGGTCAACAACAATAGGCTTGACAGGACGTATAACACGAAGTTTACCCATATCTTCCAGTTGTTCCACCATTGCAATCTGATTATTATACAATGCATTTCGTGCGGCAATAGCCTTGCGCAGAGCCGGATATTTACGATACATAAAAGGAGGAACAAAGGTAGGCTTGTCGGGCTTACGATAACCTTTGTTGCGGGTGAGAACAACTACATTATTGTCGTACCCCAATTGTTGAGCTCGTAATAAGGGTATTGAATCGGATATACCGCCATCGAGCATCGGCTTGCCATCGACATAAGCTATGGGGCAAACAAAAGGCAGACTACTAGAGGCTGTAACTATCTCTATAATTCGATCGGGGTCATTTTTCTCATCATAGTAACAAGGCTGTCCGGTGCGACAATCGGTTGTCACCATTTCATACTTTTCACTACATCGGGCAAAAGTGTCATAATCATACGGTATTATCTCATTGGGGAAGGTATGAAACAACAACTCAAAGTCCATTATATTCCCTTTGGTAAGCAGTTGTTTGATACCTATATAATGATATTTGTCCAAGAGGTCTATATTGCTATATTTGGCACGACCTTTTTGTCCCGACATATATGACAATCCATTGCAAGCTCCGGCACTCACCCCTATAGTATAAGGGAAACGAACACCTCGCTCCATCAAATTATCCAAGACTCCACACGTGAAGACTCCTCGCATACCTCCACCCTCGAGTATCAGTCCCGATGTTGACGTGATATGTATTACAGGCTTATCCATACTTCCTTGTTTATGAGAAATACCTATTGAGGCTCACCCAATAGGTATTTTATTTTCATTTATTTCAACGACTTTCCTACCGAGAACGCATCACCTACTTTCTCTCCCACTGCCAAATAATGATGATTGACAGGATCGTAACTGACAGGACGTAATTTCTGTACATCAATCTTGCCATCGGTAAGCACCGAACTATCGGCACTGACATTAACTATGCGACCGATCATATAGTTGCTATCCTTGTCGTAACTAACCAACTCGCATTCCAATGTCATAGGCAATTCGTTGATAATAGGGGCATCGACACGCGTAGAGCGCACAACCGTAAATCCGGCTTGAGCCACCTTATCGGGGTGTTTATTGCCCGATACGATACCCACATAATCGCAAGCAGCCAACTGTTCGACAGTAGCCACACTCACCGTGAAGGCTCGTTTCAATAGAATATTCTGTGTTGTTTTATGCTCCTCGGCTAGGCATATACCTATCATATCGTCGGTATTGATACCACCCCACGCGGCATTCATTGCATTGGGCACACCATTTGCGTCGTAGGCTGCCACAATGAGAACCGGCATAGGATAAAGCCAAGTCTTTGTTCCAAAATCTTTGCGCATAATCTTTGTATATTTATTCTTCAGTTTCTTCAACAGGGACAACGCGTTCCAACACTTGTGTCATACAGTGCGCTGCACCATAACCTTTGATAAGGTTTTCCAACGGAATCCACTCGACAGTAACATTATGCTCGGCAAGAGTAGCTTGAAGAGCCTCCGACTGTCCTCCTACAGCCAAGATGTGACGAGGTGCAATGGTAAGGAAGTTATTGGCATAGTGCATTTCATCATCAAAGCTGATAGGTATGATTGTATAGCCACACTCTTGCAGATAAGCAACAAAAGGAACATCCTGACGAGTGAGTGTATAGGCATCACCTTCATTTTCGCGACTGTAAATATCGACAGTAACCCATTCGGGATCGCCTTCTTGAGCCTCATATCTACTCTGTGTGAGCGTACACAAGTCACGGTCTATAATATTGAAATAGGTATCGAGGTGCATCTGCATCTGCCACCATTTTCTATCTTTTACGACAGCCACTGTATTATGGCCGAAACCATCGGCAGCCATAATTTGGTTGATGGCTTCGATATTGGTACGCATACCACAACCTATAAACGATTGATTTCCGGCAGGTATATAATCGCCACCCTCAAGGCGCGCACAACTATCAAGGGTAACAATAGGTTCAATACCCAATTGGTCATAACAGAACTTAACCAACTGAGTTTCGCTTGCACGTTGTTTTGAGTTCATATTGCACATAATAAGACCACGAGGTGTATTGATACTTTGGTCGCGCATAAAGTAAAGATTCATCATAGGAGTCTGCTCATAAGTAGCACCTACACCTGTGTTGTTGGCAGTCTCGTGCAAGATTACTGAAGGATGCAACAACATACAGCGTATCAAATCATTGCGTGACATTTGCGCGATAACATCCATACGATAGGCCTCCATCTCTTCGGCATTGGCGTTGGGCATATTATCAATATTATACTCCAACACACCGGCTACATAGTTGCGCAACAGCTCAATAGGAGCTTCTTCGAGAATTTCTTGTACTGTTACCACCTCTATTCCTTGTGCTTCGATGGCAGCGATATATCCACGATGCTCGGCAGCTGCACTATCTACATCAAAGTAATATTCAAAAAGTCCGGCAGCCGGATTTACAACACCATTAAACAACTCCATACCGGGTGTGTGCATCAAGATACGCGATGCCTTATCCCACTCGGCTTGTGGTGATGCAGCCTCTCCTTTTATTATTACTTCTTGTGCTGGTTGCACACTACATCCCGATAATAATATAGCGATACTTAACGACACACTATAAAACAAATTTGTTCTTCTCATTGTATATACTATTAAGGTTAATTAATTTATTTGGAAATTTTTGTCACTACTATATGATTATTTTATTCTACCGTCTCGATGTAGAAACTAACCGGACGAAAACCATCGTTGCACGACAACATAGCCGAGTGAGGGTTACGCATCCAACCGTCATAAAAGTTTCCACCCCCGGCAGCCAATTCGCTGATAAAAGGTAATAATGTCTCCCACGCGCTTTGACACATTCCTTCGGGTTTGCAGCAATTATCTACGATAAATGTCTGACCCAAGTGCATATCACAAGCGTGTTCTATCGGATTTTCATACTCCTTCATCAAGTCGCTATAACAAGCTATACGCTTTACGGTAACACGAACCTTTTTCATCGGTATAGCTATTATAGTTTATATCTCAACCACACAGTTTCGCCCATTTGTTGCACCGAGGTCAAGTGCAATTGCGTGGGTCTTGTGTCGGCATCCAATCCATCAAACACGGCTGTCATTCCGGCTCTTCCGTCTATTCCGGGAGCAACCATAAAGCTCACCTCATCAAGTAGTTGTGCTGCCAAGAAAGCGGCATTGATATGTCCTCCACCGGTCACTGCAAGTCGTTCTACGCCATAGGCACTATACAGTATCTCCATTGCACGAGGTAAGTCTATACCTTCTTGACCAACAGCTATCCACGAGATGCCTTGTGATGTTAGCTTATCGTGATAGGATCGTGGGCACTTTGCATCGGTTATAACCAACAACGCTTGCCCATCATATTCGGCTGCATCCCAACACAGGCTACCGTGTGTATCTATCGCAATACAATATGCGTTGGTCTTACGCGCTATAAAATACTCCTCACTTCCGATAGGAGTAGCATCTGTGGCAACAAACGGCTCGGGGGTGGCATAATGCATCTGCATTGTCACACGCCCCATCAGCATTGAGGGACAGTTGAGACTATTCAATGCCTCATAATATTCATCACCTTGTTCTATCTGCTCGGTCATTTCACAATCTATGCGTCCATCTACCGAGGCTATCATATGACATATTATGTATGGTCTCATTGGTTAACTACATTTTTATACACAAATGTAGACATTCTTTTTCTAAAACACAATTATTATATTATCTTTGTTTCTATAAGCAATCATAATGGTTATGAAAATAGTACTTGCATTCGACTCATTCAAAGGCTCTTTAACGTCACGCGAAGTAGCCGAAGCATTTGCCTCGGGTTTTGGCAACATACTTCCTCACTGCGAGATATGTACGGTAAATATTGCCGATGGAGGAGAAGGAACGCTCGACGCTTTGGTAGAGTCGCTCAATGGATCATACATAACGAAGCGTGTGTCCGACCCGCTAGGACGTCCCATTACAGCTCGTTATGGCATTATTGACAACGGAACAACGGCCATCATAGAGATGGCTGCTTCTAGCGGACTCACTCTGCTCTCTCCCTGCGAGCGTAATCCTATGGCGACCACAACTTACGGCACCGGTCAATTGATAGCCGATGCTATAGATAGAGGATGTCGCAAACTCATTATCGGTATAGGTGGCAGTGCCACCAATGATGGCGGAGTGGGTATGCTGCAAGCACTGGGTTATAAATTTCTCGACAAGCACGCCTACACACTCAATGGCGGTGGTAAGATACTGTCGGATATTGCCTATATCGACGATACCGATGTCATACCACAGCTGCACGACATAGAAGTAATTGTGGCCTGCGACGTAACAAACCCGCTATATGGTATAAATGGTGCAGCCTATGTATATGCCCCGCAAAAAGGAGCTGACAACAAGATGGTAGAAACATTGGATAATGGGCTGCGCAATTATGCTCAACAACTGCAATCCTACTGCAATTACGACGTAGCACATATACCGGGTGCAGGTGCGGCAGGAGGTATGGGAGCCGGACTTATGGCAATGATGAATGCTCAACTGATGAGTGGAATAGATATGATTATGAATACAATCCATTTTGAGGAATTGATTAAAGGCAGTAATTATATCTTTACAGGAGAAGGACGCATCGACAGCCAAACAGTTATGGGAAAAGCACCGGGTGGTGTATTGCGAATAGCACAAAAATACAACATACCTACTTATGCCGTATGTGGCATCGTAGAAGATTGCACAGAACTGCAACAAAGCGGATTTGCCCACATCTTTGCCACCAAGCCCGAACAGATGCCTATCGAGATGGCAATGCAACACGATGTGGCCGTCGATAATATCACACGCACAGCACAACACATCGCCAAGATAATAATGAACAACAACCATTCACAACAACTATAATATGAGCAAAGAGATATATTTGGCAGGAGGCTGCTTCTGGGGCACACAGCACTACATCAAACAAATCAATGGTGTTATTGCAACACAAACAGGATATGCCAACGGCAATACACCCAACCCCACTTACCAAGAGGTATACACCGATAATACCGGATATGCCGAGACGGTGCAAGTAGTGTACAACCCGCAACAAGTTGAACTCGAAAACATCATTCGTCTATATTTTGTCTCTATCGACCCCACCCTGCTCAACCAACAAGGTGCCGATATAGGCACTCGCTACCGCACAGGAATATATTATACCGATAGTGATGACCTGCCAATCATACGCAAAGTATATGATGAAATAGCCAAACAACTCGATAGCAAATTAGCAGTAGAATTGAAACCCCTACTCAACTTCTATCCTGCCGAAGAGTACCACCAAGACTACCTAGACAAAAATCCCAACGGATATTGTCATATACCCACAGCCTTGATAGAATGGATAAAAAAAGAACAAAACAAATAACATCCAACACTGGCACCGAGTATATACTATTATGACCTCGGCTTGTGCGATTTTTTGCTGTAAATTGTTGGATGTTTGGGGATTTGTTGTATCTTTGTGGGTAGAAAGGACATTTGCAAGAATGTCCCGATAAAGGGAGATACCTCCGTGAGGCTTAGACGCTGCGGTTTGAAGGGTATTTCCCTTCGTTATTTTATTGCCTAAAAATACCTCGTGTACATATAGTCCATTCTTGTTGGCATCTTGCTCTCCCACGATTTGCCGTTGGCATCGACACCACGACGTATAGAGCCTTGTGGTTGCTCTATGGTAATATCGAACGCACCGAGGCGTATGTGTCCCTTCTTGTAGTTGCCGGCTTCTTTCTGGGCTTCGGTGGGGTTGGTGTTTACTTCGGCTTGTGCGATTTTTTCGTTTAAATTGTTGGATATTTGGGGATTTGTTGTATCTTTGTTGTCAGAAGATGCGCCGGACGGAAGAGCAGAAAGGGCTGCTGCCGCCCCTTTATTGGGAGAAAGTATGAGGAATTGCCCGCCCTCGCGTTCGGCTTGTCTTTGCATCTTTTCAAGACCTTTTTCATTGACTTTTCTCCACCCCACAATTTCTACGTACTCTTTACCTTGAAATACGTCTAATACTACGACTGCGTTTTTCTCGCCAGTTCGTATTGCTACTTTGTAGTCAGGGCGTTTGATAGGTTGTGTAGTGCCAACAATGTTCGTGTAACTGACGGGCTTGCTCGGGTTTGGTAGTTCCCGTCATTGCAGACGGTTGTGTGGGTGGAGTGGTGTTTCCCCCAACTGCGCCGGTGGTATTAACCCCTCCGTCACTTCGTGACACCTCCCCTATCCCTTCGGGCAGAGGAGGATTTGCCTCGCCTATCTGACCTTCGGACGGTTGGTCTTGTTGTGCAGGGGATGTGGCTTGTGCGATTTTTTGCTGTAAATTGTTGGATGTTTGGGAATTTGTTGTATCTCTAGATAAGATAGAATTAGGCTCGGAAGAAAAATTAAGTAAACTTATTTTGTTATTCTCTCGCCTTTCACTATCTTTGTGGGTAGAAGTAATTGTTGTTTTAGCGTTAAGCAGTTCCATACCGTGTTTGCTTGGAACTTGTGGCTTAGAAACGTCGGATGCGGTTACTGATTGAGTTGGTTCGCTCAACTCGGCAATTACATTTTCACTTTCTTTCCACTTGTCTTTTCTATAATAACCTGCGCTTTCTACATTGTAGTAGTCACCGTATTTACTTGGGTAGAGCTTGATAATTGCGGCTTTGTCTGTATTTTTATTATCAACAACTACAAATATTCCACCGGCACGCGCCTTGCGTAATACTTTAGCATTAGAAAAGACATTATCAAGAAATTTAATTACACTTTCTTTATTATTGCCTAACTCTTTTTTGTGTTCATCCAATATGTGATTTACATTTCTATCAGTTAGTCGAATGGGCGCGTTTTGTCTTCTAGCTTTTTTAAATAGTGGAGATAAATCCCAAAGGTTTATACTTCCATTTTTTTCATAAAAGCGATTCCCTTCGTTATCTGTTATTTCGCTTAAAATATAGCCTATATTGTTTTCAGATAAAGTGTTGTTTTCATCAAGTTCGGCACCTACAACATCTTGGCGAGTTGTGCTAGGATTAGTCGGTTGAGCCTGTCGGGGCGGATGGAGCAGAGAGGGATTGTGTATTTGGGTTATTTGTTGTATCTTTGTCGGCAGAAAGAGCGTTGTTATCGACAGCACGTGCGCTTAATTGCGTGTTTGACGGGCGGATAACGTCGCTCTTATTTGTATAAAAGTCTGCAAACACCTCCGCTCCGCGATTATTTTTCTCTGTCAGTACAGTGTATTTTGTGCCGTTGTCGTGTGTGTATCGGTACTCTATCTTTCCTTTTCCTTTCTCTGTGCGTGTGCCATTTGTTATAACCTTGGGTATGAGCAGCAGGTCTTCGGCTGTGATAACTCCGCTACCGGTATTATAATGACGGAACAGGCTGTGTTTTGTGCCGGCATTTTGCTCTTTGCCTTGTCGTATGATGATGCGTCGGGTATTGCCGTCGGCAGTCTTGACAGAAATTGGCAAATTGTCGTCGGATCCGGAGAATACATCGACGATGGCTTGCTCGGTAGAAGATAGAGTGCGACCTTGATAGTGTGTGGCTATCTCTTTCATACGTTGTTCTACACGACTACCCATAGCGGGATTTCCGAGTGCTTGTGAGATGAATATTTGGTCTTCTCGTGCTATGTCTTCGGTGATGCGTGCGAGGGTATTGGCTCGCTCCTCGGGAGTGTAGTTGAGACGGTTGGCTACATTGCGAGCTTCTACTTCGCCGGCAAGACGGCGGTATGTACCGCGGTTGTCGCCGAGGCGGATTTTTGACATTTGTTCCCACGCGGATTGATAGCCTTCGTTGTCGTATCCTCGCACATAGAGGTTGAAT
>CALATP010000004.1 GCA_937891845.1 uncultured Porphyromonadaceae bacterium | reverse complement strand
TCGATACATTCGTAAGTTTCGCCCTCATCTTCCATTTCTTGGAGATTTTCAATTACTTCAAGTGGCGCACCCGAACGAATAGCATAGTCTATAAGTTCTTCTCGGGTGGCAGGCCAGGGTGCGTCTTCTAGTTTAGAAGCTAGTTCAAGAGTCCAATACATTGTGTTATTTTTTAGGTTATTATTTTCTTATTTTTTGGATGCGCAAAAGTAGTGCTTTTCGGCTCAATATTCACATTTTTACTGCAAAAAAGCTATGATATTGACCTGATTTTGTGTTAAAATATGCAAATTTATATTCCTGCTCTAGATTTATAATCTTTTATGGTGAGCAAAGTGATGGGTTTAGAAGCAAAATTATTGTCTTGATAGAATCTATTGCTCCTACTATTTCGGTCGATAGCAAGAAGTCTCTCATCTTGAAGTGAAAAGCCGGAATACCTATACATAGCAAGCAAACTAGGTAAAAAATCTTGCTATTGAGAATTTTGTTTTGCTTAAATACTTGCGTAATATTGTTACTGATGCGTGATATAAGCGGGATGTGAATAGGCTGTTTTAGTTCGTTTAACTGGAAACAAATAAAAAATGATGATATAATCCAGTACATCACAACCCGTCTCAAATCGCACGATAGTATGGTGAACATAGGTATTAAAGCGATAAATTGCAATAGTAGAATAGCAGGCAGATTGTGTGACAGGTATTTCTTGTCCGATGCGTCGTTGTATCGGGGTATCTCTATTTTATTGGGGTTGGAGCATAGATAGTATATAGTTGCATAGATTACTATCCACGCAAAACAACGAGGAATATTGAGCCCAAGTTGTGAGAAGTAGGGAATGTCCCAGTAGATGGGCATTATATAATTGAGTGAGAAATGATGTTTGAAGAGAAATGTGCTGTCATAGCAAAAAGCACTTATTCCTATTCCCATAAGTGGCGTTTCTCCATATTTGTTTATAAAGAAGTCCGACCAAGAGTCCCATATGTCATTGGCAATGACTTCGTTCCCATTGAAAATGCCAACTATACCAACCGCTAGGATAAACGGAATGATGAAGCAACTTGATTTGAAACAACGATTGGTTACGCTACCCTTGCAAGTGATGTAGTGGTGTGTGAATATGAATGGAACGAAGCAAAAGAAAGATGTTTCGTGTGTCAATATGGTAGCTATGCCTATGATGTAAAGGAGTATAATCATTATCCATTTGCGAGAAACTGTTGTCAGTGTCTTCCTGTATATATATAGTGTGAGAAGAATCATAAGGAGCATAAGTGCATCACGTCGGTAGAATGTACCCTTTATCATAAAGAAGCCACCCAATAGCATAACGCTGGGAAGTAGTGCCAGAGAAACCTTGTTTTTGTAGAATAGGTATATCATTGTGCCTATCAATATCAGGATAGAAATGTATGTTATGATAACGACGGCAAGGCTCACATCGTAAGGGTGTATCTGGTATAAAAAGAACAAAATTTGTCCGATGAAACCGCGACGTACAAAGCCCCTTTCATAATTGATAAGCCAGTCACTTATTCCATATTGATGTGTTTCCTCGATGAGTAGTGGGTCGTTGACAAACAATTGGATTAGATGGTAGGCTCCTCTAACACAAAGTAGTGCTATGTAGACGTAGAAAAACAGTCCAAAATATTGATTAATACTTTTGTCGGTTTTCATTATTGCAACTTTTTGTGTAATGTAGCTTTTTGCTTGTTTGGGTTAAGGGTGTGTTTGGGCAATATTATCGGGTTTATATATCGGGATGTGTATAAATGTTTTACACGCTCTTTTTTATGTTATCCAATTCGGAAAGAATGCATCGTGGTAAATTGTCAATCTGTTTATGACAGACCATATCCAATGAGTACATACGAGCAATACAGTAGTTGGTGTGGTCGCATCCGCAACGTTCTCGACCTTCGTTTTTCATCTTATTGACAAAATCAGGTTCATTGATAAGTGCTCGTCCCAACTGAACAAATTCAAAGCCGTTGTTAAGAACCTTCTCGATACCTTCTCTTGATACACAGCCACCTACATATATGAGTGGCAGCTTGAGACTTGAACGAAACAAGAGTGCGTCTTCAAGAAAATAGCATTCTCTGAATGGCTCGGATTTAATCATATACCTGCCTAAAGCCTTGACACCGTATTTGAGCCACCACGGATGCATATAGTGAGTCATAGCGTGTAGGGGCATAGCTCCTCTCATAACGACCATTGGCGCTCGGCTCACAAAGCCGCCACTCAAGACCAATGCGTGTGCTCCCTGCTGTTCCAATTCTTGCGCAATGATAATGGCTTCGGCCTTTTCTATACCTCCCTTAAATCCATCATACATATTGGTTTTCACCGTTACTGCTATGTCGCTGCCGGCTGCTTCCATTACTTCACTCATACATTGTTGCATAAATCGCATCCGATTCTTGAGTGAGCCTCCATATTCGTCACGACGGTGGTTGGTATAGGGCGAAAGGAATTGACTGATAAGGTAGCCGTGACCGGCGTGAATTTCGACCGCATCAAAGCCGGCTTCGCGTGCCAAATGGACTGCCTTGCCAAAGTCTTTGGCTATTGAGATGATTTCTTTCTTGTTCATCCCACGTACAATTGTAGGGGAGTATAGATTGAATCTGGTTGATGCTCCTATAGGTATCTGTCCGGCAGTAGATATGTGTGTCATATTGCCGCAGTGACCTAGTTGTATTGAGGCTGCAGCACCGTTGTCGTGGATAGATTGTGTTATGTTGCGTAGGGCAGGCACGATTTCGGGTCTCATCCATAATTGTGATGTGAATGATAAGCCACTGCGTGAAACCGAGGCGTAGGCAAGGGTTGTCATTCCCACTCCGCCACGAGCTACCGACGTGTGATAGTCGTGCAGCCTTTGTGATGGAGAGAAATTCTCGGCCATCCCCTCAAAAGCTGCCGATCGAATGGTGCGATTGCGCAGTGTGAGAGGCCCGATTTTTCCGGGGGTAAATAGAAGGGATTGCCGGTGTTTCTCTTCGGTTTGCATCATCAGAAAATGAAAGGTATGATGCGTTTTCGATTTTCGCGAGTAAATTCTTCGCCAAATTCATCGATATATCTGTTGTATATCTTGTGGGCGCGAGGTGCAAGATTGGCAAATGTCCACCAAACAAACACCAGACCCGCCCAAGACCACGTGAGAATGGCGAAACCTGTCCATTCGAGTAGTTCTCCAAAGTAGTTGGCCGATGACACATAGCGGAACATACCACCGTGAGGCAGATAATGCTTGTTGTCTCCGGGCTTGCGTAGGTTGCGAATGATGTGGTCGCTGTGAAGGTTTACACCCATACCGGTGAAGAAAAGTATTGTACCAATGATAAATTGCGGTGTGGTAAACCACGATGTGGTATAGTAGTCGGCAGGTGAGATGTAGAATAACCAACCACCTTGCATTATGGCATTAAGGGTGTTGAAGATGACTCCACACATCATAATGCTGATAGCCATTCGGCTTTTTCCTTTGAAAAGAAGTGGAAATATAAATGAGCGTTGGAAGTAGTGAAGTTGGAACATCAGAAATATAACAAGGCGCACCGGGTCGTTCGTGCGGTCGCTCATAAACCACAGAATGAGCATCGCAATAAATACAGGTGCTTCCATAATGACCCATCCCAGACGGTTGGATATTGACGGCCCCCATTTCTTGCTGAAGAATACACCATATCCTGCTTTTACAAAAAATAACGCGATGAATACGAATAATGCGATGATAGACATTCCTATTAGGAACCAATCGAAGTATTGGTTTAATGTAGTGATTTCGCTCATAATTTATGATTGTGGTTGGTTATAAACGTGCCAAAATTACAAAAAATAATGCTATTTGTATGATTATTCTTTAACAAATGTTTTTATGTCGTGTCGTTATAGGTTGTTGTTCTATGTTTTGTTTGCTATCTTGGTGTTCTAATTTATTTCGATGAAAAGGCTACTTTTGTAACATCTCCATAGCTTTCACACGATCCGATTTTAGCGCAAGAGTTAATGATTCTATCGAGTCGAATTGTTGCTCAGGGCGTAGGTATGAAACAAATCCTATTTTAAGTCTTTTGCCGTATAAATCGCCGATGAAATCGAACAAATGTACTTCGATAGATAGGTTGTTTACGTTTGCTACTGTGGGGCGAGTGCCTATATTCATCATACCATTATGTATGCTTCCATCTTCCAGTTCTACCTTTACAGCGTATGCACCATTTGCCGGTATGAGTTTATTGGTATCCTCCGGTGCTATGTTGGCCGTTGGGAAACCGATTTTTCGACCTATCTGGTTTCCCCGGATAACTGAGCCTGTCAGATAGTAATCGTATCCTAGCATTTCGTTGGCTTGAATAGTGTTGCCGGCAAGTAGGTTTTTGCGAATAAATGACGATGAAATCGCGCCATATTGCGATATGTAGGGGTGCGATTGGATAATTTCAACTCCAATGTTTTTGCCGTGTCTGCAGTAGTCATCAAAGCCTTCGGTGCGGTTGTGCCCAAATCGGTGGTCGTAACCAATGCAAAGGGCTTTCAAACTGTATTGCCTATGCAGGTACTCAATGAACTCGTATGCCGAATAATTGGCCAATTCATCGGTGAAATTTAGCACAATGACATAGTCTATTCCTGTCATTTCAAGATGATGAAATCTTTCGTTATTGGTGTTGAGTAGGGGCATCATCTTGTCGGGATGGAGTACAGAACGGGGATGTGATGCAAAAGTAACCACTGCCGATGCCATATTGCGAGATGCAGCTTCACGTTGAACGTGTTCTATGAGCGAACGGTGTCCGAGGTGTACACCGTCGAACATACCTATCGTTCCCACAATGGGTGTTGTATTTGCTTCTTTTTGAGTGATTATTTGCATTGCCTATGTTTTGTGTTGCGAAGATACAACAATCCTGTGTAGTTACCAATCTTGTTGGTAAAAATGTTGCGGCTAGTTGTTTATGGCGGGTGATGTGTGTGTTATTATAAATGTTATTATGATTTATAAATTAATAAGGAGTTTCTTCACAGAAACTCCTTATTATAGGTTTTCAATAGGTATTAATTTTAAGGTAAAAAAGATTGTTTTAGGTTAGTGCGACAAAGATAAGCCCTTTTTCTATGCCTCTCCAAGAAAAAAGATATGTTATAAAATATGTTTTTTCGTTTGAGGTAAATTCTTATCTTCTTTTGGCTTTTTTAAAATATTGGTAATCAGGTTGTAATACCTGAAATATTGTTGTAATATCTGTATTGTGAAATAATGTTAACGTGGTATTTTATAAAGAATCTACTTGCAATTTGTAAGATAGTTATTCGTTTTCTTCTTCAAAAATATCAACCGTAAGATTTTCTCCGTCGAATGATGCGTAAGAGAATTGTTTAATCCAGTCGCCGAGGATAACCATACGGCTATCACGTGAGAGCATCAAATCTAGCAGTATGTGTCGGTGTCCAAAAATAAGATACTCTGTGTGATTTTCTTTGATATACTCTTTGGCAAATTTTACAAGTGGCTCCTTGTTTTCACCTCGGTAATACTCCTCTTTGTTCTCATTGTGCTTGCGACTGGAGTTTGACCATTTGTGTGCCACAATCATTGTGATGTCGGGGTGTATCCAAGAGTAGCACCATTGTGCTACTTTGTTGCGGAAGAGCCATTGTAAAAATCTGAAACTAAACTTGCGTTCGCCAACATCATCGCCGTGCGAAAGGAAAAAAGTGTGGCCGTCTATCTCTATCGTTTCGTGATGACGGTGTAGCTTGATGCCCAATTCTTGTGGCAAATAGTCGAATATCCAGATGTCGTGATTGCCGGTAAACCAGTGTATTTCTATACCCGAGTCGCTGAGTTCGGCCAATTTGCCTAGAAAGCGGATGTAACCGCGAGGAACAACATACCGATACTCGAACCAGTAGTCGAGTATATCTCCCAAAAGAAACAGTCGTTTGGCATCTTTTTTGATGGAGTCGAGCCATCTTATGATGCGCTGTTCGCACTGCTTGTTGTCGAGGTATTCGGCTCCCAGGTGCAAGTCGGATATAAAGTATGTTTTGGTCGCGTTACTCATAATTGTGGAGGCAGTGGTTTATAGAAAACCCAAGTCGAGTTTAGCTTCTTCGCTCATCATATCTTGATTCCACTCTGGCTCAAACACGAGTTGTATATCGGCAGTATCAATACCCTCAATACTTTCTACTTTGATGCGAATGTCGTCTATAATAAAGTCGGCAGCAGGGCAGTTGGGGGCTGTTAACGTCATATCTATATGGGCGGTTGTGCCCTCCATCTCTATTTTATATATCAGTCCCAAGTCATATACATTGACCGGTATTTCGGGATCGAAGACTGTGCGAAGCATCTTTACAATCTTCTCTTGCATTTCTATTTCGTTGTTCATATATGCCATTATTTATTGATGGAACGAAGTTACAAAATCTTTTTCTAGTATCTGTCGTTTCTGTTTAAGATTTTTATTATGTCGGTAAATATTTATATCATAAAGCTTTGTTTGTGCAAAAAAAATGGTGCCTCACAGGCACCATTTTATCTATTAAGAAATCTTGTTTATCGTTGATGATGTTGGATGATGGCTCTTGACTATTACATAGGTTCGGGAAGAGTGGGTGAATCATCTTGTTCAAAAAAGACTTTGATTATTTGATATTCGTAAACAAAGCATACTTCTCCTTTGCGATAAACGCCTTCGTCATTCTTCGACACAATGCAAGTAGCTGTTCCTTCTAAGTTGCCGTTCTCTACTTTGGTTGTAACATCTGTTACGGTCAACCATTCGGCAGTGGTGTAATATTCTACAACATCATTTTCTGTACCGTTTATTACCGTAAACCAAAGGGTTGTTTTGAACTCGTCGGATGGTGTTAAGTGAATGCCGGTATGGGGTACTTTCAGTACTTTATTGTCGTAGGGCGAATCAGAGTTACAAGCTACAAATAGCATTGCGCACATAAGCAGTGATAATAAAATTTTCTTCATAATTCTAGAAATTAATGGTTTTAGGTATGTTTATATATTCAAATTAGCATTAACTTATAGTCTTAACCTTATTTAAGGTTATCATTAATGCGGTTTTGTATTCGCAAATATAGTAATACTTTTCAAAATAAATTCTATAAATCCGATATTTTTTATAGGGGGGGGTAATGTGTTGATTGTCAGATATATATATGCTATTGTGTTGCGGTACTGGTTGTTTTGTAATGTTTGATATTTGTGCCAAATTATTGTTTTTAACCCAATGCCGAGTTGTATTTGGTTGAACTTGTCAGAGAATGGTGTCCTGATGCGAAGCGTAAATAAACTTTTTGTAGTTAATCTGTTAATATCACAAAAAATCAACGATATTGAGAGTTGCGGTTGTGTGTTATTTGTTATACCTTTGTCACTCGTTAAACAAATAAGAACATTTATGAAACGGATATTTACAATTTTTTTGCTTGTTGTGGCATTTCTTGCAGTGCCTGCAGCTCAAGCCGAGTTGCGATTTGGTGTTAAATTGGGTGCCAATGTAACCAATACCGATTTGGACTTGGGAGATATAAAATTTGATGGCTCTAATCTGGCTAATTTTACCGGCGGAGTTACAGCCGAGTGGATTATAGCAGCCGGTTTTGGTTTCGATGTAAGTGCTATGTATACAGCCAAAGGAACTGAGTTTACAATCGGTGATAATGTATTGAATGGTATATTGGGAAATTTCTTGGGCGAAAATTCTCGATTGAAAAATACGGTTCATTATATCGAAGTGCCTGTCAACTTGCGATATAAGTTGCAGATAACAGGTGTGGAAGATATTATTGCACCTTTTGTATATGCCGGCCCCAGCTTTGCCTTCAAGGTGGGAGAGTCGGTAAAAGTGGGAGATCACAAGCTCACCAGCGAGAATATTGAGAATAGTGAAATAGACTATGCTTTTAACTTGGGTTTAGGTGCCGAGATTATCAAGCACTTGCAAGTGGCTGTACAATATGGATGGGGACTTAATAGCTCATCAGATTATAAATTTCTGGATAAATTGGTAGACGAAACAGCTGTGAAGTCGGGTGCTTGGACTGTAACTGTTGGCTGGTACTTCTGATAAAGCAATAAATAGTAATAAAAGAATTGAGGTGTCGCAATGATGTCTCAATTCTTTTTTTTGTTTGCTATAAGAGGTGGTTATTTGTTGATGGTTTTTTGTATGGTCGATATTGGATGCTCGAAAGGCTTTGCGTAATTGATAAAAAACGTGTATATACACTATTGTGTATAAATCTTTCTCCCCAATTTTGGCTGTTTCGCTGTTTTTTTGTAAATTTGTGACACGAAAGTTTTGTGCACTAAACACTTATGGATAACCTAGATATAAATACCAACCCGGAAGGGTTGGAGTATGGCTCAGATGCCATACGTACTCTCGATTGGAAAGAACACATACGCCGCCGCCCGGGTATGTATATTGGTAAGCTGGGTGATGGCTCGCATAGCGATGATGGTATATATGTCTTGCTCAAAGAGGTGTTGGATAATGCCATCGATGAGTATATGATGGGCTTTGGTAAGCAAGTGGTTGTAGAAATAGCCGATGGAAATGTCTCGGTGAGAGATTATGGTCGTGGTATACCACTCGATAAGGTGCGCGATGTATCCTCAAAGATGAATACCGGTGCCAAGTATGACTCTAAGGCTTTCAAGAAGTCGGTGGGTCTTAATGGCGTGGGTATAAAAGCTGTTAATGCGTTATCAACAAGTTTCTTTATAGAGGCCTATCGTGATGGCTATTGCAAGAGTGTGAGCTATGCTTGTGGCGAGGTTATAGAGGAAAGCGATGTGCATCCTACCGACGAGCCTAATGGAACATTGGTGCAGTTTACTCCCGATAATTCGATATTTCTTAATTATACTTATAAGACCGAACATATAGAGCCTCTCATCAAGAATTACGTATTCTTGAATATGGGATTGTCTATTGTGTTGAATGGTCAGCGTTATCTCTCGCGCCACGGTTTGGTCGATTTGCTCAATGAGTATATGACTTCCGAGCAGTTGTATGAGCCTATACATCTGAAAGGTCACGATATAGAGGTGGTTATAACTCATAGCAACCAATATGGAGAGGAGTACTATTCTTTTGTCAACGGACAGCATACGACACAAGGCGGTACGCACTTGGCTGCATTTAAAGAGGCTATAGGTCGCACTATCAAAGAGTTTTACGGTAAAGGCTTTGAGTATACCGATATTCGTAATGGTATAGTCGCAGCGGTGAGTATCAAGGTCGAGGAGCCTGTGTTTGAATCGCAAACCAAGACAAAGCTGGGTTCGCGTGATGTAGGTCCCGAGGGTCCTACTGTAAGTAAGTTTATCAATGATTTTATCAAGAAAGAGCTTGATAATTACTTGCATATCAATGGCGATACGGCCGAGACAATGTTGCATAAGATAGCAGCTAGTGAGCGCGAACGCAAGGCGATGGCCGGTGTGGCAAAGTTGGCTCGCGAGAAGGCTAAGAAGGTAAATCTGCACAATCGCAAGTTGCGCGATTGTCATATACACTATAATGATCCGGAGGACAAACGCAAGAATGCCGTAGACCGTCGTGATGACAGTTGTATATTTATTACCGAGGGTGACTCGGCTTCGGGTACTATTACTCAAGTGCGTGATGTCGAGACGCAAGCAGTATTCAGCTTGAGGGGTAAGCCGCTCAACTGTTTCGGTCTTACTCAAGAGATAATGTATAAGAATGATGAGTTTAACTTGTTGCAAGCGGCTCTCAATATCGAAGATGGCCTAGATGGCTTGCGTTATAACAAGGTAATTATAGCAACCGATGCCGATGTCGATGGTATGCACATCAGGTTGTTGTTGCTCACATTCTTCTTGCAATTCTTCCCCGACCTTGTAAAAAAAGGACACGTGTATGTATTACAGACACCATTATTCCGTGTTCGCAACAAACATTTTCAGCCCAAAAAGGAAGTGCGTCGCAAAAAATCTCGAAAGGGAGAAGCCGTAGAAACTGAAGTGCCCGAGCAACTGCCCGGACAAGAGGTGTACTATTGTTATACCGACGAAGAACGGCAAGCAGCAGTAGATAAGTTGGGTAGTAATGCCGAGATAACCCGATTTAAAGGTTTGGGAGAAATATCGAAAGATGAGTTTAAAGGTTTTATCGGTTCGGATATACGCCTCGATCGTGTATTGTTGAGAAAAGAAGATCTTGTCTCGCAATTGCTCGAATATTATATGGGAAAAAATACGATGGAGCGTCAAACATTTATAGTAGATAATCTTGTAGTAGAAGATGACACAGAATTGTTGTAAAAGGGTTGCTATATTCCCGGGTACTTTCGACCCATTCACCCGAGGGCATTACTCGGTAGTGAACAGAGCCTTGGATATATTTGATGAGGTGGTAATAGCCATTGGTATCAATGCTCAGAAACGTCCGATGTTTACAGTGGAGGAACGTGTAGAAATGTTGGAGCAATTGTATGCCAATGAACCTCGCGTGCGTGTTGTGTCGTATTCGGGTCTTACGGTTGATATTGCGCGACAGTATGGCGCGCGATTTATGCTGAGAGGTGTGCGTTCGGTGATAGATTTTGAATACGAAAAATCGATAGCCGACGTTAACAGGGAGATAGCTTCGATAGAGACTGTTATGATGTTTACCGAACCTATGTATGCCCATATAAGTTCTACTATAGTAAGAGAATTGTTGAGCTATGGTCATAATGTCAGTGCCTTCGTGCCCGAAACGATGGTATTACCGACCAAGTAGAAAAATAAAGGATGAATAAGATGAAAAGAATATTGCTAGTGATGGCGTGTTGTGTATTGGCTGTGCAATATGCCGATGTTAATGCGCAGATAAGTGATGCAATGCGTAAGCTCAATACGGCTGTTTTTGCTGTAAGAGAGTTGTATGTCGATTCGGTCAATGAGGAAGAGATGGTTGTGGATATGATTAACGATATGTTACAAAAACTCGATCCGCACTCAACTTATACATCGGCCGAGGAGACTCGTGAAATGAATGAGGCATTAGATGGAAACTTTAGCGGTATAGGTATACAGTTCAATATAAGTGAGGATACCCTTGTTGTGGTACAAATCATTGCCGGAGGCCCCTCGGAACGGGTGGGTATGCAAGCCGGAGACCGCATTGTTGCCATAGATGATACTATTGTTGCCGGTGTAGGATTGACTACGGCCGATGTGCGCAAAAAATTGCGTGGCCCCGAAGGTACAACAGTAGATGTCAAGGTGTTGCGTCGAGGTGCAAAAAGACCCATCGATTTTCGTATTGTGCGTGAGCCTATTCCTATTCATAGTGTCGATGCAGCATATATGGCCGATGAAAAAACAGGATATATCAGAGTGAGTCGTTTTGCAATGACAACGCACGACGAGCTGGTAGAGGCTATGATGAAACTGAAAAAGCAGGGAATGCAGCAACTTATACTCGACTTGCAAGATAATACAGGCGGCTATCTGGTGAGTGCAGTGTATATGGCCAATGAGTTCTTGAATAAAGGACAACTTATTGTATATACGCAAGGAGACAAATCGCCCAGAAACGAAGCAGTAGCCGAGGCACAAGGTTCTTTCAGTAAAAACAAGTTGGTCGTTCTTGTAGATGAGGGTAGTGCCTCGTCGAGCGAAATCGTAGCCGGTGCATTGCAAGACTGGGATAGGGCGGTGATTGTAGGCCGTCGTACATTTGGCAAAGGTTTGGTGCAACGCCCGATACCATTTTCGGATGGTTCGATGATACGCCTTACCACTTCTAGGTATTATACACCTGCCGGTCGTTGCATACAGAAACCTTATGACAAGGGTAGTGATGAATATGCTCGCGATATAGTAGAACGTTATACTCACGGAGAGTTGATGCATATCGATAGTATTCACTTTGTAGATTCGTTGCAATATAAGACGCTGGTGACAGGTCGTACTATCTATGGTGGCGGTGGTATTATGCCCGATGTGTTTGTGCCGCTGGATACTACTTTGTATAGTGATTACCATCGTGATATAGTAGCCAAAGGTACATTGAGTCGTTTTGCAATGGAGTATTTGGATAAAAATCGCAAGCGATTGGAACGTAAATATCCCGATATTGAGACCTTTAACAGAGATTTTGTTGTTACGGACGATATGATGGCGCAACTCAAAAAAGAAGGCGATAAAGATGAAGTCGAATACAATGCCGAGCAGGCTGCACATTCGCGTGATATAATTGCTCGTCAACTCAAAGCCCTCATTGCACGCGA
>CALATP010000003.1 GCA_937891845.1 uncultured Porphyromonadaceae bacterium | reverse complement strand
CTTTATAGTTAGCACCCGACTTTTTGAGCTGCACAACATCGCTAACCACATCAACAATATCGGCACGGTCAACAACTTGGTCGATAACAGATTTACTTATCATAAGCTACACTTGTTCACGCCAGAATCGAAGAATTTCGCTACCTAAATAAAAAGGTCTGTTGTTAAGTGTGCGATAACCACATCTTATAAGTCCTTTTTGAGTGTATTTGCGAAGTGAGTCCCGGCAAATGTTAAGTAACTGACAAGTCTGATTTATGGAGTATCTGCCCTTGTCTGATACATTAGGTTCACTCGTTCTCATTGTCTGGGAATAATAAATGAGGTTCAGTATCAAATTTGTTTGCGAGAATTTTCAGCGTTTTATGGTCAGGAATTTGCGTACCCGAAATCCACATACGCACGGTAGTGATACTCCTATTGGTAACCAAAGCCACATCTTCGAGAAAGGCTTGAGCCGGAGTAGGCAAATTTTTTTGTTCGAAATAAAGTTCTTTGAAAGATTTTGTCATTGCCGTTAAATTTTTATCAATAAGAATTTTGTCAATTCAATAATTATCATTAACTTTGCAATAGAAAAAGTTATTGGATTGCATAACCATAATGATAATTATTGCAAATATAGCGATATTATTTGAAATATCGGCAAAAATCTGCCGATAAATACGATAATCTGCAAAGATATGGCTATGACATTTGACCTATATAGGCTGAGAAAAGATTACAAACTCACACAAAAAGATGTGGCAAAGATGTTAAGTTTGCCACAAAGTTCTGTATCTGCAATGGAGAATGGCAAGACAGCCGTGTCTCAGCGAGTGAAGGATATTTTATCAGCCGAGTTATCGATAGAGAATATTGATAACTATAATGTACGCGAGAATGTTAGTATCAATAATAATCATGTAAATGGCAATTACAATGGTTATGTCAATGGAGCAGTAGTTGATGACCAACTACAAGCGAAGATTGATTTAATACTTAAAGATGTCAGTTCATTGGTAGAGCGTAGAGAAGAACGCATCTCTGCCTTAGAATCAAGGATTGATACTCTTCAGGAGCAGTTGCTTCAGAAGAATGAAGAAATAATGAACCTCAAACTTCTATTGCTCCAAAACAACATAGAATTTTAATTAAGTGCGCAGATTGCGTGAAAGTAAAAAAGAGATAATTAACAAAATTGTATAACTCAACCTGTTACGAGTAAGTATAGAGAGCCTGGAAAGCGTGTAGTCGTCACAAGCGGCTCGGGGGTTCGAATCCCCCTCACTCCGCAAGATACATTTCACACAATCCCCCTCCGCCTACATTTCTCCTAATGTTGAAATCTGAATTTTGTCACCTATAAGAACAAATTATAAAGCAAAATCGGGCTTATTGGTCAAAATCGAGAAAGTATGCATTATATATCCCTTGAGCCGGAACACAAATAGCAAAAACCAAGCAAGACACACCACAAAACCAAGTTCACAGCAAATCCCGCAAGACTATAGGGAAGTTAAAAAGAATGAGGGTTAAATTGGCAGCTATGAGAAGTGTTGATTTCAAATCAACACTTCTCATAGTCGCCATCACCTATCGTGTAGCCGGCATCGGCAAAACCACGATAACATTTACCTGAAATATTCTGCCCATTAGCAGAGGTTGTAGCCAAAATTGATACAAGAACGAATAAATACTTTCTCAAAACGTAAAGAATTAAGATTAAAGAATAAAATTATATAGTCTCGTCTTCCAACGCAGAAGACAGGCTTTTTTCATTCCGTGCTTCTTCAAACTTTGCAGCCATCGTAGGATTTCCACGAGTAAGCTTTTTGATTGTTAACTCTTCAGCCTTGGTGTTTGCCAAACGTAAGTTGTTTTCCGAGCCAATTAGAGCAGTCTTAATCTTATTAAGGTGGTCAATCGACTTGTCAATTTCGGCAATTGCAGTTTGGAACTTCTCACTCGCAAGACGATAGTTTCTACCAAATTTATCCTTGAAATCCAATAACTGCTCCTCGAAATTCGTAACATCTAAAGACTGTTGCTGAGCAATGGCAAGAGCCTTTTTGTACTGAATACTCTTTTTAGACGCTTGAGTAAGAAGCGAAATCAACGGCATAAAAAATTGGGGGCGTACAACATACATCTTCGGATAACGATAAGAGACATCAACGATACCCTCGTTATACAATTCGCTTTCTGGTTCAAGGAGTGAAACAAGAACAGCATATTCACATCCCTTTTCACGACGGTCTTTGTCAAGTTTGGCAAAGAAGTCTTCGTTCTTGTGCTTTGTAGCAGTAGTGTCACTCTCGTTCTTCATCTCAAACATAATAGAGATATATTCCATATCTTCATCATAATCTTTGAAGATGAAATCGCCTTTACTACCACCTCGTGCGTCGTTATCTTTCTCAAAATACGCATTTGGGAACATCGAGGTACGCACACGATTGAACTCCGTGCTACAATGCACTTCAAGCGATTCGCCAATCATCTTGGTTGAAAGTCGAGCTTTCATATTTTTGAGAAAATCAATCTCTGTGTTAGCCTGTTTCAACATCAGCTCATATTGCTTTTTCAAGTTAGCTTCACGAGCAGTGGCATCACTTTGGTCGGCTTTCGCTTGAACTTTGAGTTCGGCAATTTCTGCGTCTTTCTTGTTAAGTGCAGACTTTGCTTTATCCTGTTCTTCAAGGATAGCAATTTTACGCTCGCTGTCGGCTTGAGCAATTTTTGCATTCAATGCCAAAATTTCTTGCTCTTTACCTACGATAGTTTGCGTCAATTCAAGCTCTTTTGCTTGAACAGCACTTTTTACGAGTTCTTGAAGTTTTGCAATCTCAGCGTCCTTTTCGCTCAAAGCCTTATCCTTTGCATTAAGTTTATCGTTGAATGACATTTCCACTTTCAATACATCAGCCTTTTGTTCGGCTTTGTGTTGTTTGTGAAGTTCTTCAATACGACGATTGAGTTCCTCATTGAACTCAGCGTTTTTCACTTGGTTCACGATAGAAGCATAATCAGCTTCATCAACTACGAATGCGTTTCCGCACTTAGGACATTTAAGCTCTTTCATAAGCGTGTAAAATAAATAATTATACTAAATCAAATACTCACTAAAATCGGTTTTGTTCCGATTACATTGCAAAGTTAAATACTATCTATGCAGTCTTTCTGCACAATAAAAACATTGCAAAAAAAATGCTTGCAAGTTAGTGCAAGCATTAAATAAGAAGTGTGTTTTCTGTTGCAAACATAATACTTATTAGTACAGCCTTTCTGCATAGTTATGTTTTTATTCTTTGAGTTCAAATCTTTTTGCAAAATATGTATAGTTACTATTTTTTTCTGGGTCGCTCTTTACGACTTCATATAATGTAACTATTTTACCTTTATAATGTTGTGCAATTTTGTATGATAGACGACATTGATCACAATGGTAGTTGTTTTGTTCGTCTTTTTCCACTATGAAATCTTTACCTTCATATTTGGATTTGTTTTCATCATTGGCTAAAAGCTGACAATATAATAAATTTACTTCTTTATCATTGTGAGTATTAATGTAATTGGCAAACCATATAATAACTTCACACATCTGCAAAGTCAATCCGAATATTAGATATTTTGATTGAGCAGACTTTAGGATATTCTCTACTTTAATCGTATCTTCATTATCAAGCTCTACAGTATGAGAATGTATGTTCCCGAAATCTAGAACCGAACGAATAATTGCCTCAATATATTCAGGTATTACTCGTTCTCCGAGTACACCATATCTAACACCTGCTATCTCGGCATTCTTACCTGCTAAATATATAGAACATTGGTTCAGGTTAACAATTCCATTAGGAATACATTGATCTGGGACTAAACCAACTCTGTGACATACCCGGAAAAGATATTCCACTAACTGCCTCAATTGGTTATAATGGTGTATTGGCCTGAATGCCGATTGTTTCTCTGTATAATGAAGAGATAATAAAATATCCAATATTATTGATTTAGTATATTCTGAAATACCCAGTGTTTTAAGAGAATCATATATATCCTGATATTTATGAATTATTTGATTTTCTATCAACTTGTCGGCTTCAATAATAATATCCGCTATCAATTGATCCTCATCATCTCCCTTTATATAATATTTACTAACCATGTTCTCAAATAATTCATTTGAGAATAAATCTGGTTGTCCTGTAAAAATAAACGTAGGAACAGAACGTATTGCTTTAAATTCATTTATACAATCACGACAGTAGCTTAAACCTCTAGTGCTTGGTATTTCATTCATAGATTCGAACAACACTTTAGCATCTAATACAACGGCAGACCAATCTTCAAGATATTCCTTAAAAATTGTCATACCTTCTTTTGCGAATCTGCATTTAGTTATTTCAAAATTGTGTATTAATTCACAACGCTCCATTAGTTCACTTAGGAGTTCATATTGATCATCTATCCAAAGAATTTTATATTTACTCATAAACATTATATTTAGGGAAATAGACTCTAATAGTAGTGATGTTACTCACGCTATTACAAAAAACATCATAGTCCCCACCAAAATGGCGAGTTATTGACTTTACACGATATCCTCCTAATCCAGATCCTTTCGATTTTGCACTTTTTTCTCCTTTCAATCCATAACGAAATTTATCTATTCCCAATGGCATAGGTTCTCCGTTATTTTTGAAGTCAATTATATAAATAGATTTCTCTCTATCATAAGTAAGCGAAATAAGGATTTTATATTCTTTATTTTCATTAATAAATGCATGTGTAACTGCATTCTCTATAATCGTAGTAGAAAGTACAGAAAAATCAACTCGACTTATAAATATTTCAGGCATTAGAATACCGGCATCTCTAAATGCAATAGTGTCAACTTCAATATCAATTGTATAATTTTTAAATGTACCACAAAAATCTTTTAGTATTTCAACAGGATTTATTAGTTCAGGAACACCATATATATCCTCTTCTGTCAAACGATTAAGATGAAAGCGCAATTCTGAAACTGCATTTGAAATGCCTAACAACTTTTGTTTAATAACTGCAACAATTGACTCGTTTCCTTCAATCTTATCCATATGGAAAGATAATAATTTTGCCTGACTATCAAGTTGTGAAAGATATGGTTTCATATCGTGCTTACGCATACGAACCTCCATCATATATTCCAACTTCATTGTGTTGATTGCTTCATCAAGGCCTTCTTTTCTAGCCTTTTCAATAGCAAAATTTAATTTAGACTGTTGATACAAAGCTTCCTGTTCTTCTAAAGCAAGAGGTAAATTAATCTCAGTGTTCATCAATAATGAAATTAAGTCACTAGTTTTAGCTGTAGAATTATCTTTTTTAAGTTCTTTATAGATATTATGAAGAATCATTCGTAAATATCCTATATTTATCTTATTCGTATCTATACGATAACAATAAAATGTATCGGGCACTGATATCGTTTCATAAAAATCATTTCCGGTTTGCTCGTAATAGTAAGTTCTCATAGAATCATCAAAATCTATGATAAAACATGATTGCATAAAGTATAAATAATTATATTTATCTTTAATTTTTCCACCCGTTCTAACTACCTTAAGAGATTTATAATCATCAAAGGGAGAAGAACTCATTTTCGATTCTTTTAAAATACTATTCGTAAATCCAGGTACATCATTAGTTGTATCATATTCATGAAGAAGTTCTTTTATCTTGAAACGACCAAAACCCACAGGAATTTCATTTTGTTTTTTAATGAATTTTGGGACATACCATTCATATCCACAGTCACGAATTTCATTAACTGAAACAATCTGAATATAATCATTGTCGTTATTGTCAATAATATCGTATATATATTCAATGTCTAATATAGGCTTAATATCATCAGTTTCATCATTAGATTGATAACATAATGATGAAAAATCTGCAAAGGTTATAGGATTATTTTTAGGACGATTAGACTTTAGAAGAATTAAAGTAGTCGAGATACTAGTTTTAGGAAATAAGTTGGCAGGAAGAAGTACTATAGTATCTAATAGATTTGATTCAGTGATGTCATGACGAAGTTGTTCTGCTTTTCCTAAAGATGTAAGTATACTTGCAGGTAAAAGTAGTAACCCTCTACGTCCTTTTTTATCCATCGATTTATAAACTTTTTCTAGAGCCCATGTTGTTATAGGTTCGGTATTTTCGTTTTCATCAACAATCTGCATATTGAATTCGGGAGAGGCTATAATTGTATCACAATCACGAGGATCCCACGATGTTAGACAATTTTCAAATTCAATTTCCTCCGTATCTAAGCCCAATACTCCAGCAACCAACATTGTAGTATAAAAATGATACCTATCTGTAGCTTGAGCATGGTACTTATCCATCGTAAAGCACATATTGGAACCCGTTCTCATGAACGGATCATATAAATTAGTCACATCATCTTCAAGCATAATGCTCATTAACTCTTCAACCTCCGATGGAATTTGATGTAAAGAATGAAAATGGTCATATATGAAAGGAAATCCTAATACATTGAAAATACATCGTATGTATGCCTGCTGTGTAAAATATTTCTGCATAAAAATTACAGCATTAATCACATTTACATCCTTTTTACAACCTTGGCGTAAATAGCCTACCATTCTTTTACAAAAAGTGCCGATGTTTGTATCTGGGAAATTTATGATTAAGGAAATATGAGTAAATTGATTATTGCCCTTTTCTTCAAATAAAACAGGCACAGGAATAACCTTACCCGAAGGGCTGTCATACATATCTTCATCATCGTCTTTACCCCAAGAAGTCTTTTCGCATTGAAAGCGTGTAGTTGTAAAATAGGATTTGTCTATTTTTCTTTTTTTGTGAAGAGTGATTGTTATAGCCCCTACTTTATGCAAATATACAATAGAACCACATATAAGTGATTTTATATTATGTACACTAAAAAATATATGTCTAAAATTTTTATCTTCTGGTAAAAGTGAAATAGATTCAGATAATCCCCCACCACTTGTCCCTAAAAGTTGAGTTATAATCTTATCATTTAGTTTTTCATATTTCCAAACAATTTCATCTAGTGTCAAATCTTGAACCATAAGAATGTAATTAAAACAAATGTGAATTATATGTTACAAAGGTCACTATCGTCAATGCAGTCATTCTGCATAGTAAAATATTTTTGATAATTTTCTTTTATTTTAGAGGCTATCAGTTCTCTAAAATCAAGTGGTTCAAGTACTTCGACATCGCCACCAAAGGATAAGATGAGCGATTCGAGTTCTCTATTGGGTATTACATCAATAGCGACAATACGATTATCATTGTCAACTTTTCGCATCGATTCGTGAAGAGGCTTGGATATGATATAGGGATACCTCTTTTCCGAAAACTGTAGTTTAACACGCACAACCTCTTTATTGGTTGGTATAGTAACACCCACAACATCAGAAAAATACTCATCAATATCGACTATAATATTATCTTCAATATATGTCATAGTAGAGTTTTCCAATGATTTAATTCGGTCTAAACCGATATTTGAAATACGATTATCTTTATTGTTCAGTCCAAGAAGAAACCAACGATTGTTATATTGTTTTATATAGTATGGGTGAATGTCCCAAATACAATCAGGCTTGTTAAAAGGAGAGTAAACAATGTGCAGAACTTGCTTATTTATAATCGCATTGAAAATAATAGAAAGATACTTTAACCCCTCGGCATAAGCGTTAGATTCCATAGAAATAACGCTTTTGGTAGAGCCTTTAATCTTGAATTTATCTTCAAGGTTAGTAACAAGCTCTTCCATCCATTCGCATTGAGGCAATCCTTTGAAACGATTAAGCAGAGATGTCATCTCTCTTAATTGCTTCATCTCTTCGTCAGTGATAGGTTGGTTGTTGATAGAAAAATCTTTATCAGCATAGCGATAATAGACTTTTTTCCCAGAATCACCACCTTTATATGTTTCTAAAGGAATTTGATAGCCGGCATCACTTTTCATAAATGCTATATCATCAAAAATTTGACGACGACTAATACCCGGCATGATAGGGTCAGAAAATTTCTCGTCACCTGTATATTGATATAACGCATCATTACACGCCTCAATAAGATCTTCAATAAAGAATTGACGACCAAAATTGCTAAAACATTTATCAAGTGCTTGATAACGGATTATTGCGTGCTTATTTGTTGCCATAAAAAATAAAAAAAGAACCCCTCGATAGCTACCGCGAGCCGACCAAAGCTCATAAAACCTATCAAGGAGTCCCTGTATGTCCCACGCCCTTACAGGGCGTTAAATCGTTAGTTTCTTAGGTCGATGCGGTAATGTGATGATTAGATAGCAAAGTTAATAAAATAAATTGAGAGAATAAGCCCATATGCTTAAAAACATATGTATCTGAGATAAAAACAGAAAATTTATTTCATAGTGAAATAAGTATTTAAGTCAATTTTTGGAGTGTTATTAACATTTAATTATGTTTGCAAGCAAATAAAAAATAATTTCATATGAAACAAGATTTGAAAAAATTTTATGAGGTGCAATGTCAACGCTTAGATGGCAAAATAACAGAAAGCGAAATGTATAATCAAATTTATAATCTTGAAGCGAACCACCATATTTTAAATTATGAAAAAGCAGTAGCTGCATATCGAAATGGTCAAAATTTAGAAGCAGAAATACATATAAAAAAGGCAATAAAGTTCTTAAACAATGGAATAGAATTAAGCACCGAAGAATTGATACATATCATTGCAGAAAATGGGTTAAATAACGGAGAACTCTTATTCATTAATAACAGAGTAAGAGAAGAAAAAATATATCATTTAGCTGGAGAAATATGTTCTATTAATGGAAAATACGAAGAAGCTCTTAGTTATTATCAGAAGTATCAGTATTATAATGAATTGCACTTAAGAAATAAGTTGCAGGAAAAACAAGATATTGTTGTTTATTCATTTAGAAGATACAATGAATATTCATTAAGCGATATTATAAACAATGAAATAACAGTTTCTCCTTCATCATTTATGAATGATCCTTTTGACAGTATCGCGAACATATGGAGTAAAACATCGTGGTTGGAAAAAATCTCAAAAGAAAAACAACATATTCCAATGTTTAGTAAGTCTTTTGACTTTTATAGGATTCGGTCTTTTATCGCCAATACCGACACCTATGAAACCGATGACAATATATTAAAACACATATTAATGTGGTCTTTTTATGCAGGAGAACATAAAGGATTTTGCGTCAAATACAGACTCTCCCAACATTTTATAAAGAAGGAAGAAAATGACGATTATGCACATATGAGAATTTTACCAATTGAATACACTGAAAAGGTTCAATTAGAGCCTCAAACCAAAATCACAACGCAATCTGCTTATGGCGTGAAACATATAGCTTGGAAAAATGAACGAGAAGTAAGATTATTGAGTTATAATCCTACTACTGACAAAAAGTTTATAGGCGAGAAATTGGATTCCAATTCAAAAATAGAAGAGGTAATATTTGGAATACTCTGTTCTTCGGAACAAAAGAGAACCATATATAATTTAATTTCAAAAACATATGATTATTGTGTGGATTTTTATGAAATGTCAAATAATCCGCAAAATGACATTTATGAATTAATTAAAATCCCATATAAGCCATAATTTCACCCCCACTTACTATGTAAGGCATAAGTTCCTTATTAGGGAATTTAGCAATAAATTGCCCAAGATTGGCTACATTCGGCAGAGTTTGAATAAAATCCTCTCTGCTCTCATTGGCACAAACAGTCTCTCACCGATGTAGAGCGTATAAAACGCTTCCTAGATTAACTCTTGAAACTCACGACCGAGGTTATCAGTAAAGAAATCACGAATGTTCATCACCGATGAATAGTAATTTTTCGAGAACCACCGGCGAGGTTTTCGTTTCTTCTCAAGAGCTTTCTCCCTTTTCATTATTTTTTTGTGTGGCACGCATTTGCTGTCACAAATTTTTGTCATATATTTGGCAATATTTTGGTTTTGATAGAATTGTTACGACACTAGCAAGATCAACGGACAGTCTATATTCATTCCTACTACCGGTTACTACTATTCGGCAAATAACACAGAATATGTTCCTAACAAATCAAGTGCATATTCCTATATATAGACAACTACTCTAGGCGATAATGGCACAAGCGGCAGTGCCTTTACTTTGTCACTGTCAAATACCTACGGTGCATCCATCGAATCCGCTTCGCGATGCAGAGGTCACAAGGTGCGTGGAGTTATTCCTTGATATTACATAAATAAAAAACAACAAAGACAATAATGTCAAGAATTGAAAACGAAAAACGAGTAGTCCTGCGGATGATAGAGCTATATTGCAAACATCGGCTTGGGCTCAAAGAAGTCAACGAAGAATACAAACAATTAGGCGAATACGCCTGCAAGCGTTTAGATTACTGCCGATTTGGCGAGAAGAAAAGCGCTTGTAAGAAATGCCCTATACATTGCTATTCGCCTATGATGCGCCAGAAGATACGTGACGTAATGCGTTGGGTTGGGCCTCGTATGCTACTATTCGACCCTATCGCTGCTATACGACACATTTTCAATCGATAGCATCTACACAATCACATTACCCTATATACGCAATCAGCACCACATCATACATAATAAAGAGAGGTTTTCGGCAATAGAAAACCTCTCTTTATTATGATTATGCAATACAAAAACCAACCATTTTTGCCACATTACCCATTTGGGGTCACATTAGCTCCCTCTCACAAAAATCCTATTTACTCTACCAACACCCATACTGTGCAAGGTTGTTGGTTATAGTTATCCCCTCGCTACTTCACATTCTGCGCCCTATCCAGCTCATCTATCATACTCAGCAGCTCACTGCGTATGGCTTCCAGACGTTGCACAATATCCTGCTTGCCCATCTCCCTGAAACGACGACGACGCAACAACTTCTTCACACCCTCTATGGTGTGACCCTCATCTTTGACCAGTCGATGTATCAATCGCAACTCGTCAATATCCGATGCCGCATATTTGCGCGTTCCGCCCTGACTCTTACGCGGATTGATCGATGGCAACTCCTTTTCCCAATATCGCAAGGTCGATGCCGGAATATCAAGCATCGCCGACACCTCGCTGATCGAGTAATACATTTTCTTGGGTATAGTTGTGTTTGTGTTCATCTCAATAGGCATTTTAGAATGTTATTGGTTGGCTACTTCCTGTATCATAGCATCATACTCCTCGGGGGTAAGATCCATAAAGAAGTAGTTGATAGGGTCTATCGGTTCTCCTCGATATATCACCTCATAATGCAAGTGCGGGCCGGTACTTTTTCCGGTACTACCCACCTGTCCTATGCGCTCACCGCGTTGCACCCGTTGCCCTTCTACAACCTCTATCTCGTGCAAGTGGGCATATCGGGTCACATAGCCATAGCCGTGTTCTATATCGATTGTATTTCCGTAACCTTGTTTCCATCCCGTAAACTTCACGACAGCATTGCCCGTAGCATAAATAGGCGCTCCGGTATCGGCGCCCAAGTCTATCCCTTCGTGAAATCGGCGCGTCTTAAACACCGGGTCGACACGCCATCCAAAGCCCGAACCCACGCGCTCCAAATCCTTGTCGGCAATGGGCTGTATGGCCGGAATACATTTGAGCTTATCTTCCTGCTGATGCGCCAAGTCTACCAACTCGTTGAACGAGTTATCTTGAATATACAAGTGACGCGACAGCCTATCTATATCTCGCGTAAGCGATGTCACCAACGCGCCATTGGGTTGTTGCAGCAACTCGGCATATCGTGCGGCATTATCCACACCCGCATTGCGCACTTTGGCACCTATTGGATCGGCCTGCATAATGACCCTATATAAGTTGTCATCGCGCATCTCTATATCCTCAAGCACCACCATAGCATCATCAACCCTGCGCGACAAGATACTATATTGTGTCTTTAAGTGTTCATTTTCCAACTTCAGCATCTCATCTTGCGGTGAGCCGAAAAACATCAACACCATTACCAACAACACACACACCAGCAATGCTGTCCCCACCATCATCCACAATATATTACGCCAACGACGACGATAGGAACGCACGGCATCGTATGTTCCCGTCTGCTCATTATATACATAATATTGCTTGGTCGACATTGTTGTTACTCCTTTCTTTTATGCCGATATGAGATTTTTTCACTCTTTATCTGCACTTTTTTATCGGTTGATAGGTGCAAAATTAATATTTTGGGTTATTTTTGCAAACTGTTTTCAATAATATTAATTGTATCACACGAAATTTAGTGGTACAACACAGTGAAAAAGAGATAAAAACAAACAAAATAGGAGTATAAAAATGCTTACATCTAAAGAAATCAGAGAGTCTTTCAAGGCTTTCTTCCGCTCTAAAGAGCACCAAATTGTTCCCTCAGCACCTATGGTTATCAAAGACGACCCTACGTTGATGTTTACCAATGCAGGTATGAACCAATTCAAGGACATTATTCTTGGTAATGTTCCTATCAAATATCCTCGCGTTGCCGACTCTCAAAAGTGTCTGCGCGTGAGTGGCAAGCACAACGACCTCGAAGAGGTAGGACACGACACATACCACCACACTATGTTCGAAATGTTGGGCAACTGGTCTTTTGGCGACTACTTCAAGAAAGAAGCCATCGACTGGGCGTGGGAATATCTTGTCAATGTACTGAAACTTTCGCCCGACCGCCTTTATGCCACTGTCTTTGAAGGCTACGAACCCGAAGGTCTTGAGCGTGACAATGAGGCTGCCGGTTATTGGGAAAAACACCTCCCTGCCGACCACATCATCAACGGCAATCGCAAAGACAACTTCTGGGAAATGGGCGATACAGGCCCCTGTGGACCTTGTTCCGAGATTCACATCGACCTACGTAGCGAAGAAGAACGCGCCGCTGTCGATGGTCGCTCGCTCGTCAACCAAAGCAACCCTCAAGTCATTGAGATATGGAACCTCGTATTTATGCAATACAACCGCAAGGCCGATGGCTCTCTCGAAGGCCTTCCTGCCAAGGTTATCGACACCGGTATGGGTTTTGAGCGTCTTTGTATGGCTCTGCAAGGCAAAACTTCAAACTATGACACCGATGTTTTCCAACCCATCATTCGTGTCATCGGTGAGATGTGTGGCAAACACTATGGCGACAACGCTCAAGATGACGTAGCAATGCGCGTAATTGCCGACCACATCCGCACAATAGCATTCTCTATTACCGACGGTCAGTTACCCTCAAACGCCAAGGCCGGATATGTAATACGTCGCATCTTGCGTCGTGCCGTACGTTACGGATACACATTCCTAGGACAACGTCAAGCATTTATGTATCGCCTCATCGACATTCTCATCGACACTATGGGCGAGGCATATCCCGAGTTGGCCGCTCAACGCGACCTCATTGCTAAAGTGATTAAAGAAGAAGAAGATGCATTCTTACGCACCCTCGAGACCGGTATCAAACTGCTCGACAAAGTAATGGCCGATACTCGTGCCGCCGGCAAAGACACCATCAGTGGCAAAGACGCATTCACCCTCTACGACACATACGGATTTCCTCTCGACCTCACCGAACTCATCCTCAAAGAACACGATATGAATGTAAATATCGACGAGTTCAATGCCGAGATGGAGCAACAAAAAAGCCGCGCCCGCAACGCTGCTGCCATCGAAGCCGGCGACTGGGTTACGCTATCCGATGGCGAACCCGAATTCGTAGGTTACGACCACACCGAATGCGAAGCCGAGATACTACGCTATCGCAAGGTAAAACAAAAAAATCAAGAATTCTACCAAATAGTACTTAACCGCACTCCCTTCTATGCTGAGATGGGTGGACAAGTTGGCGATAGCGGTACTCTCACAAACGGTGAGGAAGTAATCACTATCGAAAACACCAAACGCGAAAATAACTTGGCCGTACACATTGCCAAGAAACTCCCGCAAGATGTCACTGCCACATTCCGCGCAGCCATCAACAAAGAAGCTCGTTTGGCCACATCTTGCAACCACTCGGCCACTCACCTTTTGCACGAAGCTCTTCGCGAAGTATTAGGAACACACGTCGAACAAAAAGGTTCGTACGTATCGCCCGACTCGCTTCGATTCGACTTCTCTCACTTCCAAAAGGTTACTGACGAAGAGTTGCGTCAAGTAGAACGCCTTGCCAATGCCAAGGTGCGTATGGCTATGCCACTCGACGAGCATCGTAATATGCCCATCGCCGAGGCTCGTGCTATGGGTGCTATGGCACTGTTTGGTGAGAAATACGGCGATGAAGTTCGTGTAGTAAAATTCGGCTCTTCGGTCGAGCTGTGCGGTGGCACTCACGTTGCCAATACCGGTAACATCGGTATGATACGCATCATCAGCGAAAGCTCTATCGCTGCCGGTATTCGTCGTATCGAAGCCATCACAGGTAGCAAAGTAGAAGATATGATTAACGACGTTGAAGATACTGTAAAACACATCAAATCTCTCTTCAACAACGCTGCCAACATCATACAAACCATCGAAAAATCCATCAACGAAAATGCCGACTTACGCCACCAAGTCGATGAGTTTACCAAAGAGCGCACATTGGCAATCAAGGATATGCTCATCAAGAATGCTATTGAACAAGACGGCATAAAACTCATCCCCTACATCGGCCCTATGCTTCCCGAGGTAGCCAAAGACTTGGCATTTATGCTTCGCGGCGAAATAACCGAGCGTATGGCATTCATCGCTGCAACAGTCAAGGCCGGTGAAGAAAAACCCCTACTCACTGTAATGCTCAGCGATGACCTTGTAGCCGATGGAAAGAACGCGTCACAAATTGTACGCGAAGCCGCTCGCATCATAAAAGGCGGTGGCGGTGGACAACCACACTTCGCTCAAGCCGGTGGTAAAGATGCTTCGGCTCTCAAAGATGCTCTCGACAAGATGCGCGAATTGGTTCTAGCCTAACACATTACATCCGTTAGTAGGTACAATACATCCAACAGGGCTGTGTCACTTCTTATGGGGCACAGCCCTATTTAATGTACCCCATACACAACAGTGAGAAATTTACTACACAGCTCATATCACAATCACTCAACGCCTCATAAATTTCACACCTTTTAACAATCTATAATTGTTTATACAATTCATACTGCATATATTTGCAATAAGATATATATTAACAAACATTTATCTTATTAATACTATCTCAAACATCTAACGGCAGCACACGATCCCGGCTACCGAAAGATATAACCAAAGGGACACATTTTTATTATGATGAAAAATTACACTTTGTTTTTTAAATCTTTCATTTGTTGTATAGCTATTTTAGCCACCACAACAGCATCGGCTCAATGGGAACAAATTCAAGTATTGCCCGCTACGCAAAACATCTTTGTGGCACCCAATGGCAACCTCATCTCATCCGACTTCCAATTCGACTATACAGGTGGTATACACTACTCTGTTGATAAAGGAGCCACTTGGACCAAAGCCGACGTAGAAGACTTTGCATACACTCGTATGATACAAGCCGGCGAATACATCATTGCTTCGGGTGAATCCTGCCACTTGGCTCGCTCCAAAGACAACGGTGTAACGTGGGAAGTTCTCAGCTACGCATATATGTTCACCGACTACATTCCTGAAGAAGCCATTACATACAACGTTGCATACGCCATTACATACTACAAAAACAAACTTTTCGTTGCCGACTTCGGTGGCGGTGGCGTTATTTATAGCGAAGACTTTGGCGAAACGTGGACTATGACCGACCGCGAATCTCTCAAATTCGTAATCGACGGCAATACAACAATCGACTGTTTCTACAACCTGGCCGAGAACAACAATGAATTACTCCTTTTCAGTGTATACTTCATCTATCGTCTCAACGAAACAGATTACACTTGGGAGCTTCTCCGTAGCGACAGCAACTTTATGGGTGTATCTACAACCATCGATAACAAGCTCATCTGCGGACGCGCCATTATGAATTACAATGCAAAATCTCCATTCCTCGAATACACCGAAGATGGAGGACGCACTTGGGGTAGCATCGCTCACGCTGACACTACAACCTACGACTGCAATGTAAGAGCTATTCACAGCGACGAAAAAGGTATGTATGTTGGTTTGCAAAACGGTGGTATTTTCTACACTACCGATTTAGGTCTCACTTGGCTCAACATTTCTCAAGGTATTCCCGGCATAAATAACGAAAATGGCACATTCACATATAATTCGCCCCTCGTCATCACTTCGGACGAAGAGTATTTGTATGCGGCTATCTACGATGTACCGTGGGCATCCAACACAGCAAGCGGTATATACCGTTACAAGAAAGAAAATCTACCCACTGCATCGGTCGATAAGATTATCAACGATAACGTTCGCATCTTTGCCTACAACAACACACTATATGCTACCCAAAATGCCAATATTACCATATACGACATCAACGGTAACAAAGTCAAAGTAGCACAAAACTGCAACACTGTCGACATCACTTCACTGGCTCGTGGATTGTATATCTATGAAGCATACATCAATGGCAACCGCATTACAGGTAAGTTTGCCAAATAACTCTACACTGTAATACAATAATAATCGAAGGCAGGTACAGTTCATTCAATCACAATGACAGTGTATCTGCCTTCATTCTACTAACAATATTGATACAACTACAATGAAAAAATTCGGACTTTCACTACTATCGGCACTACTACTCTCTTCTATGGCAACAGCCCAGGAGCAAGACTTTATAACATACCACAGTTGCGACTTCACCGACAAAATACCTTCCGACTACGCCACTTACGACCTCGATGAACAAACACTACACTACACTATGGTACAAGGTGGCATCAAACAAGGACAAGCCTGGGCTAGAAAAAAAGAAAGTGGTAAAGACAACTACTACGCCGTTTCGGCTTGCCGTTATAAAGAAATAGAAGGTACCGAACTACAACCCTCCGACGACTGGCTCATTACACCCCGTATATGGATCAGAGGCAACAATGCCACCCTTTCGTGGCGTGCTATATCTATCAAAAATCTACTCACCGTTGGTGCAGGATATGAAGTTCTCATCTCCACCACAGGAAATACACCCGACGACTTTACCCAAGAGCCGGTATTCGCGATAACAGAAGAACCCATCAACGAGTGGAGCACACACACCATCGACCTCAGCAACTATCAAGGACAACACATATACATCGCATTCCGCAACAACAGCGCACAAGGCGAGTTCTTAGGCATCGACGACATTCACGTATCGGGACATCGAGGGGTGTGCAACTTTACCGTAACCAACGGATCACACATCTTCGGTCAAGAAGCATTGGAAGTATCCACTGCTATCACCTCATACAACGACTCGCCCATTACCGACATAACTTTTCACTACACTCACAACGGCAACACCGTAACACAAACAGTCAACAACCTCAACATTGAAAAATATCAGACATACAACTTCACTTTCGATACACCCATACCTTGCAATACAAACGACACACTACACTACACCGTAGGAGCCACAGTCAACGGTATCGAGGTAGACGAAATTGATTGTAGCACCGTTGTTTTCGCTTTCCAAACCACCCGTCGCACCGTAGTCGAGGAGGCTACCGGTATGTGGTGTGTATATTGTCCGGCAGGTATCGTTGCAATGGAAATACTACAAGAAAAATACCCCGACCAATTCATTGGACTGGCACTACACAAAGACGACCCTTTGGCCGTAAACGAATACATCTCCGATTTGGGATTTCCCGAAGGATTTCCCACCGCGTGGGTCAACCGCACCAACTACGTAATTGATATTATGGTCGAGGTAGACAACAACGGAACCAAAGAGATGACACCCTCCAATGGTGGAATAGAAACCGTCTTCTTGGCTGCCAAAGACATAATCACAACAACCGATATAAAAATCAATTCTACTGCTATCGACAACAACAGTATGACAGTCAACTGTTCTATACGACCTGCCATCGATATTCCCAATGCCACCTATCAACTGGCTTTAGCCATTGTCGAGGATGATGTATGGCAAGACGGATACTTCCAAGCCAACAAATATTCGGGTGGCGACGTAAAAATGTTTGGTTGGGAAGACCTTCCATCTTCTATCACTTCCGATTTTGCTTTCCAACACGTCGTTCACGCCATTTACGACAACTATCAAGGCATCAGCGGCTCTATACCCACACACCTCACTGCCAACACCGAGTACACTTACACTCACACAATAGACCTGCCGGCGGCCATTAAGAACTTAGACAACACCAAGGTTGTTGCTATGATTATAGACACAACCACCGGTGAGATTATAAACGCCAACCAACAATATGCTCTGGCAGCTGTCGACAACATATCCACACCGTCTACACGTTGCTATGCCGTAGGTAGAACAGTTCACATTTCATCACCCACACCCGCCCGCATCACCATTTACAATATTGCCGGCAACATTGTGTCACAACACACTACATCTCACGACACATCAACCATCGACATCGACAACACCGGCATATACCTTGTAACCATACAAAACGACAACAACACTACAACTCACAAGGTTATTGTAAGATAAGAGCTACATACACTCAATAATCAAGCGGCTGTGCGAAAAAAAGAAATTCGCACAGCCGCTTGAAGTTTATATCTATTGACAAAATACTACACAGTAAAATTTAAGTCATAAAAATAAGGCAACGCACTTCACAGTGTGTTGCCTTTAACTGCATCATTACAAATAACTAATAGGGGACTTAATAATCCTCTAAAATTACGCCTTATCAGCGTGTTTCAATACTTTTGCATCTATATAGAAAACCACATCTTCGGCTATATTACTACAATGGTCGCCTATGCGCTCCAAGCGTCGAATGATACTGATTAGGTTCAAGCATTCTACCGCACGGTCGGGCATACTTTGCAAGTATTCGGCAATAATAGGAACAGCACCTCGGTTCAACTCATCGACACGAGTATCCATTGCAAACACTGTTGTTGCCATTGCCGATGACTCTTGTTCATAGGCATCTCTACAACGACGCAACATCTCTTTTACGATAGTTATCATCTCTTTGATGCCGGCACGCTCTATGAGTTCTACTTCAATATTTATATCCGAATAGTCCAACACAAAGCGAGCTATTCCCTCACAGAAGTCGCCTATACGCTCCAGATTTGTTCCTATCTTCATTGTCGACAACGTAAATCGCAAATCCAATGCCAGCGGATTATACAATCCTATCACATCCTCGCAACTGCTATCTATCTTCAGTTCCATTGCATTTACGCGCTTTTCTCTACACATCACCTCGCTTGCCATCTCTTTGTCTAGCGACAATAATGCTTCTCCGGCTCTGTTGAGTTGTGAATTTACCAAATCCCACATCTCCAACAGATCACTTTTCAATCGCTCCAATTCTTGCTGTATATACACCATTGTATCTATATTTTTTGTCTTTTTTCGACCTCTTGTGTCGATACATTTTTCATCTCTGCAAATATATAACCATTTTTTTACTATTCGGTTACACACACTTTACATTTCTGTTACAAAAAATATACCCGCAATTGCGCTATATACAATGAGTGTAAGGATATTTCATTCCCCTACACCCATTGAGCTTATCTGTTGTTTTCTATTGCACTTATATCTATTATTCGGCCGGATGTGCTATTGCCTCCATTATAAGAGCCTCCAACTCCTCGGCCAACTCGGGATTGTCGGCTATGCACTTCTTGGCCATATCTCTACCTTGACCCAACTTGGTCTCTCCATAGCTAAACCACGAACCGCTCTTCTTGATAATACCCTTATCTACTCCTAGGTCTATTATCTCACCGGCTTTCGAGATTCCTACTCCAAACATTATATCAAACTCGGCACGGCGGAATGGAGGTGCCACTTTGTTTTTCACCACCTTCACGCGGGTTTGATTGCCTATCACCTCATCGCCATCTTTTATTTGCGAGATACGACGAATGTCTAGACGCACCGACGCATAGAATTTCAACGCATTACCGCCGGTAGTTGTCTCAGGATTACCAAACATCACGCCCAATTTATCACGCAATTGGTTGATAAAGATACAAGTTGTGTTGGTCTTACTGATGGTAGCTGTCAACTTACGCAACGCTTGCGACATCAAGCGAGCTTGCAAGCCCATCTTCGAGTCGCCCATATCGCCTTCAATCTCGGCTTTGGGTGTCAACGCAGCAACCGAGTCTATCACTACTATATCCACTGCCGACGAGCGTATCAATTGATCGGCTATCTCCAAGGCTTGCTCTCCGTTATCGGGTTGCGATATGAGCAGGTTCTCTACATCTACACCCAATTTCTCGGCATAGAAACGGTCAAAGGCGTGTTCGGCATCAATGATTGCGGCTATACCTCCGGCTCTTTGTGCCTCGGCTATGGCGTGAATGGCCAGTGTGGTCTTACCCGACGACTCCGGTCCATATATCTCTATAACTCTACCTCGAGGATAACCGCCCACTCCGAGGGCTGCATTCAGTCCTATCGAACCGGTAGGTATTACGGCTATCTCCTCGATATTATCATCGCCCATTTTCATTATGGCTCCGCGACCATAACTCTTTTCTATCTTATCCATTGCAGCCTGCAACGCTTTGAGTTTCTCACTCGATACAGGCACACGTCCCTGTGTATTTTTTGTTTCTTCGCTCATTGTTATATCATTTATTTCTTGTTTTCCAATATTTGATTACTATGATCGGCTGTCTTCACCTTCTCTATAATATCCGATATATATCCGTTCTCGTCTATTATAAATGTGGTACGTACTGTTCCCATTCCCACTCTTCCACACATTTTCTTCTCGCGCCACACACCAAACGCCTCATTCAGCGTCTTGTCAGTATCGGCTATCAGTGTAAAAGGCAGATTATGTTTCTCGGCAAACTTGCGATGCGAAGCAGCACTATCCTTGCTCACACCTATTACTTCATATCCCGCGGCTTGCAATGAGTCATATCCATCGCGCAAGCTACAAGCCTCGGCTGTACAGCCCGACGTATTATCTTTGGGATAAAAGTACAACACCACCTTACGACCGGCATAGTCCGAGAGCTTTATCTCTCTACCATTGGCATCCATTCCCAATAACTCGGGGGCTTTATCTCCAATCTTCATAATATTCATCTTTTTAGTGTGTTACAAAAATACATTTTATTTACGAGAAAACAACAATCTATTTCTATTTGTTTTTCCTCGACATTGCAAAGATACGCCTCACGCAGTGCAATATTGCGGACACACAATGTTAAAATACATTAACCAATATAATTTTCAAATTTTCTTGACTTTTCCTACAAAAGTAAACCGTACCTTTGGCTACAATATGCTATCGATACTCATACCTACATACAACTACGACTGTACAGCTCTCGTTGCCGAATTACAGCAACAGATTACTGCCTCGCAGATTACTGCCGAGGTCATAGTTCTTGACGATGCGTCACCCAACACCGAGTTACGCAACATCAATAAGAGTATCAATCGGCTGCCTCATTGCCGTTGGCTTGTTAACGAGCAAAATATGGGACGCGCACGCACCATCAATCGATTGGCTTCGTTGGCGCAATACGAGTTCCTTCTCATTCTCGACTCGGACGTTTTCCCCGTTTACCACGATTTTATCACTCGATACTGCAACTATCTGCACTCGTGCGACGCTGCCATCGGCGGATTGGCTATGCGACCTCAACCACCCCTACCCGAGCGTATGTTGCGATACAAATACGGATGCAAGGTCGAAGTTCGCTCTGTCGAGCAACGAGCCAAAAAACCTTTTGCCGACGTTCACACATCCAACATCCTCATTCGACGAGATAAATTTCTGTCCATCAGATTTAATGAAAAATTCACCCAATACGGTCACGAAGACACCCTTCTGGGCAGAGAGATGCAACGCAACAACTACTCACTCCTACACATCGACAATCCCGTATTTCACGATGGTATAGAATCGAACGAAGTATTCCTCAACAAAACAAGAATTGGCATCGAGAACATTCGACTACACAGCTCTCTGCTACACGACAATGTCAAGTTGCTCCAATTCTACAACAAGTTGCGCAAATATCACATCGACAATCTCATCGCTCACATTTTCTACTTCATAGAAAAACCGCTCCTTCTCAATCTCAATAGTCGCAATCCTTCACTCACACTTTTCAACCTGTATAAGGTGGGATACCTATGCAAGATTATGAGAGAAAAGAAAATATAACTCTCAACTATCTATAATCCTTCAACATTATCTGCAACCGCTGGCGGGCAAAAAATATACGACTCTTCACCGTACCCAACGGCAAGTCCATCTTCTCTGCTATTTCGTGATACTTGTAACCCTCTATATGCATCGTAAAGGGTATTCGGTACTCGTCCGAGAAACTATTTATAGCCTTCATTATCTCCTTCACTGTATACGACCCATCGGGCGTTTCAAAGCCCGATTCCTGTGGCAGATTTAAATGATATAAATCCTCTGTTTGGTCTACAACCGTCTGATTACGAACTATGCGGCGATAATTATTGATAAAGATATTGCGCATTATCGTAAACACCCAACCTTTGAAGTTCACATTATCAACATACTTATCTTCGTTATCCAATGCTTTCAGTGTCGTATCTTGTAGCAGGTCTTGTGCTTCTTCCCTATCGGAAGTGAGCATATAGGCAAAATTCAATAAATTACTTTGTAGTAGGAGAAGCCTTTCTTCAAATTTAGGCGTATTCATATTTTCTCATTGTTTATACTGATTGATGGCACACTGCTTGGAGGTAACAGTTGGGCTTTGTCACCACCGACTGGTTGCACCACCGGCCTGACAAGAGACGTTTCGACTCTTTTATGACGAGCTTTCAAGTAATTTCATCGTTTCTTTTTGTTTGTGTTATTACCCGGTATATCCTGCTTGTAGACACGCCTGCAAGCAATACCACACTATAACAACATATATCTGCAAAAGTTCTTGACAACCTGCTTTTATTAGCAACGCTACACAATACACCCATCAAGACACTCTATCGTAATACATTCACAATTTTTCACCACCCTTCTGGCGCATTATTCCATTATTATCAAAAAAATATCTACATTTGTATTATCAACCTATACACAACAATGAAACGATATATATACATCCTCATCACCCTGATTTGCGGGGCTGTTGCTTGTATGGCTCAATCGACCCATACACAACATCAATTCTACCGCATCGACATACACGATGAAATAGGCTCAACCACGTGGAGATACCTCAAAGATGGTATCGAACAAGCCAATGCCATCGATGCCGATGCCATCATTGTGCATCTCAATACATACGGCGGGATGGTTCTGCACGCCGACTCTATGCGCACTCTCATCATCAACTCGCACATCCCCGTTTACGCCTACATCGAAAACAACGCTGCCTCGGCCGGTGCGCTCATTGCCATCGCCTGCGACAGCATTTATATGCAACAAGGCGCACGTATTGGTGCCGCCACAGTGGTAAACGAGACCGGCGAACCGATGCCCGACAAGTACCAATCTTATATGCGTGCAACGATGCGTGCTACTGCCGAGGCTCAAGGACGAGACACTACCATTACATCCGAGGGCGACACCATCATCTCGTGGCGACGCAATCCCATCATTGCCGAGGCAATGGTTGATGAACGTGTTGTCATCCCGCAACTCTCTGACTCAGGCCAAATTCTCACATTTACAGCCAACGAAGCCATCGAGAATGGTTACTGCGAAGCTATTGTCGACAACGTCGACCAAATGATTACACAACACATTCTTGGCAACAACGACTACATAATCACACAATACACACCCTCGCTATACGACAAAATTGCCGGATTCCTCACCAATCCTGCTCTACAAGCCATTATGGTTACACTCATCATAGGTGGCATATTCTTTGAGCTCAAGACTCCGGGCATCGGTCTTCCTTCGGCTGTGGCAGCCATTGCCGCGGTACTCTATTTCTTGCCATTATTCATCAGTGGCACAGCCGAAAGTTGGGAAATTCTTGTTTTTGTCGTAGGTATCATTCTGCTCATTATCGAGTTGTTCGTTATTCCCGGATTTGGTGTAGCCGGCATCAGCGGGGCTACATTCATCATATTGGCCCTCATCTTGGCTATGCTCAACAACATTGTTTTCGACTTCTCCTTTGTTTCGGGCATTGACATATCTCGCAGCATACTCACCGTTCTGGCCGGACTTGTCATTGCCGTTGTCACTCTTGTTGTCATCTCTCACCGCATAGGCAGTAAGGGTATGCTATACCAATTTGCCCTACACGCCCAACAAGACAACAACGACGGATATATTGCCGTCGACAATGCACCTAGTTCTCTTGTTGGAATGCAAGGTAAGACTATCACGCGTATGGCTCCTTCGGGTAAAGTATTGGTCAACGGCGAGATATACGAAGCCATTGCTATGTACGGCCTATTTATCGAGCCCGACACATTGGTACACATTCACCGATACGAAAACAACCAACTCTACGTTACTCAACAAAACCACACCCAACAAATATAATTCCTCACTGCTATATGAAGTTTATTGGTATCATTCCCGCGCGCTATGCTTCAACACGTTTTCCCGGAAAACCGCTTGCCGATATGAAAGGTAAAACTATGATACAGCGTGTATATGAACAAGTGAGCCTTGTTCTCGACAACATCTGTGTTGCCACCGACCACCCCGACATCGAAGAGGCTGTCAAGGCTTTTGGAGGCAACGTTATACGTTCGCGCAAAGAACATCCTAGCGGAACCGACCGTTGTCGCGAAGCATACCACCTGCTGGGGGGTAATGAAGATGTTATTATCAACATTCAAGGAGACGAACCCTTCATCAAGCCCGAACAGATAAGAGCCATTATGTCGTGTTTCGACAACCCCGACACACACATTGCCACATTGGCACGTGCTTTCTCATCTGACGAAGGCTGGGACGCATTGGCCAACCCCAACTCTCCCAAGCTCACCATCGACAAGAACAACAACGCCATCACATTCTCGCGATCGGTCATCCCCTACATTCGAGGCATAGAGCAAGATGAGTGGTTGTCACGTTATACATTCTACAAGCACATTGGTATGTACGCATTCAAGGCTCAAACTCTCGACGAAATCACTGCCTTGCCTCAATCTTCGCTCGAACTTGCCGAAAGCCTCGAACAACTACGCTGGCTCGAAAACGGATACAAAATCCGCGTAGCCATTACTACTCAAGAAACAATTGGTATCGACACTCCGGACGATCTTCATCGCGCCATACAACTCCTTCCCTGACAATGACTCTCAACCGCAACATACAACCCGCTATCACTCCCTTTGGAGAACTGAATATGCCTATGCCTCTTGTGCAGACTCTTGCCAACGGGGCAAAACTATACATCATCAACAAAGGCGACCAAGAAGTGTGCCGCATCGACATTCTATTTGAGGGTGGACGGTATGCGGCCTCTACTCCCGCCATTGCCGACATTACAGGACCGATGTTGCGCAAGGGTATTCCGGGAATGGATCAAGAAGCCATTGCCGAGCATCTCGACTATCACGGTGCGTGGTTGCAAAGTGGCACTACTCAGCATTATAGCACTCTCTCGCTATTCTCGCTCAATCGCAATCTCGAAAAGGTATTACCCACGATGGCTGCTATGATTACATCGCCAACTCTACCCCAAAAACCTTTCGACACGCTGCGACAACAACGCATTCAGCAACTGGCCATCAACCGCGAAAAAGTAAGCATCAGAGCCGCCGAGGCTTTCAATTCACTCATTTTCGGTGAGAAGCACCCATACGCGCGCACCACAACCGACACACTTCTGTCGCAAACAACTCTCGACGATATTCGCTATTACCACCAACAATACTACCTCAACACTCACATCGACATCATCCTATCGGGATGCATCACACCTCACATCATCAACCTCGTTGAGCAACATCTAGGCTCCATACCTACTCAACAGGATGCCGATTACATACACCCCCAACCCATCACACCTCAACAACAGCACACCGCTCTTGTCGACAAGCCCGGGTCTCTACAATCGGGCATCCGCATCGGACTGCCACTCATCGGTTCCGAGCATCCCGATTATCCAGCTCTCACACTTGTCAACCTCATTCTCGGTGGTTATTTCGGCAGCCGATTGATGACCAACATACGAGAAGAAAAAGGCTATACTTACGGTATCTCATCACACATCATTTCTATGCGACACAGCGCATACCTCACAATTGTGACCGAGACCGGAACTCAATACACCCAACCACTCATCGACGAGGTTAAGCGCGAAGTTGAAACAATCACTTCGCAACTCATCGACGATGACGAATTGGAAACCGCACGCAATTACCTGCAAGGCCGACGTGCCCGCGCCCTCGACAGCCCGTTTGCTATGGCCGACTACTTCGTTTCTTCTATTATTGCCAACAATCCGCTACAATACTTCAATACCGAAGACAACATTATCCGCAACACAACTCCGCAAGACCTCTTACGTGTGGCGCAGACTCACATCAACCCACATAACCTATACTTTGCCATCGCAGGCGACAAAAGCAAGATATACGATATATAAAAATACCCGCTAGACCTCTATCGGCCACCCTTAGCATTTCTTGCATCGCCCAACCCTCAGGCTCGATATAAAAACAGTTCCTTGCTCTCTCAGCAAGGAACTGACTTTTCTTTACAATATATTAACAACTTTACCTATGGAAGACTCTTCTACTGAGCCGAAGTTTCTGCTTGGGGTGCAGGTGTTGTATGACAACATCCTCTTCCGCAATCACCACCGCGCATTTGGCGACCCTCAACAGCGGGTGTAACGACAGGGCGATGTCCTCTATGATGACGCATTTGATGACGTGTTCCCTTTTCACCGTGACGGTGGCCGCGCATCTGCGTATATTTCTCATATTGCTCGGGAGTCAATATCGATTTCATTACTGCATCACGTTTTTCGCGTGCCTCACGCATTGTTTCGCGCGTTTGTTTTTGAGTTGTCATAAACTCCTCATTGGCTGCATTCATTTGTGCTACTTGTTCTTCACTCAAGCCCAACTCTTGTATCATTCGCTCGGCACGTCGCTCGTGGCGCATTGTACTATCACGCTCCACACACTCACTGTGTGTTCCTCGGCACTCACGACCGGGTTCTTGTGCATTCACTACTTGGGTCATTGCTACTGCGCCAAATATCAAGGCTGCAAACATTACTTTCTTCATAACTTCTTTTTTTGTGACGATTAAACTTTTATTTCTGTTTCTTATTCGCTTTCTTAAGGCATTTGTCTTTATGACTTATATCCTACTTCAAAGTTTAGTCAAGTGCTAAAATTTTTTCTCATTTTAACAATAGCAGCATCAGCTATTAACACTTCAGCACAGAAGCAATAAATATAAAAAAATGAGTTGCGCGACCTTCACAGGCGGCACAACTCCACAGTTTTAAATTACTCCATTATGATTTCTTTTATTGAAAAATCTTCACATTCTTGATTTCCCAAGTACAAGCATTATCGGCTGACGACTTATAAGCAAATGCTATCTTCACGCTTTGAGCAGCAGGAAGAGTGATATTACCGGCCGATACAAATGTCCAGCTGGTTGCATAAGTAGGAATTGTCAACTCGTTCCAGTTGGCACCATTATCAGTGCTGTAGAACAAACGCATCTCCTCGGTTTGATTTGTTATATAGTTGGCAGCGTGTTCAAATGTAAGAGTTGCCTCTTTACCATTCAATGCGATTTCGGGCGATATCAACCAGCTCTCTGCGGCATATGCTTGCTTATTGAAAGCCGATGCCTTTGCGCAATAGTAGCGGCTGTCATAGTTCCATACATAAGTCAAGGCTGCATCCAACGAGCGGTCATCGGCAGTAAAGCTGCCAAGTGATGTAGCGAAAGTCTCTTCAAAAATTACAGCACCCTCGGGAGTTACTACCTCACCGGGCTCTACACCATACACTACACCATCTACGATAGCGCAAGATACAGTCTTAAGACCATTGGCACCAAAGTATTTTACCAACTCACCATAGAGCAATACTTCCTTACCATCCATTTCGGGGTGGTCGGGCAAGCTCAATGCATTACGTACTGCACCTGCGGGCAATTGTACGGGCATACAAGCATCGGTCGATGTTGCTGTAACATCATCTGCAATAAGGATGTTGGTACCTTGAGTTGAGCCTTCTGCTACATTGAAGGGGGCATCAAACTCGGCATCACCCAAGCTCTTACCACCTACTTGACCTACGATATAAGCCTTCACCCAAGCCTTGATACCGCTGTTGTTTTGACCTACGGCGGCTGCTACATTGAAGGGATCGTCTTTTGTACCTGTACCCTCACCTACACCGGGTACTACGGGTGTGTCACCACCTCCGGTCGAGCCACCGCCTTCACCAAGTGTAGTTCCGTCAAACTTAGCTTTAGAGGTCTCTTTCATACCGGCTACACCAAAGTATTTGGTCAATTTACCGTAGAGTTCTACCTCTTTACCATCATTACCGGGATTGTTTACAAGCTCCAATGTGGTACGAATGTCACCTTTGGGCAATTGCACTACAAGACAAGCCGAGGGGCTGGTCTCATTGGCACTCGCTGCGATAAGAATATTTGTTCCGTTGGTAGCTACCGAGCCATCATCGTATGTTGCACCGTGGAAAGGTGCTTCAAACTCGCTCTCGGCGGTAATATCGGCTCCGGCCACTTGACCTACGATATAACCTTTTACCCAAGCTGCATTGCCATCTTGTATCAAGAGGGCTTTCGATACATTATAAGGACTCTCCTCTGTACCCTCACCGGCAGGCTCTACAAAACTAGGCTCATCGGGGTTTTCACCGGGGTCATTGGGGTCATTCGGTTCATCATTCACATTGCTACAAGCGCCCAAGAATAAGGCTGCTGCAAGCATACTGAAAAATCCAAATTTCTTCATTTTTCTGTTTTTTAATGATTAATTATTTAATTACTAAGTTCTTTATTTCCCAAGTAGCCGACTCACTATTGCTACACAGATATTTAAATGCTATGCGCACATTGCTTGTAAGGTAAGCGGCCGGTACTGCTATTTCATCCGACGACACATAAGTCCAGCTCTTGCCATCGGGATAGGTTGTGATTGTCACTTGTTCCCAAGTTGCAGTAGCTGGGTCTCCGCCATTATAGTTGGTACTTACCCACAAGGTATGATTGCTTTGCAAGTTATTCAAGTCGCCCTTATTGATAGCGTGTTCAAAGGTTATAGCCACACTGCTCTTGCCACTCAAGTCTATGGCCGGAGAGATAAGCCAATCCTCATTGGCATTGCTTGCGCCATCGGCATAGCCCGACATCTTCGCACCATACTTGCTGTCACTGCTCCACTCTTGTGCGCCCAATACGTTATAGGTTGTAAATCCACCCAAACCATCGGTAAACTTCACATCGAGGATAGCTCCTTCAGTATCGACAGGTATATTACCATATACCACACCATCAACAATAGCACAAGACACATTCTTCAGACCATTGGCACCGAAATACTTCACCAATTCGCCATAGAGCAATACCTCCTTGCCATCCATCTCGGGGTGGTCGGGCAAGTTCAAGGCATTACGCACTGCTCCCGAAGGCAATTGTACAGGCATACATACATCGGTCGATGCAGTAGTGGCATCATCGGCAACCAGCACATTTGTTCCTTGTGTCGAGCCTTCGGCTACATTGAAGGGTGCATCAAACTCGGCATCGCTCAAGCTCTTACCACCTACTTGACCTACTATATAGCCTTTCACCCATACACTTGCTCCGCTATTGTTTTGAGCTATGGCTGTAGCCACAGTGTAAGGATTTTCTTGTGAGTTATCACCGGGGTTAGGATTAGGTTCCGGATCGGGATCGGGGTCGGGAGTCTCTCCGCCACCACCGGCTCCATCAAAGAAACCTTCGAGGTCGGCAAGTGTACGGATAGTCAACTGCAACTCTCCGGCACGATCGGCTTTGTCTTTATAATAACCGATTATAGCCACTACATCACCCCAATCATCACTCTCGGGGATACGCATCTCGGCAAATCGAGCATATTCGCTGGTCGATATATAAGCCACATTACCCTTGGCATCGGCTATCTGGCGAGCTTGAGGATAACCTACATTATATGTTCCATTGAATGTAGAAGGTGCAAAAATCTTATCGGCTTCTTTCAACTTCTCGCCCTCATCACCCAAGCCGGTAAAGTGGACATTACGGATACGTACAAGCTGGCCATACAGGGTCGAGTCATTAATTCCCGCATTCAGTTCGGCAAGGGTCATTTCACGTACTATTATCTTGCTCACATCGGGAGTACCCACATAATACATACGCTCCATAAAGTAGGGATAAGGTATACGACCCGGCTCTACTCGTAGTTTCTCATCGTTAAAGGCTTCTACACCCAGTTGTGCCATATCGGCATAACGACCCAAGACAAGACCCTTACAATTGATTACAATCTCTTGACCCATAGGTATAGCACCCGATAGGCTGCCGGCATCGATACTCACCTTCAAGGCATCTCCGGTCTCGGTGTCTTGCATTACTAGATACTTATATATATTACCGCTCTCGTCGGTTGTTACAACACGACCACGTATATACAAGTCACTCGCTGTTTCTATTTCATTGATTGAGAATAGGGTATCTTTCTCATCAAAGGTTGCCTTGAAATCGGCTATCGACATCATTGGCGACAACTCATCGGCTTCGGCCGAGGTCAATACATTACTTCCCTCGGGCACCGGCTCGTACTTATCACAAGCTGTGAAGCCCAATCCCAGTATGGCAACAATCGCCCATAATATTCTTTTTTGTTTCATCGTTTGTTTACTTTTATCAGGTTTCACATTAGAATTTATACGCTACATTCAAGAACATATTGAAGCCCCACGCATAATAGTAACGGTTGGGGAATTTATCTACTGCTTCAATTGCCTTAACTGCACTCTTCGTATTGCGGCTCAAACGCGATTGTTGATAACCTCCTGTCACCATACTTGTATTGTTGAGCAGGTTATTGAGGCTCAAGTTGATATTGAGCGATTGAGCGCGATTGTTGAAGTACAACACTTTACCTACCGATGCATCGAGCAAGAAACCGCCTTTCAAGCGCTCTTGTGTACCCAAGATGGCTTTGGTCTCTTCGTCATAGCCGGCATAATATTGCAATTGACCCAACTTATTGGGATAGTAACCACCATCTACATTCATTTTGGTGAAACGTGCAGGTGAGAAGTCCAGATAGTTCTTGTCGTAGTATGACAATGTTACATCGGCAAACCACATCGACGAGTGGAAATAGTCGAGGGTAATGCTCGCTGCGATTTGAGGGCCATTAGACACCATCAAACCTTTGGTATAGACCTTCTCTGTTATATCGGTAGTCTCCGACAAGTCGGTAGGCAACTCTCCGGTAAAGAGGTTACATCCATTCTCGGCACTCATCACTCCCATACAATCATCGGTATAACGATAGTCACCGATATTTGCTGCTAGTTCCAATGAGAAACCGGCTACCAAGTCTACATCTACACCCAACTCTACGCCACGGAACACGCGGTCTACTCCGGTGAGTGTATGGTTGACATACGTGCGGAATTCATCATTATAATAACCGGTACTCTCTGTTCCGTCTACCATATGTGTTTGGAAGAGTGTTACACGACCGCGCACACCGGGATAGTTAAACATCCAGTTCAAGTCATAAGACAACACTTTCTCCGATTTCAAGCCGGGGATGAGTGTATCTTTCACACGAGGTGCTACATAGCTGTATGATGGCAGCGGTGCGCGGCTCTCGGCCAACGCATTCAATACTACACGATTGTGCGAGTCGGCTTTCCAAGTCAAGCCGGCCTTGATACTGGGATCAAGGAAATATACCAACTTACCAAATCCCTTTGATTGCGCTCCGATTACCTCGGCACGACCGTTACGCATCAAACCCTCGCGTTGGAATTGAACATAATTCAACGATGCCGCATAGTAGATATCAAAGTGACGTGTATTCCAATAGTTGTCGATAAAGGCCGATGCCTTGATGATGTGATTGTTGTAGTTGTAACCAAAGACATCTCCCACTCCTACTACACGATTGGGATTATCTACATCATTCTGTATAATAGTTGTATTGTTGGCAAAGTCACGCTCGGCAAATTGGTCAATATCTATCCATTGATTACCACCCAACAAGTCATCTACTGTCTTGTAGTGCATACCCTTGCCATACTTGGCCGATACACCGGCATTCAGTTTGAGTTTGTCGGTCACTTGATTGGTATACAAGGCATTCAAGGCTGCCTCCATCAAGTCATTGTGACGACGCTCCAACATATAGTGGGCACTGGCATTGGGGCTGGCCACATTATTCAAGTAGTTGGCACGATAGAGCGCATCCCAGTTGATTTGTGTCACATTAGGATCATTATTCAACCATCCGTCTTGCAATTGTTCGTACAACGCTCTGTTTACATATCCATAATTGGGATCGCTGGTATCATCGGGGCCATTCACACCCAAGTTGGTATATTGGAAACTGGGCAGGTTACGATAATAATCGGGACGTGGGTCGGGTGCATTGTAGAACGACAAAGCACTGTTGCTATACATACTGTAATGCCAAGCAGCACCCACTTTGAGCTTGCTCTCTTGATTGATATCCCATATATAATTGGCTATCACAATGGGGTCGTAACTCTTAACTACACGAGAGTTGCGAACCTCGCCGTTTTGATAACCCCAATATGAGTTGTAATAGATACCACGATAGTCATACACCTCTTGTGTCGATGCACTCGACTGGCCACGCATTGTGGGTGCGCCCCAAGTGGTAATGGCAAGGCTGTGGTCGCCCCATATCTTTTGTGCTGCCAAGAAGTAGCCAAATGAGTCATACGATGTTCCCTCGGCACGACCTTTATCGGCCCAACGATACACCAACGAGCCGGTAAATGCCCAACCGTTATTCATCAATCCGGTTGCATAAGTGGCTTGTGCGCGCAAGTTATACGCACGATTGGTATAAGACAAACCTACTTGCGAGCCGGCGGCATAGTCGGCTGCCAATGTGTTGATGTTGGTAGCTCCGGTAAGTGAGCCATAACCAAAACCGGTCATCTCCAAGCCGTGAACATTGTCCTTATTACGAGTGGCATTATTAAGACCACCTATACTCGAATAGTTAAATCTACCACGCTCGGTGTCAGTAAAGTCTATACCATTCACATAAGTCACGTGATCGCGTTGGTCATAACCACGCAATGAGAAACGCATCGGACTGAACACATAGCTCGATGCACTCAAAAACGGATCATCCGACGAGCCTGACAAATAGGCTACCGACTGACTAGATGTAGCACCCTCATCCTCTAGCATCGCCTCATCAAAGAGAAGCGTGTTCTCTTCGCGCGATACAGCAGACTCCTCATTTACTACCTCGCGGCCATCAACGGTGGGCACAACCTCTACATCTACCTTCACAGGTTCAGATGTTACGGTCACGTCCAGCGATTGTGCGCCATAATTCTCTCCACTGAAAGCAATTGCCACATTGCCCTCTCTCACATCCGACAGAACATAAGTTCCGTCTGCTGCCGTTGTGGTTACAAGACCACACTCGGCTATCGACACCGCAACACCCGATACAGGTTTCTTTGTCACGCCATCGATAACAGTTCCTCGCACCACGCCGGCCATCAGCGGTAGTGTAGCCGACAAGGCAAGAAATACTGTTGCCAATAAGTTTCTTCTCATAAGAATTTGTTAATTATTAGATTGTGTTTATTTGTTATTCTTTTAGGTTCTTATTTCCACGCTTTATCTATTATGCACAATACGCCTAATATGACAAGCTTGCAAATAAACAAAAAAAAATCCAAATAGCGTATTGCATTGTTGTTAAAAATGCACCCTTATATATATTATTTATTAATGTCAGATTTTTACTCCGTTTTGATATCTCTTTTCTCACAAGAAATCATTATATTTACACCCCAAATCGAAAATTTTAAACGCACAATATATGAAAAAATTTATCTTTTCGCTCATCCTGAGTGTGTTGTTCAGCGGTATGGCCGTTGCTCAACAGAAAGTTGCCGTATACTCGGTTGCTTTCTACAACCTCGAAAACCTTTTCGACACAATCAACGACCCCAACACCAATGACGAAGAATTTCTCCCCGATGGAACTTATCGTTGGGGCGCACTCAAATACCAAAACAAGCTCAAAAATCTGGCCTACACCATCAGCAAGCTCGCCACCGACAAGTTCTGTCCTCAAGGGCCTGCTCTCATCGGTGTCAGCGAAATAGAAAACAGACAAGTGCTTGAAGACCTCATCAAGACCGGTGAATTGGCCAATCGCAACTACGACATTGTTCACTTCGACAGCCCCGACCGTCGTGGTGTCGATGTGGGTCTGCTATATGACCGCGACCAATTTCAAGTAGACACTGCCATAAGCGTACGTCTCAATATCGAATGCTCGCCCAACACCCTCACACGTGATCAACTCCTCGTAAGCGGCACATTGGCCGGCGAGCGCGTACACGTTATTGTCAATCACTGGCCTTCGAGATTGGGGGGTGAAAGAAAATCAAGATGCCGTCGTGAGGCTGCTGCTGCTCTCTCGCGCCAATTGGCCGACTCGGTTCTTGCAGCCGACCCGCAATCCAAAGTCATCATTATGGGCGACCTCAACGACGACCCCAACAACAAGAGCTGTTGTGAAGTTCTTGGTGCTGTAAAAAATCCCGAAGACGTTGTTCAAGGCGGATACTTCAATACAATGTGGAGACTATTCAGCGAAGGTTTTGGCACTCTCGGCTATCAAGGTAGTTGGAACCTCTTCGATCAAATCATCGTTTCGGCCAACCTCGTAGGCTCTGACCGTTCTACTCTCAAATACTTCAAATCGGAAATCTTCAACAAAGACTTCCTACGACAAGACAATGGCAAATACAAAGGCTATCCCAAGCGCACACACGCTCAAGGTCGATACCTCAACGGTTACAGCGACCACTTCCCGGTTATCATATATCTGGCCAAAGTGGCACAATAATCACATTGAATACACGCTCATTACAACCTATTGATAATTATAACAACTCTTTATAAAATCAAAATCTCAAAACAATACATCCAATGAAAAAATTTGCTATTCTTCTCTTGGCAATGATATGCTGCACAGGCATTGCTCAAGCCAAAGAAAAACAATCATCGCCCAACGGCAAGGTGGTTGTCGAATTTGATGTAGTACAAGGCATACCATACTACACAGTATCTTACAAAGGTATGGAAGTTATCAAGCCCAGTAGATTGGGTCTAGAACTCATCAACGACTACTCTTTGATAGATTGTTTCAAAATCAAGAAAGTAAACAAATCGGCTTTCGACGAGACTTGGACTCCCGTTTGGGGCGAGTCTAAAACCATCCGCAACAACTACAAAGAGTTGGAAATTCAACTCGAACAGACAATACCCAACCGCGCCAAAAGCGAATCTTTCCGCTACCTCACTATACGTTTCCGCGTTTACAACGACGGTGTGGGTTTCCGTTACGAATTTCCCGAACAAAAAAATCTCACTTATTTCACCATCAAAGAAGAGTTTACCGAGTTTGCTATGACAGGCAACCACACCGCCTATTGGATTCCCGGTGACTACGACACTCAAGAATACGACTACACGGTTTCTCGTCTCTCTGAGATACGCGGTCTATTCGACAGTGCTTACACCGGAAACTCATCTCAAACATACTTCTCTAAGACCGGTGTACAAACATCTCTTCAGCTCAAAACCGACGAAGGTCTATACATCAACATCCACGAGGCCGCCCTCGTCGACTACTCTTGTATGCACCTCAACCTCGACGATCGCAACTTCATCTTCCGCTCGTGGCTCACACCCGACGCTCGCGGTCACAAAGGCTACCTTCAAGCTCCCTGCACATCGCCTTGGCGCACTGTGATGGTTAGCGATAACGCTTGCGACATCCTTGCTTCAAACCTCATCCTCAACCTCAACGAGCCTTGCGCCATCCTCGATACTTCGTGGATCAAGCCCGTTAAGTATGTGGGTGTATGGTGGGAAATGATTACAGGTATGAGCACTTGGGCATACACCGACCTCCCTTCGGTACAACTCGACAATCTCGACTACTCTAAAGCCACACCCAACGGCCGTCACGCAGCCAACAACGAGAACGTAAAACGATACATCGACTTTGCTGCCGAACACGGGTTTGACCAAGTTCTGGTTGAAGGTTGGAACATCGGTTGGGAAGACTGGGCTGGTAAGACCAAAGACTACGTTTTTGACTTTGTTACTCCCTACCCCGACTTCGATATCGAAATGCTCAACCGCTATGCACACAGCAAGGGAGTTCGCTTGATGATGCACCACGAAACTTCGGGTTCTACCCGCAACTACGAGCGTCATATGGATGCGGCTTTCGAGTTGATGCACAAGTACGGATACAACTCTATCAAGAGCGGATACGTAGGCGATATGCTTCCTCGCGGTGAGTACCACTACGGACAATGGTGCAACAACCACTACCTATATGCAGTGCAAAAAGCAGCCGAAAACAAAGTAATGGTTAACGCTCACGAAGCCGTACGCCCCACCGGTCTTTGCCGTACATACCCCAACCTCATCGGTAACGAGTCGGCACGTGGTACCGAATACCAAGCTTTTGGTGGAACTCACCCCCATCACGTTACCATTCTTCCTTTCACTCGCTTGCAAGGTGGACCGATGGACTACACGCCCGGTATCTTCGTGATGGACATCACAAAGCTCAACCCCGAAAACAACTCTTACTGCAACAGTACCATTTGCAACCAATTGGCTCTATACGTTACTATGTACTCACCCTTGCAGATGGCGGCCGACCTTCCCCAACACTACGAAAAGTATATGGATGCCTTCCAATTCATCAAAGACGTAGCTCTTGACTGGGACGAAACTCGTTATCTCGATGCCGAACCTGCCGAATACATCATCGTAGCTCGTAAAGAAAAAGGTACTGACAACTGGTTTGTTGGAGGTGTTACCGACGAGAATGCTCGCACTATGGAAGTCAACTTCGACTTCCTCGACAACGATACCAAGTATGTTGCTACAATATATACCGATGGTAATGATGCCGACTATGCCAACAAACCCGACTCTTACAAAATCAGAAAAGGTATCGTAACCAACAAAACTTCGCTCGAAGTATGGATGGCTCGCGGTGGTGGTTTTGCCATCAGCCTCCGTCCCGCTACCGATGCCGACCGAAAAATCAAGAAACTTAAATAATTTTTATTTATAGTAAAACATCATAGTAGGAAGAAAACGACTCGCTTTTCTTCCTACTTTTTTTCTCACAGCACTATTTCTACTCATATTTTTACTACCTTTGCAACACCTTATTAAAAATAATACTTTGAAAAAATACATCTATGAGCAACGAAAAAAGAGCCTCCTTTGGTGGCAAACTCAGCGCTATTCTTGTAGCTGCAGGTAGCGCAATCGGTCTTGGCAGTATTTGGCGTTTCCCATACCTCGCCGGCGAACACGGTGGTGCAGCTTTCCTTCTCGTTTATCTTTTATGCGTGCTTATCATTGCCATTCCGGTAATGTTGGGCGAGTTTGCGGTTGGTCGCAAAACACACAAAAACGCTGTGGGTGGTTTCCGTCAGCTATCCAAGCCGTGGCAAATTCTCGGTTTTAACGGCATTCTATGCGCACTATTCATTTCGGGATACTACTACGTTATTGCAGGCTGGTCTCTCGACTATCTTGTCAACTCTATCAATGGTTCGCTTTACAGCAGCGATGTACCATTTGCCGACCAATTTGCATCATTCCAATCTTCTCATTGGCCCATCGTTTACACAATGATTTTCATTTTGCTCACTCACTTCATCATCGCTCGAGGTGTAGAAAAAGGCATCGAGAAAGCATCCAACATTATGATGCCCATCCTATTTATCATCCTCATTTTTATGGCCATACGCGTTGCCTTTATGCCGGGTGCCGGTGAAGGATACCGATTTTTCCTCACACCCGACTTCAAGCAAGCATTCTCTCCCGAGACACTCTTCACTGCTGCCGGACAAGCATTCTTCTCTCTTTCGGTAGGTATGGGATGTATGGTAACATACGCATCCTATTTCAATGAGAAAACAAACCTCATTGGCACCTCATTGAGCGTCTCTTTACTCACACTCTTTGTGGCAACATTGGCCGGATTGGTTATCTTCCCTGCCGTATTCAGCGCCGGACTGCAACCTACCGAAGGCCCCAGCCTCATTTTCATCACACTGCCCGAGATATTCAAGGATATGCCATTGGCCACTGTTTGGTCGGCTATTTTCTTTATACTCATCGCTTTGGCCGCCATCACTTCTACAATATCTTTCCACGAGGTTATCACTGCATACTTGGCCGAGGAGCACAACCTTTCTCGCAAAGTGGCTACATACATCACCACCGGTGTTACCATCATACTCAGCCTCGTCACACTGCTTGTCACCTTCGACTTCAATTTCTTAGGTCACAACTTCACTTCTACATTCGACATCTTCGACTACGGTTCGGCCAACATTCTATTGCCTTTGGGCGGATTCTTCACTTGTATCTTTGTCGGCTGGGTTATGAAACCCTCTTTCTTCAAAGACGAAATCAACAACTACGGTGAAAAGCCCACAAAAATGGCAAATATCATCTTTATCCTCATTCGCTACATTGCACCCATCCTCATCGGATACATCTTCCTCAAAGGTATTGGCGTATTGTAAACACACAACTCTCAATAATCATCGAGCGCAACGATTACACCTCGTTGCGCTCTTTTTTTGGGCATTTAATTTTTATTTTTCATACAATACACTAACTTTGTAAAAGTAAAACACTATGCAATAACCCTATTTCACACAGCAATATTATGTATACTACCGACAGTCAACTATACGTAGCTCACGCACCATCAGGAGCTATCAACATACAAGGCAAAATGGCCAACCGTCACGGACTCATAGCAGGAGCAACAGGTACAGGAAAAACCGTAACACTGCAAGTACTGGCCGAAACTTTCTCTCAAGCCGGTGTACCCTGTTTTATGGCCGATATGAAAGGCGACCTCTCGGGCATCAGCCAAGCCGGCAAGATGAACGGATTTATCGAAAAACGGTGCATCGAGTTTGGCATCAGCAACCCCGCATTTGCCGGCTGCCCCACCCGCTTCTTCGATGTTTACGGCGAGAAAGGCCACGCAATGCGCACAACCATTACCGAATTAGGCCCACAGCTCTTGTCACGCCTACTGCAACTCAATGAGACACAGAGCGGCATACTCAACATCGTATTTCGCATCGCCGACGACAACAACCTGCTACTCATCGACCTCAAAGACCTGCGCTTGATGCTCGACTTCTTAGCCAAAAATGCCAAACAATACACCACCGAATATGGCAACATATCATCGGCATCTATCGGTGCCATACAACGAGCACTGCTTGCCATCGAGAGCGAAGGCGGTGACAAATTCTTTGGCGAACCGGCATTCAACATCAACGACCTGCTAGACACACAAGACGGATACGGCATAATGAACGTTCTTGCTGCCGACAAGTTGATGCTCAACCCCAAGCTCTACTCTACATTCCTGCTATGGTTACTATCCGAGCTATACGAAAATCTGCCCGAAGTAGGCGACCAACCCCTCCCCAAGCTCGTTTTCTTCTTCGATGAGGCTCATATGTTGTTCAACGACACATCCAAAGCACTCGTCGAAAAGATTGAACAAGTGGTTCGACTCATTCGCTCTAAAGGCGTCGGTGTATACTTTATCACACAATCTCCCACCGACATCCCGGAAGAAATCTTAGGACAACTAGGCAACCGCATACAACACGCATTGCGTGCCTTTACGCCCAAAGACCAAAAAGCCGTAAGAGCTGCGGCTCAAACCTTCCGCGCCAATCCGGCCTTCTCAACCGAACAAGCCATAATGGAACTTGCCACCGGTGAGGCTTTGGTTTCGTTCCTCGATCAGAACGGTGCCCCATCTATCGTTGAGCGAGCCAAGATTTTATTCCCGCTCAGTCAGATAGGTGCTATCGACGACCTGCAACGACGCAACAGCCTCAACGCTGCTCCTGCCAACATTCGAGCATACGATGATGCCATCGACCGAGAGTCGGCCTACGAAGTCCTTTCCCTCAACAACGAGGCTCAAGCTCAAGAAGAAGAAAAAGCCCGCATCGAAAAAGAAGAACAGAAAGAGAAAAAATCACGCAAACAAGACGGCATCGGACGTGGCATTCTAGGCACCATCATCGGGGCGGCCGCTACAAGTTTTGTGCGCAGTCTGAGCAACTCTCTAGCCAAGTCACTCACCGGCTCTTCTTCTCGCAAATCCAATGCACTGGGCAAGGCCGCACAATCGGCCACCAACACAGCCACACGCAAGATAATCAACACAGCAATCAAAAAGATTATCAAGTAATACACCCTCTACTATACGGATTTGCATTTTTTAATAGATTTTGATACACATTTTTGACATATAAAATGTAACTTTGACAAAACAATTCATTCACGTAATACTTTATGATTATGAAACACATCAAAAGCATCATCATTACAGCTGTTATAGCTCTGTTCGCGTTCAACGCTGCAGATGCTCAAAAAGTAATCAAGATAAATCAAAAAGATTTTATTGACAAAGTGTGGGATTACAAAGATATTACCGAATACTACTATAATGGCAATATCCCCTGCGTTGTCGACTTCTCGGCCACTTGGTGCGGTCCTTGCCGTCGTATGGAACCCATTCTCGAAGAACTTGCCAAGAAATACGAAGGTCGCATCATCATTTACCAAATAGACATCGACCAAAATCCCGAGATAGCTAAAGACTTTAATATAGAAAGCATACCCTACTTCTTGTTCTTTACCGATTCAGAGTATCAATGGGTAGTTGGATCTTGTTCAAAAGAGCAGTTTGAACAATACATCAACGAAAAACTTCTAAACAACTATTAATACATTCGATAAACTTTCATAGCACAATTCCTCGGGGAAATCTAGTTGAGACACAATATCACAACTGATTTCCCCTTTTTTATTACCAACACACGCCAGCATATGTTACGCACCGCCATCATTACACTACTGTCATTCGTTACTCTCACCGCAGTAGCCATCGACATCAATACAGCCCCCATCGACTCGTTCATTTCTCACATCGAGCGCAACAATCAGGGCATCGGCACAGTAATGATAGCACACAAAGACACCATCATATACAATCGCGACTTTGGTAAGCAAGCCGTAGCACCCGACAACGGCAACTATCGCATTGGCTCTATTACAAAACTATTCACAGCCACAATCATTCACAACCTTTGTAGCGAGAACAAACTTTCGCTCAACACCACATTACACAACTTCTTCCCACAGATACCCGCTTCCGATCTTATTACCATACAGCAGCTTCTATCGCACACATCGGGGCTGGCCGACTACACCATCAAGCAAGACACATTGCCTCTATGGCTCACCACTCCGGCCACTCAACAAGAAATAATGAACGAAATCGTTCGACAAGACACCATTTTCACACCCGGAACCGCCCTTCGATACTCCAACACTGCCTACTACCTCCTAGGCTCTATCATAGAACAAATATACCATAAGACATATAGCGAAGTGGTTGACAGCCTCATAATCAAACCATTGCACCTCAACAACACACAATCGGGCATAGCCGACCCATCGGCAGCAGCCACACCCTACAAGCTCAACACAGCCAATCGTTGGCAAGCCGTCGAAGACTTCTATTTTCCCAACGTCACAGCTGTGGGCGACATCATATCGTCACCCACCGACCTCATTACATTCATTCAAGCACTATTCAATGGCAACCTTGTAGACAACAACACACTCCAACTTATGATACCGCAAGACGACCAACCTTTTGGCTGCGGTATGATGATAATGCCATTCTACGAACACACATTCTACGGACACGCAGGCGACACATACGGCACAAACACCGCTATTATGTACAATCAGCAAGACAGCATCACAATAGCCATCTGCATAAACGGTTGCTCCACCTCGCGCAACGACCTCCTCATAGGCATTTGCAGCGCCATATACGACTCATACTACGAATTTCCCGACTTCTCCGATTTACAACAATACACAGCCCCGGTCGACGAGCTCAAACAATATGCCGGAATTTTCACATCCGACATCATCAACCTTCCTATACACATCGAGTTCGACCCCTCCGACAACAACCTTTCATTACGACTGCAAGGACAACCCGCTATATGGCTGCAAGCCAAGGCTCCCGGCATATTTGTCAACACTATGACCGGTGTAGGTATCGCCTTCAAAGACAAAGACCACCTCACATTCCGTCAGTTTCAGGCACTCATCCGACTCACACGACAACAATAACTACAACCACATAGCAACAACACGCCCTACACACATTCACACACAACTTGTCACTCCGGTTTTCCCAATCGGTCACACTCCCTATCACCACACAATTCACACATCACACCACACCATTACATACCCCCTTCACACCCACAAGCACAATCCCACGACACACAAAAAAAATAAATGGTTGCACTCGTCTTTACGACAAATGCAACCATTAAACCTTAACCGAAATTTATTATTTGTTTACGCGGAATTTTTCGATACCGTCACGCAAGAAACCAATAGTTTGGTGAGCGGCAGCGATACCGGCGTTGATGTTAGCCTCTGCTGTTTGAGCACCCATTTTCTTGGGAGTAGCAAACACGCGGTTGCCAAATTTCTCCTTCAACTCATCGAGGTTAGCGGGAGCGATATCCGATGTATAACGGAAGTCGGCACGCTCTTCCATAATGCGCACCAAGTCAGCCTCGTTGATAACCTCTTTACGAGCAGTATTAACGAGCATTGCACCCTTAGGCATAATAGAAGTAAGTGAATAGTTGATAGAGTTTTTAGTCTCGGCTGTAGCAGGAATGTGCAACGATACATATTGACAGTTGCGATACAACTCCTCAACGCTCTCTACAGGCTTAACACCGGCAGCAGCGATAGCCTCTGCGGGGCAGAAGGGGTCAAATGCATAAACATCCATTCCAAAACCTTGAGCGATACGAGCCACATTGCGACCCACTTGACCAAAGGCGTGGATACCCAATGTTTTGCCCTTCAACTCTGTACCTGATGTACCATCATATTGGTTACGAGCCATCATTACCATCATACCAAGAGCTAGCTCGGCAACAGCATTTGAGTTTTGTCCGGGTGTATTCATTACACACACATTGTGTGCTGTAGCAGCCTCAAGGTCTACGTTATCGTAACCCGCACCGGCACGTACCACAATCTTCAAGTTCTTTGCAGCATCAAGAACCTCGGCATCAACTTTATCACTACGGATGATGATTCCGTCTACATCTGCTACTGCAGCAAGAAGTTGAGCCTTCTCTGTATATTTTTCGAGCAATACAAGTTCGGCACCGGCTGCTTCAATCACTTCACGAATTCCGTTTACAGCAACGGCTGCAAAAGGTTTTTCGGTTGCAACAAGAATTTTCATTGCGAAATATCGTTTTTATAAGGTTAAAGCGCCCCGATGCAGTTACCCGCATTGGGACGCAAATCTTTCATTTATATCTTTTGAGAATTATTTGTGGAGGTTCTCAAACTCTTGCATACAAGCCACGAGAGCCTCTACCGACTCTTTAGGACAAGCATTGTAGAGTGATGCGCGGAAACCACCTACCGAGCGGTGACCCTTGATACCTACCATACCGCGCTCTTTGGCAAATGCCATAAACTCATCTTGCAAAGCCTCTTTGCCGGGAGCCATTACGAAGCATACGTTCATCAACGAACGGTCTTCCTTAACAGCTGTTCCTACAAACATTGAGTTGCGATCGATTTCGTTATAGAGCAATTCGGCTTTCTCTTTGTTCATCTTGTACATTACTTCAAGACCACCAAGCTCTTTCACCCATTTCAATGTTTCGTGCATAACGAAGATGGGGAATACAGGAGGTGTATTGAACATTGAGCGGTTACGTGCTTCTTCGGGATAGTGTGTAGCGTAGTTTACCATTGTTTGCAAAGGACGCTCTGAGCTACCGATAAGGTCTTTACGGATGATTACGAAAGTAACACCGGCAGGACCTACGTTCTTTTGAGCACCACCATAAATCATACCATATTTGGTTACATCTACGGGACGTGACATAATATCTGATGACATATCAGCTACCAATGTTACGGGCGAATCGATATCCTCGTGGATTTCAGTACCATAGATTGTATTGTTGGTTGTGATGTGGAAGTAATCTGCATCTGTGGGGATGGTGTAGTTTTTGGGAATATAAGTATAGTTCTTATCTTCCGATGAAGCTACAACCTCTACATCACCATAAAATTTAGCCTCTTTTACTGCTTTCTTTGCCCAAACACCTGTTTGCAAATATGCAGCTTTCTTTTTCAACAAGTTGGCAGGTACCTCAAAGAATTGAGTTGATGCACCACCACCGAGGAAAAATACTGCGTAGTTCTCGGGTATGTTGAGAAGTTCGCGCCACAATTGCTCAGTTTCAGCCATTATACGCTCCCAACCGGGTGTACGGTGTGAGATTTCCAAGATACCGATACCGGTGTTGTCAAAGTCACGAATAGCCTCAATAGCCGATTCCACAGCTTGTCTGGGCAATACGCAAGGTCCTGCGTTAAAATTGTGTTTTTTCATAAATTCTCTTTTTCTTTATTTATTTGATACAACTTGTATCTCTTTTTTATTATGTATAGTTAAGGCTTATGTAGCAAACATATCGGAGCAGCTAGTTTGCCCCGATATGTCTGTTATTAGAGATGGTGTTATTATACAATACCTTGCTCCAACATAGCTTGAGCTACCTTCATAAAGCCGGCAATGTTTGCACCCTTAACGTAGTCGATAGTACCGTCTTCTTTCTTACCATATTTCACACAAGCAGAGTGGATGCTCTCCATAATGTAGTGGAGTTTCTCATCTACCTCAGCACCTGACCAGCTGATGTGCATTGCATTTTGAGTCATTTCAAGACCCGATACAGATACACCACCTGCGTTCACTGCCTTACCGGGAGCAAAGAGGATACCATTGTTTTGGAATGTAGCGATTGCTTCGGGAGTACATCCCATATTCGATACCTCGCAGCAGCACCAAGTACCGTTGGCAAGAAGTTCTTTTGCATCGTTTTCGTTAAGCTCGTTTTGGAATGCACAAGGAAGTGCGATGTCACACTTCACGCTCCAAGCTTTCTTACCGGCAGTAAATTTAGCAGCTTCGGGGTATTTAGTTGCCATATCTTCTACTTTGTTGCGGTTAGAAGCACGCATTTCGAGCATATAGTCGATCATCTCATCTGTAATACCGGCGGGAATTTCGCATACACCGTCAGGACCTGAAATAGCTACTACTTTAGCACCAAGTTCTGTGGCTTTCTTAGCAGCACCCCAAGCTACGTTACCGAAACCTGAAATAGCTACTGTGCAACCTTCGATGCTCTTACCTGCTGTTTTGAGAACGTGCTCTGTGAAGTAGAGTGCACCAAAACCTGTTGCTTCGGGACGAAGGATTGAACCACCCCAAGTAGCACCCTTACCTGTCAATACACCTACGTTGTACTCACGAGCAAGTTTGGTATACATACCGAAGAGGTAACCAATCTCACGACCACCTACACCTACGTCACCGGCGGGTACGTCTGTGTCAGGACCGATGTTGTTCCACAACTCAAGCATAAAGGCTTGGCAGAAACGCATAATTTCAGCATCTGATTTGCCTACGGGGTCGAAGTCTGAACCACCTTTACCACCACCCATAGGAAGTGTTGTAAGGGCGTTTTTGAATGTTTGCTCAAAACCGAGGAACTTCAACATTGAAGGGTTAACAGCTTTGTGGAAACGGAGACCGCCTTTGTACGGACCGATTGCACCGTTAAATTGTACGCGATAACCAAGGTTAGTTTGCACTTCACCATTGTCATCTACCCATGTTACACGGAATGTGAAGATACGATCAGGCTCTACCATACGCTCGATAATGCGAGCCTTCTCGAATTCAGGATGTTGATTGTAAACTTCTTCAATTGAGTGAAGAACTTCTGTTACTGCCTGGATATACTCGTTTTCACCAGGGTGTTTTGCCTCGAGATTGGCAAGGATCTTTTTAATGTCCATTGTACTAATTTTATTAGATTAATATTGAGGTTTGTGCTTAAAATTATTCTTGCTACAAATCTACCACAAATGTACGGAGACATTATTGAAAAAACAAATTTTTTTAATAATTTTGACCAATAAAAATTTTCCACTCCCGTTTTACACCTTTTTTTACACCTCTACAACATTCTACTTTTCTTATCAACACAGCTGTCTCTCACCACAATTTGTCGTGCAATCGCTCTACTACACTCACATCAAACACGACCATCCGTCCGCACTCCCGAAAACGCACCAACTACCTATCTATCAACGCAATACACCAAACAACACACCTCATACACCCCCTGCTACGCACACCTGTTATCAAACATAAAAATCACATTCGCATAAATTATGTGACTTTTATCAAGGAAATAGCAAAAATAAATCGTACCTTTACCGACCCGAAAGGATAACAATACTATTTATTCACATTATACATTATATAATATGTCATTTTTAAAAAAATCACTCAGAGCTCTCGGCTTCGGCAATGACAACGAAGAAGATGACCACATCTATACTGCCAAAGACATAACCTATGCTACCGGTCTAAACGGCTCCGGCTCCGACAAAGAGCTTAATCAATCATCGTCCGACAATAAAAACAACACAAACAATACCTCTGTCAACAACTCTACTCCCGACAGCAAAACAACAACCGACACTCCCATACTCCCCGATACGCTGCTCGACAAGGTCGTAGAACTTATCAATGCCTCTTTCCCCGACTTCGTGCGTAACTGCATCGATATCGAAAGCGAAAAGAAATACATATACCAACATCTCGGCGACTCATTTACCCAATATGTCGAAAAGCTCAACCACGAAGCTCGACAACAATCGGAAAATGCAATTGCCGCTTCGCGACGCAAAATCGAAGAGGACATGCAAGCCCTGAAACGTCGCACGATCGAACTCGAAGAACAAAAGACCGAAATAAAAAACCAACAACTCAGTGCCGAGCGTCAAAAACGTGCCTTGAACGAGAAAGTTCACGACATGGACTCTCGCATTGCCACACTCGAAGCCGAGAAAGAACAATACGAAATTGAGAACAAAAGCCTCATCAATAAGCTCAAAGTATCGGGTGTCAAGCAAGAAGAACTCGACAATGCCAACGAAGAGATTAAACGCCTGCTACAAGTCGTTCAAGAACTACGCAACAACAACACTCCATCGCAACAAATAGAACAAGAAATCAATGAGAAAAACAAACTCATCGATTCTCTTCAACAACAACTCAGTGACCTGAACTCCTCGTCACAGAACCTCCAACAACAACTTGGCGAAACTCAACAACAGCTTGGTGAAATCCGACAACAGTTCGATGAAACTCGACAACAACTCGACGCGAAGGCTGCCGCTTACAGCGAGCTGCAACTGCAAGTTGACGAAAAGATCTTAGCTTACAACGAGCTACAACAACAACTCGATGAAAAAGCTGTCGCTTACAGCGAGCTGAAACAACAACTCGATGCAGCCAACGCCCGACTGAGCGACACTGCCAATACTGCTCAATCACAGAACAAAGAACTACAAGACAAGCTCCACTCCATGCAGAGTAGACTTGATGCTGCCAACGAAAAAATCCACACACACCTCGAGAAGATTGAGGACACAACATCGCAACTCGAAAAATGTCAACAAGAACTCGAACATTATCGCACAAGCCACAACACCCTATCACAAGAAAACAAACAACTCTCGCAAGAGAAAGAGCGACTTATTGAAGAACAACATCAAGCCTCACAAGAGTACAACCTCATCGATAGCGAGAACAAAAAATTATCTAAAAAACTCGAAAATCTCTCTCGCGATAACGATGCGTTACGAGAGCAACTCCTGCAAGTTCGCAACGAAGTTGCCTCCTCTCCGGTCACTTCGGTCGACAGCGAAGCTCTCAACAAGGCCAATGCCATGATTGAGGCTCTCAAACAACAACGCAAAGAGCTTGTATCTCAAACGGCTACTCTTCGTTCGCAGAACAAAACCTACGAAAATCGCATTGCAGCCCTCGAAAACAAACTCAACAACATCGACACTCCTGCCGACATCTCATTCGACAACGACAACGAAATGGAAGCCGAGCTCGACCAGTTTATCAACTGGATGGTTCCTGTTCAACCCGACAGCCTTGAAGAAGAAGCTCGTCGTCGCGAAGAAGAAGAACGCCTGCAACGCGAAGAAGAAGAACAACAACGACAAGCCGAGAAAGAGCGTCGTGCCGGTCGAGAAGAATCTTCTTCTCAAATGAGCCTCTGGTAAGATTTTTATATTCACAAATTCAATCTCTCATATATGGAAAAATACATCTCTCAATATTTAGATCTCATCAACGAGACATTAGATCGAATCAATTATCCACAAACTCCCGACGAACTCTACGCCCCCATTCGATACGAACTTTCGCTCGGAGGCAAACGCATTCGTCCCATACTCACACTCATGGCCTGCGACCTATTTGCCGGCGACATCAACCAAGCTCTCAAACCAGCCATCGGTCTCGAAATTTTCCACAATTTCACGCTCCTTCATGACGATGTCATGGACAAGTCCGAGTTGCGTAGAGGCAAACCCACAGTACACCATGTGTGGGACGAAAACCATGCTATCCTCTCGGGCGATGCCATGCAAATCATGGCTACACAGCAGATGACACAAGTACCACCGCGACTGATGCCTGCCATTCTCGATGTTTTCCTCAAAACTTCGCTCGAAATATGCGAAGGACAACAATTCGATATGGAGTTTGAGACTCGTTCCAACGTCTCGACCGACGAATACATCGAAATGATTCGACTCAAAACAGCCGTTCTGCTCGGATGTGCCCTCAAAGTTGGTGCCATTATTGCCGGAGCTCCCGTTGCACAAGCCGATGCCATATACCGCTTCGGCGAAAATCTGGGACTCGCCTTCCAGTTGCAAGACGACTACCTCGATGTATATGGTGACCCCATCATATTCGGCAAAAACTTAGGCGGTGACATCCTCAACGATAAGAAAACATTCATGCTCATCGAAGCTCTACGACTGGCACAAGGCAGCGACCTCGAAACCTTGCAACACTACATCGGCAACAACGACGTTGAACCTCGCGAGAAAATCGATGCTGTCCGTCAGGTTTACGACAACATTGGCATCGACATCGTGTGTCGCAACAAGATGGAAGAATACTACAACGCAGCTCTTACTTGCATCGAAGAAATCCTCGTCCCCGAAGAACGAAAAATGCCACTTATCGCATTAGCACAATCACTGATGAATCGCAACCACTAATATGCCCTACCGTCGACTTCCCAACACCGATGCCGCACGCATCGCAACGCTCGAGAAAGCATTAAACATGGAGTTGCGACAGACTCCCGATTGCCAACCTGCCTCATTCCGCATCCTCAATGAGGCTCGTGTGGCTCTCAATCGCTTCAAGAATGCTGTCAAGCAATTCAGGTTTCACTACGATGAACTTGCCAAGTGCAACAAGCAATTTCATCCATTGACCAAGATGGCTCGACTCTACACGTCGCATTTCATTCAAGTACTCAACATGACTGTCATTCGCAACGAGATCAAAGCCGAGTACAAACTGTTATACAACCTTCAACCCGACGACTTCACACTCCCCGACCTCGCTACCGAACAGGCCATCGTCGACTGGGGACAACGCATCATCAATGGCGAGAACGAGCGGCTGTCACGTCGTGGCGGTACGCCCATATACAACCCCACCATAGCCAAGGTTAAGGTTCACTACGACATCTTTGTTGAAGCTCGTTTCACTCGCGACCGATACAAAAAACAGATGGAACGCTCGCTCGAACAACTCAACGCTCTACGGACGGAGATTGATGCCATCATCCTCGAAATATGGAACCAAGTTGAAAAATTCTACAACAACTATCCCAACGAACAACGACTCAACAAGTGTCGCGAATACGGTGTTATATACTATTATCGCAAGAATGAGACCCGTCCACAATGATTGACAGCCACACACACATATACATGCCCGAGTTTGACAGCGACCGCGACGATGTCATCAAGCGTGCCATGACGGCCGGTGTCACCTCAATGATACTTCCCAACGTCGATGCACTATCCATCGATGCCCTGCATGACACCATCCTTCAATACCCTACTCAATGCCATGCGGCTATGGGATTACATCCCACATCGGTCGACGAGCAATACATCTCGCAACTATCTCGCATACGACAACTATTCGACTCACACCACTACATCGCTGTGGGCGAGATAGGTATCGACCTCTACTGGGACAAGACTTACAAGCAACAACAATGCGATGCCTTCGCCACTCAGATTACTTGGGCAAGAGAGCTTGACCTACCCATCATTATCCATTGTCGCGAAGCCCTCGATACGACCATCGAAGTCCTTCAACAATTCCCCTACAACACCATTCGAGGTGTATTTCACAGCTTCACCGGCACGCCCGACGACGTGGCTCGCATCCGTCGCGATGTGGGCGATATGTACTTTGGTATCAACGGCATTGTCACATTCAAGAATGCTCATTTAGAGTCGCTCATTACAGCCATCGGGCATGACCGCATACTGCTCGAAACCGATGCTCCTTACCTCGCCCCCACACCCCACCGAGGTAAACGCAACGAGCCGGCCTACATCCCCTATATGGCAGCTCGCATAGCATCCATTCTCGACTCTGACCCTACTACGATTGACAACATTACTACTCACAACACGCTATCATTATTCAATTTATAAGAAGATTATGGACTGGAATCTGGCACTCGAAATAATAGGTACAATCATAGGGCTTCTATACCTCTACTACGAGTATAAGGCTCACCGATTATTGTGGATCATGGGCATTATCATGCCGGCTGTATCCATTGGTGTATATTACAACGCCGGACTCTATGCCGACATGGGTATCAATATCTACTATATACTTGCCGGTATATACGGATATATAGTGTGGACATTTCGCGGCAACCGACAACGGGACAAAGAACTACCCATCACACACATGCCTCGCCGTGCCTACATCTACACCATTGCCATTACTATATGCATACACGCCATCATATACTACATCCTTCACTACTACACCAACAGCACCGTACCCGGCTGGGACGCCTTCTCAACGGCATTAAGCATAACGGGCATGTGGATGCTTGCCCGCAAGTACATCGAGCAATGGTGGGTGTGGATTGTTGTCGATGCTGTATCGGTGGGACTTTACCTATATAAAGGCATACATTTCTATGCCGGACTTTACGCACTTTACATCATTATAGCCATTGCAGGATACTACAACTGGCTGAAAATCATGCGACATGAACAAAATTGACCCTTATATCTTCCCCTCAACCGTCATCGTCGGAAACGGTGAGTTTCCTCTCAACGACACACCCTGTCATGTGCTTGACAATGCCCGCTCTGTCATCATCTGCGATGGTGCTGCCAACCACTATGTCACCACCGGACGTGCATTTGACATCATCATTGGTGATGGCGACTCAATGAGTGACGATGTGCGTCAACAATACGCCTCTCGCATCATTCTCTCATCTTGTCAAGAGACCAACGACCAGACCAAAGCTGTCAACTACTTAGCTCAACAGGGCATCACCCACATCGCCATTGTTGGTGCTACCGGTCGACGCGACGACCACACCATTGGCAATATCAGCCTGCTCATCGACTATCTTTCTCGTGGTATAACAGCCTACATTTACACCGATCATGGCATCTTCATTCCGGCTTATTGCGACAACACCTTTGTCACACAACCCCGACAACAAATATCCATTTTCAACTTCGGCTCTACACAATTATCGGCTACGGGATTGAAATACCCCATTCGCCCCTTCGACAGCTGGTGGCAAGGCACTCTCAACGAAGCGACCGATAGTTCATGCACTATCCATGCCGATGGATACTACCTCATATACCTTGCTTACAAACAATGAGGTTGCATTCGAAATGATACTTTCGAACACAACCTCTCTACAATCATCAATTGCCTATTAAACAACTGCTGCTGTTTTTGAGCCTACTTATTTTGTTTTTTACCTTGCCACTCTTTTGAGGCACGGTCAACTTCTCGTAAGTTCTACTTCTATTGGCTCTCTTTTCATCATACAAGGTTTTCCACTCTTTCCCTAAAATTCATAAAGCTGTGGCATTGGATTACCGCCTATATTCTTGTTGTGCTTACGCAATTCATTGGTCGTACTCTTCCGCGATGCTTCTTCACTGCGTTCGAGCAATCGATATAACAAGTCATAATTTTCATAGGGTTTCTCATCGGGATTGGGTGTTCCATGAATGGAATAGGGTCGATTTTCGGCTTTTAGCGATCCTCGTTCTTCTACATTGGCACGAAAAGCCGGTATATTCACTCGGGGCGAACGCATATACTCGGGAATAAGTTCGAGTCCGGCTTTGTACAACTCGTTTTGATACTCCTCTTGGTCGCTATATAACCGTCGCATACCCTTATGCCCCAGATTTTCATGTCGTATAAGAGCCTCAATATTATGTGCCGTTGTTTTCTGACACAATTCCAGTATGATAGCCGTTCCACCATCTTCAGTAGTAATACCTGCATAACCATTCTCTCTTACAATTTTGGCATATTTAGGCGGCAAGTCATCGATGCGGGCATACACTTGTATGGGCAGTCCCATTTCGGCAGCCATCTGTTGCACTATCTCATTCTGCTTATGGTAGTCAGGTTCTCCATCTTCGTTTTTGGTCTTATCCCATTGCTTATCATACATTTCCGACCGCTCGGGAGTTATCTGCATATCTTCATACATCTCATGCACCATAGGGTCGTCCATGGCTCGGGCATACGAACCACTCACCACATTCTCACGGTCGAACTCACTCTTTCGTCCATCATTTCGTCCGGGTTGCACGACTTCGGCATCTACATTTATCATCTTACCGTCGGCACTTCTCCTGACATCGGCGGGCAATATTTCGCGTATAGGTTCAGCCGATTTTCCTTTGTAATCGACATTGCTTGCATAGTATATCTGATCGCTGTTCATGCGACTATCATGCAAGTTTTTGGCATTGATTTTCATCGATACACCACTCTGTCCCGCAGCCGACAACGAGCCGCCCAACGCTGCCGATAAGATATTTTCCAACTCCGGAGCCTCCTCTGTGTAGATGCTCTTCTCGGCCTCCATGGCTGCCGATGACAAGCCGCCATCTACACCCGAACGCAGAACTTCTTTGGCACGATCTTTTCGCTCTCTATCAAGCACCCGACGGGTCATCGTGTTGAACTCCTGTTGTGCAACCGGATTTTCATATATCTGCTGAGTCAACTGTTTCGACAACTCTCGTCGCTGCGACTTGGTAACCCCTTTCAACAAGCCTCTACTCAACAATGTGTTCATTATCAAGTCAGTTGCTGTCAATGCCGTGGTATAAGAGGCTCGCTGTTGCTTCGACAACTGCTTGCCGGTCGATCGCTCATAGGCATCCATCTCCATGTCGGCCTGCGACAGCGTGGATAGAATATCCGACATCACAACGCCTCCACCCACAACAGATGCTATTTGGGGTCCTCCCATT
>CALATP010000002.1 GCA_937891845.1 uncultured Porphyromonadaceae bacterium | reverse complement strand
AAACGCACAAGAACTGAATTTGTCGAAAGGTCCGGGTGCAATAACTAATGTAACTATGAGCAGAGACATTCAGTCAGTTCATATCTCAAATGAAGATTTTAATGATATTGCTAGTGTGCCTATTAGTAATTCTATCGTTTCTTTATCAACAGATTGTAAAGGTGTTTCTATTGTTAGCAATGAAAAATTAATAACAAAAAAATCATTGACCTCTTATGAGATGCCCCAAATCCAAAAGAAAAACACGAAAAGCGTTGCGTCTAAAGCTGTGAATGTGTCTGGAATAATTGATGCAAGTACTTTGGAGGATAATGCAGAACTCGTTCTAACGGGTAATACAAATCTTTTTATGGATGTAAATAAAACGCTTAAATGTATCAGTGGTGATTATACTCTTACGCTTAGCGGTGGTAATATCCTAACCCTTAACAATCCTGAAGATTATGCTATAAATGTGTTATCTATCACTATCAGTGCTCCTCTAATTGTAAAATCATCAAATGTTGCTATTTCAGCAAAAAATGGAATTACAATCAATAGTACTGTTAACGCCACATCTACCAATACTTGTATAGGCACTGTGAATGGAACTATCTCTATCAATGCAGATGTAACAGTTACAACAAACAGTTCAGCCGCAATACTCAACCGAGGCTTGGATAATGGTGGAGATATAATTATCAATAATGGTGTAATTAAAGCCACAGGAGGTAATTCCGGTATATGGGCTTATGGTATAGCTGCACGTGGAAGTATCACATCGCAAGCAGGAACAATTATCAATGCAACCGGTGGAACAGGTATCTATGCAGAAGACGGAAATATCCATTTGGCAGGTGATGTAGTATCAATAGCAAAAGGAGAAACCGGAAGTGGAGTGTATGCAGAAGCCGGAGAAGTTACGCTCTCGACCATTAGTGTTTCAAGTTCGTGTGTTGGAATTTCTGCAAGAAACGGATTAACTCTCAATGGCGATGTGGAAATCAACTCGGCCGATACCGGTATAGGTACTGTAAATGGGACTCTGACAATCAATGGCGATGTAACAGTTACAACAAACAGTTCTGCCGCAATACTCAACCGAGGCTTGGATAATGGTGGAGATATAATTATCAATAATGGTGTAATTAAAGCCACAGGAGGTAATTCCGGTATATGGGCTTATGGTATAGCTGCACGTGGAAATCTCAATATTAAATCGGGTGAAGTAGTTGCAAAGGGAGGTACTGCCGGCCTTTATGCCGAAGATGGCGCTATAACTATCACATCGCCTCTTATTATCGTCTCTCCATGGGAGGGACAAATTAGTAACGATGGCCATTATGTAGTTGATGAAAACAATGAGGTTCAGACGAGAGTAGTAATTATGACTCCTCCTATTTCAGGTACTATTACATTGGCATCAACGCCTGTGCCGGGAGAATCGTTGGGCTTTTCACTCAGTGGAAATATAAGTCTCAATGAATTGAGTTGTATATGGCAAATCAGTGAAAATAACGAAACTTGGAAAGATATTGATGGAGCAACCGAAAAAGTATATGTGCCAAAGGAATCAGAATTAGGCAAGTATCTACGAGTACGCGCTGAAGCCACAGGATATTCAGGATATCTATATAGTCCAAGTCGTCAGATCACAAAAAGATTGTGCGCAAATTCACCAGTCGCTCCTACGCTAACAAACATAAACGATAAAGTGCATGTATCAAATGCCAAGACAACACAAGAGTATATTATTTTCAACTACTCTAAAGATGTGTCAACGCTCACCGAGAGTGATTGGAATAATGCAGTAACACCCGACAGCGAAGTGGGTTTCTTTGAAATGAATAGTACGGCAAATTCCAACCATACCGTTTTTACTCGTGTAAAAGAAACAACATCGGCCTGGGCAAGTGAGAGTGTGGCCGAAGGCAGAATATATATCGGAACATCGGTTTATCTGCAAGATATCGAATTGAATATCAGTAAGACAGTCGGTTATTTTCAAAAATTTTACAATGAGTTGAATTGTAAGGTGGGAGATGTTATTAGATGCGATGCTTCCCCTGTGCCCTCTGACGCTACTAATTGGTATGGCATATCGGGAAGTAATTGGACGGTAGGAAATCGCAATACCGGTTCGCCTTATGGTGAATTCTATGAAGATGAAGAGTGTACAATACCAATCAACTCAACAAGCAACTATGAAACAGTATATCTTAAAACACTTGCAGAAAAGAACTATTTGGAGGTGCGTATTCAGACATACAATAGTAGCATAGGTTACAAAACGCGAGCTGTGCAATTTAATGTAAGTTATGATGGTACATTCCCTCCAATTGAGTATTTGTCGGGTTGCAGTCATACAATTGCCGCAGGCGAGAAAATGACTAATTTAGATGTCGCAAGGCGTCCGTTGTCTGCCTCAGTTTACGGTGTTACAACAGAAGTTACCGGTGAAGGTACGGCTCCAATTGTTAAATTCGACATCTATGAGAAGATGAATATTGATGCTACCAATGCCACTCCGGGCGTATATACTTATACTCCAATACAAAACGGGAATCCTATAACAACAAGTACATTTACAATAACTGTTACTGATGGTAACTATAATGTAGAGTCGGTGATTTTGCGTGACAAATATATAACAGCCGACCCCGGTGATCGCATTGAACTTGTGGCACAATTGATGCCAACAAACTCAAAGGCTGAAATAGAATGGCACACAACCGATGAGAATATAGCTCCGGTTGTTGATGGTGTTGTTACGATTGCTCCCGATGCACCTATTGGAGCAGAAGTGTATATAACAGCTCTTGCCAATGGGTGTTATGATAACTGCAAAATAACGGTTAGTGGTAAAGAATATGACCTCTATGTGGCATCTACACAAGTTACCAGCCGTAATAGTGAAGACATCTTAGGTGACGGCAAGTTTAGTTTCAATAATTATAATATATTGACAATTAATGGAGATTACACATTGAATACACCTGTAAAATTGGTGGAAAACAAGGGTGTCGATGGGCTAATAATAGATGTGGCAGGTAACTCTACAATTAATCAAGAGGTCAATGTTGAGTCTAATGTGTTTGACTTTGCTGCTAATACGGTTATTACGGGTGAAGGTCAATTGACCATAAATGCCAATGCTATAGGTATAGGAGTAAACAACGGAGCAAATTTGACAATTTTCGATACCAATGTTACGGTGAATGGAATGTACCCAATGACAGGTAATATCGGTGGTAACGAATCGCTCTCAATCGTTTCTTCTAATGTAGAGATTTCTGCCAAAGGCTCGGCAGCTGTTGATGACTTCAATGGTGGTATTTCTCTCGTGGATTGTGTAATAGCAACTCCAATTGGAGGAGAAGTTGTTGATGCAACAATCGAAGATGGTAACGGAAATTATGCTCGCAAAGTAGTAATAAAATCACAGTTGATGTTATACGAAGATATTAATAACACTGTCACTTTAGAAACATACGCAGCAAGAGATAAAAAGACCAATGCTCAACTTGTCAATCGTACATTCTACAAGGATAATAGCTGGACCACATTGTGTTTGCCGTTTGATGTGGACAATTTAAATGGCACTCCTCTTGAAGGAGCGACAATTATGGAATTGAATACTGCAAGTCGTAATGGATTTGATAGCACAACAGGCATGCTTTATCTCTCATTCAAGACAGTTAC
>CALATP010000001.1 GCA_937891845.1 uncultured Porphyromonadaceae bacterium | reverse complement strand
ATTTTCAAATCGGTCTATACACGTCATAACGTGTCATCAGATGTCATAGTTGGGGCGTTTTGAAGGGTGGATTTTGGGGTGAAAAGAGGTCGTGAGGAGTTATAAATGATGTGCCAAATTTGAAATAGATTTTGTACCGAAGAGTGAATTTATGGAAATAGAAAATGATAATTTGTACTATTTATGGAAATAGAAATAAACAAATCGCATTATTTATGGAAATAGATTACGGAAAATTTGCTGTTTTATGGAAATAGAATTATTTTTGCAGTAAAATAATATGAATTATGAATACTCAGACATTACTATCAATAGTAGCAGACCAGCGTGAGGAGTTGCTAGCGAATGATTACTCGGAGTTGTGCCCACGTCCTGAAGAATCACAACTTGACTTAAAGAGCAATCGAGCTCAGGTTGTGATAGGTGTCAGACGATGTGGAAAATCAACATTATGCGAAATGTTCCTTAAGCAAAAGGGGATTGACTTTGCCTATGTAAACTTTGATGATGACCGAATGGAGGATATGAAGGCAAGTGATTTAGACCATTTACTTGAAGCATTATATATGACTTATGGAGAGTTCAAATATCTGTTCCTTGATGAGATACAGAATATAGAAGGCTGGCCATTGTTTGTCAATCGATTGCTTCGCCAGAAAATGCATCTATTTATTACAGGTTCTAATTCTAAATTACTCAGTAAGGAATTAAGTACACATCTGACAGGAAGAAATAATAAGGTAGAACTCTATCCTTTCTCATACTCCGAGTATTGTGCAATGAAAAAGATAGATACCACTTCGCTATCAACAAAAGCGAAGGGTATTCGCAAAAGTACCCTACATGAATATCTTCTACAAGGTGGATTCCCAGAATTGTTCAATGAGAGTAATCGTAGAGGTTACATTAACGGATTATTGGATGCCATCATCAAGAATGATATAGCAAAACGTTTCAAAGTTCGCAATGTGGAAGCATTACGAAGAATCGCAGCTTATCTTGCCGATAATTATTGTCAGGAATTTGTCGCAAAAACGGTAGGAGAATTATTCGGAGTATCAAATCATACGGCTGAGAACTATTATTCCTACCTTAAAGAGGCTTTTCTATTGGTAGGAGTAAATCGTTTCTCATATAAAAGTAAAGATCGTGTAAGAAACGAAAAGGTTTATGTAGTGGATACTGCATTTGTCACAGAACGCGAGGATAATTTCTCATTGGAAAATCTCGGCTGGAAGTTGGAGAATATAGTATGCATTGAGCTGATGCGTCGCTATAAGCCACTCTTTTGTGATGTTTTCTACTATAAGGAAACATCTTCGCAAGTTGATTTTGTTATAGCAAAAGATGGCAATGTACAAGAGTTGATACAGGTATCATACGATATCTCTACTGAAAAGACACGCAATAGAGAGATTAGAGGTTTGAAGAATGCAGCCAAGAAACTAAAGTGCAATAATCTTACGCTTGTAACATTTGAAGAACAAGAAACAATTGAGGAGGATGGTTACACCATAAATGTTGTTCCTGCTACAGAGTGGTTGCTTAACAAATAAATCTTATTTAATTTACTAATCGCAAGGAGAGTGTAAAATGAACTGTGTCAAGCAAGAATAAAGTTTTATTTTTGTAACACACAGTAACGATGAAAAAAGAAGTAGATTTTAACATCTTCAAGGCACAGATCCTTGAGGAGATCAAAGCGGGTAAGCCGTTATTCGGTAAAGATGGAGCACTTGCTCCGATGATTGAGAACATAGTCAATGCGGTCCTGGAGGGAGAGATGGATGCTCACCTTACTCAGGAGTCACGCGAGTCAGGCAATCGTCGCAATGGCAAGATGCAGAAACAGGTTCAGACACCTGTAGGCGACATTACGGTTACAACTCCGAGAGACCGTGATGCCTCATTCGATCCCCAATTCATCAAAAAGAGAGAAACTATGTTGTCCGAGGGTATGGCAGACCGTATTATCGGTCTGTATGCCCTTGGAACAAGCATTAGGGACATCAGCAGTTGGCTTGAAGAGACAGTTGGCACATCCGTATCTGCCGAGACTATAAGTTCCATAACAGATAGAGTTCTGCCTGAGCTTGAGGCCTGGCGTAATCGCAGTCTGGATGAAGTCTATCCTATCGTATGGATAGACGCTTTGCATTACAAGGTAATGGATGAAAAGAATAGAGTGGTCTCCAGGGCTATCTACAATGTGCTGTAGATTTGTTATATTTGCACCGATAAATCGGAATTTATGTATAGAATCGCGACTGTCATAAAACCATTGATGCCGAAGGTCTCCGTCTTTGTGGGATTGTTCACGGCTACGCTCCTTGCAGTATACTGCTGGCTGCAGTTGGGAGACATGCAGATGACTAGTACACCGGTCATCATCCTGCCCGATTTGAAGGTGGTCATCGCCAGCTTGTTCCTGGCCATTGCAGGAGTATTATCACTAAAACTAAAAAAGAAACGAAATCCCAAATTAATGATGTAAAAACCTATCCGAGTATGGATATCACGCAAGACTTTTATAACAACATGGCATCTCAATATGACAAGCTTTTTCATGATTGGCAATCCACGATTCATGAACAAGCGGTCATACTGAACAGGATATTCAATGATAACGGCTTCGATACCACCGCGCAAATTCTTGATTGTGCTTGTGGTATCGGAACTCAGTCCATAGGTTTGGCTTCCCTTGGCTATCAAGTGTCCGCATCAGACATAAGTGCTGGAGAGATTTCCGAAGCAAGGGAAAGGGCAAAGAAGAACGGTGTGAACATACGGTTTGAACTAGCAGATTTCCGTGCTTTAGCTGATAAGTATTCAGAACAATTCGACGTCGTGATTGCCATGGACAACGCCTTGCCTCACATGCTTTCAAACAAGGACTTGGAAGCAGCCATAAAGAGCATGACAGGGCAAACCAAGCCGAATGGCATAATTGTTGCCAGCATTCGGGATTATGATAGCCTGTTGGTGGAGAAACCGCCGTATTCCCCTCCCTATATACATAAAACAGATCAGGGGCAGCGAGTTTCCTTTCAGACATGGGTTTGGGACAATGATAATTACCATCTTGTGCAATACATCATTGATGACGAGGGCACACTGCAGATAAGCAAGTTTGAATGCGAGTATAGGGCCGTCCGCCGGGAGGAACTGACTGCACTTTTTAGGGCTAATGGCTGTAGAGAGGTACATTGGAAAATGCCAGAGGAGACAGGCTTTTATCAACCGATTATTGTGGCAAGAAAACGATAAATTCCTATTTATCTAACAGCCTTGACACAGTTCAGCTGAAGCCCCCCACCCTTACACGCACTCGCCTCATACAAACCCTTTAAAATAGGATATAAGCAAGCAATCTATTGTGCTAGATGTGGTAGATACTTTTAAGTGGTTGTCAGATTTACGCTATTATTTGCACTCTTATCGTTTTGTACAGCTTGCACATCTGCTGTCTGTTTGTTATATCAACCTTATATCCTCTTATCCATTGTATATTTTTCAACCCTATCATTCCCCCTTTATACCTATCATATATTTATCCTGATTATTGAGTTTTTTAAATAGTTTTATTATATTTGTAAAAATATATTGTGATTGTGATAGTCGTAAAGAGGTTCCGACTGCTCCTATTGATATTTTTGAACCTCCTGAAACTAAACTAAATTATATTGTATGAAAAGAATTATTGTTTTTTTTGTTGCCTTGATGGTAGTGTCAAGTGCAAGTATTGTTGCCCAAAAGAAGGGTGATATGAGTTTGGGTGGACAATTAACCTTTGAGTTAACATCAACTTCTTATATTGGTTCATTTGATAGTGTTACTGCTTGTACATTTTCTATTCAGCCCCAATTTGATTATTTTGTAGCTGATAATTTACGAATTGGAGCAGGATTGAGTTATGGAATTTTAGAGAATTTGCATATGCTGTCTCTCTCTCCCAATATTGCATACTATGTGCGATTGGCCGATAAGTTCTATTATACTCCTACTTTTTCTATTTCAGGTGGTATTATTACTCAGGGTAGTGGTGCAGTTGGTATGTTTGGTGTAGGACTTTCACTGTTTGCACTAGAGTATAAACCGAGCAACCATTTTGCCATTACTACCACTTTGGCAAGCCTTAGTTATAACATAATTGATGAAGCTACTACCTTTAGATTGGATTTGCTCAATACACCATCTGTTGGATTTAAATATTATTTCTAATTGAGTATATATAAATGAAGCGAGACCATTCATACCGAGTGGTCTCGCTTTTGACATTTATACAGGAGAGTAATATTCCTTTGCTTATAAAGTATTTGTGTAGTGTGTGATTATTTGGTGGGAGTAATATTTATACCTATGTTTTTTATACCCTTGAGCAGCGGGTCGCGCATTGCTTGTGTTACCTTAATATGGTGTGTGCCGCTATCAAGTGGTTGGGTATATGGAAGGGCTTGTTGTATTTGATTTGTCGAGCCCCAACCACTTCCTAGCCAACGTCCGTATTGGTCGGCCAATTCGATGTTGATAGTATCGGTTGTGATTGTACTATCGGGGCTTATGTGGTCTACAAATAACCAAATGTTACGGTATTTGTATTGGTTGTCGTGTCGTAGGAATATATTTACATCATAATTGCTTTGACAGTCTATGTCAAAGGTGAATGTCTGAGTGTCGCGCATTGTCCAGCCATCATTGCTGATGTTGGTGTGGGCATTGTATGTGTCGTTTATTCGGCAACCGGTAGCTAGCAGTATTAAAGTGAGAAGTAGTGCTTGTATAGCACTACTTCTGTTATTGGTTGTTGTTTTCGTTATTCTGTTTCCCTTCATTGTTGCTTTTGTTAGAGGGGGTAAATTTTCTTTTACGACGATTGCGGTTGGAATTGTTTCCGGAATTGTTATTTCCGTTATTGTTCCCGTTGTTTTGGGGGTTGTTTCGTCTTTCGTTGTTTCGGTTGTTACCTCCGCCTTTTTTCTTTCGCTTTTTGTTGTCGAAACGTGTGAGGCTGTCTTGTCCAACAACGTCTTGAAATTCTTTGGGTGTATTTTCTTTCTGGTCGTCGCGTTCGAGACGGTCGGGCTTTATACCACGACGGTTTAGCGAAATAATCTCAAAAGCACGTCCTGCATCGATAGTTACGAGGTTTGCCGGAATTACTTTGTCGGTAGAGTATGTAATCTTTCGGCTGAAAATATCGGTCTTGAATAGGTAGTAGACGTTGTCTTTGGTTTCCAATTCAATCTCCTTTGAGGGGAGTTTCTTGCGTGCTTCGACATATGCATCGACTTCAAAATTGAGGCAGCACTTGAGTTTGGCACATTGTCCGGCCAGCTTCTGAGGGTTGAGCGATATATCTTGGTATCGAGCCGCACTAGTGGCTACCGACACAAAGTTTGTCATCCAACCGGCACAGCATAATTCGCGTCCGCAGGGACCTATACCACCTATTCGACCTGCTTCTTGTCGTACACCGATTTGTTTCATTTCGATACGAACCTTGAACGCATCGGCGAGTACTTTGATGAGTTGGCGGAAGTCAACGCGATCGTCGGCAATATAGTAGAAGATGGCTTTGTTTCCGTCTCCTTGATACTCAACGTCGCCAATTTTCATATTCAGTCCGAGGTCTTCGGCAATTTTGCGAGCGCGTATCATAGTGCTGTGTTCGCGAGCCTTGGCCTCTTCATATTTTTCTATGTCGTTGGGTTTGGCTTTGCGATATACACGTTTGAGTTCTACGTCGTGTTTAACGGCGTGTTTGCGCATTTGTATGGGTACAAGGTGTCCCATAAGAGTTACTTCACCGATGTCGTGACCGGGAGAAGCCTCTACTGCAACGATGTCACCCACTTCGAGTTTAAGGTGAGCCGTATTACGGTAGTATCCTTTGCGGGTATTCTTAAATCGTACCTCAACCAGGTCGTTTACGGTTTCCGCTTCAGGAAGGTCTTTCAGCCAGTTGTATACATCGAGTTTTGTCTCCTTACGACGAAATTCTCGCGCATCAAATTCGCTTTTCTCTATGTTTTCGTTGATAGAGTTGTCCATAACTAGATGATTGTCGGATTCCTATTTAGCGAAGCTGACTGCACGAGTCTCGCGAATAACGGTAATCTTCACTTGTCCGGGATAAGTCATTTCGTCTTGGATGCGTTTAGCAATTTCGCCTGATAGACGTTCTGTTTCTAGATCATCAATCTTATCGGCTCCAACTATTACGCGCAATTCGCGACCAGCTTGAATAGCGTAGGTCTTCGTTACACCGGGATATGAAAGTGCTAATTGCTCAAGGTCGTTGAGACGCTTGATGTATGCTTCTACAATTTCGCGACGAGCGCCGGGACGAGCACCAGAGATGGCATCGCACACTTGAACAATGGGTGCTAACAAGCTACTCATTTCGGTTTCATCGTGGTGCGCACCTATAGCATTGCAAATGTCGGGTTTTTCCTTGTATTTTTCAGCCATCTTCATACCGAGTAATGCGTGTGGCAACTCAGGTTCTTCATCGGGTACTTTACCAATATCGTGCAACAATCCGGCGCGACGAGCTTTTTTGGGGTTAAGTCCCAATTCCGAGGCCATCACAGCACACAAGTTGGCTGTCTCGCGAGAGTGTTGAAGGAGGTTTTGACCGTATGAAGAGCGGTATTTCATCTTACCTACAAGGCGGATAAGTTCGGGGTGTAGACCGTGTATACCGAGGTCAATAGCAGTGCGCTTACCTGTTTCGATGATTTCTTCTTCAATTTGTTTCTTTACTTTGGCAACAACCTCTTCGATGCGGGCAGGGTGAATGCGGCCGTCGGTAACGAGTTGGTGAAGAGCCAAACGAGCTATTTCACGACGAACCGGGTCGAAAGCCGATAGAACAATAGCCTCGGGCGTGTCGTCAACGATAATTTCTACACCGGTAGCAGCCTCGAGAGCGCGAATGTTGCGACCTTCACGACCGATGATGCGACCTTTCATCTCGTCCGATTCGATGTGGAATACAGTTACCGAATTTTCTATGGCAGTTTCGGTAGCAACACGTTGTATGCTTTGAATGATGATACGTTTAGCTTCTTTGTTGGCAGTGAGCTTGGCATCATCCATAATGTCGTTGATGTATGAAGCAGCCGATGTTTTGGCCTCATCGACGAGAGATTGAACAAGTCTTTCTTTGGCTTCCTCGGCCGAGAGTCCCGAAATACGTTCGAGATGTTCCAACTCGGCTTTATACATTTTGTCGAGTTCTTGTTCTTTCTTTTCTACTACTTCAAGTTGTTTCTCAAAGTTGGCTTTGGCGTTATCAGCTTCGTTTTTACGGCGTTGCAAGTCGCTTTGTTGTTGATTGAGCTGCATTTCACGTTGTTTGAGCTTGGCTTCGGCCGACTGCAACTTAGAGTTGCGTGAATTGACTTGTTTTTCCAGTTCGGCCTTGCGTTGCAAGAATTCTTCTTTAACTTCCAGAAGTTTGTTTTTGGTTAGTACATCAGCCTCTTTTTCGGCTTCTTCAATGATAGCTTTGGCTCTAGATGCCAAAAGGGTTTTGTTGATGATGTAAGTAATAACGGCACCTACAATCAGAGCAACAATAACCAAGCAGATTGTTAGTAGTATGTTGTCCATTTTCTTTTAAGTATTTAATTATAAAAAGCACCACAAGCACCACCTCGATGGAGGTAATGCTATATGGTGCGGTTATGTTTTTCAATAATAAGTTTACTCGACGTTATTTCGTCGTTTATTGGTTGTTTTCGAGATAAGCAACTATTTCTTTTTCTAGTTCGGCAAGAGCATCTTCCAATTCTTTCTTGGAATTGGTTGTTTCTATGTAAAGGCGAGCCATCAATAGGGCCACCATAGCAAAGTATGATGTTTTGTCGAGCCCGACAATTCTTTTTTTATACTCGTCGTAGTATGAGTTTATCATAGATGTTGCTTCGCGAAAAATCTTTTCCTCATCGGTATTGCGTCGTACGGTGAGGCTGAAAGGTTTTTCGATATCGTTAAATCGAAGGTTGATTTTATAATATTCGGCACCATCCATAATATTATTCGTTTAGTAAAGAGATACACTTATCTATTTCCCGCACCAATTTGGCAAATCTTTCTTTGTTTTCTTGCAGTTGTCGAGCGTTCAATTCCGACTTTTGCGAGATTTGTAGATTTTTATAGCGGACTTCGCTTTGCGCTAATTCATTGGTAAGATCGTCAATCTTTCTGTCTTTGGCATCAAGAATCTCTTGCATTTGTGCTAGTTTATTGTTCAAGTCGGCACATTCGTCTTGTAAACGAGAGTATTGCGCCGCAAGTTTTTCAAAATGCGATTTGACAGAATTTATTATTACCTTTGAATTGTCGGCCATATTATACCAAATTTTGCTACAAAGATAATTATATTCTTCGAATAAAGATAAAACCCGAGGCAAAACTTGTGTTTGCCTCGGGTCAATTATAGATTTTTAATGTTAAAATTTCTTTTTATCGCATAGTCACCTGTTTTATTTGGCAAGTATGAGTGCAGCGCTTGGTGCAACAATTGCTTTGTTACCTTCGATTTTTACAGAACCTTGGAGGTCAATTTTGCCATCGTTGGCGATGACCATCCATTGGCCTTCGGGGATTTCTATCTCGGCTGCGGCATTGCTACCATTGAATGCAACAACAATTTGTTGCCACTCGTCACCACCTGCGTTATCATTGAGAGTATAAGCAACAACTTGTTCGGGTGTATTCTCGATGAAAGAGAGGTGCTTGCACACTTCTTCGGCAGTTGTCAAACGGAATGCGGGGTGCGATTTGCGCAACTGAATGAGGTTGCGGTAGTAGTCAAATTGTTCACGGTTGCTTTGCTTCAAGCTCCAGTCAATGGCATTGATTTCGTCGGGAGAGCAATAGCTGTTATGTACGCCTTTCTTGTCGCGGAATATTTCTTCACCTGTAAACATAAAAGGTATACCTTGAGAAGTAAATACGATTGTTTGAGCCAATCGGGCGTATCGTTGCAATGTTTTCTCATCGGCATCGGGCATCGAAGCGCGCAATTTGTCGGTAAGACACATATCATCGTGGCAAGAAACGTAGTTGATAACTTGAGTGGGATTGAGGGTGTAAGGAGCCTTAGAGTAGTTGACAAGTTCGTAGTTGATTTGAGGATGTTGAATAGCACCTACAATACCAAACTTTACACTCTCCTCACAACCGAGTTCGCCAGTAGCAAATCCACGACCTGTTGCTTGGCTAAAGTGACCTTTGACACCGTCACGAAGGTCATCGCTGAATACTGCCACACCGGGCATAAGGTGTGCGTTGGCTTTCATAGCGCACTCTTCATTGGGAATAACGGGAGCAGCAGCAGCCCAGCCTTCTCCATAAATGAAGATAGTGGGGTCTATTTCGTCAAGTGCAGCACGAACGGCTTTCATAGTTTCTATATCGATCATTCCCATCAAGTCGAAGCGGAAACCATCGAGGTGGTACTCTTCGGCCCAATATTTTACCGAATTGATGATGTAGTCACGTACCATTTCGCGCTCACTGGCAACCTCGTTACCGCAAGCCGAAGCGTCGGCGTAACTGCCATCCTCGTTGTGGCGGTAGTAGTAACCGGGAGTTGTGAGGCTGAAGTTAGAACCGTCATTGATATAAGTGTGATTGTAAACAACGTCAAGAATGACACGAATGCCGTTTTGGTGTAGTGTTTGCACCATTTGTTTCATCTCACGAATACGAGTGGCAGGGTCAAAAGCGTTGGTAGAGTATGAACCTTCGGGTACATTATAGTTGACAGGGTCATATCCCCAATTGTATTGTGCGCTATCGGGACGACTTTCATCAACCGAGCCGTAGTCGTATGAAGGAAGAATGTGTACGTGGGTGATGCCAAGTTCCTTGAGGTGATCAAGACCGGTCATTTGTCCTTGAGGAGATTGTGTTCCGGCTTGAGTGAGGGCAAGGAACTTACCGGGATATTGATTGCCTGCCGATGCGTGAATAGAGAAGTCACGATGGTGCATCTCATAGATAATAATGTCGGTAAATTGATTGAGAGCCGGGCGAACGTCATTTTCCCAGCCTTCGGGATTGGTAGTAGCAAAATCGATGATGGCTGCGCGACGACCATTTACACCGGTGGCACGTGCATAGGCTCCGGGAGTTTCGTCCAACCAAGCGCCATTGTGATGAATGCTGAAGGTGTAGAATTTGCCATACAAAGCGGTGTCGAAAGTGGCACGCCAAGGTTCTTGTTGGCTTTTACGCTCCATATAGCGCACCTCGATAGGAGAGCCATCAAGTCCGTTGTCGTAAATACGTACCATAGCGCTGTCGGCTGTCGGCGACCATAGGGTAAAGTTTGTGCTATTAGCATCTACGGTCATCTCCAAGTCGTCACCTTTGTATGCAGGGTAGTTGTTGTAATCACCCTCGGTGACAGGTGTTGTTTGGCAACTAGTCATAAGTGTAATTGCTGCCGCAAAAGGCAGAACAAATTTTTTGATTTGTTTCATTGTGAATTATGTTTTTAATATTTTATTCTCTGAATGATACAAAGATAGTGCATTTTGTCGTAATGCGCAAGTATTCAAATTTTTTATGTGTGAGGGGTTATGCTATCGTGTGCAATGTGTCGTGTGCAAAAGGGCGATGTAATAGGTATTACGCATAAAATGAATTTTCAATCACATATTATGTAGTGATAAATATGATTAATTAACGCACAGGATAATAATTGTAACGAAAAATTGTATAAATTAGCACCATAATTATAAGAAAATAAAAATGTTACTGCAAGTGTACATATCAGAGTGGTTTCTTACGCTATTATACGTGGTGTATGTGTTGCTTATTGTGAGTAGTATATTTGTAGTAATATCGGAGAATAGAAATGCCTCCAAGAGCCTTGCGTGGATATTAGCCTTGATATTTTTGCCGGTCATAGGGCTGATACTCTACTTGTTTTTTGGGCAAAGTTTGAGGCAAGAGAGTATGTTATCGCAGAAAAATCGTAATGCTCTCATCAAGATGAATCTAGCACCGCAGGTCGACTTTGATAAATTGGAATTGAGTGATAGTTGCAAGCAGTTGTTAAATCTATGTGAACAATTGCGTCAGTCTCATTTCTACGAAGGTAACGAAGTGCGAATGTATGTGCGAGGAGGAGATAAGTTTAACGATTTGTTGGAGGATATTCGTTCGGCACAGAAATATATACACATACAATACTTTATTTTTCGCGATGACAAATTGGGTCGTCGGGTGCGAGATGAACTTGTTGCTGCGGTAAAGCGGGGTGTAGAGGTGCGTTTGTTGTATGATGATATGGGATGTTTTACGGTCAATCGTCGTTTTTTTGATAATATGCGCAAGTATGGAATAGAGGCACGAGCCTTTATGCGCATATTTCGCCTACGCCCCTCGTTTCGCATCAATTATCGCAATCACCGCAAGATAGTGGTGATAGATGGCTGTGTGGGGTATATAGGAGGAATGAATATAGCCGATCGTTATGTCGATGGAGACCGAGACTTAAGTTGGCGTGACACGCACATACGTATAGAGGGTCCGGCAGTCCACGGCTTGCAAATGTCGTTTGCCATAGACTGGGGATATGAAAGTAATGTGTTGCTGTCGGATGAGAAATATTATCCATCGTTTACCAACGTAGGAGATAAGGGTATACAGATAGTCCTTTCGGGGCCTATCGGTGGCTGGGATAGCATAGCGATGATATGCGAAAAAATAGTTTCGATGTCCAACAAGTATGTCTATATCCAGACGCCCTATTTCCTGCCCACCGACTCGCTCATTTATGCCCTGCAAGTAGCTGCACTATCGGGAGTAGATGTGCGTGTGATGATACCCAACCGCACCGATTGGGTGGTGATGCGATGGGGCTCTTTCTCCTATATATCACAGATGCTGAATGCTGGCGTGAAGATATATCTCTATCAGCCGGGTATGTTACATTCTAAGACCATCGTTGCCGATGATGAATTGGTTTCGGTTGGTTCGGCCAATTTTGATTTTCGCAGTTTTGAACACAATTTTGAAACCAATGCTCTTATCTATGATGAGGCTTTGGCGTTGCGTACCAAACAAGATTTCTATAACGATATGGCGCAATGCGTGCTGATAGACGACCTGGAAAAATGGCGTAGTCGCCCCTTTGTGCAGAAGGTGTGTGAGTCGGTAGTACGGTTGATTAGTCCTCTCTTATAGGTTGCTGTCAGTATTCTTTATGTAAAAACTGCCACATTTATGGGCGTAGAAAGAGTTATTTTTACCAAAAATTCTTACCTTTGCTGCCCGAAATTGTAGAAACTCGCGTGTGCGAGTATCTATTCATTATGAAGCACCGAAAACAATAGGTTATGCAAAAAATTAGGAATATCGCAATTATTGCTCACGTCGATCACGGTAAAACAACGCTAGTAGATAAGATGCTGTTGGCCGGAAATCTTTTTAGAGATAATCAGAATGCAGGGGAACTAATACTTGACAATAATGATTTGGAGCGTGAGCGAGGTATTACAATATTATCTAAGAATGTCTCTATACAGTATAAAGATTATAAAATCAACATAATTGATACTCCGGGTCACGCCGACTTTGGTGGCGAGGTAGAGCGTGTACTCAATATGGCCGATGGATGTTTGTTGCTTGTAGATGCCTTTGAGGGCCCTATGCCGCAAACACGTTTTGTGTTACAGAAGGCTATTGAGATGGGATTGAAACCCGTAGTGGTTATCAACAAGGTAGATAAGCCCAATTGTCGTCCTGATGAAGTACAGGATATGGTGTTGGATTTGATGTTCAGCCTTGATGCTACCGAAGAGCAGCTCGATTTTCCCACAATCTATGGCTCGGCCAAACAAGGCTGGATGAGTACCGACTGGCACCAACCTACCGATACCATTCAACCGTTGCTAGAGGCTATTATCGAGCATATACCCGAGCCTGAATACTTGGAAGGAACACCCCAAATGCTCATTACATCGCTCGACTATTCGTCTTATGTAGGTCGTATAGCAGTGGGTCGTGTGCATCGTGGTGAATTGCGTGAGGGTATGGAAGTAGCCTTGTGCAAGCGTGATGGCTCTGTGGTAAAACAACGTATCAAGGAGCTGGATATATTTGAGGGTATGACACGTACCAAGACTAGTCGTGTGGGTTCGGGTGATATTTGTGCTATTGTAGGTCTTGATGGGTTTGAAATTGGTGATACGATAGCCGATCCTATCAATCCCGAGCCATTGGAACGAATTGCCATTGACGAGCCTACAATGTCGATGACTTTTACCATCAATGATTCTCCTTTCTTCGGTAAAGATGGCAAGTATGTTACATCACGCCACATAGCCGACCGTTTGACTCGTGAGTTGGATAAAAACTTGGCTCTGCGAGTAGAGAAAGGAATAAAAGAAGATGTGTGGAATGTCTATGGACGAGGTGTTTTGCACTTGTCGGTACTCATCGAAACAATGCGCCGTGAAGGATATGAACTGCAAGTAGGTCAACCGCAAGTTATCATAAAAGAGATAGACGGTGTGAAATGTGAGCCGGTAGAGTTGCTCACAGTCAACTTGCCCGAGGAGTATTCTAGCAAGATTATCGATATGGTGACTCGTCGCAAGGGTGAGATGATTTCGATGACCACACAGAACGACCGCATACAACTCGAATTTTATATTCCTTCGCGTGGTATTATAGGACTACGCAATAATGTACTTACAGCCTCGGCCGGAGAGGCCATTATGGCTCACCGTTTCTACGAGTATCAACCGTGGAAAGGCGATATAGACCGTCGCACCAATGGTTCGCTTATTGCTATGGAGGCCGGTACTGCGTATGCCTATGCCATCGACAAACTGCAAGATCGTGGTAGATTCTTTATCTTCCCCCAAGAAGAAGTGTATGCCGGACAGGTTGTAGGCGAGAATGCCAAGGATAATGACATTGTGGTGAATGTAACAAAGTCTAAAAAGTTGACCAATATGCGTGCATCCGGTTCGGATGACAAGGTGAAACTTGTTCCGCCTGTCGTATTCAGCCTTGAAGAAGCACTTGAATATATCAAAGAAGACGAGTATGTAGAGGTAACACCACACCACATACGCCTACGCAAAATTATCCTCGATGAGATAGAACGCAAGCGTGCCAATAAAGTGTAAGTTACAGTTGTAATGTCATAGGCAGCGTTCAAGATTTATATAATAATCGAGTCGCTACGAAAATAGAGCGAGCCCCAAAGTTTTTTCCAAACTTTGGGGCTCATTTCTTTTTATCGTTTTGGATTTTTAATTTTTCGGCAAAAATTACCGGAAATAGAATAAGTAAGATTTTTATTTGCCTTTTCAGTGGAATAAGTGTAATTTCGCATCATATTTTCGATAAGAAGATTTACGTCAGAAGTATCTATAACACTTAATACACAATTATACTATGAACACTATTCAACGATTTTTATCAACAGTATCCTTGATATCACTAGCGGTATTGCCCCTACAAGCGCAAACGCAAGAGTATATTCCTACACCCGAGAATATAGCGGCTCGCGAGGAGTTTAATGACAGCCGTTTCGGTATCTTTATTCACTGGGGCATATACAGTATGTTTGCCCAAGGCGAGTGGTATTTACAAAATTATCCCATCAACAAGTATGAATATGCCAAGGCTGCCGATGCGTTTTATCCGCATCGATTTAATGCCGAGGAGTGGGTATCGGCTATCAAAGCCTCGGGTGCCAAGTATATTTGTTTCACTTCACGCCATCACGATGGTTTCTCGATGTGGGATACTGATGAGTCGGATTATAATATCGTAGATGCGACACCTTTTGGTCGTGATGTACTCAAAGAGTTGGCCGATGAGTGTGAGCGACAAGGCATAAAATTACACCTCTATTATTCGCATATCGATTGGGGTAGGGATGACTATCCGATGGGACGAACTGCCAACAAGGTGATAGGTCGTGACCGCAGTAAAGAGAATTGGCCGCAATATTACGACTTTATGAATAGACAGTTGACCGAGTTGCTAACGCGCTATGGCAATATTGGGGCAATATGGTTTGACGGTCATTGGGATCGAGACCAAGACACAGTGCCCTTCAATTGGCAACTTGATGAGCAATATGCAATGATACACCGCTTGCAACCGTCGTGTCTGATAGGTAATAACCATCACATCACACCACATCAAGGCGAGGATATTCAGATATTTGAGCGTGATATTCCCGGAGAGAATACAGCCGGATTGTCGGGTCAGGACATCAGCCGATTGCCTTTGGAAACTTGCCAAACAATGAATGGTATGTGGGGATATAAACTTGTTGACCAAAACTACAAGAGTACCGAAACACTTATTCGCTATCTTGTAAGCACTGCCGGAAAGGGTGCAAACTTGCTTCTCAATGTAGGTCCGCAACCCAATGGTCAACTCCCCGCTGTAGCCGTAGAGCGGCTCAAAGAGATGGGCGAATGGATGGCTGTCAATGGTGAGACGGTGTATGAAACCGAGGCGGGTGATATACCGGCACAAGAGTGGGGTGTGACTACTCGTAAGGGTAACAGACTCTTTATACACATTTTTGACCTTGATGCTACGGAACTGATATTACCTCTTGACTGTAAGGTTGTGAAGGCCTTTACTTATGCCGACAAGCAACCTGTGAAATTCAAAAAAACAGCTCAAGGAGTGAAACTTCTATTTGAACAAGCTCCCGAGGGTATAGATTATATTGTAGAGTTGGTGACTAAATAGGCTCAATATGGCTAGAATGCTGGAAGTGTGCGTGGGTAGTGTGGCGAGTGCCATTGCTGCTCGTGACGGAGGGGCTGTCAGGGTAGAATTATGCTCGGCTCTGGAGGTAGGCGGAGTGACACCTTCGGTGGGTCTGATGCGTGCGGTACGTGCCGTAGATGGCATAGCAATGCACGTACTTATACGTCCGCGAGGGGGTGACTTCTTGTATGACGAGAGTGAGGTGTCTTGTATGGAGCAGGACATACTTGCAGCGCGTGAATGCGGAGCCGATGGAGTCGTGATAGGTGCGCTGACTGCCGATGGTGATATAGATGTGAATGTGTGTCGTAGATTGGTACAAGCTGCCGGTGATATGCACATTACTTTTCATCGCGCATTCGATATGTGTCGAGAGCCGTTACAAGCGTTGGAAGATGTTATATCTTTGGGTTGCGACCGCATATTGACATCGGGATTGGCAGCAACAGCCGAGGCCGGGATGGTGTTGATAGCAAAACTAGTTGAGGTGGCCGATGGCCGAATATCTATTATGCCCGGTTGTGGTGTTAATAGTGGTAATGCTGCGCATATCTTGGATGTGACAGGAGCTGTCGAGATACACGCCTCGGCTCGCCGTAGTGTGGGTAGCGGAATGCTTTATCGCCAATCGGGCGTGAGTATGGGAAATGATGGCGCTGATGAATATGCCCGCAAGGAAACTGATATGACCGAAGTAAAGAAAATTGTAGAAGCAATAACTTGTTGATATTGCTTGTTGAGAAAATCGTATAAAACGCAGCCCGCCAATCGTTGTGATGGCGGGCTGTATTTTTAGGTATTAGGTAGTAACCGGTTGTTTGATATGTAGCTACTCTTCCGATAATTGGTTTATTACTTTAGATAGTTGTTCGCCCAGTCCTATTGAGTATCCTTGAGATACAAAAACAATACGATTGAATGTGTCGGCCACAATGATGATGGGTCGGTTGTTGTTGGGTAATTTCATTGCAGTAGTGATAGCCTGACATATCTCGTTGTCAATATCGGTACCCATAACGATGGTAGAGGGTAGGTTGGGGAAGTCATCGGCTTTGAAACGACTGGCAGCATCGGTGTTTTCAAACAATACGACCATTTTTTGTCCCCAAGATTCAAACACTTCTTTGTATGGCATAATATCACGAAGGAAGTGGTTGGAAGGCTCGCTGTTGGGGTCGATGAGGGCAAGTATGTAGTAGCCGCGACCGGTCGCCGATAGAAGCGAACGTTGTTGCTCGGTAGAGAGGTCATAGAAAAGACTTTCGCTATTGAAGTTTCCTATTACTTGTAGTTCGTTTTCGTTTTGACGCATTGTAAGAGTGGTGTTGGTAATGCTATCTTCCGGTACTTGTATAAACTCTAGTGTTGCCATTACACTGCCGTCGGCCATACGTGTGCCGGTCATCAGCATATAGTGGCCTGCATCAATAGCTGTACCCTTGCGTAGCAAGTTGTCCCAAGTAGCCGATTCGGGGTAGTTTTGAAGAATCAGACGGCCGTCGACAATGCGTGAAATAGAGAAGTGTGAATAGTAGCGAGGATTGTCGAGGAAACGTGTGGGAGTGTATTGAGCTGCAAGAATGCCGGTAGGTGCAGTAGAAGCTTCGTTCTCCTCTTCAAAGTTGACATCTCTCCATTGTTGGCCATCGATGAGGTATTGTGTCTTTCCTGTCACTTCGTCAATTCTTGCAGGTATCTCCATACTGCGTGCTGCGGCTACAAAGAAAATATCTCTTGAGTGAGCATCGGTAGTGCGCATTTCCCATACACCGCGAGGTGACATACAGAAACTGCGTGGATTCCATTGATTGTCTACTTTTATATTATTGCGACACCACTCTACCCATTCTTCGGGATTGTTTCGATAGTTGGTTGCTTCTTCCGGGGTGATAACCGATGCAAAGAATGAACGGTATGGCGTGAGCATCTCGTTGCTGACACGGGGGTTGAGAACATAACTATAGTAGTATTTATTGTCGTTGATAGATGTTATCCACGCCTGACAGTGGTCGTTGAGAACGTCGAGCGAGACATCGCGACGGTCTTTTTCCGACATCTCAAAAAGTACGTTGATAACTCTGTCGCGTTTCTCGGTCGGGCAATTGGTAAGGAACTCGGTGATGGTGGCGTGATTGCCTCTCGATTGCTTGATAAGAGTCACAGTAAGCTCTTCATTTGTATTTAACTCCCGAGCCAGAGCTGTGGCTTCCTCTTGGGAAGGGAATGTGGCAACGTATGCGTTACGAATAGAGTCTTCGTACACAAATCGTGCTTTATTTTGTTCTATTTGTTCGTCGGTGAGTTCGGGAGTGGTATTACGTTCGGTGGGAGGTACTATATCCATTGTCAGTGAGGCTTGATAGCCGGTAGTTTTATCCAATACGATTTCGATATTGTTGTCTTTTCCGGCGGTAACTTTAACGAAGCCAAACATTCCATCTTTAGAAGCCCATACAACCATATCGCCATAACCGGTAGTAAGTGATGTTGTACCATTCGTATCACACAATTTTGTTGCCGCAGAATAGATTTCGGCATAGTTATAAATCTTAAATTCTACAATGGCTTGTACCGGATTACCGTTTGTGTCTACAACTTTTACTGTTGTAGTGGCAGTAGGTGCGTAGTTGGGAGTGACATTTATTTCGGTATAGCAGGCATTGCGACCTACAATCTCTTCGCTACCGTTATATTTGCCGAAAACATTGGTGTGCATAAGCATACCGCGAGAAGCCGGAGCGTTGAACCATCCGAGGTTGAGGACGGGTTCGGGTTCGCAAGCACCCAAGAAATACCACTTGCCATCAATCCACGCCTCTACCCAAGCGTGATTGTCATCGGTATGAGCCCAACGGGGAGTGTATACTTGTCGAGCCGGAATACCAACCGCACGTAAAGCCGAAACTGTGAATGTGGACTCTTCACCACAACGGCCGTGTGCAGTGCGTATGGTAGCCAGAGGTGAACTTGTACGAGCATCGGATGGGGTGTATGTAACTTTCTCGTGACACCAGTGATTTACCTCCAATGCGGCATCATACATAGATAGTCCCGAAACACGCTCTTTGAGCTCATCAAAGAATACTTGTCGGCACTCATCCAAGTTTTCGTTATTGACTCGCGGAGGTAATACAAAGTGCAGGAACTCACGGTCGGGGACAGTTTTTCCCCAAGGCATTTCGACACGGGTGCGTAGAGCATAATCTACATTCATCAGATGAAACTCACCCGAGTAGTCGGTGATATCGGGCAAGGGCATATAGGCATATAGAAATTGCAATGCCTGACGTTGCTCGGTAGAGAGTTCTCTATCGAATATATCGAGATAGGGAGTCTCCTTGAGCATTTCACTACGAAGTTCAAAATCTTGTATAAAAACTTGGCTGTCTGTAAATCCTTCATTTGTTGAGCAGCTCGAAGTTATAATAGCCCACATAAAACCTAGTATGAGGAACCATTTGTTAGTGTGTGTCATAGTTGTTAGTGTGTATATAGGTTTGTTTTTATAATCAAGTAATATATTCTGTTGTACTTGTGTACTGTGCTTATAATAGCCCGAACGTATTATACAAGTATGCACTTTACCGCAAAGATATAATAAAGAAACGAAAGAAAAAGCCAGATGTGCGCCCGATAGTAAAAAATGGTGTATAATTGTCTATTATAGAAAATATTTGTACCTTTACGCCATACTTTGAGCCTTTAGAGCTTAAAAGGTAAAAATGATTATGTACAATTATGAATAAAAGAGTATTTCTTACCGGAGCAACCGGTGTGATGGGATCGGCAACATTGGCAGAGTTGGTAAAGATACCCAACTTAGATATTACCTTGTTGGTGCGTCCATCATCTAAAAATAAGAAAAAAATGCGCCCCTATGAGTCGATGTCGCAAATACGTATCGTATGGGGTAATTTGACCAATTATGAAGATGTCTTGAACGGTGTAACCGGTGCCGATTATGTATTCCATATAGGAGGTATGGTTTCGCCCAAGGCCGATAAATATCCGCAACGTACCTTGTATGTGAATGTAACGGCGGCCGAAAATGTAGTACGGGCTGTGAAGGCTCAACCCAATGCCGATGATATACGTACTGTATATATTGGTAGTGTTGCACAAACAGGACATCGTTGTCCTCCGGTGCATTGGGGACGTACGGGCGACCCTATCAATGTGAGTGTTTATGACCACTATGCAATGTCAAAGTGCTTGGCCGAGCGCGTCTTTGCCGAGTCGGGATTGAAACATTGGGTGAGCTTGCGCCAAACAGGTATTTTATACCCCGAGTTGATACTCAATGGTGCTGACCCCATTACTTTCCACGTACCGGTCGATGGTGTGTTGGAGTGGGCAACAAAAGAGGACTCCGGTCGTCTTATGGCGCGAATTTGTGACACAGAATTGCCCGAACACTTCTGGCGTCGATTTTATAACATAAGTAGTGGTGAGAATTATCGTCTTACCTTGTATGAGTTTGAGGCATTATTACTCAAAGCCCTCTCTTGTCCTCCGCCCGAGAAAGTTTTTGAGCGCAATTGGTTTGCCACTCGCAACTTCCACGGTTATTGGTTCAGCGATGCCGATATTTTGGAGGATTATCTGCACTTCCGTGCCAATATTCCTGTTGAGGAGTATTTCGATTCGTTGCGTAAGCAACTTCCGTCATTCTTCTCGCTTGCCAAGATTGTGCCGGCCGGTATTATCAAGTGGGGAATGGGATTGCTCACACGTATGCGTCCGTTTGGTACAATGAGCTGGTTGAAAGATAACAACGAACAACGAATATCGGCATATTTCGGTTCGCGAGAAGCGTGGGAAAAACTACCCGACTGGGAGCATACCGACCTATCTCGACCTAGTGAAACACCAACGATGCTCAATCACGGATATGATGAGTCTAAACCTATGAGTGAGTGGAATATAGAGGATATGCAGCGAGCCGCGATGTGGCGTGGAGGAAAATGTATATCAGAGACGATGACAGTGGGCGATGCATATACACCGTTGGAATGGGAGTGTTTCGATGGTCATCGTTTTCAAGCCAGTCCGGCGTTGGTGTTATTGGGAGGTCACTGGTGCCCCGATTGCTTCCCGATGCCTTGGCAATATGACCGAGAAGCACGACACAATCCGTTCTTGGCACAAGTTTGGCACGCCAGTCACGCCAAGGAAGAGGACAATGTGTACGAAGAAAATATTTTTGACGAATTTAAAGAATAAGAATAGCACAGCTGCTTTGGTAGCTGTGCTTTTATATTATATAAATTTTATTTATTAAAATAAATTGTTAAAAGAGGTGTTTCTTTCGCAAGAATTGACTACCTTTGCAGTGTTAAACCAATCGGAAAAACACACCGAGTAAAGACCTTAATTTCAGTTTGTAAGCAATCATACAAAAAATTAATTAATCATAAACCAAAAATAATAATTATGGAATTACCATTTGCAGAATCTTGGAAAATCAAGATGGTAGAACCCCTTCGC